>NZ_JBIWKD010000001.1:0-805298 GCF_044765485.1 Streptomyces sp. NPDC102451 | reverse complement strand
CCCTCGTGCGGGGGCGCGGCGGGCGCCGCGGGGGGGGGTGTGGTGTGTGTGGGGGGGGTGGGGCTTTCGCGGGGGGGCGGGGGGCGGGCCCCCCGGGGGGGGGGGGCCCCCCCCCCCCCCCCCCCCCCCCCACGCTGCAGAAAACCGGTCAGGAGTCGGCGAGTGTGGTGTCGACTCCCGCGTAGGTCGCCCACAGCAGGCAGCACGAGTTCCCGCCGCCGACGTTGTCGAGCTGGAAGAAGTAGTCCGACTCCTTGGGCAGACCGTTGTAGGTGCCCCGGCTCGCGTAGCTCGAACCGTTGAAGCAGTTGGTGAAGGTCTTCTCACCGTAGAAGTCGTTGGAGGACAGGGCATCGTAGTCCCACAGCTCGACACCGGTGGTGGCACTGCCGCCCTGGCGGGTGCAGCCCTTGAAGATGATCTCCGTGTAGCTCTCGTCCGCCCAGTAGCGGGACTGGCCGTTGGCCCCGCCGCCGTCTGTCCATGAACCGATGGTGCCGTTCCAGTTGGCAGAGGCACCGGTGGACAGTGCAAAGACGAAGGCTGACGCCATGGCGACCACGGCGGTTATGCGCTTGGAAGACTTGCCCGACACGCGGGAACTCCGAATCTCACACCCGATGCGACCCCCCACGAGGCCTGTTCACAGCAGGCGAGGAAGTGGAAGTTAGCGAACACATGATCTTGTGGTCAACACAAAAATGAACATCCGGCGACGAGTGTGGTGAAGTTGTCGGCCGAGCGCCCGATACACGCGACTTTCGGCAGGCGAGGCCGCTCGGGCTCCGTACGGGCCCAGCAAGTGGACAGTTCAGCAAACGATGTGGCGGACCGTCAGTACTGGCAGGGCCTGGTGGGCGGGTGTCGGTTCCGCGCCTCGGCGCCGCCGCACCGCGGCGGGACGGTCAGGGCTGTACCGGCACCGGTGAGGGCCGGCTGTCTGCTGAATTCCCTGCGCGTGATCGACATCGCGGACTCCTGGGCTGCGTGGCCGGGTGGGTTGGCGCGATCACGTTCCCTCCCCCGCACCAACTCCGGCCGACGCCCGGGGGTCCTGTGCCTCAGCCCCAGCCCCACCCCCGCCCCTCCCTCTCAGTCCTTCTGCCGCGACCGTGCCTTGTAGGCGGCCTTACGGGCGGCCTTCGCGGCGCCACGGTCGCTGTGGAGGCGGCCCATCGCCTCCAGGACCTCGGCGGTGGCGGGGTGGTCCACCCGCCAGGCCTCGTCGAAGAAGCCGCTGTGCTGGCCGGAGAGCCCCTCGACCAGCCCTTGGAGCTCGTCCAGCTCGCCGTCGGCGTCCAGCTGCGCGGCGATCGTGTCCACGGCGAGCCAGAAGATCATCGATTCCGGCGGCGCGGGCACGTCCGCCGCTCCGCGCTCCGCGAGCCAGACCCGCGCCAGCCCGCCGAGCTCAGGATCGTCGAGCACCGCGCGCACGGCGGGCTCGGCCTCCGGGCCGACCAGGGCGAGGGCCTGCTGGCAGTGGAGCCGGCGCAGCGGTGCCCGCCGGTCGGCGCCGCGCGCCGCGCCCAGGAGTTCCGCCGCGGCGGTCTCCGCCCCTTCCGCCCCGCGCCTGCCGAGCCAGAGGCCGACCTCGGTGCGGGCGGCCTCCTCGGGGTAGTACGCGATGCCGTCGAGGAGGACGTCGGCCCCCTTGTCGGCGAGGTCGCCGACGGCGGGCGCGTCCACGCCGGCCTCCAGCATCCGCTCCCGGATGCCGTAGAGACCGAGCGGGGTCAGCTTCACCATGCCGTAGCGGGTGACGTCCTCGTCGTCGGCGGGCGGTGTCGCCTCCTCGCCCTCCTCGGTCAGCAACGTCTCGTCCACCGGCCGGTATTCGACGATCCCGATGGGTTCCAGGACCCGGAACTGGTCGTCCAGCCGCATCATGGCCTCGGACACCTGCTCCAGGACGTCGTCCGTGGGCTCCCCCATGTCCTCGGGCACCACGACGGACGCGGCGAGGGCGGGCAGCGGGACGGGCCCGTCGCCCGGCCCGGCCTCCGAGAGGGTCAGCAGATAGAGGTTGCCGAGCACCCCGTCGAGGAACTCGGCCTCCTCCTCCGGGTCCCAGTCCAGGGCCTCGAAGTCGACGCTGCCGTCCTCACCGATGAGGTCGGCGAAGTCGTCGAAGGCCGGTGCGGTGGCGTCCGCGTGCACGGCCTCCAGGCCGTCGAGCCAGATCGCGAGGACGTCCTGCGGGGATCCGGAGGTCAGCAGGCCCAGGTTCTCGCCGGCGGTGACGGTGCCCTCCGCCTCGCCGTCCGTGCCCTCCGCGTCCTCCGCCTCGTCCTGCGGGTCCTCGACGTCGACGAGCCCGGTGTCGACGGCGAGGCGCCACGCCTCGCTGGCGTACGCGGCACCGTCCTCGTCGTCGGCGAGCCCCAGGTGCTGGGCCGCCGCCGGCAGCTGGGCGTCGACGAGCTCGCCGCCGGCGCCGACCCGGGTCGTGGGGCCCGCCCAGCGGGCGAGGCGGACGGCGCGGGCGAGCAGCGGAGCCGCCAGCGCGTCCCGTGCCAGCTCGGCCTCGGTGTGCAGCCGCACCGGCGGCAGGGAGGGGCGCTCTGCGGACATCAGGGGGTTCTCCTCGGGGCGTGCGCGGGCTGTGTGCAAGGGGCCGGCCCGGTGCGTACGTGGCCTCGGCCGACTCCCAAGCGTAGACGCAATTCGTCCCGAGCCGCCCGGTTCTACCGGAGGTCCGCCCCGATGCTGAGCGCGGGCGTCCAGCGGCGCACCGTACTGCCTTTCAGACCGGCGTAGTTCTGGACCCGGTGCCACTGCGGCGTCAGCGATCCGACGCCGCCGCCGGGCTGGGCGAGGGCGTCGATGTGGGCCTGCGCGGTCTCCCACTCCGCGTAGTTGAGCACCCGGGTCCCGTCCGTACTGGCGTGGAAGTGCGCCGAGATACCGCCGGGTGCGAGCGCCGGGTCGCTCTCCAGCGCCTCGAACACCCTGTCCACCCAGTCCTGTTGGCGGGCCGGGTCGGCTCCGTCGAACTCGACGTCGACGGTCACGACGCAGCCCGGCTCCCGGACGTCGTCCTCCTTCACCCCGGAGCGGTACAGCTCGAACGCGCGCAGTCCGATCCGCTCGATGCCGGGCACCGCCGCGTCGATCTCGGCGACGCGCTCGTCACGGCCCGTACGGGCGAAGTCCCGGTGGGCGGCTTCGTCGGCCCACTGGGAGTAGTTGAGCAGGGTCTTCCCGTCGTCGCCGACCAGGACGCTGTACGACAGCAGCCCGGGGTGCGGCCACTCGCGGGCCTCCCATGCGGCGCGGACGGCCTCGACCGTCCGGCGCTGCCGTTCCGGCGTACCGACGCCCCAGGTGCTGACCTTGACGACGCCCACGCCGGAACGGGTGAGGTCGGGACGGGAGCCGAACTGTACGGACGTCATGGCGGGATCCTCTCCGGGCGCGCCCCGTGGTGCGCCTCCGGTCACCACCCTCATACGTCAAGCGCGCTTGAGGTCAAGGCCGGTCATCCGGCCTTCCCCGTCCGCCAGGCCGTGGTGTTCAGCTCGTCCATCAGGCGGATGTCGTGGCCCTCCAGCGGGAAGACCCGCGCCCCTGTGTCGGGGGCGGCGGCGATCTCCAGGGCGTCACCCTCGATGAGGTCGCCGCCCTCCTGGGTGGAGACCCAGGCCAGCGTCGAGGTGACGCTCGCACCGGGCTTCAGCTCGACCTCCTCCGGGCCCTCGTCGTTGCCGAACATCGATCCGCCCGCGTTCACGGGTACGGGGATGCGCTTCCCGTCCTCCCCCAGCGCGCGGACGGAGGGGTAGCCGTGGACGCGGTAGGGCTTCTTCCCGCAGTTGGTGAGCGTGAGGATGACCGCGCGGCTGAACATCGCCGTCTGGACGGGGCCCATGTCCACGACCACTCCGGAATCGGGGCAGCCGGAGGCCGACGCCGCGGGGGTGGGTGCGAGCGGGGCGGGCCCGTCCGTCGCGGGACCGGCGTCGGGGGCGGGCGCGGCGGCGTCCGGACGCGTCGGGGCGGCGGGGCTCGGCGAGGGGCCCGGCTCGCCCTCACCGGCGGGGACGAGGAAACCGGCGCAGCCGGACAGGGTCAGCGTGGCCGCCGTGAACACGGCTGCCGAGATCGTTCTCCGTACGCGCATGCCGTGTACCCACCCCTGGAACGGTCCGTCGCCACTGTGTTCGATCATGCCAGACGGGGCCCACGACATTTCAGCGTCTCTTGCCCGACACCCCAAGCAGAACTAAGTGGACCCGCACGCACCGGGCGCCGAGACTGCGGAGATGACATCCCACACGGCCAGGCCCTTCGGCCGCGCCCTCTGCGCCATGATCACCCCGTTCACCGCCTCCGGTGACCTGGACCTGGACGCCGCCCGCCGCCATGCCGCCGGTCTCGTCGCGGACGGCTGCGACGGCCTGGTGCTCAGCGGCACCACCGGCGAGTCGCCGACGACGACGGACGAGGAGAAGACCGCGCTGCTGCGGGCCGTCCGGGAGGCGGTCGGGCCCTCGGTCCCGCTCGTCGCGGGCGTGGGCAGTTCCGACACCCGGCACACGGTCCGGCTCGCCCAGGAGGCCGAGGCCGCGGGCGCGGACGGGCTGCTGGTGGTGACGCCGTACTACAGCCGTCCCCCGCAGGCCGCGGTGGAGGCGCACTTCCTCCGGGTCGCGGAGGCCACCGGCATCGGGCTGATGGTGTACGACATCCCGGGCCGCACCGGCACGAGGATCGAGCCGGGAACGCTGCTGCGTCTGGCGGAACATCCACGCGTCGTGGCGGTCAAGGACTGTTCGTACGATCTGCTCGCGGCCGCCAAGGTGATGGCGCGGACCTCGCTGGCGTACTACTCGGGGTGCGAGGAGCTGAACCTCCCGCTGTACGCGCTCGGCGGGGCCGGCTACGTCAGTACGGTCGCCAACGCGGCCCCGCGCCGGATGCGGGCCGTGCTGGACGCGTTCGACGCGGGCGACACGGCGGAGGCGGCCCGCCTCAACGGGCTGACGATCCCTCTGGTCGAGGCCATGATGGCCTCCGGCCTGCCCGGTACGGTCACGGTGAAGGCGCTGCTGGACGCGGGCCCGGTCCGCGAACCGCTGCAGCCCGCCGGCCGCGATGCGGTCGACGGGCTGCGCCGGGTCTACGAGGAACTCCTCGCCGTCACTGCCTAGTTGTGGCTGTGCAGGATGTCGTTGAGCCCGTCCCACACGGCGTTGTTCGGGCGGGCCTCGACGGCGCCGGTCACCGAGTTGCGGCGGAAGAGGATGTTCGAGGCGCCGGAGAGCTCGCGCGCCTTGACGACCTGGCCGTCGGGCATCGTGACCCGGGTGCCGGCCGTGACGTACAGCCCGGCCTCGACGACGCACTCGTCGCCGAGCGCGATCCCGATGCCGGCCTCGGCGCCGATCAGGCAGCGCTGGCCGATGACGATGCGCTCCTTGCCGCCGCCGGAGAGCGTGCCCATGGTGGACGCGCCGCCGCCGATGTCGGAGCCGTCGCCGACGACGACGCCCGCGGAGATGCGGCCCTCGACCATGGAGGTGCCGAGGGTGCCCGCGTTGAAGTTGACGAAGCCCTCATGCATCACGGTGGTGCCGGAGGCCAGGTGCGCGCCGAGCCGCACCCGGTCCGCGTCGGCGATGCGGACGCCCTTGGGCGCGACGTAGTCCGTCATACGGGGGAACTTGTCCACCGAGGTGACCTGGAGGTGCAGGCCCTCGGCGCGGGCGTTGAGCCGGACCTTCTCCAGGTCGTCGACGGCGACCGGGCCCAGCGAGGTCCAGGCGACGTTGGCGAGGAAGCCGAAGATGCCGTCGAGGTTCTGCCCGTGGGGCTGCACGAGACGGTGCGAGAGCAGGTGCAGCCGCAGGTAGGTGTCGTGCGCGTCGAGCGGCTTGTCGTCCAGCGAGGAGATGACCGTGGACACGGCGACGATCTCCACCCCGCGGCGGGCGTCCACACCGATGGCCTTGGCGGCGCCCTCGCCGAGGCGGTTCACCGCCTCCTCGGGGCTGAGTCGCTGCGTCCCTGCCGGGCCGGGCTCGGCGGAGAGCTCGGGGGCGGGGAACCAGGTGTCGAGGACGGTGCCGTCACCGGCGATGGTGGCGAGGCCGGCGGCGACGGCGCCGGTGGTGCGGGCGGAGCCCTGGGAAGTCGTGTCGGTCATGAACAGAACCTAACCGTCGGAGCCCTTCACGGGCGAACCGGTCTCAGCTGCCGGAGCGTGTTCGCCCGGAGGGACGGGGCGCTCGCTCCTCGGACCGCCCGTCACCCGAAGCCCCGAGGGGGGTTCGCGCAGCCGCCGCGCCGCCAGTACGGCCACGCCCGCGCCGCACGCGAGGACGGCGCACAAGGGCCAGAGCAGCGCGGGGGCGGCGGTGTACAGCGCACCACCCAGGGGCGGGGCGAGGACCTGGCCGCTGATGGAGGCACCCGCGTACAGGCTCTGGAACCGGCCCTGCGCATGGGCCGGCGCCTGGTCGGCGACGTAAGCGGTGGCCGTGGTCTTGTAGAGGATCTCGCCCGAGGTCAGCGCCACCATCATCGAGACGGCGAACAGGGCTCCCGCCCCGGGGATCAGCACCGCGTAGCCCAGCCCCACGAGGATCAGTCCGGTCCCGACGACGGTGAGCGGTGCCCGTCGGCGCAGCGCGTGGGTGGCGGGGAGTTCGAGGCAGAGGATGACACCCCCGTTGACCGCGATCAGCCAGCCGTAGAACTGGGTGCCGTGGCCGTGGTCGCCGAGGAAGACGGGCAGGGTGGAGTACTGCTGCCGGTAGACGAGGTCGACGCAGACGATCGCGGCGAGCAGGACCAGCACCGCGGGTCTGGCCCGGAGTTCGCGCCAGAGGCCGGGTGCGTCCGGATCGTGCGCGGGCCGGGTGTGCGCGGTGCCGCGGGACGGCAGCATCGTGGCCGCGTAGCCGGCGAAGAGCAGGGTGCCCAGGCCGTCCGCCAGGAAGAGCCAGTCGTACGAGGTCGCGGCGGCGATCAGCGCGCCGAGGGGCGGCCCGACGGTGAAACCGCCGTTGGAGGCGAAGCGGGTGAGGGCGAAGCTCTGGCGGCGTTCCCCCTCCGGGACGGAGACCGCGACCAGGGCGGCGTTGGCCGAGCGGACGACCCCTGAGGCGTACTGCGCGAGCGGCAGCACCGCGTACAGGGCGGTCAGGGGCAGTACGGGGAGGGTGATGAGTGCGGCCCCGCTCACACAGGCGCCGGTCAGGAGCGCCCGCCGGTGGCCGTACCGGTCCCCGAACCAGCCGCCGGTGAAGTTCCCCGCGACCAGGCCGATCCCGCCGATGCCGCTGATCACACCCGCCTGGGCGACGGAGAGGCCGCGCGGTCCGGTGAGGTAGACGAAGAGATAGACGAAGGTGAAGCTGACGACGGCGTTGAGGAAGGCGCCGAACGCCAGGAGGCGCACCGTTCTCGGTACGCCACGCAACATGCCCATCCCGTTCCCCCCAGGGTAAGTTCCTTTTGGGAACGGACTATGGCAGCCTGGTAACCGCAGGTCAACCGAGTAAGGAGGCGGACATCGTGCCGCAGCGCACCAGCCTGGCCGACGCCGACTGCGCGATCGCCCAGGCGCTCGACGTCGTGGGCGACTGGTGGACCCTGCTGATCGTGCGCGACACCGCGCGCGGGGTGCACCGCTTCGACGCGCTCCAGCAGGAGCTGGGGGTGTCGCGCAAGGTGCTCACCGAGCGGCTGCGCCTGCTGACGGAGGCGGGGGTGCTGGCCCGGCACCCCTACCAGGACCGCCCGGTCCGCCACGAATACCGGCTCACGCCGCGCGGCCGCGCCCTGCTGCCGGTACTGATCGCGCTTCAGGACTGGGGCGACGCCTGGGTGCTGGGGGAAGGGGAGACGATGGCCACGACCACGGAGGACTCCAGGGAGGCGGCGCGGGTGCATGCCCTGGTGGGCACCCGGCTGCCGGAGCTGGAACTGCTGGACCACGACGGCCGGTTGCGCGATCCCGTCGCCGGCACCCCGCACACCGTCCTGTACTGCTTCCCCGGCGCGTACGCCCGCCAGGACGCCTATCCGCCGGGGTGGGCCGGGATCCCGGGCGCGAAGGGCTGCACCCTTGAGTCGTGCACCTACCGCGACCAGCTGGCCGAGTTCACGGCGGCGGGCGCGACCGTGCACGGGGTGTCCACCCAACGCCCGGACGAGCAGAAGGCGTTCTCCGACAAGGAGGGGCTGCGCTTCCCGCTGCTCTCCGACGCGGGGCTGGCCCTGACGGCCGCGCTGCGGCTGCCCACGTTCCGCGCGGCCGGCGTCACCCGGCTGAAGCGGCTGACGCTCGTGGTGGACCGGGACCGTACGGTCGTCGAGGCGCTGTACCCCGTCACGGACATCGAGGCGAGCGTGCGGGCAGCGCTGGCAGCCGTCCGCCGGGGCGCCGTCTGACCGACGCCAGTCCGGCCGGCCTCAGCACTCGACCGGTCCCAGCACCCGACCGGTCTCGGTGGTCGGCCGGTCCCAGTAGTCGGCCGGTCTTCAGTAGCCGGCCGGTCTTCAGCGGCCGGCCCCGTCCACGACCCTGGCCAGCATCTCCCTGGTGTACTCCGGGTCGAAGTCGCCGCCGGTGAGCAGCACCTGGAGGCTGATCCCGTCCAGCAGGGCCGTGAGCGCCCGCGCGGTGGCCCGGTCGGTGCGGTCGGCGACGAGCACGGCCAGGGCGTCGGCCCACTCGGCGGCGACCGGCCGCAGGGCGGGCCGCCGCAGGGCCGCGAGGTACAGCTCGTACTCCAGCGCCGGCGGCCCGGGCCCCGCCGCGAACCACTCCCCCAGCAGCCGGGTCAGCCCGTCGGCCAGCGGGACACCGGGGTCGGAGAAGTACGGGCTCTCCCGCACCGTCCGGGCGAAGTTCTCGTTGCACCGGCGCAGCGCGGCGACCAGCAGCTCGTCGAGCGAGCCGAAGTGATACGTCGTCGAGCCGAGCGGCACATCGGCCTCGGCGGCCACGGTGCGGTGGCTGAGCCCGCCGATGCCCCGGTCCGCGACGACACGGATGGCCGCGTCGATGATGCGCTCACGCCGCTCGGGGTCGTACCGCCGGGCCATCAGTGGGCTCCTCCGAGGTTGAGGACGACGACCCCCGCGATGACCAGAACGATGCCGGCCAGCTTGGCGAGGCTCGCGGACTCGCCCATCCAGATGATGCCGATGGCTGCGACGGCCGCGGTGCCCGCCCCCGCCCAGATGGCATAGGCCGTGCCGATGGACAGCGTCTTGAGGGTCTGGGCCAGCAGGGCGAACGCCAGCACGTAGCCGACGACGGTGATGAGCGAGGGCCACAGCCGGGTGAACCCCTCGCTGTACTTCATGGCCGTGGTCCCGGCCACCTCCGCCGCTATGGCCGCGGCCAGCATTCCGTATCCCATGCGTACGAGCGTACACAACGTTGCGTACGGGCGTACGCAACGACGGTGCACCCATATCGTGACCGGCCAGGAAGGGAATCACGGGCACTCCGGGACGCTACGGTGTCCGCACCGGTAGGACCGGATGACAAGCGGACGATACGAGCGACGGAGCAGTAGTGGCGCAGGACGCAGGGTGGGGCGGGGGCGCCTACGGGGGCGCGGCGTACGGCGGTAGTCCCTACGGGGGGCCGCCGGGGTGGGGCGGCTGGGTGCCGCCGCCGAAGCCGGGGGTGATACCGCTCGTCCCGCTGAAGCTGGGGGACGTGCTGGGCGGGGCGTTCTCGACGATGGGCAGGTACTGGAAGCAGCTCTTCGGCATGGCCGCCGCGCTGTACGGCGGCGCGGCGCTCCTGATGGCGGCGGCGGTGGCCGTCGCCTACGCCGCCGTCGCCGACCACCTGGAACGGGTGATCTCCCTCGACTACGACGAGGGCGCCTCGTCCGCGGACATCATGCCGCTCGTGACCGCGGGCGGCATCCTGGCGTTGCTGGGCATCGTCACGATGGCGGTCGTCTCCGGTCTGATGTACGCGGCGGTCCCGGCCGTGCTGCAGGAGGCCGTCCTGGGCCGGCCCGTCACCTTCGGGACGGTGTGGCGCAAGGCGTGGGCCCATGTCACCCCCGTGATCGGCGCCCTGGTCCTGACCGCCCTGGTCGCGACCGTGCCCGTGCTGCTCATCATGGCGGCCTTCGTCGGGGTGATCATCAGCGTCCTCACGATGGACAGCGGTGGCGGCGTGGCCACCGCCATCTCGCTGGGCGTCATCGGAGCCCTGGTGACCGGGCCGCTGGCGGTCTGGATCTGGATAAAGGTCTGCCTGGCACCGGCGGCCGTGGTCTTCGAGGGCCAGGGACCCGTCGCCGCACTGCGCCGCTCGTCCCAGCTGGTGCGCGGCGACTGGTGGAGGATCTTCGGCATCACCCTGCTGGCCGGCCTGATAGCGGGCGCGGCCGGCTATGTCATCCAGATCCCGTTCTCGATCCTCGGCCTGTTCCCCGGCATGATCGGTAACGCCTCCCTCGATGACGACCCGAGCCCCACCGCGGTGATCGTCGCGATGAGCGGATACCTGGTCGCGACCCTGCTGGGGCAGCTCGTGAGCCAGATCATCTCGACGACGTTCCCCCAGCTGGTGACCGGCCTGCTCTACGTCGACCGGCGGATACGGACGGAGAACCTGGGCCCGGTCCTGGCCGAGGCCGCCGGCGTCCCCGCGCAGGGCGGCCCGGTGCCTCCGCCGTACGGAGGCGCCGCCCCGCAGTGGTGACCCCACCGCGCGGTGGCCGACCGGCGGCGATCAGCCGTTCGACAGCTGCTCGCGCAGCACCGCGCGCAGGGCGACGGGTTCGCGGCCTATCAGCTTGGCCAGCGTCGGGTCGACGGTGGCGAACTCGCCGGCCCGGGCCGCGGTGAAGATGCCCAGCAGCTGCTCCGCGGTCTCCCGGGGAGCGCCCCCGCCCACCATCTGCTCCAGGAACTGGCCGTCGGGCGCGGTGACCCTCGTGAAGGTGCGGCCCGTGAGCCCGGTGGCGATGCCGGCGATGTCGTCGAAGGTCAGCGCCTGCCCGCCGGTGAGCGGCGGCGTGGGACCGTCGAAGCAGCCCTCGTCGGCCAGCACGGCGGCGGCCGCGTCCGCGAGGTCGGCATGGGCGGTCCAGGCGACCAGCCCGTCCGCGGGGAGCACGATGCGGCCGGACTCCTCGGCCTGACCGAGGAAGTGCGCGGCGCTGGCGGCGTAGAAGCCGTTGCGCAGCGAGGTGAACGGCACTCCGCAGGCGCGCAGCGCCGCCTCGGTCGCGGCGTGGTCACGGCACGCCTGGAAGTGCGAGGACGCGGAGGCCCCCATCTGACTGGTGTAGAGGATGCGTCGGGCACCCGCCGCGACGGCGCCTTCGATCGCGGTGCGGTGCTGCTCGACGCACTCGTCGCCCATCTTGTCGACGGAGACGACGAGCACCTGGGAAGCGCCCTCGAAGGCATGGGCGAGGCCGGCGGCGTCGGTGAAGCTGCCCTGCCGCACCCGCACCCCCCGGTCGGCGAACGACTGCGCCTTCCTCGGGTCGCGGACGCTGACGCCGACCCGGTCCGCAGGCACTCGCGTGAGCAGGCTCTCGACGACCTGGTGGCCCAGGTGTCCGGTGGCTCCGGTAACGATGATCATGATGTGCTCCTCATGCGTCGCCCCATGGCACGACAACATTGGTTCCAACGGAATCAACTTCACGGTATCATCGATACTAACACTGGAACCGTCGACACGGTATCGTTGATGCATGCCAACACCTTCACGCGGCCGGGGCGGCGCCGCCGTCAAGTCCGACACCGCGTCCCCGGGCCGGGAGCAGACCCGGCAGCGGGTCATAGACGCCGCCATCGACCTGCTGACGCGCGGGGGACGCGACGCGGTCACCACCCGCGCGGTCGCCGATGCCGCGGGCCTGCAGCCGCCGGCCATCTACCGGCTGTTCGGCGACAAGGAGGGGCTGCTCGACGCGGTCGCCGAACACGGATTCACGGCGTTCCTCGCCACCAAGCACATCGATCCCGACCCGCGCGATCCCATCGAGGACCTGCGTGCGGGCTGGGACGTCGCGGTCGAGTTCGGGCTGGCCAACCCCGCCCTGTTCACCCTGATGTACGCCGAGCCCGCCAGGGCCGACTCACCCGCGTTCAGGACCGGCATGGAGATTCTGATGGGCCGCGTCGGACGCCTCGCCGCCGGCGGCTGGCTGCGCCTCGACGAGGAGCTCGCGGCCCAGACCATCCACGCGACGGCGCGCGGAGCGGTGCTCACCTGGCTGTCACTGCCCGACGACCGGCGCGACCCGGCCCTGTTCACCACGCTGCGGGAGTCCATGGTCACCGCCGTCACCCACCAGGAGCCGGCCGTGCAGGACGCGGGCCCCGCGGGCGCGGCGCGCGCCCTGCGCGCCGTACTGCCCGAGCAGACGCTGCTCAGCAGCGGGGAGCGGCACCTGCTGAGGGAGTGGCTGAACCGCCTCGCCTCCGACGGCTAGGACAGACTCCGACGGCTAGGACAGACGAAGGACGGCCCCCGGCGCAATGCCGGGGGCCGTCCTTGGCGTCATGACTCGGACGTCGGAACCGTGAGGAACCGGACGTCGGACCGAGAGGAGTCAGACGTTGAAGCCGAGCGCACGAAGCTGCTCGCGACCGTCATCGGTGATCTTGTCCGGACCCCACGGCGGCATCCAGACCCAGTTGATCCGGAGCTCGTTGACGATGCCGTCCGTCGCGGACTTCGCCTGGTCCTCGATGACATCGGTCAGCGGGCAGGCCGCGGACGTCAGGGTCATGTCGAGGGTGGCGATGTTGGCGTCGTCGACATGGATGCCGTAGATCAGGCCCAGGTTGACGACGTCGATCCCCAGCTCGGGGTCGACCACGTCGTACAGCGCCTCGCGGACCTCCTCCTCGGAGGCCGGCTTGGTGGTGAGAGTCTCGTTGTCGCTCATGCGGTCTTCCCTTCGGACAGCGCCTGCGCCGTCGCGTCCTTCCACGCCATCCAGCTCAGCAGCGCGCACTTGACCCGGGCCGGATACTTGGAGACACCGGCGAACGCGACCGCGTCCTCCAGCACCTCCTCCATCGCGTCGTCCGGCTCCAGCTGGCCCTTGGACTGCATCAGTTCCAGGAACGACTCCTGGATCTTCTGCGCCTCGCCGAGCTGCTTGCCCACCAGCAGCTCGTTGAGTACGGAGGCGCTGGCCTGGCTGATGGAGCAGCCCTGGCCCTCGTAACTGACGTCGGCGATCGTGTCGCCGTCGTACTTCACGCGGAGTGTGATCTCGTCGCCGCACGTCGGGTTGACGTGGTGCACCTCGGCGTCGCCGTCCCGCAGGCCACGCCCGTGGGGGTGCTTGTAGTGGTCCAGGATCACTTCCTGGTACATGGAATCAAGCTTCACCAGTCAACCCTCAGCCGCTCTGCCATCTAACCGAAAAAGTTCCGCACGTGCTCCAGCCCGTCCACCAGGGCGTCGACCTCGGCCGGCGTGGAGTACAGATAGAACGACGCTCGCGTCGTCGCAGGAATTCCGTACCGCAGGCAGACGGGCCGTGCGCAGTGGTGTCCGACCCGGACTGCGATGCCCTGCTCGTCGAGCACCTGGCCCACGTCGTGGGGGTGGATGTCGCCGAGCGTGAAGGAGATCGTCGCACCGCGGTCCTCGGCCGTCGCCGGACCGATGATCCTCAGGTCGGGGACCTCCAGGAGCCGCCGCACCGCGTACTGGGTGATGGCCTGCTCATGGCGGTGGATGTTCTCCATGCCGATCGAGGAGAGGTAGTCCACGGCCGCACCGAGGCCGACGGCCTGCGCGATCGGGGGCGTACCGGCCTCGAACTTGTGCGGCGCGGGGGCGTACGTCGAGGAGTGCATCGACACGGTCTCGATCATCTCGCCGCCGCCGAGGAACGGCGGCAGGTCCTCGAGGAGCTCCTGCCGTCCCCACAGCACACCGATGCCCGTCGGGCCGACCATCTTGTGACCGGTGAAGGCCACGAAGTCGGCCTGCAGCGCCTGCACGTCGAGCACCATGTGCGGGGCCGCCTGCGAGGCGTCGATGCAGACCAGCGCGCCGACCTGCTGGGCACGCCGGATGATCTTCTCGACCGGGTTGATCGTGCCCATGATGTTCGAGACCAGCGTGAAGGAGACGATCTTCGTCTTCTCCGTGATGATCTCGTCGATGTTCGACAGGTCGAGACGGCCGTCGTCCGTGATGCCGAACCACTTCAGCTTCGCACCGGTGCGCTGCGAGAGCAGCTGCCACGGCACGATGTTGGAGTGGTGCTCCATCTCCGTGGTGACGATCTCGGTGTCGCTGTCGACCCGGTAGGGCTCGTCCGCCCAGCCGAGCATGTTGGCGACGAGGTTCAGCGACTCCGAGGCGTTCTTGGTGAAGATCACCTCGTTGCGGCTGGGTGCGTTGATGAAGGCCGCGACCTTGTCGCGAGCGCCCTCGTACAGCGCGGTGGCCTCCTCGGCGATCGTGTACACACCGCGGTGGACGTTGGCGTTGTGCCGCTCGTAGTACTCGCTGAGCGCGTCGAGGACCTGGCGCGGCTTCTGCGAGGTCGCCGCCGAGTCCAGGTAAACGATCTTCTTGCCGTCGTGGACCGTGCGGTCCAGGATCGGGAAGTCCTTGCGGATCGCCTCGGTGTCGAGGAGGCCGGAGAGCCCCTGTCGGGCGTCAGTCACGCGACCGTACCTCCTGAGTTCGCTCCGCTCACGGGGCCACCCTTCGTGTAGGCCTCGTAGCCCTCGTTCTCCAGCTGGTCGGCCAGCTCGGCACCGCCGGAGGCGGCGATCCGGCCGTTGGCGAAGACATGCACGTAGTCGGGCTTGATGTACTTGAGGATGCGTGTGTAGTGCGTGATCAGCAGGGTGCCGACCTCGCCGGTCTCGCGCACCCGGTTGACGCCTTCGGAGACGGTCTTCAGCGCGTCGACGTCCAGGCCGGAGTCGGTCTCGTCGAGGATCGCGACCTTCGGCTTGAGGAGCTCCAGCTGGAGGATCTCGTGGCGCTTCTTCTCACCGCCGGAGAAGCCCTCGTTGACGTTGCGCTCGGCGAAGGCCGGGTCCATCTGGAGCTGGGCCATCGTCTCCTTGACCTCCTTCACCCACGTCCGCAGCTTGGGGGCCTCACCGCGGACGGCGGTGGCGGAGGTGCGCAGGAAGTTGGAGACCGAGACACCGGGGATCTCGACCGGGTACTGCATGGCGAGGAACAGGCCGGCGCGGGCCCGCTCGTCCACGGACATCTCCAGGACGTCCTCGCCGTCCAGGGTCACCGTGCCACTCGTGATCGTGTACTTGGGGTGACCCGCGAGCGAGTACGCGAGGGTGGACTTGCCGGACCCGTTCGGGCCCATGATGGCGTGGGTCTCGCCCTGCTTCACGGTCAGGTCGACGCCCTTGAGGATCTCCTTCGTGGCGTTGTCGGCCTCGACGGAGACGTGCAGGTCGCGGATTTCAAGCGTTGCCATGGGTGACTCAGGACTCCTGGGTGACGGAGACGAGCACATCGTCCCCTTCGATCTTTACGGGGTATACGGGGACGGGGCGCGTCGCGGGAAGACCGGACGGCTTGCCGGTGCGGAGGTCGAAGCTCGATCCGTGCAGCCAGCACTCGATCGAGCAGTCCTCCACCTCGCCCTCCGAGAGCGAGACGTTCGCGTGCGAGCAGATGTCGTTGATCGCGAACACCTCCCCCTCGGTGCGGACGACGGATACCGGCGTGCCGTCGAGCTCCACCCGCTTCGGGGTGTCGTCCTCCAGCTCGCTCAGCGCACAGGCTTTGACGAAGGCCATCAGACCGACGCCTTCAGCTCGGCCTCGATCTTGTCGAGGAGCCGGGCTTCGACATCCGGCAGACCGATCTGCTGGACCAGCTCGGCGAAGAAGCCGCGCACGACGAGCCGGCGGGCCTCCTCGGCCGGGATACCGCGGGACTGCAGGTAGAACAGCTGCTCGTCGTCGAAGCGGCCGGTCGCCGAGGCGTGGCCGGCACCGACGATCTCGCCGGTCTCGATCTCCAGGTTCGGTACGGAGTCGACACGGGCACCGTCGGTGAGAACCAGGTTGCGGTTCATCTCGTAGGTGTCGGTGCCCTCGGCCGCGGCCTGGATGAGCACGTCGCCGATCCAGACGGCGTGGGCGCCGTCGCCCTGGAGCGCACCCTTGTACACCGCGTTGGACTTGCAGTGCGGGGTGTTGTGGTCGACCAGGAGACGGTGCTCCTGGTGCTGGCCCTTGTCGGTGAAGTACAGGCCGAAGAGCTCGGCCTCGCCGCCCGGGGCCGCGTACGCGACGCGGGGGTGAAGGCGGACGAGGTCCCCGCCGAACGTCACGATGATCGACTTGAAGGAGGCGTCGCGGCCGACCAGCGCGTTGTGCTGGCCGACGTGGACGGCCGTGTCGTCCCAGTCCTGCACGGACACGACGGTCAGCTTGGCGCCGTCGCCCAGGACGTAGTCGACGTTGGCCGCGAGCACGGCGTCACCGGTGTGGTCGATGACGACGACGGCCTCGGCGAAGGCGCCCAGCTCGATGACCTGGTGGCCGTAGGCCACACCGCCCTCGCCGTGCACGGTGATCCGGACCGGCTCGCTGAGCACGGCCTCCTTGGCGACCGTGACGACCGAGGCGTGCTGGAAGGACGAGTACGCCTGGGCGGCGACGCGGTCCACCGGGGTGCCCGCCTTGCCGATGCGGGCGTCGTCGCGGCCGACGGTCTCGACCGTGACGCCGGAGGGCGCCTCGACGACGACCTTGACCCCGTCGCCGGTGGCGACCGCGGTGCCGTCGTGCAGACCGCGCAGCCGCTCCAGCGGGGTGAACCGCCATTCCTCCTCCCGGCCGTGCGGGACCGGGAAGTCCGCGACGTCGAAGGACGGGGGCGCGCTCATGCGCGTGGCGACGGTGGACTCGGCCGCCACCGCGATGGAACCGGCGGTGGTGGAGCCCACCGGGGAAATCTGAGCCTCAGCCATGGCTGTCGTAGTGCTCGCTTTCTCAGTCAAGATCTCTTCGGGACGCGGTCGGCCGGCGTACTAGCCGACCGAGCCCTCCATCTGCAGCTCGATCAGCCGGTTGAGCTCCAGGGCGTACTCCATGGGCAGCTCCTTGGCGATCGGCTCGACGAAGCCGCGCACGATCATCGCCATGGCCTCGAACTCGGTCATGCCGCGGCTCATCAGGTAGAAGAGCTGGTCCTCGGAGACCTTGGAGACGGTCGCCTCGTGACCCATCGACACGTCGTCCTCGCGGACGTCGACGTACGGGTAGGTGTCGGAGCGGGAGATGGTGTCCACGAGCAGCGCGTCGCACAGCACGTTGGACTTGGCTCCCGGCGCACCCTCGCCGATCTCGATGAGACCGCGGTAGGAGGTGCGGCCACCGCCTCGCGCCACCGACTTGGAGACGATGTTGGAGGAGGTGTTCGGTGCCATGTGGACCATCTTGGCGCCGGCGTCCTGGTGCTGGCCCTCGCCCGCGAAGGCGATGGACAGGGTCTCGCCCTTGGCGTGCTCGCCCATCAGGTAGACGGCCGGGTACTTCATGGTGACCTTGGAGCCGATGTTGCCGTCGACCCACTCCATGGTCGCGCCCTCGTACGCCACGGCGCGCTTGGTGACCAGGTTGTAGACGTTGTTCGACCAGTTCTGGATGGTCGTGTAGCGGCAGCGGCCGCCCTTCTTCACGATGATCTCGACGACCGCGGAGTGCAGCGAGTCCGAGGAGTAGATCGGCGCGGTGCAGCCCTCGACGTAGTGGACGTAGGCGTCCTCGTCGACGATGATCAGCGTCCGCTCGAACTGGCCCATGTTCTCCGTGTTGATACGGAAGTAGGCCTGGAGCGGGATCTCGACGTGCACGCCCTTCGGCACGTAGATGAAGGAGCCACCGGACCACACGGCGGAGTTCAGCGAGGCGAACTTGTTGTCACCGACGGGGATGACGGTGCCGAAGTACTCCTTGAAGAGCTCCGGGTGCTCCTTGAGCGCGGTGTCGGTGTCCATGAAGATGACACCCTGCGCCTCGAGCTCCTCGTTGATCTGGTGGTAGACCACCTCGGACTCGTACTGCGCGGCGACACCGGCGACCAGGCGCTGCTTCTCCGCCTCGGGGATGCCGAGCTTGTCGTACGTGTTCTTGATGTCCTCGGGCAGGTCCTCCCAGGACTCCGCCTGCTTCTCCGTGGACCGCACGAAGTACTTGATGTTGTCGAAGTCGATGCCCGACAGGTCCGAGCCCCAGTTCGGCATGGGCTTCTTGCCGAACAGCTTCAGGCCCTTGAGCCGGAGCTTCAGCATCCACTCCGGTTCGTTCTTCTTCTCCGAGATGTCGCGGACGACAGCTTCGGACAGGCCGCGCTTCGCCGCCGCGCCTGCCGCGTCGGAGTCGGCCCAGCCGAATTCGTACGTGCCCAGGCCTTCGAGCTCAGGGTGGGCAGTCTCCGTAGGGAGCGTCATGCGGGGTTCCTCCCGGCCGTACTTGCAGATGCTGAATGAGTGGTCTGTGAAGCCTGTGGTGCCGTGGGGCTGCTGCGCGGAACGAACGTCGTGCACACACCGTCCCCGTGGGCGAGGGTGGCGAGACGCTGCACATGGGTCCCGAGCAGGCTGGAGAAGAATTCCGTCTCCGCCTCGCACAGCTGCGGGAACTGCTCGGCTACGTGCGCTACCGGGCAGTGGTGCTGGCAGAGCTGTTCGCCCTGCTGACGGCCCGGCGCGCTGCGCGCCGTAGCAGCGTACCCGTCGGCGGACAAGGCCCTGGCCAGGGCCTCGGTGCGTGCCTCCGGGTCCGCGGCCTCGATCACCGCGCGGTATTTCTCGGACTGGGCGGCCATCCGGGCGCGGGCGAAGGCGACGAGCGCCTCGTCCCCCGCTGTGTCGGCGATCCAGCGCAGCGCGTCGGCGGCGAGCTTGTCGTAGGACTGGTCGAATGCGTCCCGGCCGCAGTCGGTGAGGGCGAACACCTTGGCCGGACGGCCACGGGTCCGCGCTCCGTAGACCCGCTGTTCGCGGGCCTCGACCACATCGTCGGAGACGAGTGCGTCCAAATGGCGACGGACGGCGGCCTGGGTGAGACCGACGCGCTTCGCCAGGTCGGCGACGGTGGACGGGCCATGGTCCAGGATGGAGCGCGCGACCCGGTTGCGCGTCGGGCGCTCACCGGTCGCGAGTTCCTCCTGAGGAGCCTCGCCAACGTATTTCACAACGCCATTGTTGCGTAATTCCTTCGGGCGTGACAACCCGCCTCAGGACCGGGCACGGTGCCCTTCATCACTTAGGTAGACCTAAGTTGACCTGCGGAAATGACGATCACAGCAGGCCGGCGCAGGTGGGCGCTCTCCGGGCCGGCCGGTGGCCGGGCAGCCGGGAAGGCCCGCGGGACCGGCGAGGAACCCGGCGCGCCGGACCCCTCACCGGCCAGCCTAGACTTGCCCGCCATGAGCAGCGAGCCCGTCGTACAGGCCAGGGGCCTTGTCAAGCGGTACGGCACCAAAGCCGCGGTCGACGGCCTCGACCTGGAGGTCGCGGCGGGCGCCGTGACCGCGGTCCTCGGCCCCAACGGCGCCGGCAAGACCACCACGATCGAGAGCTGCGAGGGCTACCGCCGGCCGGACGGGGGGACCGTGCGGGTCCTCGGTCTCGACCCGGTCGCGGACGCCGCGGCGCTCCGCCCCCGCATCGGAGTGATGCTGCAGTCCGGCGGCGTCTACTCCGGCGCCCGGGCCGAGGAGATGCTGCACCACATGGCGAAGCTCCACGCCCATCCGCTGGACGTCGGCGCGCTCGTCGAGCGTCTGGGGCTCGGCAGCTGCGGCCGGACCACCTACCGCAGGCTCTCCGGCGGGCAGCAGCAGCGCCTCGCGCTGGCGATGGCCGTCGTGGGCCGCCCCGAGCTGGTCTTCCTGGACGAGCCGACGGCCGGTCTCGACCCGCAGGCCCGCCGCTCGACGTGGGACCTGATCCGGGAGCTGCGCACCGACGGCGTGTCGGTCGTGCTCACCACCCACTTCATGGACGAGGCCGAGGAGCTCGCCGACGACGTCGCCGTCATCGACGCAGGGCGGGTCATAGCGCAGGGCAGCCCGGAGCAGCTGTGCCGCGGCGGCGCCGAGAACACCCTGCGCTTCACCGGCCGCCCCGGCCTGGACCTCGGCTCGCTGCTGAAGGCGCTGCCCGACGGCAGCGAGGCGGCCGAGCTCACCACCGGCGCCTACCGCATCACCGGCCGGATCGACCCGGAGCTGCTGGCCACCGTCACCTCCTGGTGCGCCCAGCACGGCGTGATGCCGGACGGCATCGCGGTGGAGCGGCACACCCTGGAGGACGTCTTCCTCGAACTGACCGGCAAGGAGCTGCGCGCATGAGCGCCGGTACGTACACCCCGCGCCCCGGCGCCGCCCCGCTGCCCCGCATGATCGCCGCGCAGGCCGCGCTGGAGACGCGGATGCTCCTGCGCAACGGTGAGCAGCTGCTGCTCACGGTGGTCATCCCCACCCTGCTGCTCGTGCTGTTCAGCGCGGTCGACATCGTCGACACCGGCGCGGGTGAACCGGTCGACTTCCTGGCGCCCGGCGTCCTCGCCCTCGCGGTGATGTCCACGGCCTTCACGGGCCAGGCCATCGCGACCGGCTTCGAGCGCCGTTACGGGGTGCTCAAGCGGCTGGGGGCCTCTCCCCTGCCCCGCTGGGGCCTGATGACGGCGAAGACGCTCTCGGTGCTGGTCACGGAGGTGCTGCAGATCGTCCTGCTGACGGTGATCGCCTTCGCCCTGGGCTGGTCGCCCGAGGGGAACCCGTTCGCCGTGCTGCTGCTCCTGGTGCTGGGCACCGTGGCCTTCTCCGGGCTGGGGCTGCTGATGGCGGGGACGCTGAAGGCCGAGGCGACGCTCGCCGCGGCCAACCTGGTCTTCCTGCTCCTGCTGGTGGGCGGCGGCGTCATCGTGCCGCTGGACAAGTTCCCGGACGCCGCGCAGTCGGTGCTGGGCCTGCTGCCGATCTCGGCGCTCTCCGACGGGCTCAGGGACGTCCTCCAGCACGGCGCGGCGATGCCCTGGGGCGACGCGGCGGTCCTGGCCGTCTGGGCGGTCCTGGGACTGGGCGCGGCGGCCCGCTTCTTCCGCTGGGAGTGACCGCCCGGCCACCGCGGATGTCCGGGCCCACCCGGAATGCCCACCCCTCGTGAAAACATGCACAAGCCGTTCCTTACGATGGTGCGCGTGGAAACCCCCCTCTCCTACATCGCCAAGCGCTGGACTCCGTCGGTGAGGACGGCCAAGCGCGCCGCACTCGCCGCGGTGGTGATGAGCGTTTTCATCATCATCACCGGCGGCGCGGTCCGGCTGACCGGTTCCGGTCTGGGCTGCGACACCTGGCCCAAGTGCACCGACGACAGCCTCTTCGCGACGCCCGAGCAGGGACTGCACGGCGCGATCGAGTTCGGCAACCGGATGCTCACCTACGTCCTGTCGGCCGCGGTCGGCTGGGCGATCATCGCGGCACGTTCCCTGAAGCCCCGCCGGCGCGGTCTCACCCGCCTGGCGTGGTCGCAGTTCTGGCTGGTGATGGGGAACGCCGTCATCGGCGGGATCACGGTCTGGGCCGGCCTCAACCCGTGGTCGGTGGCCGGGCACTTCCTGCTCGCCAACTGCCTGCTCACGGTGGCCGTGCTCACCTGGGTGCGGATCGGCGAGGGTGACGGGCCGCCGCGGCCGCGCGCCCCGCGCCCGGTGCGGCAGCTGTCCTGGGCCATCGTCGTCACCACGGTCGTCCTGATCGCGCTCGGCACCACCGTGACGGGCTCCGGCAAGCACGCCGGCGACAGCAGCGACGTACCGCGCATGCCGTGGGACTGGAGCGCCGCCGCCCATGTGCACGCCATCGCCGCCTGGGTCGTCTGCGCCCTGGCCGTCGCGATGTTCTTCGCCCTGCGTGTCGTGGATGCCCCCGTGGACACGAGGGCCCGCGCCCGTGACCTGCTGATCGTCCTGGTGGCGCAGGGCGGCATCGGATACGTCCAGTACTTCAACGACGTACCGGAGATCCTGGTCGGCCTCCACATGTTCGGCTCGGCCCTGCTGTGGATCGCCGTGCTGCGCCTGCTGCTGTCACTGCGCGAGCGTCCGGTGGCCGACACCGCCGTCCCCGCCCCGGCGGTGGCCGGAGACCTGCCGGAGCACGCCGCCGCGCGCTGAGCGGAAGCCGCTCCCCCGGTACCACGGCGACGGCCCCCGTCCTTCTCGGACGGGGGCCGTCGCCGTTCCCCTACGGCCCCGGTCCGGGGCCCGGGCGTCTCAGCCCTTGTTGTCGTTGGAGGGGCCGCCGACCTGGATTCCCGCCATCCGGGACCACTCGTACGGGCCGGTGCGGACCTTGGCCGCGAACTCGCCGTCGAAGTCCTCGTGGACCGTGATGCCCGCCTTCTGCGTGGCGCTCTCGGCGACGGCGTGGGAGGGGGCGACGAGGTCGCCCCAGCCGCCGTCCTCGCCGACCAGCACGATGCGGGTGCCCATCTGGCCGAGGTGGGCGAGCTGCCCCTCGGCGCCGCCGTGCGCCTTGGCGAAGGCGCCGATCTGCTTGGCGAGCTTCGTGGCCCTGCGCTCCGCGCGGGCCGCGTGCTTGCTGTCGTCCGTCTGCTGCGTCTGGGGCTCTGCGGTCTCTGCCATGGACAGGATGCTACCGACGGGTAGATCGACTGGCGACGGGCGGGGGGCGTGGCATCGGCCACGTCCCCCGCCCGTCGGCGGAGCTCAGGTGCGTGCGGGACTACCTCAGGAAGGGGTCCACGGCGACGGCGACGAAGAGGAGCGAGACATAGGTGATGGACCAGTGGAACAGCCGCATCTCCTTGAGTTTGGTGCCCGTGACCCCCGCCTTCGCCCGGTTCTGCAGGCCGTGCGCCTCCCAGAGCCAGAAGCCGCCGGTGAGCAGGGCGACGGCCGTGTAGAACCAGCCCGTGTAGCCCAGAGGAGTGAGGAGCAGCGAGACGCCGACCATCACCCAGCTGTAGACGACGATCTGGCGGGCCACCACCTGGTTGGAGGCGACGACCGGGAGCATCGGGACGCCGACCCGGGCGTAGTCCTCCTTGACCTTCATCGACAGCGGCCAGTAGTGCGGCGGCGTCCAGAAGAAGATCACGGCGAAAAGGATGACCGCGGCCCAGCTCATCGAATTGGTCACGGCGGACCAGCCGATGAGCACCGGCATGCAGCCCGCGATTCCGCCCCAGACGATGTTCTGCGAGGTGCGGCGCTTGAGCAGCATCGTGTAGACGACGACGTAGAACAGAAGTGCGCCGAGCGCGAGGGCTGCCGAGAGCCAGTTGACCAGCAGTCCGAACCACACGGTGGAAATCACCGCGAGGGCGATTCCGAAGGCGAGGCACTCCCTGGGGCTCACCATGCCCGTGACCAGCGGGCGCTGGGACGTACGGTCCATCAGCGCGTCGATGTCACGGTCGATATACATGTTGAGCGCATTGGCACCGCCCGCGGAGAGATATCCGCCGATGGTGGTGGTTACTACGAGCCAAAGATCGGGCACGCCCTGAGCGGCGAGGAACATCACCGGAACGGTGGTGATCAACAGAAGCTCGATGATGCGCGGCTTGGTAAGAGCCACGAATGCCTTGATGCGGGCCCCGGACGGGCGATGGCCCCCTGGGCTCGGAGTCAAGGCGACCCCTGCGGGTCGGGACTCGACGGCCGTCACGCACACCCCTGACAGAGAAATCCCAGCAAGCTCCGGGCGTGAAGGCCCAGTAAAGACTTGCGCGAACCAGACCACTGTAGACGTTGGGCATACGCCGCTCTTCGCGGGGGTGGGGTCGTGTTGGGGTGGCGCAGAAGTGAACGACGGCGCTCATACGGGAGGCGAACTCCGCAGGTCGCCCGCACTGTGGAAAGGGCAGAAGTACGGCCTTGGGACGGGGGTAGGCTCGACAATGCCCGGTGCGGTAACCAGTCACCGGTTTACAACAGTGGAGAGGAGCCCTGACTCAGGGTGAGCACCAAGCCGACCACCACAGACCTCCAGTGGACCGAATTGGACCAGCGGGCCGTGGACACCGTCCGCGTCCTCGCCGCGGACGCCGTACAGAAAGTCGGAAACGGCCACCCGGGTACGGCGATGAGCCTCGCTCCTGCCGCGTACACCCTCTTCCAGAAGGTGATGCGCCATGACCCGGCGGACGCGGACTGGACCGGACGCGACCGGTTCGTGCTGTCCGCGGGCCACTCCAGCCTGACGCTGTACATCCAGCTCTACCTGGCCGGATACGGCCTGGAGCTGGACGACCTCAAGGCGTTCCGCACCTGGGGCTCCAAGACGCCGGGCCACCCGGAGTACGGCCACACCACGGGTGTCGAGACGACGACCGGCCCGCTGGGCCAGGGTGTCGCCAACGCCGTGGGCATGGCGATGGCCGCCCGTTACGAGCGCGGTCTCTTCGACCCGCAGGCGGCCGCCGGCACCTCCCCGTTCGACCACACCATCTGGGTCATCGCCGGTGACGGCTGCCTCCAGGAGGGCATCTCGGCCGAGGCGTCCTCGCTGGCGGGCCACCAGAAGCTCGGCAACCTGGTGCTGCTGTGGGACGACAACCACATCTCGATCGAGGGCGACACGGAGACCGCGGTCTCCGAGGACACCCTGAAGCGCTACGAGTCCTACGGCTGGCACGTCCAGCGTGTGGACCAGCTGCCCAGCGGCGACCTGGACCCCGAGGGTCTGTACCGCGCGCTGCAGGCCGCCAAGGCCGAGACGGAGCGCCCGTCGTTCATCGCGGCCCGCTCGATCATCGCCTGGCCCGCCCCGAACGCCCAGAACACCGAGGCCGCGCACGGCTCGGCGCTCGGCGACGACGAGATCGCGGCCACGAAGCGGGTGCTCGGCTTCGACCCGGAGAAGACCTTCGAGGTCTCCGACGAGGTCATCGCGCACACCCGTGAGGCGCTGGACCGCGGCCGCGAGGCCAAGGCCGAGTGGGAGAAGTCCTTCGCCGCCTGGCACACCGCGAACCCGGAGCGCGCCGCCGACTTCGACCGCATCGCCGCGGGCGAGCTGCCCGAGGGCTGGGAGAACGAGCTCCCGGTCTTCGAGGCCGGCCACGGGGTCGCCACGCGTGCCGCCTCCGGCAAGGTCCTCCAGGCGCTCGGCGGTGTCATCCCCGAGCTGTGGGGCGGCTCCGCCGACCTCGCGGGCTCGAACAACACCACGATCGACAAGACGTCGTCGTTCCTCCCGGCCGGCAACCCGCTGCCCGAGGCCGACCCGTACGGCCGGACGATCCACTTCGGCATCCGCGAGCACTCCATGGCCGCGGCCATGAACGGCATCGCGCTGCACGGCAACACCCGCATCTACGGCGGCACCTTCCTGGTGTTCTCCGACTACATGCGCAACGCCGTGCGCCTCTCCGCGCTGATGCACCTCCCGGTGACGTACGTGTGGACGCACGACTCGATCGGCCTCGGCGAGGACGGCCCGACGCACCAGCCGGTCGAGCACATCGCCTCGCTGCGCGCGATCCCCGGCCTCAACGTCGTCCGCCCGGCGGACGCCAACGAGACGGCGATCGCCTGGCGCGAGATCCTCAAGCGCGGCAAGAAGGACTACGGGAAGAGCGCCCCGCACGGTCTGGCGCTGTCCCGCCAGGGCCTGCCCACCTACGCGGCGAACGAGAACGCCGCCAAGGGCGGTTACGTGCTCTTCGACGCCGAGGGCGGCGACGCGCAGGCCGTTCTGATCGCCACGGGCTCCGAGGTCCAGCTGGCCGTCGAGGCCCGCGACGAGCTCCAGGCGGCCGGTGTGCCGACCCGTGTGGTCTCGATGCCGTGTGTCGAGTGGTTCGAGGAGCAGGACCAGGCGTACAAGGACAGCGTGCTTCCGCCGTCCGTGAAGGCCCGGGTCGCCGTCGAAGCGGGTATCGGCCTCACCTGGTACCGGTATGTGGGCGACGCGGGCCGGATCGTCTCGCTGGAGCACTTCGGTGCGTCGGCGGACGCCAAGGTCCTCTTCCGCGAGTTCGGCTTCACCGCCGCGCACGTGGTGGAAGCCGCCCGGGAATCTCTCGCCTCCGCTGCGCGCTGACGCGGTTATACGACTAGTAGGAGATGCAATTCTCATGACAGACGCACTCAAGCGCCTCTCCGACGAGGGCGTGGCGATCTGGCTGGACGACCTGTCGCGCAAGCGGATCACGTCCGGCAACCTGGCCGAGCTGATCGACCAGAGCCACGTCGTGGGTGTCACGACCAACCCGTCGATCTTCCAGAAGGCGATCTCCTCGGGCGACGGTTACGAGCAGCAGCTCACCGACCTCGCGGCCCGCAAGGTCACCGTCGAGGAAGCCATTCGGATGATCACCACGGCGGACGTCCGTGACGCCGCCGACATCCTGCGTCCGGTCTTCGACGCGACGGACGGTCAGGACGGCCGGGTCTCCATCGAGGTCGACCCGCGCCTGGCGCACAACACCCTGGCCACGGTCGCCGAGGCCAAGCAGCTGGCCTGGCTGGTGGACCGGCCGAACACGCTCATCAAGATCCCGGCGACGAAGGCCGGCCTGCCGGCGATCACGGAGACCATCGGGCGGGGCATCAGCGTCAACGTGACCCTGATCTTCTCCCTGGAGCGCTACCGCGAGGTCATGGACGCCTACCTGGCGGGCCTGGAGAAGGCGAAGGCCGCGGGCCTGGACCTCTCCAAGATCCACTCGGTCGCCTCGTTCTTCGTGTCCCGCGTGGACACCGAGATCGACAAGCGCCTGGACGCGGTCGGCAGCGACGAGGCGAAGGCCGCGAAGGGCAAGTCCGCCCTCGCCAACGCCCGCCTCGCCTACGAGGCGTACGAGGAGGTCTTCGCGGGCGACCGCTGGACCGCCCTCGACAAGGCGCACGCCAACAAGCAGCGCCCGCTGTGGGCCTCCACCGGCGTGAAGGACCCGTCCCTCAAGGACACCCTGTACGTCGACGACCTCGTCGCCCCCAACACGGTGAACACCATGCCGGAGGCGACCCTGGAGGCCGTGGCCGACCACGGCGACATCACCGGCAACACCGTCGCCGGTGGCTACGACCAGGCACGTGCCGACCTCGACGCCGTCAAGAAGCTCGGGGTCAGCTACGACGACGTCGTCCAGCTGCTGGAGGACGAGGGCGTCGACAAGTTCGAGGCCGCCTGGAACGACCTGCTCAAGTCGACCGAGGCCGAGCTCGAGCGCCTCGCTCCTTCGGAGGGCTGACCACCTTGTCTGGTGTTCCCGGAGCCAACCCGCTCCGTGACGCCCAGGACCGACGGCTCCCGCGCATCGCGGGGCCGTCGGGCCTGGTGATCTTTGGCGTCACGGGCGATTTGTCCCGTAAAAAGCTGATGCCCGCCGTCTACGACCTGGCCAATCGCGGCCTGCTGCCGCCGGGCTTCTCGCTCATCGGCTTCGCGCGCCGCGACTGGGAGGACGAAGACTTCGCCCAGGTCGTCCACGACGCCGTGAAAGAGCATTCCCGCACCCCGTTCCGCGAAGAGGTCTGGCAGCAGCTCAGCCAGGGCATGCGCTTCGTCCAGGGCAACTTCGACGACGACGTCGCGTTCGAGACCCTCAGGGCGACGATCGAGGAACTCGACAAGGCGCAGGGCACGGGCGGCAACTTCGCCTTCTACCTGTCCGTGCCGCCGAAGTTCTTCCCCAAGGTCGTCCAGCAGCTCAAGAAGCACGGGCTGGCCGACCAGAAGGAAGGCAGCTGGCGACGGGCCGTCATCGAGAAGCCGTTCGGCCACGACCTGGAGAGCGCGCAGGAGCTCAACCACCTCGTGCACGACGTCTTCCCGCCGAACGAGGTCTTCCGCATCGACCACTACCTCGGCAAGGAGACGGTCCAGAACATCCTGGCGCTGCGCTTCGCCAACACGATGTGGGAGCCGATCTGGAACAGGTCGTACGTCGACCACGTCCAGATCACGATGGCCGAGGACATCGGCATCGGCGGCCGGGCCGGTTACTACGACGGCATCGGCGCGGCCCGTGACGTCATCCAGAACCACCTGCTCCAGCTGCTGGCGCTGACGGCGATGGAGGAGCCCGGCTCCTTCCACCCCAAGGCCCTGGTCGCCGAGAAGCTGAAGGTGCTCACGGCGGTGGAGCTGCCCGAGGACCTCGGCAGTCACACGGTGCGCGGTCAGTACACGCACGCGTGGCAGGGCGGGGAGGAGGTGCCCGGCTACCTCGAGGAGGAGGGCATCGACCCCAAGTCGAAGACCGACACCTTCGCCGCGATCAAGCTGACGATCAACAACCGCCGCTGGGCGGGCGTCCCGTTCTACCTCCGTACCGGCAAGCGCCTCGGCCGCCGGGTCACCGAGATCGCGGTCGTCTTCAAGCGCGCCCCGTATCTGCCCTTCGAGTCCGGTGCGACGGAGGAGCTCGGCGGCAACGCCCTGGTCATCCGGGTGCAGCCGGACGAGGGGGTCACGGTCCGGTTCGGCTCCAAGGTGCCCGGCACGTCCATGGAGGTGCGGGACGTCACGATGGACTTCGCGTACGGCGAGTCCTTCACGGAGTCCAGCCCGGAGGCGTACGAGCGGCTCATCCTCGATGTCCTGCTCGGCGACGCGAACCTCTTCCCGCGCCACCAGGAGGTCGAGCTCTCCTGGAACATCCTCGACCCGATCGAGGAGTACTGGGACAAGCACGGCAAGCCCGCCCAGTACGCGGCCGGCACCTGGGGTCCGGCCGAGGCCGACGACATGCTCGCACGCGACGGACGGAGCTGGCGCCGGCCATGAAGATCGATCTCACGGAAACCACGTCCAGCAAGATCAACCAGGCCCTCATCTCGGCCCGCCGGGACATCGGCTCCCCCGCCGTCGGCATGGTCCTCACCCTGGTCATCGTCACGGACGAGGAGAACGCCTACGACGCCCTCAAGGCGGCGAACGACTCCTCGCGCGAGCACCCCTCGCGGATCATCGTGGTGATCAAGAGGGTCAGCCGTTCGCCGCGTGCGCGCCGCGACGCCCGGCTCGACGCCGAGATCCGGGTCGGCTCCGACGCGGGCTCGGGTGAGACCGTCGTCCTGCGTCTGCACGGTGAACTGGCCAACCACGCCCAGTCCGTGGTCCTGCCGCTGCTGCTGCCGGACGCCCCGGTGGTGGCGTGGTGGCCGGAGGACGCTCCGGCGGATCCGGCCAAGGACCCGCTGGGCGCGCTCGCCCAGCGCCGTATCACCGACACCTACTCCGCCGAGCACCCGCTCGACGAGCTGTCGGTGCGGGCGGCGACGTACCGGCCCGGGGACACGGACCTGGCCTGGACCCGCATCACCCCGTGGCGCTCGATGCTGGCGGCCGCGCTCGACCAGCAGCCCGCGCAGGTCGTCTCGGCGACGGTCGAGGGCGAGTCCGACAACCCGAGCTGCGAGCTGCTCGCGATGTGGCTCGCGGACCGGCTCGGGGTCCCGGTCGAGCGGACGCTCTCCGGCGGTCCCGGTCTGACGGCGGTGCGGCTGGAGACCAAGAACGGCGTGATCGTCCTGGACCGGCCCGACGGTTCGCTGGCGACGCTCTGCATGGCCGGGCAGCCGGACCGTGCGGTCGCGCTGAAGCGGCGGGAGACCGCCGAGCTCCTCGCGGAGGAGCTGCGCCGTCTGGACCCGGACAACATCTACGAGGCGACGGTGAAGTTCGGCGTGGAGCGCCTCGGCGGTCCCACCGAGGCGTCGTCCGTCGGTACGGGGCAGAAGCGGGCGGAGCCGGCCGGCTCGGCCGCGCCTGCCGCGAAGAAGGCGGCGGCCAAGAAGGCGGCGTCGAAGTGAGTGCTCCGCAGCTCGTCGTGCACCGCGACAAGGAGCTGATGGCCCAGGCCGCGGCGGCCCGGCTGATCACGAAGATCGTAGACGCCCAGGCCGCCCGCGGTTCCGCCTCGGTGGTCCTCACCGGCGGACGCAACGGCAACGGCCTGCTGGCCGCGCTCGCCGGCTCGCCCGCCCGGGACGCGATCGACTGGTCGCGCCTCGATCTGTGGTGGGGCGACGAGCGGTTCCTGCCCGAGGGCGATCCGGAGCGCAATGTCACGCAGGCCCGTGAGGCCCTGCTGGACAGGGTGGAGCTGGACCCCGCGCGGGTCCACGCGATGCCCGCGTCGGACGGGCCGTACGGCAACGACGCCGACTCCGCGGCCGCGGGGTACGCGGCGGAGCTCGCCGCCGCGGCGGGCCCGGAGGACCATGGGCCCGTACCGACGTTCGACGTGCTGATGCTGGGCGTCGGCCCGGACACGCATGTCGCGTCGCTCTTCCCGGAGCTGCCCGCGGTGCGGGAGACCGAGCGCACCGTCGTCGGTGTGCACGGTGCCCCGAAGCCGCCGCCCACCCGTGTCTCGCTCACGCTGCCCGCCATCCGGGCGGCGCGCGAGGTGTGGCTGCTGGCCGCGGGTGAGGACAAGGCGGAGGCGGCGGAGATCGCGCTGTCCGGGGCCGGGGAGATCCAGGCACCGGCGGCGGGGGCCTACGGCCGCAGCCGCACGCTGTGGCTGCTGGACGCCCCGGCCGCCTCCCGGCTGCCGCGCGCGCTGTATCCGCCCGCCTCGGCGTAGGCGAGCAGCACAGAGGCCGGTCCCGCTCCGTGGAGGAGCGGGGCCGGCCTCCTGCATGCGGGCGCCATGGGCGGGCCCGGGTGTGTCAGCGGGACGGCGTCTCGAACACCAGGAGCAACACCGCCACCGACGGTGCCATCGAGGCGATCGCGCACCAGAGGCGCAGCGTCGTCCAGCGGCGCAGCCGGGGCAGCGACCATGCGGTGATCAGGGCCACCACGGTGAGAGCCGTGCCGAAGACGGCCACGGCGTCGATCGCGGACAGGCTCCGCTCCAGCTCCTGGGAGCAACCGCGGGTGCCGCAACTCCCGCGGTTGACATGGACGAGCGAGCCGAGGAGGAACGCGACCGGGGCGAGCAGCACCAGCGAGAGGGTCGCGACGAGCGGCGCCACCCAGCCATGGGGGTCGCGGTCGGAAGGACCCGGGGAGGCACCGGCACGGAACGCCGCCGGGTTCTGCGGCGGGAAGCCGCCGGGGCCGGCGGAACCACCGGGTGCCGGCTGCCGGTTGAAGGGATCTGGAGTCGCCATACGAGCATGAAACCCTCCGAGCGGCCCTCGGGGAACAGGGTGGCGTACTCACTCCCGTACGCGGGTGTACTCACCCCGCACCAGGAACGGCTCCAGCAGGCCGGGGACGGCCTCCGCGGCGAAGGTCAGGCCCTCCGAGGCGTCGGTGTCGTGCGCGGTGTAGGCGCCGCCTCCGGCGGCCGTCGTGGCGGTGACGCTCAGCAGCCCGGCGCGGCGCTGGAACCAGGACTGCCGCACGGTCCAGCCGATCACGCCGTTCCGCTGCAGGGCCGCCGTGGAGCGCCGGAGCGTCCCGGAGCGGGTCACGAGGTACGCGCCGCTCAGCGTGTGCCCGAGCGACCGGTAGGCGTCGAGGGCGAGCGCCACGGCGAGGGGCAGGCCCACGACGGCGCAGCCGAGGGCGATCCACAGCAGGACGGGCGTCAGCAGGGCACCCAGGACCGTCAGGACCAGTACAGGGGCGAGGACCGCCGTGACGGCCCGGCGCAGCCGCCGGCCCCGGGCGGCGGGCGGGTGCGGTGCGAGCGGGGCACCGGTCGGCGCGACGGGCTCCCGCAGCACCTCGGCGGCTATCGCGTCGGCGAAGGGCCGGGGCGCGGCCGGCAGCAGGGTGTCGTGGTCGGCCCCCTGGGACTCCTCGTCCTTCGCCAGGCCCGTGGTGATGGCGTCCACCCGGGCCGCGCCGGCCAGCCGTACGCCCAGGGGCTCCACCAGGTCCACCCCGCGCAGCCGCCGCTCCTCGACGGACAGCGAACGGGAGGTCAGCAGCCCGCGCCGCACCCGCAGGGTTCCGCCCGGTTCACGCTCCAGGCGGTAGTTCCACCACATCTCGACCCAGAGGCCGAGCGCCCCGGCGACGCCCGCGACCAGCGCCGCCACGGCCAGGACGGTGATCGCCCAGACCAGCGGGGTGTCCCGGAAGCGGTCGGCGACCCAGTCGATCACCTCGCCCTGCGCGCCGACCCACTCGCTGATCTGCAGGACACCGCCGACCGCCGCGCCGCCGAGCGCGGGGGCGACGAAGGAGACGGGCGCGTAGCGGATCCAGCGGGGGTCGAGCCTGGCCAGCTCGCCGTCGCGGTGCGTTCCCGGGGCCTCCTGGCCGGCGCGGTCGAGGAGTTCGCGGCGCAGCCGCTCGCCCTCGGCGCGGGTGACGGGGTCGAGTTCCAGCGTGGACTCGCCGCCGGTCTGCTCACCGGTGCCGATACGGACCGTGACCAACCCGAGTATCCGTTGCAGCGGGTGGGCGGTCAGATCGACGCTGCGGATCCGCTCGCGGGCCAGGGAGCGCCGTTTGACCAGCAGGAGACCGGTGTGCAGCTCGACCCGTTCGCCGCCGACGCGGTAGCGGGTGCGCCGCCAGCGTACGTAGTCACCGGCTGTGGCACAGCCGATCAGAAGGGCGGCTCCGGCCAGGGCCCAGCCGATGGCCGCCGGATAGCCCAGCCGCCCGGACAGCCCCGCCACGGCCGGGACGGCGGCGCCCACGGCCACCCCCGCCGTGACGAGCGCGGTGACGAGGACCGTACGCCGGTGGATCCGCCGCCACGGGGGGCCGGTCTCGTCGGCGGCGGTGCTCATGTCGCGTCACCTGGCGTGTCCTGGGTGATCCGGGTGAGCCGCTCGGCGAGGTCGGCGGCCGTCTCGTGGCCGAGGCCCTCGATCCTCACCGCGCCCTTGGCGGAGGCGGTGGTGACGGTGACCGTGGCCAGCCCGAAGAGCTGCTCAAGGGGGCCGCGCACGGTGTCCACGGTCTGGATGCGTGACATCGGCGCGATCCGCCACTCCCGCAGGAAGACCCCGGTCCGTACGTAGACCGCCTCGTCGGTGACCTCCCAGCGGTGGGTGCGGAACCACCAGAGGGGGAAGAGGACGGCGCAGGACAGTCCTGCGACCGCCAGCACGGCGGCGGGCGTCCACAGCCAGAACCTGGCCGGGGCGATGAACGCCCCGAGGATGCCCAGGACCGCCACCGGGGCCGCCGTCAGCAGCAGCCACTGGGCCCGCCACCACCCCACGGCACCGCGGTCCGGCCGGTTGCGCGGCGGCCTGAGCCGTACCGTCCCCTCCCCCGTGGTCATCGCTCAGCGGCCCCGCAGCGAGCGGTACGTCGAGACGAGCGCGGCGGTGGAGCTGTCCAGCTGCTCGCCGCCGGTGCCCTCGGTGAGGACCGGCTCGATCTTCTTGGCGAGGACCTTGCCGAGCTCGACGCCCCACTGGTCGAAGGAGTCGATGTTCCAGACGGCGCCCTGGACGAAGACCTTGTGCTCGTACAGCGCGATCAGCTGGCCGAGCACCGACGGGGTGAGACGGTCCGCGAGGATCGTGGTCGTCGGGTGGTTGCCGCGGAACGTCTTGTGCGGCACGAGCTCCTCGGGCACGCCCTCCGCGCGGACCTCCTCGGGCGTCTTGCCGAAGGCGAGGGCCTGGGTCTGGGCGAAGAAGTTCGCCATCAGCAGGTCGTGCTGGGCGATCAGCCCGGGCAGCAGGTCCTGGACCGGTGCGGCGAAGCCGATGAAGTCGGCCGGGATGATCTTCGTACCCTGATGGATCAACTGGTAGTAGGCGTGCTGCCCGTTGGTGCCGGGGGTGCCCCAGACGACCGGGCCGGTCTCCCACTCCACCGGATTGCCGTCCCGGTCCACGGACTTGCCGTTGGACTCCATGTCCAGCTGCTGCAGGTACGCGGTGAACTTGGACAGATAGTGGCTGTAGGGCAGCACCGCGTGCGACTGGGCGTCGAAGAACTCGCCGTACCAGATGCCCAGGAGGCCCAGCAGCAGAGGGGCGTTCTCCTCCGCGGGGGCGGTGCGGAAGTGCTCGTCGACGAGGTGGAAGCCGTCGAGCATCTCGCGGAACCGGTCGGGCCCGATGGCGATCATCAGCGACAGGCCGATCGCCGAGTCGAAGGAGTACCGGCCTCCGACCCAGTCCCAGAACTCGAACATGTTGGCCGTGTCGATGCCGAAGTCCGCGACCTTCTCCGCGTTGGTCGACAGCGCCACGAAGTGCTTGGCGACGGCTTCCTGACCGGCCCTCAGCTCGGTGAGCAGCCAGTCGCGGGCCGAGGTGGCATTGGTGATGGTCTCGATCGTCGTGAACGTCTTGGACGCGACGATGAAGAGCGTCTCGGCCGGGTCGAGGCCCTGCACCGCCTCGTGGAGGTCCGCGCCGTCGACGTTCGACACGAAGCGGACGGTCAGCGAGCGGTCCGTGAAGGAGCGCAGCACCTCGTACGCCATGGCGGGGCCGAGGTCGGAACCGCCGATGCCGATGTTGACGATGTTCTTGATCGGCTTGCCGGTGTGGCCGGTCCACTCCCCCGCCCTGACCCGGTCGGAGAAGGCGGCCATCCTGTCGAGGACGGCGTGCACGGCGGGCACCACGTTCTCGCCGTCGACCTCGATCACGGCACCCCGCGGGGCGCGGAGCGCGGTGTGCAGGACGGCGCGGTCCTCGGTCGTGTTGATCTTCTCGCCGCGGAACATCGCGTCCCGCAGCCCGGCCACGTCCGTGGCTGCGGCGAGCTCGCGCAGCAGCCGCAGCGTCCCGTCGGTGACCAGGTGCTTGGAGTAGTCGATGTGGAGGTCGCCGACCCGGAGGGTGTACTGCTTCCCCCGGTCCGGCGCATCGGCGAACAGCCGCCGCAGATGCGTCCCCCCGAACTCCTCACGGTGCTTACCGAGAGCCGTCCACTCGGGCATCTGGTTGAGCTTGGCTCGGCTTTGTGCGTTCATCCCGGAAATCGCCCACTTCTCTCGTACCTGCAACCTTCCCCGCTGCCCCTCCAACCTAATTGATCAGGGGGGTGCGACGGGGCATCGGTGAGCCGGTGAACGGCATACGGATTCCGGCCGGGCACCCAGGGGGTGACCGGCCGGTGAAAAGTCGGGTCCGAACGAGAGGCTTCTAGATCTCGCCGCGGAGTTTCGCGAGGGCTTCGGCGAGGATCGCCTCGCCGTCCGCGTCACTGCGCCGCTCGCGCACGTACGCCAGGTGCGTCTTGTACGGCTCGGTGCGCGGCGGGGCCGGCGGGCTGTCCTTGTCCTGTCCGGCCGGGAAGCCGCAGCGCGGGCAGTCCCAGGTCTCCGGTACCTGCGCGTCATGGGCGAAGCTCGGCTGCGTCTCGTGCCCGTTCGAGCACCAGAAGGAGATGCGGGCGCGTGGCGCGGACTCGCCGCGCTCGGCCTCCCCCATCGGCCCCGCTCCGACCCGGCTTCCCCGGATCGCGTTGCCACTTGCCACGGTCGTAACTCCCTGCGTGATGGTGCTCGAAGATGCCCCAGTCTACGTAAGGCCCAACGCGCGTCCAGTGAAAGGAGTTACACCGTCACCGGGAATCGCGAACGACGGGTCAGCTGTCCAGCTTGATGAGCAGAGCAAGGACGACAATGCACGCGAACCATGCCAGACCGACCACGACGGTGATGCGGTCGAGGTTCCGTTCGGCGACCGACGAGCCACCCACGGAGGACTGCATTCCACCACCGAACATGTCGGAAAGGCCGCCGCCCTTTCCCTTGTGCATCAGCACCAGCAGCATCAGCAGCAGGCTGAAGACGATCAGGGCGATCTCGAACGCCAAAACCACGGCTGGTCCCTACTTTCCGGAATTCCTAGGACTGCATGTACGAACAGCGGGGGCCCGGGGGTAGACCCCCCTCGGCCCCCGCAAGGGTACGACGGATCCGCGCTACCGCATACTCACTGGTCGCGGAAGCGGACGATCTTGACGAACTCGTCGGCGTCGAGCGCGGCGCCGCCGATGAGGGCACCGTCCACATCGGGCTGCGCCATGATGGCCGCGACGTTGCCGGACTTCACCGAGCCGCCGTACTGGATACGGACGGCGTCGGCCAGCTCCTGCGAGTACAGCTCGGCGAGACGGCCGCGGATCGCACCGCAGACCTCCTGGGCGTCCTCGGGGGTGGCGACCTCGCCGGTCCCGATGGCCCAGACCGGCTCGTAGGCGATCACGATGGACTCGGCCTGCTCGGCCGGGACGTCCTTCAGCGCGCCGTCGAGCTGCGCCAGCGTGTAGGAGACCTGGTCACCGGCCTTGCGGATGTCCAGGCCCTCGCCGACACAGAGGATCGGGGTCAGGCCGTGCTTGAAGGCGGCCTTCACCTTGGCGTTGCAGATCTCGTCGTTCTCGCCGTGGTACTGGCGGCGCTCGCTGTGGCCGACGGCCACGTACGTGCACTTCAGCTTGGCGAGCATCGGGCCGGAGATCTCACCGGTGTACGCGCCGGAGTCCTGCGCCGAGATGTCCTGGGCGCCGTACTTGATCTTCAGCTTGTCGCCGTCGACCAGCGTCTGCACGGAGCGCAGGTCGGTGAAGGGCGGCAGGACGGCGACCTCGACCGCGTCGTAGTCCTTGTCGGCCAGGGCGAAGGCGAGCTTCTGGACGTGCGCGATGGCCTCGAGGTGGTTGAGGTTCATCTTCCAGTTGCCCGCCATGAGCGGGGTACGGCCTTGTGCGGGAGCAGTCATTGAGGGTCAGTCCTCCAGTGCGGCGAGTCCGGGAAGCGTCTTGCCCTCGAGGTATTCGAGGCTGGCGCCGCCACCGGTCGAGATGTGTCCGAATGCGTTCTCGTCGAAGCCCAGGATGCGGACGGCGGCTGCGGAGTCCCCGCCGCCGACGACCGTGAAGGCATCGGAGTCGATGAGGGCCTGGGCGACCGCCTTGGTGCCCTCGGCGTAGTCGGGGTGCTCGAAGACGCCCATCGGGCCGTTCCAGAACACGGTGGCCGCGTCGGCGAGCTTCGAGGCGTAGAGCTTGTTGGTCTCCGGGCCGTTGTCCAGGCCCATCACACCGGCCGGAATGGCGTCGGCGGCCACGGTCTCGGGGTGGCCCGGGGTCTTGGCCTTGAGGTCCGGGAACTGCGCCGAGACGACGACGTCGACGGGGAGGACGAACTCCACGCCCTTCTTCTCGGCACGCTCGAGGTAGCCGAGCACCGCCGGGATCTGGTCCTCCTGGAGGAGGGAGCTGCCCACCTCGTGGCCCTGGGCCTTGAGGAAGGTGTAGGCCATCCCGCCGCCGATGAGGATGCGGTCGGCCTTCTCCAGCAGGTGGTCGATCACGCCGAGCTTGTCGGAGACCTTGGAGCCTCCGAGGACGACGACGTAGGGGCGCGTGACGTCCTCGGTGAGCTTCTTCAGGACGCCGACCTCGGTGGCGATCAGGCCTCCGGCCGCGTGCGGCAGCCGGGCCGGGAGGTCGAAGACCGAGGCGTGCTTGCGGTGGACCGCGCCGAAGCCGTCACCCACGTACACATCGGCGAGCTCGGCGAGCTGATCGGCGAAGGCGCCGCGCTCGGCGTCGTCCTTCGACGTCTCGCCGGCGTTGAAGCGGAGGTTCTCGATGACGGCGACCTGGCCGTCGGCGAGACCGGCGACGGTCGCGCGGGCGGACTCGCCGACGGTGTCGGTCGCGAAGGCGACCTCGGTACCGAGCAGCTCACCGAGGCGCGCGGCGGCGGGGGCCAGCGAGAAGGCCGGGTCCGGGGCGCCCTTGGGGCGGCCGAGGTGCGAGGCGACGACGACCCGCGCGCCCGCGGCGGCGAGCGCGGCGATCGTCGGCCGGACGGCGCGGATGCGGCCGTCGTCGGTGATCGTGGTGCCGTCCAGCGGCACGTTGAGGTCGGCACGGACGAATACCCGCTTGCCCGCGACCCCTTCGGCGAGAAGTTCGTCGATCGTCTTCATCTCTGTTCCCATACTCCTTGGAAGGACGGATGAGCATGCGAGGGGGCTCGAACGGCGCTGCGTCGCACCGTCCGAGCCCCTCACATCACACCTGGATGCCTGCCGATCCTAGGATCAGAGCTGGCCGCCGACGAAGACGGTCAGGTCGACGAGGCGGTTGGAGTAACCCCACTCGTTGTCGTACCAGCCGAGGATCTTCACCGTGTTGCCCTCCTGGACCATGGTCAGGGAGGAGTCGAAGGTGCAGGACGACGGGTCGCCGACGATGTCCGAGGACACGATCGGGTCCTCGGTGTAGGTCAGGAAGCCCTTGAGGTCGCCGTCGTCGGACGCCTTCTTGAACGCGGCGTTGACCTCGTCCTTGGTGACCTCGCGCTGCAGGGTCACGACGAGGTCGGTGGCGGAACCGGTCGGGACCGGGACGCGCATCGCGATGCCGTCGAGCTTGCCCTTGAGCTGCGGGAGGACCAGCGCGGTCGCCTTGGCGGCGCCCGTAGTGGTCGGGATGATGTTCTCGGCGGCGGCGCGGGCACGACGCAGGTCCGAGTGCGGGAAGTCCAGGATGCGCTGGTCGTTCGTGTACGCGTGGACCGTCGTCATCAGGCCCTTGACGATGCCGAAGTTCTCGTCGAGAACCTTGGCCATCGGCGCCACACAGTTGGTGGTGCAGGAGGCGTTGGAGATGACGTGGTGGTTGGCCGCGTCGTACTTGTCCTGGTTGACGCCCATCACGATGGTGATGTCCTCGTCCTTGGCCGGAGCCGAGATGAGGACCTTCTTGGCGCCACCGGCGATGTGCTTCTCGGCGTCGGCCTTCTTGGTGAAGATGCCGGTCGACTCGATGACGATGTCGACACCCAGCTCACCCCAGGGGATGTCGGCCGGGTTGCGCTCGGAGAGCACCTTGATGGTGTGACCGTCGACGGTGATGGTGTCGGCGGTGTGGCTGACCTCTGCTTTGAGACGACCCAGAATGGTGTCGTACTTCAGCAGGTGAGCCGTGGTCGCAGTGTCACCCAGGTCGTTGACAGCCACGATCTCGATGTCCGCACCCTGCTCCAGCAGCGCGCGGAAGTAGTTACGACCGATGCGGCCAAAGCCGTTGATGCCTACGCGGATCGTCACGAACCGATCTCCTCGTTAGGAACGCCGGTTTCGATGCCGGCGAGTTTTATAGGGATGTCCCCGACCGCCTCCGACCCTACCTCTCCGAAGCCTCGGGAGTGACATCGAGAGCGGTGGTGCGAAAAGGGATCCCCTTACTCCCGAGTAGGAGTAAGGGATTCCGGTCGCGGAGGGCTGCCGGGACGGCCACCGTCCGCGGCACGTCACCAAGCGTCAACACCCGCCGGAGCCGGGCCCCTTGCGGCGACGAGGCGGCCGACGGCGCCCCTCGGGCCGATATCACCGGGAGTCACCGCGGCGGTCGCTGACGCGCGCTCAGCTGCCGGGGTTCGCCCTCCGCGGGTGGCGGCAATGGTCTCCGCGGCATATTCGCCGAAGTGCGATGCGGCGAACCGCGAGCTCCACGCTCAATTGCGCGGAGCGGCACTCAATCGATAAAGACTTCGGGCCGTGCACACTTTCGGGAGACACGGACTCGGATGCGGAAGCGGATACGGCCGCGGATACGGACGCGGAACCGGGGAAGATTGCCCGCTCAATCGTGCAGGGCGGCGCTCAAACCTATTCCCGGAAAATTCTCCGCCGCATGACTCACGCCTGAGGGCTTACGCCCCGGCCGGGAGGATTCCGCCGGCCGGGGCCTCCTGCGGCTCTCAGCCCACGAGGCCGTCGGCCAGCTCCTCGCTGAGGGTCGACTCCGTGCCGGGGATACCGAGGTCCTGGGCCCGCTTGTCCGCCATGGCCAGCAGGCGCCTGATCCGGCCCGCGACCGCGTCCTTGGTCAGCGGCGGGTCGGCGAGCGCTCCCAGCTCCTCCAGGGAGGCCTGCTTGTGCTCCATGCGCAGCCGTCCGGCCGCCGCGAGGTGCTCCGGGACCTCCTCGCCCAGGATCTCCAGCGCGCGCCCCACCCGGGCGCCGGCGGCGACCGCGGCGCGGGCGGAGCGGCGGAGGTTGGCGTCGTCGAAGTTGGCGAGACGGTTGGCCGTGGCGCGGACCTCGCGCCGCATCCGGCGCTCCTCCCAGGCCAGCACCGACTCATGGGCACCGAGACGGGTCAGCAGGGCACCGATGGCGTCACCGTCCCGGACGACGACACGGTCGACACCGCGCACCTCCCGGGCCTTGGCCGCGATGGAGAGCCTGCGGGCGGCCCCGACCAGGGCGAGCGCGGCCTCCGGGCCGGGGCAGGTCACCTCGAGCGACGAGGAACGTCCGGGCTCGGTGAGCGAGCCGTGCGCCAGGAAGGCGCCGCGCCAGGCCGCCTCCGCATCGCAGGTGGCCCCCGAGACCACCTGCGGGGGCAGACCTCGGATGGGGCGGCCGCGGCCGTCCACCAGGCCGGTCTGGCGCGCCAGCTGGTCGCCGCCCGCCACCACCCGTACGACGTAGCGGGAGCCACGGCGCAGTCCGCCGGGAGCCATCACGATCAGCTCCGAGCTGTGCCCGAAGATCTCGAGGATGTCCCGCTTGAGCCGGCGGGCCGCCATGGCCGTGTCCAGCTCGGCCTCGATCACAATCCGGCCGCTCACCAGGTGCAGCCCGCCCGCGAACCGAAGAATCGCCGAGACCTCTGCCTTTCTGCAGCAGGTCCGGGTCACGGGAAGCCGAGAGACTTCGTCCTTCACCGCTGGCGTCATCGCCATGGGCCGATCCTTCCATGCATCCGAAAAATACGGTCGTACGCGGCGGCCAACAGCTCCGGATCATGAATCGGAACGCCGTCGGGTGAGGCCACGGGGGCCAGCTCGACCGCGGCTCCGAGCCGCTGTGCGGCGTCGGCGAGGGACTCGCGATCGGGCACGGCGGCCTCGTCGGCCAGCACCACGTCCATGGCGAGTTTAGGGGCGTGTCGTCCCAAAACCTCCAAATGACGCTGCGGTGAGAAGCCTTCTGTTTCACCGGGCTGTGGTGCGAGGTTCAGTGAGAGGACCTTACGGGCCTTCGTCGTGACCAGTGCGTCGAGCAGTTCGGGCACCAGGAGATGCGGAATCACGGAGGAGAACCAGGACCCCGGGCCGAGCACCACCCAGTCGGCGTCGAGCACCGCCGCCACCGCTTCGGGGACCGCCGGCGGGTCGGCCGGCACGAGGTGGACGGACTGCACCTCGCCGGGGGTCAGCGCCACCGTCGCCTGCCCACGCACGGTGACCACGTCCTCGGGGCGCTCCACGTCGTGCCCCCGCACGAGGGCCTGGAGCTCCAGGGGGACGGCGGACATCGGCAGCACCCTGCCGTGTGCTCCGAGCAGCTTGCCGACCAGGTCGAGGGCCTGGACGTGGTCGCCCAGCTGCTCCCAGAGGGCGACGATGAGCAGATTGCCCACCGCGTGCTCGTGCAGATCGCCCTTGGACTCGAAGCGGTGCTGGATGACCCGGGCCCAGGTCTGGCCCCATTCGTCGTCGCCGCAGAGCGCGGCGAGCGCCTTGCGCAGGTCGCCCGGCGGGAGGACGCCGAGCTCCTCGCGGAGCCGGCCGCTGGAGCCGCCGTCGTCGGCGACGGTCACCACGGCCGTGAGATCGCCGGTGATCCGGCGCAGCGCCGTGAGCGAGGCCGACAGCCCCATGCCGCCGCCGAGGGCGACGACCTTGGGCTGTGCGCCACGCTTGCGGCCGGAGAGCGCGGCCGTGGCCCTGCTCAGCCGTCGCTGACGCGGATTGCGACTGCTCACTCGCGCCCCATGTCCCGGTGGACGAGGACGGTCTCGATCCCCTCGGTGGCCAGCCGGGAGGCCAGCTTCTCCGACATCGCGACGGAACGGTGCTTGCCGCCCGTACAGCCCACGGCGATGGTCACGTAACGCTTGCCCTCACGGCGGTAACCCGCGGCGATGAGCTGGAGCAGCTCCGTGTACTGGTTGAGGAACTCCTTGGCGCCCGGCTGGTCGAAGACGTAGTCGGACACCTCCTCGTTGAGCCCGGTGAAGGGGCGGAGCTCCGGGACCCAGTGCGGATTCGGCAGGAAGCGGCAGTCGACGACGAGGTCGGCGTCGACCGGCAGGCCGTACTTGAAGCCGAACGACATCACCGTCGCCCGCAGCTCCGGCTCCTCGTCGCCGGCGAACTGGGCGTCCATCTTGGCCCGCAGCTCGTGCACGTTGAGGCTGGAGGTGTCGATGACGAGGTCGGCGTCGCCGCGCAGCTCACGCAGCAGATGCCGCTCGGCCGCGATGCCGTCGACGATGCGGCCGTCACCCTGGAGGGGGTGCGGGCGGCGGACCGATTCGAAACGGCGTACGAGGGCGTCGTCGGAGGACTCCAGGAAGACGATCCGCCGGGTGACGTGCTTCGCCTCCAGGTCGGCGAGGGAGTCCCGGAGGTTGTCGAAGAAACGGCGGCCCCGTACGTCGACGACGACGGCGATGCGGGCGACGTTGCCCTGGGACCGGGCGCCGAGCTCCACCATCGTGGGGATCAGCGCGGGCGGCAGGTTGTCGACGACGAACCAGCCGAGGTCCTCCAGACACTTGGCGGCGGTGCTGCGCCCGGCGCCCGACATTCCGGAGATGATCACCAGCTCGGGGATGGCGGGCGGGGTGGCCTCGGCCTTCTCCGTGGTGCTTCCCGTACTCACGTGTGCTGCTCCGTCTGCTCGGCCGCGTTCGTCCTGGTCTTCATGCGCGTGCTCGGTCATGTCCTGCTGCCCCCGTCGTCCTCTTCAATGATCTCTCCAGTGGCGGTGTTCACGGCGGGTGCGGCCGGGGCGGCCGCGGCAAACGCGACGGCCACCGATTCCGCGGTCCTGCGCCCTATCCCCGGCACCTCGCAGATCTCGTCGATTGTCGCCTGCCTCAGCTTCTTGACGGAGCCGAAATGCTTGATCAGGGCCTGCTTACGGGTCTCGCCGAGGCCCGGGACGTCGTCGAGGGGGCTGCTGCGGATGCGCTTGGCCCGCTTGGCCCGCTGGTAGGTGATGGCGAAGCGGTGGGCCTCGTCCCGGATGCGCTGGAGGAGATAGAGGCCCTCGCTGGACCGGGGCAGGACCACCGGATCGTCGTCGTCGGGCACCCAGACCTCTTCGAGCCGCTTCGCGAGACCGCAGACGGCGATGTCGTCGATGCCCAGCTCGTCCAGGGCCCTCTTGGCGGCGGCGACCTGGGGCTGCCCGCCGTCGACGACGACGAGCTGGGGCGGGTAGGCGAAGCGCTTGGGGCGGCCGTCGTCCTCGCGGGGCTCCTCGCGGGCGGGGCCGGGCTCCTGCGCAGCGGGCGCCACCGGCCCGGGCACGCCGGGCCCACCGGGCCCACCGGTCCCGCCGGGGGCCGGCACGTCGGATCCCTGGACGCCGGGTGCGGGCACGCCGGGCGCCCGGTCGCCTTGTGCGGGCTCACCGGACGCGCCGGGAGCGGGGCCGACGGGTGCGGGGCCGCCGGGTGCGGGAACGGGGCCCGTGGGCGCCGGGGTGTCCTCCCACTCCCCCGTCCGCTCCTTCTCCTGGAGGTAGCGCTTGAAGCGGCGGCCGATGACCTCGTGCATCGACCGGACGTCGTCCTGGCCCTCGAAGCCCTTGATCTGGAAGCGGCGGTACTCGCTCTTGCGTGCGAGGCCGTCCTCGAAGACCACCATGGACGCGACCACGTCGTCGCCCTGGAGGTGCGAGATGTCGAAACACTCGACGCGTAGCGGCGCGGTGTCGAGACCGAGCGCCTCGGCGATCTCCTCCAGGGCGCGGGAGCGTGTCGTGAGGTCGGACGCGCGCTTGGTCTTGTGCAGCCCCAGCGCCTGCTGGGCGTTGCGCTGGACCGTGCCCATGAGGTCCTTCTTGTCGCCCCGCTGCGGGATGCGCAGGCTGACGTGGGACCCCCTGCGGTCCGCGAGCCACTGGGACACGGCGTCGGGGTCCTCGGGGAGCGCCGGTACCAGCACCTCCTTGGGGACGGAGTCGCCCGTCTCCTCGCCGTAGAGCTGCTGGAGCGCGTGTTCCACCAGGCCCGCCGTGTCGACGGCCTCGACCTTGTCGGTGACCCAGCCGCGCTGGCCCCGCACCCGCCCGCCGCGGACGTGGAAGATCTGGACCGCCGCTTCGAGCTCGTCCTCGGCGACGGCGATCAGGTCGGCGTCGGTGGCGTCGGCGAGCACGACGGCGCTCTTCTCCATAGCCCGCTTCAGCGCCTCCGCGTCATCACGCAGCCGGGCCGCCCGCTCGTACTCCATCTCCTCGGCCGCCTGCATCATGTCCTTCTCCAGGCGGCGGATGTACGTGCCCGTACGGCCTGCCATGAAGTCGCAGAAGTCCTCGGCCAGGTCCCGGTGTTCCTCGGGGGTGACCCGTCCGACGCACGGGGCGGAGCACTTGCCGATGTAGCCGAGGAGGCAGGGGCGGCCGGTGCGCTCGGCGTTCTTGAAGACGCCGGCGGAGCAGGTGCGCACAGGGAAGACCCGGAGCATCAGGTCGACGGTCTCGCGGATCGCCCAGGCGTGCCCGTACGGACCGAAGTAGCGGACGCCCTTCTTCTTGGCGCCGCGCATGACCTGGACGCGGGGGAACTCCTCGTTGAGCGTGACCGCGAGGTAGGGATAGCTCTTGTCGTCGCGGTACTTGACGTTGAACCGGGGGTCGAACTCCTTGATCCAGGAGTACTCCAGCTGAAGCGCCTCGACCTCGGTGGAGACCACGGTCCACTCCACGGAGGCAGCCGTGGTCACCATCGTGCGGGTACGCGGATGCAGACCGGCCAGGTCCTGGAAGTAGTTGGCCAGGCGCTGACGCAGGTTCTTCGCCTTGCCGACGTAGATCACCCGGCGGTGCTCGTCGCGGAACTTGTAGACCCCCGGGGAGTCGGGGATCTGTCCCGGCTTGGGGCGGTAGCTGGAGGGGTCTGCCATGTCTCATACCCTACTTGCGGGCAGTGACAGAGCGGCATTTCCGGGTCCCCCGGGGCCGGGGACGGGCAGTCCGGTCGGGCTCAGGACCCGGGCCGGGCCGGGCCGGGCCGGTCAGGCTCCGGGGCCCGCGACTAGCTTCCCGCCCTCGACCTTCACCGGGACGGAGGGCAGCGGCACGGTGGCCGGGCCCTGGACCGCCTTGCCCGTGGTCATGTCGAAGCGGCTGCCGTGGCAGGGGCAGTTCCCCTCGTTGCCCTCGACCTTGTCCAGGAGGCAGCCGGCGTGGGTGCACTGCGCGCTGAAGGCCTTGTACTGCCCGGCGGCCTGGCAGCTCACGACGACCCGCTGCTCCCGGTAGAGCTTCGCCCCGCCGACCGGGACCTCCTCGGCGGCACCGAGCTCCACGGGTGCGGTGGGTGTGGGCGTCTGCGCGTGGCCGAGCTTCGACTCGGTCGAACAGGCTGCCGCTCCCAGCCCGGCGGCACCGGCGAGAGCGGCGCCCTTCAGTACGGTACGGCGGGCGGCGGGCAGGCCGGGCATGCGGTCTCCACTGGTCGGGGGGACAGAGAGCCGCCGTCACCGTCCGGGGCACCGGGTGTCCGGTACTCCGGGCACGGGCCGCACCTGAAGGCACGGGCGACAGACCCGACGATACCGGCGGAGAACGACGGCCCTTCGACCGGCCCCGGAGAGCACCGGGGCGCCGGGCAGGCCGGCCCCCTGTGCGGGTGCCGGCCTGCCCGGGCGGTGTCAGGCCTTCCGCGCGCGGGTGGCCTTCTTCGCCGCGGGACGCTCGGCCGCCGCCTTCCCCGTGGTCCTGGCCGTGGCGGTCTTACGGGCCGTGGCCGTCTTCGCCGCGACGGCCTTCTTCGCGGGCGCCTTACGGGCCTTGCGGGCCGCCGGCACCACGGCCTCACCGATCCGGTCCGCGCCCAGAACCTCCTGGAGGAACTTCCCGGTGTGGCTGGCGGGCACCGAGGCGACGTGCTCCGGAGTGCCCTCGGCGACGACCAGACCGCCGCCGTTGCCGCCCTCGGGGCCCATGTCGACGACCCAGTCGGCGGTCTTGATGACATCGAGGTTGTGCTCGATGACGATCACCGTGTTGCCCTTGTCGACCAGGCCCGAGAGCACCGAGATGAGCTTGCTGATGTCCTCGAAGTGCAGACCGGTCGTCGGCTCGTCCAGGACGTAGACCGTGCGGCCCGTGGAGCGCTTCTGCAGCTCGCTCGCCAGCTTCACGCGCTGGGCCTCACCGCCGGAGAGCGTCGGCGCGGACTGGCCGAGCCTGACGTATCCGAGGCCGACCTCGTTGAGCGTGCGGAGGTGACGGGCGATCGTCGGGACGGCCTCGAAGAACTCCAGGCCCTCCTCGATCGGCATGTCCAGCACCTCGGCGATGGACTTGCCCTTGTAGTGGACCTCCAGGGTCTCCCGGTTGTAGCGCGCACCGTGGCAGACCTCGCACGGGACGTACACATCGGGCAGGAAGTTCATCTCGATCTTGATCGTGCCGTCGCCGGAGCAGTTCTCGCAGCGGCCGCCCTTGACGTTGAAGGAGAAGCGGCCCGGCAGATAGCCGCGCACCTTCGCCTCCATCGTCTCGGCGAACAGCCTGCGGACGTGGTCGAAGACTCCGGTGTACGTCGCCGGGTTGGACCGGGGCGTACGGCCGATCGGCGACTGGTCGACGTGGACGACCTTGTCGACGAGGTCGTCGCCGTCGACCCGGGTGTGCCGCCCGGGGACCGACTTGGCGCCGTTGAGCTCACGCGCCAGGTGGGTGTAGAGGATGTCGTTGACCAGGGTCGATTTCCCCGAACCCGAGACACCGGTGACCGCCGTGAGCACACCCAGCGGGAAGGAGACGTCGATGTCCTGGAGGTTGTTCTCCCGGGCGCCGTGCACCGTGAGCCGGCGCTTCGGGTCGACGGGACGCCGGATGTCCGGCATCTCGATGGCCCGCTTCCCCGCGAGGTACTGCCCGGTGATCGACTCCTTGTTGGCCAGCAGCTCCTTGAGCGAGCCGGAGTGGACGACCTTGCCGCCGTGCTCACCGGCGCCGGGGCCGATGTCGACGACCCAGTCGGCGACCTTGATGGTGTCCTCGTCGTGCTCGACGACGATGAGCGTGTTGCCCATGTCGCGGAGCCGGACCAGGGTCTCGATCAGCCGGTGGTTGTCGCGCTGGTGCAGGCCGATGGACGGCTCGTCCAGCACGTACAGCACGCCGACGAGTCCGGAGCCGATCTGGGTGGCGAGCCGGATGCGCTGGGCCTCGCCGCCGGACAGGGTGCCCGCGGCGCGGTTCAGCGAGAGGTAGTCGAGGCCGACGTCGACGAGGAACCTCAGTCGCTCGTTGACCTCCTTGAGGACCCGCTCGGCGATCTTCTTGTCACGGGCGTTGAGCTTGAGGCGGCCGAGGAACTCGGCGCACTCGCTGATCGACATCGCGGCGACCTCGGCGATGGACTTCTCCATCACCGTCACCGCGAGGACCAGCGGCTTGAGCCGGGTGCCCTCACAGGTCGGGCAGGCCACCTCGCGCATGTAGCCCTCGAAGCGCTCGCGGCTGGAGTCGCTCTCGGCCTCGGAGTGGCGCCGCTTGACGTACTGGACGGCACCCTCGAAGCGGGGGGTGGTGTAGGCGCGCTCGCGCCCGTACCTGTTGCGGTAGCGGACCTCGGTCTGGATCTTGTGACCGTGCAGCAGGGCCTTCTTGGCGCGTTGCGGCAGTCCGGCCCAGGGGATGTCCGTGCGGAATCCGAGGGCGTCGGCCAGCGCGGTGATCTGGCGCCCGAAGTACTCCTTGGTGTGACCGTGCGACCACGGGTGGATCGCCCCCTCGTCCAGGGACTTGTCCTCGTCCGGGACGATCAGCTCCGGGTCGACCTCCATCCGCGTACCGATGCCCGTGCAGTCGGGGCAGGCGCCGAAGGGGGAGTTGAAGGAGAAGGAGCGGGGCTCCAGCTCCTCGAAGGAGAGGTCGTCGTAGGGGCAGTAGAGGTGCTCGGAGTACATCCGCTCACGCTCGGGATCGTCCGCCTCGAGGTCGACGAAGTCGAGCACGACCATGCCGCCGGAGAGGCCCAGCGCCGTCTCGACGGAGTCGGTCAGTCGGCGCTTGGCGCTGTCCTTCACCGTGAGGCGGTCGATGACCACCTCGATGGTGTGCTTCTCCTGCTTCTTCAGCGTGGGCGGCTCGGACAGCTGGATCGTCTCGCCGTCGACGCGGGCCCTGCTGTAGCCCTTGGTCTGGAGATCGGCGAAGAGGTCGACGAACTCGCCCTTGCGCTCGCGCACCAGCGGCGAGAGCACCTGGAAGCGGCTGCCCTCGGGCAGGCCGAGCACCTTGTCGACGATGGCCTGCGGCGACTGGCGCGCGATGGGCCTTCCGCACTCGGGGCAGTGCGGCTTGCCGATCCTGGCGAAGAGCAGCCGGAGGTAGTCGTAGACCTCGGTGATGGTGCCGACCGTCGAGCGCGGGTTGCGCGAGGTCGACTTCTGGTCGATGGAGACGGCGGGCGAGAGGCCTTCGATGAAGTCCACGTCCGGCTTGTCCATCTGGCCGAGGAACTGCCGGGCGTACGAGGAGAGCGACTCCACGTAGCGACGCTGGCCCTCGGCGAAGATCGTGTCGAACGCGAGCGACGACTTGCCCGATCCGGAGAGCCCGGTGAAGACGATGAGGGAGTCACGGGGGAGATCGAGCGAGACGTTCTTCAGGTTGTGCTCGCGCGCGCCACGGACGATGAGACGGTCGGCCACGCCGGTCCGCACCTTTCTGGAGAGAAATGGGGGAACTGAGCCCCTGTCCCAGGGTATGGGGGGCGCCACAGCGATGTATGAAGCTTTCGACTCCGAGCGTATAGCACGCGCATTCGATTTATGGTCGACCGAAGACTCCATCACCCGAACGAGTGGTGAGGTCTACGCTCGGCTCATGACTGATCATGCGCGCGACCTGGAAGCTGTACGTGAAGCGACCGATCGGCTGCTCAGTGCCACAGGCACGATGGACGACGACGCCGTTGCCGAGCCGTCGCGGCTGCCGGGCTGGACCCGGGGCCATATTCTTGCCCACCTGTCACGTAACGCCGACGCGCTCGTAAATGTTCTCCGAGGGCGCCCGATGTACGCGAACAGCGAAACCCGGGACGCCGACATCGAACGTGGCGCGCCCCGCCCCCTGGCCGAGCAGGCCGCCGACCTGCGCACGAGCGGCGCGGCCTTCCTCGCGGCGGCCGAGACCCCGGCCGACTGGTCACGCACGGTCACCATGCGCAACGGTGTGACGGATTCGGCCTCCCGGATCCCCTTCCGCCGCTGGGCCGAGGTCGAGCTGCACCACGTCGACCTGGGGGTGGGGTACGAGCTGGAGGACCTGCCGGAGGAGTTCGTGACCCGGGAGAACGACTTCCTGGCGGAACGGTTCGCCGGGCATCCCGACGTCCTCCCCACGACGGCGGTCGCCCCCGACGGCCGGCTGTGGACCACGGGCGGCGGCGCCGACGGCCCCCCGGTGACCGTCCGGGGCGAGGCCGCCGACATCCTCGGCTGGCTCTGCGGACGCCGGGACGGCTCCGGGCTCACCGTGGAAGGCGGCGGCCTTCCCGCACTCCCCCCGCTATAGGCTTCGTCACATGACGTACAGCGGAGCGGTCAAGGTCGGCGGGCGTGCGGACGTACACGAGCTGACGGATCTGATGATCTCCAAGGTCGCCGTCGGCCCGATGAACAACAACGCCTATCTGCTGCGCTGCCGGGCCACCGGCGAGCAGCTCCTGATCGACGCGGCCGACGAGGCCGGAACCCTGCTGCGGCTGATCGGTGACGACTCCATCGCGTCCGTCGTCACCACGCATCAGCACGGCGACCACTGGCAGGCGCTGGCCGAGGTGGTGGCGGCCACCGGGGCGCGCACCTACGCCGGGCGGTACGACGCCGAGGGCATCCCGGTCCCGACCGACGTCCTGGTCGACGACGAGGACACGATCCGGGTCGGGCAGGTCACGCTGACCGCCCGCCGTCTGACCGGCCACACCCCGGGCTCCATCGCGCTCGTCTACGACGATCCGCACGGCGCTCCGCACCTGTTCACCGGGGACTGCCTCTTCCCGGGCGGGGTCGGGAACACGCACAAGGACCCCGAGGCGTTCGCGAGCCTGCTCCACGACGTGGAGACCAAGCTCTTCGACCAGCTGCCCGACGAGACCTGGGTCTACCCGGGCCACGGTCACGACACCACGCTCGGCGCCGAGCGCCCGCAGCTGCCGGAGTGGCGCGAGCGCGGCTGGTGAACCGCTGAAAGCCCGACGGCCGGGTGCCCCTCACGGGGCCCCGGCCGTCGGTATGTCCGTCCGGCGCTACTTCTCCGCGCCGACGTTCTCGCTGTCGTCCTTCTCCTCGTCCTTCTCCGTGCCCTTCTCCACCGCGTCCTGCCTCTTGGTGGCGATGAGGCTGGTGATCGTTGTGATCACCAGGACGCCGCAGATGACGGAGAGGGAGAACGGGATGGAGATCTCCGGGACGTGCACCCCGGACTCGTGCAGGGCGTGCAGCACCAGCTTGACGCCGATGAACCCGAGGATCACCGAGAGCCCGTAGCTGAGGTGGACCAGCTTCTTCAGCAGACCGCCGATCAGGAAGTACAGCTGACGCAGGCCCATCAGGGCGAAGGCGTTGGCGGTGAAGACGATGTACGGGTCCTGGGTCAGGCCGAAGATCGCCGGGATGGAGTCCAGCGCGAACAGCACATCGGTGGTGCCGATGGCGAGCATGACCACCATCAGGGGGGTCAGGACGCGCTTGCCGTTGTTCCGGATGAAGAGCTTCGTCCCGTGGTACTTGTCGGCGACACCGAAGCGGTGCTCGATCGACTTCAGGAGACGGTTCTCCTCGAACTCGTCCTCCTCCTCGTCGGCCCGCGCCTCCTGGATCAGCTTCCAGGCGGTGTAGATCAGGAACGCGCCGAAGATGTAGAAGACCCACGAGAAGTTGGCGATGACCGCGGCACCGGCGGCGATGAAGATCGCACGCAGCACCAGGGCGATCAGCACACCGACGAGCAGCACCCGCTGCTGGAGGTGCGAGGGCACCGAGAACTTCGCCATGATCAGGACGAAGACGAAGAGGTTGTCGACACTGAGCGACTTCTCGGTGATGAAGCCGGCGAAGAATTCGCCCGAGGCCTGGCTCTCGCCGAAGACCAGCAGACCGAGTCCGAAGAGCACGGCCAGGGCGATCCAGACGATGGTCCAGATTCCGGCTTCCTTGGTCGACACGTCATGGGGCTTGCGCCCGATGAAGAAGTCGACGGAGACGAGGGCGACGAGACCGAGAATGGTCAGCGCCCAGAGGGTCCATGAAACGTCCACTGCGCCTCCGGCAGTTCGCTACGGCTATAGATCAGCGTCGTCGCTGCCGGAGGTCTCTTCCACCCGGGAGCGCGGGATGCGCGCCGGGCCGACGCCCCGGGACCGGTCACAGTCCGTACTGACGGGAACGCCGCGATCGGGAGTACTCCCCTCCGCACCCAGAACAGTACATGAAGCACCAAGAAACAGTAAAGTTTCTGCCAAGGTGAAGCCAAAATGCCAGGTCAGAGGCTCTGCGGCGGGTAACTGACCTGCCGTCACCCCGCTCAGCGGTAGCCGGCGCGCCGCGCCTCGGCGACCAGCGCGAGCACCTGCTCCAGGACCCGGCTTCCCTGCGGCGCCCTCAGCGGCTCGTACGTCCACGCGTGGCCCACCCAGGGGTCGGCGAGGTGGTCGTCGGCCACCGGGGTGATCCGCAGCAGGGACCGCCACAGCGGGTCCAGCACCGGACCGTAGGCGCGGGTGTCCTCGCGGTCGGCCACCATCAGCAGGTGCACGCCCACCGAGGGGCCCTCGTCGGCCAGATAACGCAGCTGGGTGACGGCCCGGTCGTCGAAGCCGTGCGGGAAGTCGTTGACGATCAGCAGCTGTTCCGCCGTGTCGAGGTCCGGGGGCAGCGCGTCCGAGGCGCCGGCCCTGATCGCCATCTGCACCAGGTCGACCCGCCGGGTGAGGTGCGCGAGGACCGAGGCCACACCTTCCGCCCCGGATGCGGGCGGCCCGGCGAGGACGCCGGCATCGACCAGGGGTGCGAGCGGGCCGGCTGCGGAACCGGCCGGGTCGATGACGTGCACGGAGAAATCGTCCGCCGGGTAGACGGCGAGCAGCCGCGCGGCCAGGGCGACCGCGGTCTCCATGGCCAGGGTGCGCAGCCGGTCCCCGGGCGTCGCGGCGGCCGCCTCGGAGGCCGTACGTCCGCTGTCGACCCAGATCCCGCGCTCCAGGGGCAGCCGGACCAGCAGGGGGATGCGCAGGCCGATGCCCTCGGGCAGATGGAGGTCGCCGATGCGCAGGGCCATCGGGATCTCCATCGGCACGCGGTAACCGTGCCAGACAGGGTTGCCCCAGCCCGCGTACGCGGCGGGGAGGGCGGGTTCGACGACGGCGGACTCCGCAGCGAGCTGGGCGAGGTCGCGTTCGAGCGCCTCGCGGGCCCGGCCGGTGAGTTCGTCGTGCTTGGCCCGGGCCTCCTCGCGGGCCCGGTCGCCCGCTCCGCCGATGCGGCTGCGCGGGTCGGAGAGGGTCCGGTCGAGCTCCTGGTCCATCCGGGACTCGGCGAAGTCGACCGCGCTCCGGTAGGCGGCGACGGCGCGGGCGAGGTCCTCGAACATGCCCCAGATCTGGTTGTAGAGGCGCTCGTCCATGGACCAGCCGGTGGCGTCACCGGCGACGGGCTGCGCGGGCCGGCCGGGGGCGGCGGGCGGGGCCGTCGGGGGCGGGGGCGGCGGCGCGGAGGTCTGGCGCCGCGGGTGCGCGTAGTTGACGGGGCCGCCGGGGGCCTCCGTGCGCGCGGGCGCGGGATCCGGCGGGGCGGGGGCGGGCGGGCCGCCGTCCCCGGAGGCCGCGGGGCCGGCGGGGTGGCGCACCCGCTCACCGTCGGGGGCCCGGGGCGGCGGTGTCACGGAGCGGGCGAGCCCGGAGGCGACGGCCTCCTGGATGGAGGCGGCGAGCTCCGCCGCCTCCGCCACCCCCTGGTCGGCGAGCATCCCGGCGAGCCCCGCGGCGTACCCCTGGCCGACGGCGCGGACCTTCCAGACGCCCTGGCGGCGGTAGAGCTCCAGGGCGGACACGGCGGACTCGGTGTCCAGGCCGGTGAGGGTGAACGTGGCGATCTCGGTGCCGTCGAGCCCGGTCACGGCGACGAAGGGGGCGGCCACCGCGCCGAACCTGGCCGGCTGCCCGGGGCCCACGGGCAGGGCGAGGAGCACGGTGACGCGGTGCACCGAGTCGGGCAGGGCGTCCAGGTCGACGGCGAGCCGGTGGTCGGCCGCGGCCTGCCGGGACACTTCGAGCCCGGGCACCCGGTGCGAGGCGGGGTGGGCTATCCACTCGGCGTCCCGGACCGTGCCCCGCTCGTCCCCGAGCGTGGCCCCGGCCACGACGGGTGAGCCCGCCGACACCCTGATCTCCAGACGGGTCTGGGGCAAGGTGTGGTTCTGCCCCCGGACCAGCTCGGCCGTCATCGCCCTGTCCCCTCGACGTTCGGTGTGGTGCCCTGCCATGGGCGCAGCTCCCGGCGGCGGGTGCCTCCGGGAGCTGCTCGTACGGATCTGTGGGCTGTGCCGCCCGCCGCCGCGCCTACAGGTGCGGCAGGATCGCCGGCATCAGGTCCTGGAACGTACGGCCGTTGGCCGGGTTGCCGAGGGCGGTCATCTGCCATCCGCTGCCCGAGCGGTGCACCTTCGCCATGATCTGCGCCGTGTACTGGCCGCCGCCGTCCAGCGTGTAGCGGGCGAGCTCCTGGCCGTTGGTCTCGTCGACGATGCGACAGAAGGCGTTCTGCACCTCCTGGAACGTCTGGCCGGTGAACGAGTTCACCGTGAAGACGATCTGGTCGATGTGGACCGGGACCCGCTGCAGGTCGACGAGGATCGCCTCGTCGTCGCCGCCGGAGCCGGCACCGCCGACCAGGTTGTCCCCGGTGTGCTTGACCGAACCGTCGTCGCTGACGAGGTGGCGGAAGAACACGACGTCCACGGGCTGCTTGTCGGCGAAGAGCACCGCCGAGGCGTCCAGGTCGATCTCCCGGGTGCGCGAGCCGAACAGCCCGCGGCGCGGGGCCGCCTGCCAGCCGAGCCCCATCCGTACCGCGGTCAGGGTCCCCCCGTCGCTCTTCTGCAGGCTGATGGCCTGGCCCTTGGTCATGTTGACCGTCACGCGCTGTCCCCTCTCCGCTTGCCCCGCCACCTTCGGTGTGCGGTTTCCCCGCACCCTACGCAGTCCCCCGAGGCGGGAAGGAGCCATGGGCCGTTTTTGTGTCGGTCCTGCAACACTGCGGGCCCACGGGGGAACACTGCGCGCCCCACCAGGTCAGGCCAGCCCCGCCTCCCTCATCTGGCGCAGCTCCTTCTTCAGCTCCCCCACCTCGTCACGCAGCCGGGCGGCGACCTCGAACTGCAGGTCGGCGGCGGCCGCCCGCATGCGGTCCGTCATCTCCTCGATGATCCCCGCGAGCTCCGCGGCGGGCCGGTCGGTGACCACCGCGCCGTCCTTCTTCGCCTTGCCCCCCGCGGCCGCCTTGCCGCCCAGCGAGGGGACCGGGGCCTTGGTGTCCTTGGCCTGCCGGTAGCCGGTGCCGAGCAGCTGCTCGGTGTCGACCTCCTCGCGTGCGATGGACGCGACGATGTCGTTGATCTTCTTGCGGAGCGGCTGCGGGTCGACGCCACGCTCGGTGTTGTAGGCGATCTGCTTCTCGCGGCGGCGGTTGGTCTCGTCGATGGCCTGCGCCATCGCGGGGGTGACCTTGTCGGCGTACATGTGGACCTGCCCCGAGACGTTACGGGCGGCACGTCCGATGGTCTGGATCAGCGAGGTGCCGGAGCGCAGGAAGCCCTGCTTGTCCGCGTCGAGGATGGCCACGAGCGACACCTCGGGCAGGTCGAGGCCCTCACGCAGGAGGTTGATGCCGACCAGCACGTCGTACTCGCCGGAGCGCAGCTCGCGCAGCAGCTCGATGCGGCGCAGCGTGTCGACGTCGCTGTGGAGGTAGCGGACCTGGATGCCCAGCTCGAGGAAGTAGTCCGTGAGGTCCTCGGACATCTTCTTGGTGAGGGTGGTGACCAGGACGCGCTCGTCCTGTTCGGTCCGCTTGCGGATCTCGTGGACCAGGTCGTCGATCTGGCCCTCGGTGGGCTTGACGACGACCTCCGGGTCGACGAGCCCGGTGGGCCGGATGATCTGCTCGACGTAACCGTCGCCGCGGGACATCTCGTACTTCCCGGGGGTGGCGGAGAGGTAGACCGTCTGGTTGATCCGGCCGAGGAACTCCTCCCACTTCAGGGGGCGGTTGTCCAGCGCGGAGGGCAGCCGGAAGCCGTGGTCGACGAGGGTCCGCTTGCGGGAGGCGTCGCCCTCGTACATCGCGCCGATCTGGGGCACGGTGACGTGCGACTCGTCCAGGACGAGGAGGAAGTCCTCGGGGAAGTAGTCGAGGAGGGTGTTGGGGGCGGTGCCGGGCGAGCGGCCGTCGAAGTGCATCGAGTAGTTCTCGACGCCGGAGCAGGTGCCGATCTGCCGGAGCATCTCGATGTCGTACGTGGTGCGCATGCGCAGCCGCTGGGCCTCCAGCATCTTGCCCTGCTTCTCCAGCTCGGCGAGGCGCTGCTCCAGCTCCTGCTCGATGCCGGTGACCGCCTTCTCCATGCGCTCGGGTCCCGCCACGTAGTGGCTGGCGGGGAAGACGTGGAGCGAGGAGTCCTCGCTGATGACCTCGCCGGTGAGCGGGTGGAGGGTCGAGAGGGCCTCGATCTCGTCGCCGAACATCTCGATGCGGACGGCGAGCTCCTCGTACACCGGGAAGATCTCGATGGTGTCGCCGCGGACCCGGAAGGTGCCGCGGGTGAACGCGAGGTCGTTTCGGGTGTACTGGATCTCGACGAAGCGGCGCAGCAGCTGGTCGCGGTCGACCTCGTCGCCGACCTTGAGCTGGACCATCCGGTCCACGTACTCCTGGGGGGTGCCCAGGCCGTAGATGCAGGAGACGGAGGCGACCACGACGACGTCGCGCCGGGTCAGCAGCGAGTTCGTGGCGGAGTGCCGGAGCCGCTCGACCTCCTCGTTGATCGAGGAGTCCTTCTCGATGTAGGTGTCCGACTGCGGGACGTACGCCTCGGGCTGGTAGTAGTCGTAGTACGAGACGAAGTACTCCACGGCGTTGTTCGGGAGGAGCTCGCGGAACTCGTTGGCCAGCTGGGCGGCCAGCGTCTTGTTCGGCGCCATCACCAGGGTGGGGCGCTGCAGCTTCTCGATCATCCAGGCGGTCGTCGCCGACTTGCCCGTGCCGGTCGCGCCGAGCAGGACGACGTCCTTCTCACCTGCGCGGACGCGCCGGTCCAGCTCGGCGATGGCCGCCGGCTGGTCACCGCTGGGCTGGTAGGGACTGACGACCTCGAAAGGCGCCACCGAACGTTCGATCTTCGAGACTGGCCGCATGCAACCACCGTACGACCCCCCACTGACAACGGCCGGGGATCAGCGGCTCCGCGGCTGCCGGTACGCCCTGCGCGAGGCGCTCTCGTAGTGCGGTGCGGGGCGGCGCTGGGCGGGGATCGAGGTGACCGGGCCGCCGCACCGGGAGGTGTGTCCGGGCGTCCGGCGGGCTGCCTGGGGCCCGCCGGTCACCACCAGGGGGTCGATCATCACGATCACCGCGGCGAGCAGCAGGAAGCAGCCCGGCCCGATCATCATCGGCAGGAGCAGTGAGGTGGGGGCCTCGCCGGCCTGCGGCGCGGCGTCGGGGTGCAGGTGCACCTGGAGCGCGGCCATCCCCGTGTAGTGCATGCCGCTCACGGCCACGCCCATGACGACGCTGGCGCCGAGGCTGGGCAGGAAGCCGTGGATGGAGACGGCCGCCCACAGAGCGGCTGTCGCGGCCACCACGGCGATGACGACGGAGAGCGAGACGGTGAGGGTGTCGTACTCGAACAGTCCCTCGAAGTTCATTCCAGCCATGCCGAGGTAGTGCATGGAGGCGACCCCGAGGCCGGTGATCGTCCCGCCGGTGACCAGTGCCATGCGGGTGGCGCCCCGGTAGCCGACGAGGAATATGCCGACCCCGACCATCACGACCGCCACGCCGAGGCTGGCGAAGGTGAGGGGCCTGTCGTAGCTCATCGGTGCTTCCCGGACGGTGAAGCCCAGCATCGCGATGAAGTGCATCGTCCAGATGCCGGAGCCGATGGAGGTCGCGCCGAGCGCCAGCCAGCCGGCTCTGGACGCGCCTCGTGTGCGCAGGGAGCGCGTGGTGCACCGAAGACCGAGCGCGGCACCGAGGCATGCCATGAGGAACGCCGTGACGGGGGTCACGAGGCCGTAGGTGAATCCGTCAACTGTGCCCTGCATGCTGGTACGCCCTTCGCGGTGTGCCCGGGTTCGGGGGTGACCCTAAAGGGCAAGGCCCGGCAAGCAAACATAAGAGCGGCATTTTATCCTCCTCTGGGCCTTCCGCGTATCCGGCACCCATCGCTCCGTTCACAACATGGCCATCATTCCCCTCCCGTCCGTTGGGGATCTGATGCGAGTCTCTGCCTGTCCGCATTCCGACGCGAGGAGTACACGTGTCCGTACGCACAGCAACCGCCTCCGGCACCGTCACCGCCCTGCTCGGCGCCTGCGTCCTGCTGCCCGCCACCCAGGCCCAGGCCTCGGGCAGCCAGGACAGCCCGGTCGTCTACGCCCACCGGGGCGCCTCCGCCTACGCCCCGGAGAACACCCTGGCGGCTGTGGACGCGGCCGACCGTCTCGGCATCGACTGGGTGGAGAACGACGTCCAGCTCACCAAGGACGGTGTACTGGTCGTCGTGCACGACACCACCCTGAACAGGACCACGGACGCCGAGGAGGTGTTCCCCGACCGGGCGCCCTGGGCGGTCAAGGACTTCACCGCGGCGGAGATCGCGAGGCTGGACGCGGGCAGCTGGTTCGGCCCCGCCTTCGCGGGTGCCCGGGTGCCGACGCTCACGCAGTACCTGCGCCGCATCGAGCGGAACCACCAGAATCTGCTCCTGGAGATCAAGAGCCCGGAGATCTACCCGGGGATCGAGAAGGAGACCCTGGGCGTCCTGCGCAAGCAGGGATGGCTCGACCGCGCTCACGTCAAGCACAGGCTGATCGTCCAGAGCTTCGGTGCAGAGAGTGTGAAAACTGTCCACGCTCAGCGTCCGGACGTCGTCACGGGCTTCCTGGGCACCCCCGCGGTGGCCGATCTGCCGTCGTACGCGGCGTTCACCGACCAGATCAATCCGTCGTACACGACGATCGGCGCCGACTACGTCGCCGAGGTGCAGAAGCTGAAGGGCGCCCACGGCAAGCCGCTGCAGGTCAACACCTGGACGGTGAACGACGCGGCGAAGGCTGCGGAGGTGGCCGGTTTCGGCGTGGACGGCATCATCACCAACAACCCCGACACCGTCCGGGACGCCACCCGCTGAGCGGCTGACGGGGCGTTGTCAGTGGCCGGCCGTACGGTGGGCCACATGGAGAGCAGCGAGCAGGTCGTGGAGTGGTCCGTCGTGCCGAGCGCCATCGGCCCGCTCCTGCTGGCCGCGACCCGGACGGGCCTGGTGACCGTGGTCTTCCACGCCCGCCCGGCGGTCCGGGACAAGGTGCTCGGACAGGTGCGGTCCCGGCTGGGCGCGGAGCCCGTGGAGGCCCCGGACTCCGTGCTGCTGGCCGAGCCGGTGCGTCAGCTCGCCTCGTACTTCGCGGGAGGGCTGCGGGACTTCTCGCTCGACCTGGACTGGTCGCTGAGCTCCGGTTTCCACCGCGAGGTGCTCCGCGAGCTGGCCTCCGGCGTGCCCTACGGGACGGTCGTGGGGTACGGCGACCTGGCGCGCCGGGTCGGCCAGCCGGGCGCCGCCCAGGCCGTGGGGGCGGCCATGGGCTCCAACCCGCTTCCGGTGGTGGTTCCTTGCCACCGGGTGGTGGAGAGCGACGGGGGGCTCGGCGGCTTCGGCGGCGGGCTGGAGACGAAGCGGCAGCTGCTGGCACTCGAGGGGATACTCCCGCAGCCGCTGTTCTAGGAGGTCCGGCGGCTGGTCACGCTCCGGGCCCCGTCCAGGCGGGGTGGTGCGGGTCGTCGGCGCGTACGACCGTGTCCGCGCGTCCGGCCGGGCCCACCTCTTCCTCGTACCGCGCGAAGGCGGGGAGCGTCCAGCGCTCGCTCTCCCCGGTGCGCCGTCGCAGCGCTCCCGGCGAGAGGCTCAGATGTACGGCGAGGTCGAACGGGAACCAGTGCCCGAGGAGCAGCGGACCGTGCAGGATGAGCACCCCGCCCTCGGGAAGCACCTGGTAGGGGCTGCGGGTCGCCCGGTCCGTCACGGGGTTCCAGAGATCGGGCAGGATCCGGCCGCTGCCGCCGGGTTCCAGCGGACGGAACACCTCCCGCCACAGCGCGCCGGTGTCGAACCAGCTGTCGGCGTACGAGTCCGGGTCCTCCTTGCCGTATTCGTAGCGCAGGCTGGCCGGGCGCAGGAAGCCGCCCGTGGAGACGGTGAGCACCGGGCGCCCGCGCGCCCGCAGTGCCTCGGCGAGGTGCGCGGCGAGATCTTCGGGGCGGGCGGCCGGAGCGCTGTCCACGCCGATCCTGAGCCAGGGCCCGCCGTCGGCCGGTGCCGTCCCGTCGGCACGCCCGGCCAGGGCTTCGGCCAGCCGTTCCCAGGTGATCGGTTCGAATCGCACGCGTCCATCATCGCCCCGCGGCCGGTCAGAGCCGGGTGCCCCTGGCCCGTAGCAGCTCGGTGATCTTCCGGACGAGTTCCTCGTCGTTCTTCGCGGACACCCCGGGAGCGGTGGTGTCGGACACCAGGTCGTCGAGCCGCTCGGCGGTCCGGAAGTCGTAGGCCCGCTCCTCCTCGTCGCCGGGGACGTTGTCGTACGCGTCCCTCGCGCGGAAGCCGACCGTCATGTCGACGGCCTTCGCGATGATCCAGGTCAGGATGAAGGAGAACGCGATGACGGAGACGATCGCGACGAGCTGTTTGCCCAGCAGGGCCCAGCCGCCGCCCTCGAAGAGACCCTTCTGGCCGCTGATCCGCGCCGTGGCGAAGAGACCGACCATGATCAGCCCGATGAACCCGCCGACCCCGTGCACCCCGACCACGTCGAGGGTGTCGTCCACGCCGAAGCGGTACTTGAGCGTGATCGCGAAGGCGCAGACCGCGCCCACGACGAGTCCGGTGACGACGGCGCCCAGGGTGTCGATCTCACCGCAGGCGGGCGTGATGGCGACCATGCCCGCGACGGCGGACGAGACGACGCCCATGGTGGTCACCTTGCCGGTGCGCCACTTCTCGACCAGCGGCCAGGTGACCATGGCGCCCGCGGCGCCCAGCTGGGTGTTGATGAACGCGGCGGCGGCGGTGCCCTGGTCGCTGAGCGCGGAACCGGAGTTGAAGCCGAACCAGCCGAACCAGAGGAGCCCGGCGCCGATCACGACGAGCGGGATGTTGTTGGGCCGCTCCTCCCGGCGGGCGAAGTCGCGCGGTGCCCGCAGCACGAGTGCCACGGCCAGGCCCGCGACCCCGGAGTTGAGCTCCACCGGCAGCCCCCCGGCGAAGTCGAGCGCGCCGAGGTGCTTGACGATCCAGCCGTCCTGGTCGAACACCCAGTGGGCGAGCGGGACGTAGACGATCAGCAGCCACAGGACGACGAAGACGAGCCAGCCCTTCATCGTGGCGCGGTCGGCGATCGAGCCGCTGATCAGCGCGACGGTGATGATGGCGAAGCCCATCTGGAACGTGCTGTAGATGTACGTGGGGATGTGGCCGGTGAGCGAGGTCAGCCCGACGTCGTGCATGAACACGTGGTCGAGGTTGCCGATGAGTCCCGCGCCGCCGACATCGGGGCCGAACGCCAGCGTGTAGCCGATCACCCACCACAGGAGCGTGCCGAAGGCGAGCGCGGCGAAGCTCATCTTGATCATCATCAGGACGTGCCTGGTGCGCACCATGCCGCCGTAGAAGAACGCCAGTCCTGGCGTCATCAGCAGCACCATGGCGGTGGAGGCGAGCAGCCAGGCGGTGTCCCCGGAGTCGTACGCGGGTGGCATCGGCGCGGGAGCGGTGTTCATCGGCGGTACCTCGTGGGTGTCGTCGGGGCGGGGGAGGTGCGCGCTACGGCTTGCGGGTGGGCGGCGCCGGCCTGCCGGTGAGGAGCCGGTGCACGGCGTGCCAGGCGGCGGTGTGCGCGGCGGCGACCCGCACGGGGCTGTCGTCCAGGAGCCGGAGCCAGGCACCGCAGTCCCGCGGCAGCACGCTCACCCCGTACAGGACCCCGTGTCCGGCCAGGGCCGTGTGGAGGGTGTCGGCGATCTCGGAGGCCGGGGCCCGGTCACTGACGACGTAGAGCGAGGAGACGTGGTCGTGGCCGGCGAACGTCCCGGGGCCCACGACGCCCGGCCCCCTCGTCGCCGCGCCCGTGTCCAGGCGCAGGGTGTCGATGGCGAGCGGTGTGCCGTCGGGCCGGGTGATGTGCAGATCCGCCGCGACGACCCGGTAGTCGTGGCGCTCCCCGCGGGCGAGCCGGCCGGCCGTGACGGTGTCGCCGAGGAGGACGGTGGCACCGGGGGCGACCGTGACCTCGGTGCGCTGGTAGAACCGGGCGTCCTTGAACGGGATCACGGGGTCCGGCAGGTACTCGACGTAGGAACCCTCCTCCGCCGTGATGTGCACGCGCTGGCTCGCGTAGTCGTGCTCCATCCGGAAGACCTTGGTGGCGGCCTGGGTGGTGAGGTGGACCTCGCTGCCTGGGCCGCAGCGGAAGTCCATCCGGTAGCGGTCCGCCTGGGCGATGCCGCCGCCGGTCGCCATCAGGCAGACGTAGGTCATGCCGGGCATGGCGGGGTCGGTCCACAGCGGCCGCATGATCTGCAGGGGTGACTTCTGGTAGCGCTCGACGAGTTCGGTGCGCCCACCCCGTACCGCGAAGGCCAGGTCCAGGATGCCCACCTTGGCCGGGGAGCCGGGGGCGAGCGTGTCCGGTACGGAGGCCAGGGCCGCCACCTCCGGGGGGAGGCGTACGGCGCTGTAGTAGCCGGGGTCGAGCCGGTCGGGCCTGGTCCGGAGCGGGGTGGGCGGCACGTCAGATCAGCACCTTGCGGCGTGATTCGATGTAGCCGAGGACGTCGTCGACGCCGACGCCGGTCAGACAGTCCGTGAGCACGACCGGGCGGTTCTCCCGCACCCGGTGGGCGTCGGATTCCATGATGCCGATGTCGGTGCGTACGTACTTGGCGATGTCGATCTTGTTGATGACGAGCAGGTCGGAGTCGGTGATGCCCGGGCCGCGCTTGCGGGGCATCTTCTCCCCCTCGGCGGTGTCCAGGACGAAGAGGAAGATGTCGACGAGGGCGGGGCTGAAGGTGAGCGTGAGGTTGTCGCCGCCGGACTCGTAGAAGAGCGTGTCCGTGTCGGGGAAGCGCTCCAGCATCTCCGCACCGGCCGCGAGGTTCATCGTGGGGTCGTCGCGCACCGCCGTGTGCGGGCAGGCTCCCGTCTCGACGCCGACGACGCGCTCGGGTTCGAGGATCCCCTCCAGGGTGCGCCGGATGTGCTGGGCGTCCTCCTGGGTGTAGATGTCGTTGGTGATGACCGAGGGGCGGCGGCCGCTCCTGATCAGCAGCGGCACCAGCGCCTCGATGAGCGCGGTCTTGCCGGATCCGACGGGTCCGCCGATGCCGACCCGCAGTACGTTGTCGTCCATGGTGCTCCCTGGCTCGTGTGGGGGGTGAGTGTGTTCAGCTGGCGAAGAGCCGGGCCTCGGCGCGTTCATGACGGCCCGACATGATGTCCGAGGCGAAGACGGTGGCACCGACGTCGGGCAGCTCCCGGCGCAGTGCCGCCTCGACGGCCTCCTCGATGACGGGGGCGGCTCCGTGGAGCAGGGTCTGCGCCTTGCGGTGGTCGGTGAGCCGCAGGCGGAGCGCGGCTCCCGCGAAGCTCGCGCAGAAGGCGAAGAGGTCCGAGGCGACGGCCTGCCGGACCGGTACGCCGGTCGCCGCGTAGATGACTCCGGCCGCCACCGCCTGGGTTCCGGGGGCCTCGCGGCGTACGACACGGGCGAAGTAGGCGCCGATCTCCGGCCGGTCGAAGACCTCGCTCGCCAGGTCGAGGAGCTGCCGTCCGGTCCGGGTGGCCGCCTGGCGCATCTCCCGTCCCAGTTTGGTGGCGAAGAGGTGTTCGTCGACGGCGGCCACGGCGTCCGGGTCTCCCGCCCGGCAGGCGCGGTGGGCGAGTGCGAGCGCGGTGGCGTCGGCCGGGCCGACGCCGTGCAGCACCAGGGATTCCAGCAGCCGGGGCAGGGAGTCGGAGTCGACCGCCTTGGCGTGGGCGAATCCCTCCAGGCTGTGCGACAGCGTGTAGAAGCCGCTCGGGAACGCCGAGTCGGTCAGCTGGAGACTGACCAGCAGGTGTCCGAGCCCGGTCGCCGTGGCCGGTGTCCCCGGGGCGGCTCGCGCGCCGGGCCCGGGGCCCATGGTGTCGCTCTCCTCCTGGTACACCGCCTAGACCAGGAAGAACAGGTGGTTGAGGGGGAGCTTCTCGGCGGGGTCGATGGTGGCGACCTTGCCGTTGAGGGTGACCTTGAACGTCTCGGGGTCGACCTTGATGTGCGGCAGCGCGTCGTTGCGGACCATGTTGTGCTTGCCGATGGTCCGGGTGCGCAGCACGGGCAGGACCTTCCGCTCCAGGCCGAGCTCGGCGGGGACGTCGGCGGCGATGCCCGCCTGCGACATGAACGTGACGTGCGTGGCCTGCTGGGCCTTGCCGAACTGGCCGAACATCGGGCGGTAGATCACGGGCTGCGGGGTCGGCAGCGAGGCGTTGGGGTCGCCCATCTGTGCCCAGGAGACGATGCCGCCCTTGATCACCATCTTCGGCTTGGCACCGAAGGAGTGGATGGGCCAGAGCACGATGTCCGCGATCTTGCCCTTCTCGATGGAGCCCACGTGGTCCGAGATGCCGGTGGCGATCGCCGGATTGATGGTGACCTTCGCGAGGTAGCGCAGGACCCGCTGGTTGTCGTTGCGCTCGGAGTCGCCCTCCAGCGGACCGAGCTTGTCCTTGCAGTGGTGGGCGGTCTGGAAGGCACGGGTGACCGATTCGCCGACCCGGCCCATGGCCTGCGAGTCGGAGGAGAACATGCTGATCACACCGAGGTCGTGGAGCACCGTCTCGGCGGCAATGGTCTCGGCGCGGACCCGGCTGTCGGCGAAGGAGACGTCCTCGGGGATGTCATGGCTGAGGTGGTGACAGACCATCACCATGTCCAGCAGCTCGTCCACGGAGTTCTTGGTGTACGGCAGCGTCGGGTTGGTCGAGGACGGCAGGACGTTGGGCTCCCCCGCCACCCGCATGATGTCGGGGGCGTGACCGCCGCCCGCGCCTTCGCTGTGGAAGGTGTGGATGGTGCGTCCGTCGATCGCCGAGCGGGTGTCCTCGAAGAATCCGCCCTCGTTGAGGCTGTCCGTGTGGATGGCGACCTGGACGTCGTGCTCGTCGGCGACGTTCAGGGCGTTGTCGATCACGGCGGGGGTGGCGCCCCAGTCCTCGTGGACCTTCAGGGCGCAGGCTCCGGCGACGACCTGCTCGTTCAGCGCCTCGGGAAGGCTGCCGTTGCCCTTGCCCATGATGCCGACGTTGACCGGGATGCTCTCGGCGGCCTGGAGCAGCTTGCCGATGTTGTACGGCCCGGGGGTGCAGGTGGTGCCGTTGGAGCCGTCGGTCGGGCCGGTGCCGCCGCCGATGAGCGTGGTGATGCCGTTGGTGAGGGCCTGCTCGGCCTGCTGGGGCGCGATCAGGTGGACGTGGGTGTCGATGGCGCCCGCCGTGGCGATGAGGTGCTCGCCGGCGATGGCCTCTGTGCCGGGCCCGATGATCAGGCCCGCGTGGACCTTGTCCTGGGTCTGCGGGTTGCCGGACTTGCCGATGTCGACGATGAAGCCGTCCTTGATCCCGATGTCGCACTTCACGACGCCGACGACCGGGTCGATGACCACGACATTGGTGATGACGGTGTCGAGGGCGCCCTGGGCGCTGGTGGCCTGGGGGTCTGAGGCCATGCCGTCGCGCATGGTCTTGCCACCGCCGTAGAGGACCTCGTCCCCGTACTGGCCCTCGCTGTAGTCCTTCTCGACCTCGACGACGAGGTTGGTGTCGCCGAGGTGGAAACGGTCGCCGACCGTCGGACCGAACATGTCGGTGTACTGCTTGCGCGGCAGGATGGGCATCAGCGCGAACCCTTCTTCTGCTTGGTGTCCTTCTGTTTCCTGGGCTTGTCCGTGCTCGTGCCGCCGCTCCCGCCCGCGGTGGGCCTGCCCGCCGTGCTCTCCTCCGCGCCGGCGAAGCCCCGTTCGATGGCCTTGCGCACGGCCTCGACCCGGGCGGGGTGCGATACGAGGCTGCCGTTGAGCAGCCCGCTGAAGCCGACCAGCCGCCCGGTGCCGGCGTACTCGCACAGCTCGACCTCGCGCGTACCACCGGGTTCGACGCGTACAGAGGTGCCGGCGGGGATGTTGAGGTGCATGCCCAGCGCCTTCTGCCGGTCGAACGACAGCGCGGAGTTGACCTCGAAGAAGTGGTAGTGCGACCCGATCTGGATCGCGCGGTCGCCGGTGTTCTCGACGGTGAGCCGGGTGGTCCGGCGGCCGGCGTTGATCTCGATCGGATCCTCGCCGTACAGGTACTTCTGGCGGAATGTCATGCGGTGCTCCTGGTGAGGTGGCCCGCTCCATGGCCGTGCGGGTGGCCGTGCGGGTGCGGGTGGGGATGTCCGTGGTCGTGCCCCTCCCCCGGGGGGTGCGTGTGGGAGTGGCCGTGGTCGTCGGCGGCGGTGAGTCCGGTCGCGATGCCGTCGTCCCGCCCCCGGCTCCAGCGCAGCCCGGCGTCGGCCACCCGTTCGGCGAGGACCCGGGCCAGTGCCGCGCGGGACACCGTCGGCCCGGCGGACGTGACCTCGGTGCCCGGCACCACGGGGAGCTCCGGGAGGTGGAACGCCGCGGGCAGCAGCGTCACCCGGGAGGCGCCGAGCATGCCGCAGCGCCTCACTCCCCCGGCGGGATCCGGGTCGCCGCCGGTCAACGCGACCTCGACCAGGCGATGGCTGCCGTAGCCGTGGACCAGCCGTGCGATCCGGTAGAGCTCGGCGTCGTCGAACAGTCCGCCGGCCGGGGCGGTGACGAGCAGCGCCGAGGTTCCCGGTGTGCGGGCGGCCGCCGCCCGCAGCCAGGCGACCAGATGCCGCCCGGTTCCGAACGGCTCCGCGAGGAGGGTCCCGGAGGTCTGTCCGGCGGGCAGCGCGCGCAGCGTGCGCGCGGTGTCCGCGACGAGTTCGGGGTCCCTGCCCAGGGTCATCGGGACGACGCACGCCTGCTCGCCCGAGCGTCTCAGGCCGGCCAGGGCGCGGATCAGCTCGCGTCCGCCGGGAACGACGAGCACCTCGGGACCCGCGAGGTCGCGCAGCGCTTCACCGTCGCCGGCCTCATGGCCGTACACGGCGACGACGCGGCGGCGGTCCGTCATGTCTCAGCCCCCGATGGGGTCGTGACAGGAGACGAGTTTGGTGCCGTCCACGAAGGACGCCTCGACCTGCAGCAGCCCGAGCATCTCGCGTACGCCCGGCATGGTGTCGTCCTCGCCGACGATCTGCCGGCCGAGTTCCATGCAGTCGGCGACACTCCTGCCGTCGCGGGCCGCCTCCAGAATGGCCTCGGTGATCAGCGCGACGGACTCGCTGTAGTTGAGCTTGAGCCCACGGCCCTGACGTTTGCGGGCCAGGTCGGCGACCACGTACACCAACAGCTTGTCGATCTCGCGGGGGGCGAGGTTCATCGTCGGTACCTTCCTCAGGATGGGGGGACGAGTGGTTCAGGCGCTGCGGCGAAGGCGCGGCAGCAGAGGGACCGCTGCCATGAGCGCCCAGGTGGTGAGGATGAACGGCCAGGTGAAGGTGTGGCCGCCGAAGGGTTTGAACAGGGAGGTCAGTGACGCCGTGAGGCCGGTGGTGGCCGCGGCTCCGAAGAGCGCGTAGACGCCGTTGGCGACCGTGCCGGCGAGGAAGACCGCGCCGAGGGCGATGGCGACCAGGACGGCGTTGTAGCCGTAGATGCCTTGGGCGATCTGGGCGGTCGGGGCGCCGAGTGCCCAGGCGGCCACGATGCCCATGACGCTGCCGGCGGCCGCGTACAGGAGGACCCGTACGCCGGCGAAGGCCAGCCCGACGAGCATGATGAGCCCGACGTACCACTCGTCGACCAGGAAGATCTGCGACACGTTGGTGAAGAAGGCGTGCCACAGGTCGCTCCAGGAGATCCCGGTGTCCCCGGAGGTCGGGTTGGAGACCTCTTCGGGGGCGCCGTGCCAGATCCGGCCGAAGGAGGGGGCGCCGAGCACCATGACGCCTGAGACCAGGCAGAACGGCGCGGTGAGGGCGGTCAGTCCGTACGGCGCGAGCAGAGTGGTCAGCGTCGCGGTGAGGAGGGTGCACATGATCGCGCCGACGACGGCCAGCACATAGGTGGCGGGGTGGTGCCCGAGGTAGGTGACCAGCGCGATTCCGGTGAGGCAGCCGCAGTACCCCTGGAGGCCGAGGGCGATGTTCGACCGGTCCGCACCCAGCGCGTAGGCGGTGGCTGTGGAGATCAGGGTGCCCAGGGTCGCGAAGAGGCCGATCTGCCAGCCGGCGCTCCACAGCGCGGCGAGGATGAGGACGCCGGTCCAGAGGAGGGGCTGGAGGTCGACCTGGCCCACCCCGCGGACCGACGCCAGAAGGAAACCGGAGGGTTCTTTCCTCTGCAGCTTTCCGACGATGTCCGGTTCGGCGACAGGCACGGGTGGCTCCAGCCTTCGAAAGGAGAACGTGCGAATGAGCCCGTGCCTCTTACAAGGATCTGTATGGACATGGGCGCCATGCCCAGGAAATGCCATCTGCCGGGTATCGACGACTTCGGGTGCGCCGTTCGAGCCGCACGTCCCACCACGACCGCGCCCTGCGCGGATAGCCCGATTCATCCCCATACGGTGTCGGCATGCTCCAGAAGATGGCTCTGCACGCCCGCACACACCCGGACCACCACCCCGGCGTCCAGCGCTCCGTCGTGGCCGCGGTCGCGGTCGGCGGCGCCGCCGGAGCCGCGGCCCGCTACGGTGCCGAGCTGCTGTGGCCCACCGGCCCGACGGCCTTTCCCTGGACGATCCTGCTGGTCAACGCGGTGGGCTGCTTCCTGATGGGCATCCTCATGGTGACCCTCAAGCTGCGCTTCCCCTCGGCCCCCCGGCTTGTCAGCCCTCTTCTGGGCACCGGGGTCCTCGGCGGTTTCACCTCGTTCTCGCACTACACGGACGGGGTGCGCCAGTTGTTCGAGGCGGACCGGCCCGGCTACGCGACGGGCAGCCTCCTGCTGACGGTGGTGGCCGCTCTCGCGGGGGTGACGGCGGGCGCTCTGGTCGCCCACGCGGTGTTCAGGGGCGGCTATCGCACGCAGGACGGTGCGTGATGTCGGCCGACTGGCTGCTCGTGCTCGCCGGGGCGCTCGTCGGGGCGCCGGTGCGCTATCTGCTCGGCGTCGACGCCAAGTACCGCCTCGGTGGCTCCTTCCCCTGGGGAACGCTCGCGGCGAACGCGGCCGCCTGCCTGGTGCTGGGATTCGTCGCCCAGGGCGCCACGGACGGCGAGCTGGGATCGCGGCTCCAACTGCTGCTGGCGACCGGCTTCTGCGGTGCCCTGTCGACGTGGTCGACCTTCTCCTACGAGCTCCTGACGCTCACCTCGGCTCGCAGACTGGCGGTGGCCGGGGGATATCTGCTGCTCAGCGTGGGTGCGGGGCTCGGGCTCTCGTTCGCCGGAGCGGCGGTGGCGAACGCGCTCCTGTGACCTCCTGCGACCGTGGATCCGGCGGCCGCGACCGCTGGATCCGGCGGCCGGAACCAGAGGAAAACCACTCCCGTGCGCCGGGGCGTTGGCGCATGATGCTCCGTATGGATCTCGCCTTCGCCCGTCGGTTCGCTGCCCGTTGGCAGGACGACTGGAACTCCCATGACCTGGACCGCATCCTCGCGCACTACCACGACGACGTGACGTTCAGCTCGCCGATGATCGCCCGGCTGACGGACGACCCGGCCGGCACCGTGCACGGCAAGGCGGCCCTGCGCGCGTACTGGGCGCAGGGGCTGGAACGGATCCCGGACCTCCGGTTCGAGGTGATGGACGTGAGGGCGAGCGTCGACGCGCTGGTCATCGACTACCGCAACCAGATCGGCGGCCGGGTGAGCGAGGTGCTGACCTTCCGGGACGGCCTGGTCGTGGCGGGCTTCGGCGCCTACGGCGACACCCCCGCCAACTGACCGCTCCCCAGGGCTACCGCACGCCCGGGCAGTGCGCCGCGGCGGCGTCGTCGGAGAGTGCGCTGCCCTCGGGGAGCAGGTACGTCACCCACAGGACGACGGGTTCCGTACCGAGGTTGCGTCCGATGTGCCGGTGGTCGGCCCCGGAGGGTTCGATGAAGGACGTCCCGGCGGGCGTCACCTCGACCGAGCAGTCGTCGAGGGTCCTGGTGAGTGTCCCGGACTTGACGACGGCGATCAGCTGCCCTTTGTGGGTGTGCCAGCCGGTGGAGCCGCCGGGCTCCACGGTGATCTCCCGGAAGGTGACGTCCGTACGGCCCCGCGGGGTCTTCACCTTGAGCTTGCCCTCGGAGGTGCCCTTCGCGACGACGGTGCCGCTCACTCCGCTGCCCGGCGTGGCGACCGCCGCCGCCGGCACGAGGCCCAGCGCGGCCACGCAGACACCCACGAGCAGGATCTTGCGCAGCGTGCTTCGCCGCCCCGCGCCCGTCCCGCCGTTCCCGTTCTTCGCTCCGACCACGCCGCCGAACCTCATGAAGGACTCCTCAGCATCCGCCCGATGAACGCCTCTACGCTACCGGCGAGTTGGGCGGGAGGAGTCGGGGACGCGGGCTTTGGCCCCCACGGAGTTCGTCGGCGAGCGCCCCTTCGCCGAGCACCTCGACCCGGCCCTCCTTGACGGCCTCCGCGAGGGTGCTCCCACCGCGTCCGACCGCCAGGACGGCGTCCGCGTCCAGGACGAGACACGCGTCCGGGTGACCGGCGGGGCCGTATCCGTACGCCGCACCGCCCGTCGCCTCAGCCCCGGTGCGGATGTGGAACTCCCCCTCGGGGAGCCGCACTTCGATGACCCCGCTGTGGGTGAGGCCGTCCAGGGCCCGCAGCAGCGGCAGGGCGAACCAGTGAGCCCTGACCGCGTCCGTGGGGCGGCGCTCACCCAGCCCGGGCGCACCCCACGCGGCGAGCGCGGTGAGCACCGGGAGCAGTCCGCGGCCGTGCTCGGTCAGTTCGTAGACGGCGGCGGCCGCAGGAGGAGGCAGGCGGCGGCGCACCGCCAGGCCGCCCTGTTCCATGTCCTTGAGCCTGGAGGCCAGCACGTCCGTGCTGACTCCGGGCAGATCGGCGTGCAGATCCGTGTAGCGGCGCGGTCCGGCCAGCAGTTCACGGACGATCAGCAGGGTCCACCGGTCGCCGACGGAGTCGAGGGCACGGGCGGTGGCGCAGAACTGGTCGTAGCTCCGGCGGCGGGCGGGGCGTGCGGGCTGCTGCTGACGTGGCATGCGACGCAGTCTAGACATGTTGTTGGACTTTCCAAGCCCGGGCTTGGTAAAACCAAGTACCGCAATATGTGTCGGGGAGGCACCGCATGGAGTTCCGGCAGTCCAGCAAGCTCAACGAGGTCTGTTACGAGATCCGGGGGCCGGTCATCGAGCAGGCCAACGCCCTGGAGGAGGCGGGCCACAGCGTGCTCCGTCTCAACACCGGCAATCCGGCGCTCTTCGGCTTCGAGGCGCCGGAGGAGATCGTCCAGGACATGATCCGGATGCTCCCCCAGGCACACGGCTACACCGACTCGCGCGGCATCCTGTCCGCGCGCCGCGCCGTCGCGCAGCGCTATCAGGCGATGGGGCTGACCGATGTCGACGTGGACGACATCTTCCTCGGCAACGGGGTCTCCGAGCTGATCTCCATGGCAGTGCAGGGGCTCCTGGAGGACGGCGACGAGATCCTGATCCCGAGCCCCGACTATCCGCTGTGGACCGCCGTCACCACCCTCGCCGGCGGGAAGGCGGTGCACTACACCTGCGACGAGGGGGCGGACTGGAACCCCGACCTCGCCGACATGGCCTCGAAGATCACCGACCGTACCCGGGCCATGGTGATCATCAACCCGAACAACCCGACGGGCGCCGTCTACCCCCGCGAGGTCCTCGACGGCATGCTCGGCCTGGCGCGCAGGCACGGGCTGATGGTGTTCGCCGACGAGATCTACGACCAGATCCTGTACGACGACGCCGAGCACCACAGCGTGGCGGTGCTCGCTCCCGATCTGCTCTGCCTCACCTTCAGCGGGCTCTCCAAGACGTACCGCGTCGCCGGATTCCGCTCGGGCTGGATGGTGGTGTCGGGCCCCCAGCAGCACGCCCGCAGCTATCTGGAGGGGCTGACCATGCTCGCCTCGATGCGGCTGTGTCCCAACGCCCCCGCGCAGTACGCGATCCAGGCCGCGCTCGGCGGCCGGCAGTCGATCCGGGAGCTCGTCGCCCCGGGCGGCAGGCTCCATGAGCAGCGCGACCGGGCCTGGGAGCGGCTCAACGAGATCCCCGGGGTGTCGTGCGTGAAGCCGAAGGGGGCGCTGTACGCCTTCCCGCGCATCGACCCGAAGGTCCACCGCATCGTCGACGACGAACGCTTCGTCCTGGACCTCCTGCTGCGGGAGAAGATCCAGGTGGTGCAGGGCACCGGCTTCAACTGGCCGCGCCCGGACCACTTCCGCATCCTCACCCTTCCGCACGCCGACGACCTGGACGCGGCGATCAGCCGCATCGGCCGCTTCCTGAACGGATACCGTCAGTGACCTGTGGGACCTGTCGTACGCCCGTGCACACGCAGTTCGCCTCGGCCGGTCTCGTGGAGGCGATCGTGGAGGGCGGGCTCGACCCGGCCGAGGACCCCCGCTGGGCGGACTCGGGCGCGGTCTCGCCCGCCGAGTACGCGCGCTGGGCTGGCCATCTGTGCGGGATGACCTGTCTGCGGATGGCGCTCGGCACCGGCGCGCCGTCCCTGTTCGCCCTGCGGGACGGTGCGTTGACGTACGAGGCGTACACCGAGGGTCCCGACGGCGTGATCAAGGGCCTGGTCTACGCCCCCTTCGCCCGGTACGTGTCCAAGGTCCACGGCCTCGACGCGGTCGTCCACCGGGACCTCTCCCCCGCCGGGATCCTGGACCTGCTGGACGCGGGCCGGCTGGTGATGGCCTCCGTGCACTAAGGGATCCGGCACCCGGAGCAGCCGGCGCCGGGGCGCGGCGGACATCTGGTGCTGCTGACCTCCCGGACGGCCGACGGGGCCGGTGTCCACTTCCACAACCCGTCGGGGACGACGGCCGGGACGCGGGCGGCCGACCTTCCGCTGCCGGTCTTCGAGCGCTTCTTCGCGGGCCGTGGGGTCTGCCTCCCCGGCCTCCCGGCGACAGGCGTGTAGCGGCTCACCATTACGGGTGGTTCGGCCCGGTTCGGGATGTCCCGCCGTGTGGGCGCGGGGCTCCCGTGCCACGGTGGGCGCCGACCTCGCCCGACCGTTCCTGGGAGTGTGCCTTGCACCGTCCGCGTACACAGCCGAAGCCGCGTCCGATGCGTTCCGGCAGGCGCACCGCGCTCATGACCGCCGCCGCGGCCTGTGCCGTGCTGGCCGGGGGGACGCCGATCGCGTACGCCACCCTCGGCGGTGAGGTGCCCCCGGCCGCGGCGGCCCCCGCCGCACGGGGCGCGGCGTATGTCGAGACCCGTCTCTTCTTCGGCACGGAACGCCCCGACGGTGGGCCGGCAGTGACGGAGGCGCAGTTCCGGTCGTTCATCGACCGCAAGGTGACTCCGAGCTTCCCCGGCGGCCTCACGGTCCAGGAGGGCCGGGGGCAGTGGCGTGACTCCAACGGGGTGATCGAGCGGGAGCGTTCGTACGAACTGATCCTGCTGTACCCGGCGTCGGAGGCCCGCCTGCGCGACCCGCAGATCGAGCGGATCCGCTCGGCGTACGAGAAGGCCTACGCCCAGGACTCGGTGGCCCGGCTCGACGAACGCACCCTCGCCGACTTCTGAGTCCCGGACATCGTCCGGTCTGCCCGTTCGGCGCCCTCTCCCCGGCTGCTCAGCGCCTGTTCAGCAGCCGGGCGAGGCCTTGCACCCCGGCCGCGACGACCGGGAACAGCGCCAGTCCGGCGGCGGCCGACCGCCCTCCCCCGACGGGGACCCCGGCCGCCGCGAGCCGTCGTACGGCCCAGACCGAGTACGGGATGACGACCAGCGGGGCGGTGGCGGCACCCGGGGTGTAGCCGCGGTAGGCGGCGGACTGCGCCAGGTGGACCGCTCCGTGCAGCCCGAATCCGAACAGGACGGTCCCGAAGAAGGGGCTGCGGCCCCCCGTGCGCGCACCGGCCGCCGAAGCCGCGGCGACCACCCCGGCCATGAGGCCGATGGCGGTGTTCACCTCGCGCTGCGAGAGATCCATCCGCTGCCACACCGCGTCCGGCACCCGCGGGAAGCGTTCCTGGAGCCGGGGCCGGGCCGCCGCGGCCCACCGGGCCATGGTGGCCAGTTCCTCCGCGTCGTGCACCGCCCATGCGGCGAACAGCCCCCAGGTCACCGCACCTGACACCGCTTTCCCTGCCATGTCCGCCCCCTTGCCGTTCGGTGACGCGCTGTTCCGACGTCGCGTCACCTGCCGGCCCCGGGCCGGTACGACGCCGTCCTCACAGTATTCGCTACTGTTCCGCAGCCGGGTCCATGGGCCGGCGCCACGGACGGACACGAGCAGGGGAGCAGTCGACATGGGCGCGGCCATACGTCACTTCACCGCCATCGGCCCCGGGGACCAGGTGTTCACGGTCAACATCGAGCGGGACTTCCGGTACGACCCGTACCGCGACTTCCTCGACTGCGCGCACTGCGGCTGGTCCCCGTCCCTGCTGACCACGCGGAGGACCGACGCCATGGCCTGGGAGCACCTGGCGGACTCCCACGGGGCCACCCGCGGACGGAGCGACCAGGAGAACGAGTCCTTCAGGAAGGCGCGTTGGGTGGTGCTCCCGCTGTGCGCGGTCCTGATCGTCGTCCTGCTGATGCTCGTGCAGAGCTGACGCACGTGCCGGGCGTCAGCCGCGCAGGGCCCTGAGGGCGGCCACCGGGTCGGGGTCCGGGGTGGCGCGGGGCCACCAGTCGTCCTCGCCCGGGTCGGATTCGTAGCCGTACCAGCGGCTGTCGTGGCCGAAGCGGAGCTGGAGCGTGCCCCGGGCGTTGGTCAGATGGTTGCGCCAGGGCTGGAAGCGCGGGTGGTCGGCCGCGGCGAGGGCGGGCCGCGCCCGGTCGAACGGGCCGGCCGGCGGGTCCCAGGGTGTCTCCAGCACCTCCAGCCCCTCCGCGCCGCCCTGCCGCCAGGCGGCGACGGCCCGGGCCAGGTCCGTCGTGCTGCGTCCGGTGGCGTAGGCCAGCTCGCGGTAGAGCGCCCGGGTGGTGGCGGTGAGCCCGGCGGTGGGGCGGGACGCGGCGATCCGGACGGCGTCCTGCCAGGTGCTGAGCCCGGCGAGCGGGTCCTCCCCGGTGGTGAGCATCGCGTGGGCGCGGGCCGCCGCGTCCGTGGCGAGGTGGTCGAGGCCGAGCGGATCGCGGGCGCCGGGCAGCTCCGGGAAGGACGGGGGCTCACCCGGGCACGGAGGCACGGGCAGGGGCGCGGGCAGCGGCGGCAGGAAACGGTCGGCCAGGGCTTCGCGGGCCGCGACCGAGGGCATGGCCGGGGTCTCGGGGCGCTCGCGCGCGGAGTGCTCGGCGTTGCGGCGGCCCAGCTCGTCGAGGAGCTCGCGCTCGCCCCGGCCCCGCATCAGCAGGAGGACGAACGGGTCGCTGTCCAGGAGCCGGGCCGTCTGGAAGCAGAGCGCCGCCACGTGCTTGCAGGGCCAGCCCCGGTCGGGGCACGAGCAGTCCGGGTCCAGATCACCGGCGGCGGGCAGCAGCCGGATGCCGGTCTCCCCCGCCGTGTCGACCAGGGAGTGCGGCATCTCCTTGTCGAGGAGCGCGGACAGATGCCCCGGCCGGGCCGCGACCGCGTCCAGGAAGGTGTCCCAGTCGGACGCCGAGAACGTGCGCAGGCGCAGCTCCGCGCGGTAGGGGCGGGGACGGCTGCCGTGGACGTAGGCGATGACCCGGCCGGGGGTGACGGTGACCGCGGCGACGTGACCCCCGTCGGCGTACGTACGGCCGCGGGCGAGACGGCCCTCGTCCATCGACAGGGATTCCAGGGCGTCGACCCAGGCCCGGCCCCACCAGCTGTCCGCGAAGTGCCCTCCGGCGTCGGAGGCGCGGGCGGGCACCGCTTCGAAGGTGCGCCGCAGATCGTCGGGGCCGGGGCGGGCCGCGGGGCTCCCACCGGGGCTCATGACGTCCTCCGGAGCGAGACGAGGTCGGCCAGGTCGCGGTCGCTGAGCTCGGTCAGGGCGGCCTCTCCGGAGCCGAGCACCGCGTCGGCGAGGGCCCGCTTGGACTCCAGCAGCTCACTGATCCGGTCCTCGACGGTGCCCTCGGCGATCAGCCGGTGCACCTGCACGGGCTGGGTCTGGCCGATGCGGTACGCGCGGTCGGTGGCCTGCTCCTCCACCGCCGGGTTCCACCAACGGTCGTAGTGGATGACGTGGGCGGCGCGGGTGAGGTTCAGCCCGGTGCCCGCCGCCTTGAGCGAGAGCAGGAAGACGGGGACCTCGCCGGACTGGAAGCCGTCCACCATCCGCTCGCGCTCGGGCACCGGTGTGCCGCCGTGCAGCAGCTGGGAGGGAATGGCGCGGGAGGCCAGGTGGGCGGCGAGGAGACGGGCCATCGACACGTACTGGGTGAAGATCAGGACGGAGCCGTCCTCGGACAGGATGGTGTCGAGCAGCTCGTCGAGCAGGGCCAGCTTGCCGGAGCGTCCCGTGAGCCGGGTCGGCTCCTCCTTCAGATACTGCGCGGGGTGGTTGCAGATCTGCTTGAGCGAGCCCAGCAGCTTCATGATCAGGCCGCGCCGGGCGATGCCCTCCGACTGCTCGATGAACGCCATGGTCTCGCGGACGGCCGCCTCGTAGAGCGTGGCCTGTTCCCGGGTGAGGAAGACCGGGTGGTCGGTCTCGGTCTTGGGCGGGAGCTCGGGCGCGATGCCCGGGTCGGACTTCTTGCGGCGCAGCAGGAAGGGGCGGACCAGCCGGGACAGCCGCTCGACGGCCTCTTCGTTGCCCAGGCCGGCGGCGGTGCCGGTGTTCTCGACGATCCTGGCGTGCCGGGCGCGGAACGCCTTGAGCGGGCCCAGCAGGCCGGGGGTGGTCCAGTCGAGCAGCGCCCACAGCTCGGAGAGGTTGTTCTCGACGGGGGTGCCGGTCAGGGCGATGCGGGCGGGGGCCGGGATGGTGCGCAGGGCCCTGGCCGTCGAGGAGTGCGGATTCTTCACGTGCTGTGCCTCGTCGGCGACGACCAGTCCCCAGGTGTGTCCGGCGAGCTGCTCGGCGCTGGAGCGCATCGTGCCGTAGGTCGTGAGGACGAAGCCGCCGTCGGAGCCGCCCAGATCGCGGTCGGTGCCGTGGAAGCGCCGCACGGGGACGCCGGGTGCGAAGCGGCTGATCTCGCGGTGCCAGTTGCCGAGGAGGGAGGCGGGGCAGACCACCAGGGTGGGGGCGGCGCGGTCGCGGTGCAGATGGAGCGCGATGACGGTGATCGTCTTGCCGAGGCCCATGTCGTCGGCGAGGCAGCCGCCCAGGCCCAGCGAGGTCATGCGGTCCAGCCAGGCCAGGCCGCGGAGCTGGTAGTCGCGGAGGGTGGCGTCGAGACCGGGCGGCGCCGGGAGGGTGGCCTCCTCGTCCAGGATGCGCGCGCGGAGCGCGGCGAGGGCGCCGGCGGGCACCGCCTCGACCTGTTCGCCGTCGACCTCGGCGCTGCCCGTGAGCGCGACGGCGAGCGCGTCCACCGGGTCCAGGAGCCCGAGTTCCCGCTTGCGTGCCTTGCGGACGAGCGCGGGATCCACGACGACCCACTGGTCGCGCAGCCGCACCACCGGCCGGTGCGCCTCGGCCAGGGTGTCCATCTCCGCCTCGGTGAGCCGGTCGTCGCCCAGGGAGAGCTGCCAGTTGAACGCGAAGAGCTGCTCGGCGTCGAAGAAGGAGGTGCCGTCGGTGGCCGACCCGGGTGCCGGGCGGACGACGGCCGTCGCGGTGAGCGAGCGGGCGAGCTCGCGAGGCCAGTGGAGCGCCACCCCGGCCGCCGCGAGCCGCGCTCCGGCGGCGCCGATCAGCTCGTACAGCTCGTCCTCGGTGACGGCGAGGACGTCGGGAACGGGCTGGTCCAGCAGCCGCTCCAGCGGTGGCCAGACGCGGGCGGCGCGGCGCAGTGCGAGCACGGCGTCGATCCGGGCCCTCGGCCCGAAGGGCTCGCCGGCCCCGCCGCTCCACAGGGTGGCCGCGTCGGTGACGTACGTCGGGTCGGCCAGGCTGTGCACCTGGGTGATGGCGGCGGCGGCGTGGCGCGTGGCGGCGGAAGGGCCCTCCGCGTCCTCCTCCCCCGTGGTGCCGGAGGAGTCGAAGAGGTCGTACGCGGAGAGGTCGAGCCGGAGCGAGACGCGCACCCCGGCATCGAGCCCGGCGGCCACCTCGACGGCCCAGGCCCGGGCGTCCGGCAGGTGCTGCGCCTCGCGGGCGGCGAACGGCGCCCCCATGGCGTGGGCGGCGGCGGGCGTCCGGGGCAGGGTGTCGGCGACGGCGTCGAGGAAGGCTCCGAGCAGGGCGCGGGGCTCGGGGACGCGCAGGGGGGTGCCGTCCAGCGGAACGGCGTGCCCCTCGGGCGGCATCGAGGCGGCGACGGCCCTCAGGTGGGCGATGTCCTCCGCGTCGCGCGGTCCGGCCCGCCAGGCGTCGTGGTCGTCGGCCGTCAGGCCTGGCAGGAGTCTGCCGCGCGCCACGAGGGTCAGGGCGTGCAGGGCGGCCGCTCCCCACGCGCGGGTGGCGGGGTGGGCCGTGGCGCGGTGCCGGGCGCGCGCGAGCAGGGCCACCGCGTCCCCGACGGGAAGCGCGACGGCGGGCACGGTGCGTGCGCGGGCGCCGTCCGTGCCGTCCAGGCCGACGACCGTGAGCTCGACAGCGGTGTACGCGGGGCCGTCGGGAACCACGGCGGGGCGGCCGACGCTTCCCCGGCCGACGCTTCCCTCGGGGTCCCAGAAGGCGATCCGGCCCTCCCGGGGCAGCGCTGACGGCAGGAAGACGGCGGCGCACCGCAGCAGCCGGTCGACAGCGACGTCCTGCGTCTGCCGCTCCATGTCCACCGCCCCTCCCGCTCCGGTCCGCGTCTGGCCGCTCGCCCGTACTTTTCCTGTCCTCGCGAGTCTAGGCGGGGGGTGTGACAACGCCCGCCCCCGGCCGTGTTCCCACAGGCGAGGGGGCGGGCGACCGCGTCAGTGATGGGTGAAGTGGCCCCTACGGGGGCGGCGGGACGGCTGCTCCGGTTCGAAGTCCGGGACCGCCTCGGGTTCGAACTCCGGCACCCCGTCCGGCTCCGGAACCGCATCCGTGAGAGGGGGATCCGGGAGCGGCTGGTCCGTGAAGGTCTGCGCCGTGACCGTGGGATCCACGACCGGGGTGCCCGCAACCGGAGGACCGACGGCGGCGGACGGATCCACGGTGGACGCCCCGGCCTGGTCCGCCTCGGCCGCCGGGTCCACCGTGGCCGGCTCCTGCGGCTGCTGCCCCTGCTGCGCCCGCTCCAGGAAGCGGAGCAGTTCCACCGGGAAGGGCAGGACCAGCGTGGAGTTCTTCTCGGCCGCGACCGCGACCACCGTCTGCAGCAGCCGCAGCTGCAGCGCCGCCGGCTGGGTCGACATCTGCTGCGCCGCCTGGGCGAGCTTCTTCGACGCCTGCAGCTCCGCGTCGGCGTTGATGACCCTCGCGCGCCGCTCACGGTCGGCCTCCGCCTGCCGGGCCATGGAGCGCTTCATGGTCTCGGGCAGCGAGACGTCCTTGATCTCCACCCGGTCGATCTGCACGCCCCAGCCCACCGCGGGACTGTCGATCATCAGCTCCAGTCCTTGGTTCAGCTTCTCGCGGTCGGACAGCAGATCGTCGAGGTCGCTCTTACCGATGATCGACCGGAGGGAGGTCTGCGCCATCTGGGAGACCGCGAACCGGTAGTCCTCCACCTGGATCACCGCGCTCGCCGGGTCCACCACCTTGAAGTAGATGACGGCGTCCACCCGCACCGTGACGTTGTCGCGCGTGATCCCGTCCTGCGCGGGCACGGGCATCGTCACGATCTGCATGTTCACCTTACGGAGCCGGTCGATACCCGGGACGATCATGGTGAAGCCAGGGGGGCGCACCGCGTCATGGAGCCGTCCGAGCCGGAGCACCACCCCCCGTTCGTACTGCTTGACCACCCGGGCCGCGGCCATGGCGTACACCAGGCCGCACGAGAGCACCGCCACCAATGCGATCAACAGCTCCTGGACCATCACGGCCCCCTGCCTCCGGGGTGCGTCACCGCACCCGTTCATCACGCCCTATTAACACGATATGCCCGATACGTACATTCTCGAACCCCCGTGCGGGTGCCGGTGGCCCCGGCCGGCCGCGCACCGGATGCCGGCACCCCGCGGACCGGGCAGGGTGGCCAGCGCCAGCACGTCTCTGGGACGTACCGATGAGCCGGACGAGCAGACGAGGACCCCGCCCATGTCCGTGACCGCGCCCCCCACCGTTCTCCGCCGACGCATCCGCATCGCCGCCGGTGCGGCCCTGCTCACCCTGACCGTCACCGGCTGTTCCGGCCTCGGGCGCACGGCGGTGGGGCCGGTGTCCTACACCACCGGGAAGGACGAGGTCGTCACCGTGCACAGCCCCTCCGTGAAGGGCTGCCACACGATGGACCCCGCCGGCTCGGGCAAGGTCGACAACCGGACGCTGATCGACATGGAGCTCTACACCACCCGCGACTGCACCGGCCGCTCGACCGCCTACGTGGCCACCACGTTCTCCGACGCCAACGCGCCGCGCGCCCTGCCCTGGCGCAGCTACCGCTTCATCCACTGACCCGTTCAGGACTGCTTCGGGCGGGCCAGCGCCCAGATGCCGTCCGGGGTGAGGTAGCGGCCGAGGGCGAGCCCGGCCTCCTCCAGGTACGCCTCGAACCGCTCCACGGACAGCTCCCGCGACCGGAAGGTCTGGGTCCACCGGGCGTCCTCGAAGACGTACTCCGCGCGCACCTCGTCCACCCCGTCGCCGACGGGTTCCGCCGAGAGGATCCGGATGACGCAGCCCGCGGCGGCGTCCTCCCGCTCCCGGGGCAGATCGGAGTGGTAGCCGGCGCCCTCCCGCTGGATGAGCACGACACCGTCGTCCTTCACATACCTGCGGCAGGTCCCGAGCAGCCCTTCCCTGACCCGGTGATCGCTCGTGTGCACCAGGAACGACCCGAGCACCACGGCGTCGAACCGCTCCTCTCCGAGATCCAGCGCCTCGATGGGGCTCCGGACCGTGCGGGCTCCTCGGATGCGCTCCAGCATCTGCGCCGACTCGTCCACCGCGGTCACGTCGAAGCCCAGCCCGACCAGGGGATGCGTCACCCGGCCCGCCCCGCAGCCCAGTTCGAGCACGCTCGCCCCCGGCCGCAGCGCCGAGGCGATCACCTCGGGTTCGCTGCCGACGGACAGGCGCGCGTACAGCTCGACCGCGCAGCCGTCCGGTGTGATGGAGCCGGGTCCGGTCCCTGTGTGGCCCTCACGTACCAGTTGTCCGCTCATACCCGCCGGAACGTACGGGCGCGGGGCGGCGTTCCCCGTCACCGCCGCCGGCAGCGCCCGCGGTTTCCGTACGCCGGGCCGCGGAGTCATGCTGGAGACGAGGCGATGCCGATGTTGCGTACCGGAAGTGAACCGTCCACCGCGCGCAGTCCGCTGCGGATGCGGTTCTGGCTGAGTCTGTGGGGCATGGTCTGGGCCGTGGCCGGTCTGGTGGGTTTCGTGATGACCGGGCGGGCCGGCTGGGCCACGGCCTGTGCCGTCCTGCTGGTGATCACGGTCACCGACCTGTGCGTCGTCGTCCGCCACATGCGGCAGGGCCCGCACTTCCAGCCGGGCCGGGACGTCCCGCCGTACGAACCCGACCGGGGCGGCCGGAGGCGGTACGGCAGCTGAGTCCCGCCGCGGCGGGGCTAGGGGCGGCCGGGCGCCGGTCCCGCGCCCCGGCCGCGTCAGGAACGGTCGTCGAAGCGGGCCGCCCGCAGGTACTCCGGATTCGGGTCGAGTGCCGCGGCCAGCCGGAAGTGGCGGGTGGCCTGCTCTTCCCGGCCGGCGCGCTGGAAGGTCCGGGCCAGGGCGAAGTGCGCGAAGGCGTTGTCCGGCTCACGCTCCAGGACCAGCTCGAACTCCAGCTCGGCCGGACGCAGTTGGGCGGCGGCGAAGAAGGCCCTGGCCCGCAGCAGCCGGGCCGCCGTGTTCTCCGGGTGGGCGGCTATCACCGAGTCGAGCAGCTTGACCGCACCCCGCGGGTCCCGTGCGGCGAGCAGCTGCTCGGCCGCACGGAAGTCGATGACATGCGTCTCCGGGTTGTTCTCGGGCACGGCCGTATCCTTCCCCTTGCCTGCCGGTCTTCAACATGCGGCCGGGTGCGCGTATTCCATCCGCACGCCGGGTCAGCCGGTGGCGGCCCGTGCGGTGAGCTCCGACCAGACCGCGCGGACCTGGGGTTCCAGGTCCTCCAGCGGGCCGTCGTTGTCGACGACGAGGTCGGCGACGGCCAGTCGCTCCTCACGCGTGGCCTGTGCCGCCATGCGCGCGCGGGCGTCGGACTCCGTCATGCCGCGCAGCCGTACGAGCCGGTCGAGCTGGGTTCCGGGCTTCGCGTCGACGACCACGACCAGGTCGTAGAGCGGGGCGAGATCGTTCTCGGTGAGCAGCGGGACATCGTGGACGACGACCGCGCCCGACCCGGCTGCCCGTTCCAGCTCGGCGGAACGGGCTCCGACGAGCGGGTGGACGATGGCGTTGAGCGTGGCCAGGCGTGCGGCGTCGGCGAAGACGATCGAGCCGAGCGCGGGCCGGTCCAGGGCTCCGTCGGTGCCGAGGATCCCGGGGCCGAAGGCCTCGACGACGGCCGTGAGCCCGGGGGTACCGGGCTCGACGACCTCGCGGGCGATCCGGTCGGCGTCGATGATGACGGCTCCGTAGCGTGCGAGCAGTCGTGACACTTCGCTCTTGCCGGCGCCGATCCCACCGGTCAGGCCCACTTTCAGCATGGGCCGAGCCTAGCCTCCGGACCGGGGGACGGCCTCGGCCCCCTCAGGAATCGCCTTCACGCTCCGCGAGGAAGCGTTCGAACTCGCGGCCGATCTCGTCCGCCGACGGCAGGTCGGCCGGCTCCGCGACGAGGTTGCCCCGGGTCTCGGACCCCGCGATCGCGTCGTACTGGTGCTCCAGCCCCTCGACGAGCGAGACGAGTTCCTCGTCGCCCTGGCCGACCTGCCGGTCGATCTCGGTCTGGGTGCGGTGCGCTTCCGTGCGCAGGGTGTGCGCGACGCTCGGCAGGACAAGGCCGGTGGCCGCGGTGACGGCTTCCAGGGCGGTGAGCGCGGCGTCCGGGTAGGCGGACCTGGCGACGTAGTGCGGCACATGGGCGGCGACGCCCAGGACGTCGTGCCCGGCCTCCATCAGCCGGTACTCCACGAGCGCCTCGACGGAACCGGGGACCTGCGCCTCGTCGAAGGGGCTGCGGTGTCCGGGCATCAGGTCGGTGCGGTTGCCGTGCGGGGTGAGGCCGACCGGGCGGGTATGCGGGACGCCCATGGGGATGCCGTGGAAGCTGACCGCGAGGCGGACGCCGAGCCGCTCCACGATCTGTTCCACGGCGGCGGCGAACCGCTCCCACTCGACGTCGGGCTCCGGCCCGGAGAGGAGCAGAAAGGGGGCGCCCGTGGCGTCCTGGACGGCCTTCACCTCCAGGGTGGGCGCCTCGAACGCCGTGTACCGGTCGCGCCTGAAGGTCAGCAGCGGGCGGCGCGCCCGGTAGTCGACGAGCCGGTCGTGGTCGAAGCGGGCCACGGTCTGGTGGGGCAGCGTCTCGAGCAGGCCGTCGACGATCTGCTCGCCGGTCTCACCCGCGTCGATGTATCCGTCGAAGTGGTAGAGCATGACCAGGCCGGCCGACTCCTGGGCGAGCGCCATGTCGACGACGGCCAGGCCCTTGGGCTCCCATTCGTACAAACTCTGCGGATCAGGCACGGTTACCGCTCCTCCTCGTGTTCCTGGACAAGAACACCCCGCCCGGCCACGGCATTCCCGCCCGCGCCCCTTTCCCTCGCGGTTACGCGAGGACCCGGCTGTGCAGCGCCGTCACCGCCTTCCGCGCCGAGGTGAACGCCCCGTGCTGCCAGGCGTCGGTGTGGCTGAGGTAGTCACCGGCGAAGTACACATGCCCGGCGGGCCTGTTGAGCGGCGCGAAGGCGGGGGCGTCGGGCCCGCCGGACAGGGAGTGCCAGGAGGCCTCCAGATACGGCGTCTGGCGCCAGTGGTGGGAGAACGACGTGGCGAGCTCCGTACGGTACTTGTCGCCGTGGATCTTCACGCCCTGGGCGACGGCCCGGGCCTCCCTCTCACGCGGCGCGAGGGCCGCGTACGCGTCGGCGTTCGAACCGGTGTTGTAGTAGCCGATGATCGTGCCGCGCTCGCCGAGGTGGCCGTAGGACGGGTACCAGATGTGCGAGAGATCCATGTCCGTCTCGGTGATGCCCCCGAAGATCCGGTGGTCGCTCTCCCACCAGCGGCTCCTGTACTCCAGCCCGATCTTGCCGGCCGAGGACGGCTTGCAGGCCTCCAGGGCGCTCTGGACGGCCGGGCCGAGGTTGTGCGCGGTCTTCGCCAGGATGTTGGGCGGCAGCGCGGCCACGCAGTAGTCCGCCTCGACGCGCCGGGTGCGGCCCGCCTGGGTGTACGTGACGGTGACGCCGTGGGCGGTGTCCTTGATCTCGGTGACGGCGGCCCCGGTGCGGATCCTCCGTTCGCCCACGGCCCTGGTGAGCGCCGCGGGTATCCGGTCCATGCCGCCGACCGGCTGGAACATCAGCATCGCCTGGTCGTACTCGAACTCGAAGGAGAAGTAGCGCCCGACACCGCTGGCGAACACCTCGGACGCGGTGGGTGCGGGACCGAGTTCCTCACCCGGGGTGCCGGCTGCGGCGGGGTCGACGCGGTAGCCGCGACGGGGGCTGCCGGTGTAGTCGAGCGTGTCGCCGATGTCGCCGAACTCCTTGAGGAACTCCAGGAGCCGCTCCTGGTCGTCGGCGGTGATCTGCCGGTCGAGGGCGCCCTTGTCGGTGGCCTTGGCGAGGAGCTCGGCCACGTAGCCGTACATATCGGCCTTGGCGGTGCGGTAGCGGACCGGCGCCTTCATGCCCGCCTTCTCGTTGAAGAGGTAGGCGTTGGCGTTCTCGTTGGTGAACACCTCCACGGGGACGCCGAGTTCGCGGCAGTAGTCGAGGGTGACCATCCACTGCGGGATCCGGCCAGGACCGGCGTTCATGTACTGGCCGTCGCTGAAGCGGGCGGTCTGCTTGTTGCCGTTGGTGTCGGTGGTCGTGTCGCCGCCCCGGACGGTGAAGTTACGCCCGCCGGTGCGGCCGCGGGCCTCCAGGACCGTACAGTCGTACCCCGCCTTGCCCAGCTCGTACGCGGCGGCGAGGCCGGCGATGCCTCCGCCGACGACCACGACCTTGGCGGCGGCCTTCCCCTTCAGCGAGAAGTCACCCGGGCTCGGCGCCCGGAAGGCGGGCTCACGGCTCGCCGCCCGGGCGGTGGGGGCGAGGCCGAGTGCCCCCATGGTGGCGAACATGGCGCCGGCGCCGCCGGTGAGGCCCACATTGCGCAGAAAGCCGCGACGGCTGGTGCCCGCAGCCGCGGGAGAGTCCTGTGAGACGCGTGTGGTGTTCGCGATGTGTGTCATTCCCTGGCTCCCCTGGTGATCCTGGCGTTGCGCGGATCCTGGCAAGCAGGTGTTACGGGCCGGCAGTTACTCGTGTATCCCACACGTTTCTTCTGCCTCGCCCGGACGCGAGTGAGGCCCGCCCCCCGAAGGGGACGGGCCTCACTACAGCTCTACAGCTACTGCAGCCGATGAGCAGCTGGGGTCAGAGCGTCAGCTCTGGCCGCCGGCCAGCTTCTCGCGCAGGGCAGCCAGGGCCTCGTCCGACGCCAGGGCGCCGGAGTTGTCCGCGGACTCCGAGGAGTACGAACCGCCACCGCTGCCGCCGGAGGCAGCCGGGGCAGCGCCGGCCGGGGCGGCAGCGCCCTCGGCAGCGGCAGCCTCGTCGGCCTCGCGGGACTTGATGACCTGGGCCTGGTGCTGCTCGAAGCGCTGCTGCGCCTCGGCGTACTGCGTCTCCCAGACCTCGCGCTGCGCCTCGAAGCCCTCGAGCCAGTCGTTGGTCTCGGGGTCGAAGCCCTCGGGGTAGATGTAGTTGCCCTGGTCGTCGTACGACGCGGCCATGCCGTACAGCGTCGGGTCGAACTCGACCGAGGCCGGGTCGCCGCCGAAGGCCTCGTTGGCCTGCTTCAGCGAGAGGCTGATGCGACGGCGCTCGAGGTCGATGTCGATGACCTTGACGAAGATCTCGTCGTTGACCTGGACGACCTGCTCCGGGATCTCCACGTGGCGCTCGGCCAGCTCGGAGATGTGGACCAGACCCTCGATGCCCTCGTCGACGCGCACGAACGCACCGAACGGAACGAGCTTGGTGACCTTACCGGGAACGACCTGCCCGATCTGGTGCGTACGGGCGAACTGCTGCCACGGGTCTTCCTGCGTCGCCTTGAGCGACAGCGAGACGCGCTCGCGGTCCATGTCGACGTCGAGGACCTCGACGGTGACTTCCTGACCGACCTCGACGACCTCGGAGGGGTGGTCGATGTGCTTCCAGGACAGCTCGGAGACGTGCACGAGACCGTCGACGCCACCCAGGTCCACGAAGGCACCGAAGTTGACGATCGAGGAGACGACGCCGGAGCGGACCTGACCCTTCTGCAGGGTCGTGAGGAACGTCTGGCGGACCTCGGACTGCGTCTGCTCGAGCCAGGCACGGCGGGACAGGACCACGTTGTTGCGGTTCTTGTCCAGCTCGATGATCTTGGCCTCGAGCTCCTTGCCCACGTAGGGCTGGAGGTCGCGGACACGACGCATCTCGACGAGCGACGCCGGGAGGAAGCCACGGAGGCCGATGTCGAGGATGAGACCACCCTTGACGACCTCGATGACGGTACCGGTGACGATGCCGTCTTCTTCCTTGATCTTCTCGATGGTGCCCCAGGCACGCTCGTACTGAGCGCGCTTCTTCGAGAGGATCAGGCGGCCTTCCTTGTCCTCCTTCTGGAGAACCAGGGCCTCGATCTCGTCGCCGACCTTGACGACCTCGTTCGGGTCGACGTCGTGCTTGATCGACAGCTCGCGGCTCGGGATGACGCCTTCGGTCTTGTAACCGATGTCGAGGAGAACCTCGTCCCGGTCAACCTTGACGATGACACCGTCAACGATGTCGCCGTCGTTGAAGTACTTGATCGTCTCGTCGATCGCCGCGAGGAACGCGTCCGCGTCGCCGATGTCGTTGACCGCAACCTGCGGAGTGGTGGCGGTGGTCTCGGTGCTGCTCGTCATGTGGGAAAGGGCTCCGGTACGGACAGTGAGTCGAAGTTACTGCTACGCCGTGAGCCCGTATCGCCTCTGCAGAAGCCGGACAGCCTGGAAAGCGCCGATCCGTTAACCGGGAGGCGCCTCGACAACCGAGGGGACATGCAACAGACGCGAGCGCGGCCTGCTAGGTCTGAAGCGCGCAGGCTCGCGACGCAACTTGTAGCATACGGGGGCAGCCGGACAGGGTCAATGCGCGAAGGCGCACACCCGGGGCACAACACCCCATTCCCGGCACAACTCACGTTCGCCGAGGCCACATCGGTCCCAGCGGTGTGTCGCGCGCACACGGACGTACTCACCCGTACGGCCCGAGGAGGCACCCGCGCGAGGCGGGTGAAGGCAAACTACAACGACGGGCACGATGAGCCAAGAGATCTACGAGTCCGAACCTGAGGCGACCCGGCGGGAAGCCGGTGAGGCCGAGAGCAGCCGGGCGAGCCGCGGCTGGTGGGACCGGAACGCCGACGAGTACCAGAGCGACCACGGAGCGTTCCTCGGGGACGACCGGTTCGTCTGGGGCCCGGAGGGGCTGGACGAGGCCGAGGCCGCCCTGCTGGGCCCGGCGGCGGACCTGAAGGGCCGGGACGTCCTGGAGATCGGGGCGGGCGCCGCCCAGTGCTCGCGGTGGCTCGCCGCCCGGGGCGCACGCCCGGTGGCCCTGGACCTCTCCCACCGGCAGCTCCAGCACGCCCTGCGGATCGGCGGCGGTGTCCCCCTCGTGGAGTCCGACGCCGGACGGCTCCCGTTCCGGGACGGCTCCTTCGACCTGGCCTGTTCCGCCTACGGCGCGGTGCCCTTCGTCGCCGACCCCGTCCAGGTGTTCCGCGAGGTGCACCGGGTGCTGCGGCCCGGCGGCCGCTGGGTCTTCTCGGTGACGCACCCGATCCGCTGGGCGTTCCCCGACGAGCCGGGCCCCGAGGGCCTCTCCGTCTCCGCCTCCTACTTCGACCGCGTGCCGTACGTGGAGCAGGACGAGGGCGGCGACGCGGTGTACGTGGAGCACCACAGGACGCTGGGCGACCGGGTGCGGGACGTCGTGGCCGGCGGTTTCCGGCTGGTCGACCTCGTGGAGCCGGAGTGGCCCGCCTGGAACGACCAGGAGTGGGGCGGCTGGTCCCCGCTGCGCGGCAACCTCATCCCCGGGACGGCGATCTTCGTCTGCGAGCGGGACTGAACCACCGGGCGGGACTGAACCACCGGCCGGTGCGGGGCGCGGGCACCGGCCGTACGAGACTGGGGGCGTGATCCGCACCGACGCCCTGGACCGGTTGCCCGTACGCTCCGCCCTGCCCGCCCTGGAGCGGGCGCTCGACGAGCGGGGGGCCGCGGTGCTCTGCGCGCCGCCCGGGACCGGCAAGACGACCCTCGTGCCCCTGGTGCTCGCCGGGCTGACCGGGGGCGGCCCGGTGCGCCGGGTGCTGGTCGCCGAGCCCCGCAGGATCGCGGCCCGGGCCGCGGCGCGGCGGATGGCGTGGCTGCTCGGCGAGCGGACCGGCGGCCGTGTCGGGTTCACGGTGCGCGGGGAGCGCGTGGTGGGGCCGGACACGGTGGTGGAGGTCGTGACCACCGGGGTGCTGCTCCAGCGGCTGCAGCGCGACCAGGAGCTGGCCGGGGCCGACGTGGTGATCACCGACGAGTGCCACGAGCGCCATCTGGACGCGGACACCGCGGCGGCCTTCCTCCTCGACGTAAGGGCGACGATCAGGCCTGATCTGCGGCTGGTGGCGGCGTCGGCGACCACGGACGCCGCGGGCTGGGCGCGGCTGCTGGGCGATGCCCCGGTGGTCGAGGCGCAGGGCGTCTCCCATCCGGTCGAGGTGGTGTGGGCGCCGCCCGCCCGCCCGGTCCGGCCGCCGCACGGGATGCGGGTGGACCCGGCCCTGCTGACGCATGTCGCCTCGGTGGTGCGGCGGGCGCTCGCCGAGCGGGACGGTGACGTCCTGTGCTTCCTGCCCGGTGTCGGCGAGATCGCCCGGGTGGCCGGGCAGCTCTCCGGCGTGGACGCGGAGGTCCTCCCGGTGCACGGGCGCGCCCCGGCGGCCGTGCAGGACGCGGTGCTGGCCGGCTCGTCGGACCGGCGCCGGGTGGTGCTGGCGACGTCCGTGGCGGAGTCCTCCCTCACGGTGCCGGGCGTACGGGTGGTCGTGGACTCCGGCCTCGCCAGGGAGCCGCGCACCGACCACGCGCGGGGGCTTGGCGCCCTGACGACGGTACGGGCATCACGGGCGGCGGGGCGCCAGCGCGCGGGCCGTGCGGGGCGCGAGGCCCCCGGCGCGGTGTACCGCTGCTGGGAGGAGGCCGAGGACGGGCGCCTCGCGGCGTTCCCCTCGCCCGAGATCAAGGTGGCCGACCTCGCGGCGTTCGCGCTGCAGGCGGCGTGCTGGGGCGAACCCGACGCCTCCGGGCTGGCCCTCCTGGACCCGCCGCCCGAGGGCGCCATGGGCGCGGCCCGGGAGGTGCTGACAGCCGTCGGCGCGGTCGACGCCACGGGGCGCGCGACGGACCGGGGCGTACGGATGTCCCGGCTGGGCCTGCACCCCCGCCTGGCCCGCGCTCTCCTGGACGGCGCGGAGGAGGTCGGCGGGCGCCGGGCCGCGGAGGTGGTGGCGCTGCTGAGCGAGGAGCCGCCTCGGGAGTACGGCGACGACCTGGCGCACGCGCTGCGTACGGCGCGGCGCGGCGCGGACGGTTACGCGGCGCGCTGGCGGCAGGAGGTGCGGCGGCTCTCCCGGTCCCTGAGCTCCTCGGGGGAGGCGGCTGCGGGCCCGGAGGACGCCGCCGTGGGGCTGGTCGCGGCGCTGGCGTTCCCGGAGCGGGTGGCGCGGGCCAGGGGCGAGGGGGCGTTCCTCATGGTGTCGGGCACCGGCGCCGAGCTGGGGGACGGCTCACGGCTGCGCAGCGCGCCCTGGCTCGCCGTCGCGGTCGCCGACCGGCCGGCGCACGCCGCGTCCGCCCGGGTGCGGCTGGCGGCGGTGGTCGACGAGGGCACGGCACGGCTGGCCGCCGGGCACCTGCGGTTCTCCGGCGAGGAGGTCCACTGGGCGGACGGCGACGTGGTCGCCCGCTCCGTGGAACGCCTCGGGGCCGTCGACCTGTCGGTACGCGCGCTGCGCAGGCCGGCCCCGGAGCTGGTGCGCGCGGCGCTGCTGGAGGGGCTGCGCCGTGAGGGGCCCGGGCTGCTGCGGTGGACCCGGGACAGCGAGCAGCTGCGGCTGCGGCTGGCATTCCTGCACCGGGTGCTGGGGGATCCGTGGCCCGATGTGTCGGACGGCGCACTGCTGGACCGCGCCGACGAGTGGCTGGAGCCCGAGCTGTCACGGGCCGGCCGCCGCTCGGACCTGGCGCGGATCGACGCCGGGCAGGCGGTGCGGCGGCTGCTGCCGTGGGCGACGGGCGACGCCGCCCGGCTCGACGAGCTCGCCCCGGAGCGCATCGAGGTGCCGAGCGGGTCCAGGATCCGGGTCGAGTACGGCGGCGAGCAGCCCGTACTCGCGGTGAAGCTCCAGGAGCTCTTCGGGCTGAGCGAGACGCCCCGGGTGGCGGGGGTGCCCGTACTGGTCCACCTGCTGTCACCGGCCGGGCGCCCGGCGGCGGTGACGGCGGACCTGGCGTCCTTCTGGCGGGAGGGCTACAAGGGCGTACGGGCGGAGCTGCGCGGCCGCTACCCGAAGCACCCCTGGCCCGAGGACCCCACGACGATGGAGGCGACCCGCTTCACCTCGGCGCGGCTGCGCCGGGACTAGGCCTCCGGTCGCGCTGCCGCACCGGGACCACGAGGGCCCAGGTGCGGCAGCCTCTCCCGTACGGGTCAGGCGGCGGGTGCCTCGACCTTCAGCTCGACGGTCAGCGTGGCACCGCTCGCGGTGGTGATCCGCAGCGTGTAGGTGCCGGCCGTGTCGTCGGCGTAGATCTTCGGGAGCTCCAGGAGTCCGTCGGCGCCGGTCGTGAGGTCCAGGGTGCGGACCGGTTCGCCGTCCCCGTCCTTGAAGTACGGGCCCTTGTCGTTCTCTGCGGGCGTCTCCGCGTCGGTGATCATCGTGGCGGTGACGGCGGTGCCCGCCACCCCCGTGCCCTTGTACGTCGTCTTGATCCCGACCCGGTCGGCGAACTCGGCGCCGGGGGCGGCCGTCAGGGCCTTGTCGTCGGTGCGGGCGACGGTGTCCGCGACGCGGGCGGTGACGCTCGCGGCGAAGGAGAGGACGCGCGGTTCGGTGGTGCCGGCGACGGCCGTCACCTTGAAGGCGCCGGTCTTCTCGCCGGCCGTCAGGACGGGCGCGGTGACGGTGCCGTCGGCTCCGGTGGTCAGGGTGACGGTGCTCTTCCCGTCGGCGAAGCGGGTGTCCGTGCTGCCCACGACGGCGAAGGTGACCGACGTCTTGCCGAGCGGCACCCCGAGCTCGTTCTTCGCCCGGACCCTGACGCGCTCGGTGAACGCCTCGCCCGCCGTGGCGGTGAGGGTGCCGGTGCCCGCGTTCTCGAGGCTGCCGAAGGTCTCGGACGGGTCGGGAGCGGTGGGCGGGGGCGTCGTCGTCGGAGGTGTGGTCGGCGGCTTCGTCGGCGGTGTCGTGGCCGGCGGAGGCGTGGTGGCCGGCGGGGTGGACGGCGACGAGGAGGCCGGCGGGGTGGTCACGGACGGGCTGGGCGACGGGGAGGACGTGCCGGTGCCCGTGTCCGTCGCCGGGAGGACGCCCGTGCCGTCCGGGACCTCGTGGGTGCCGCGCTTGTAGTACTCGAACCAGGAGCGGACCGTGCGCAGGTACTCCGTCGAGTGGTTGTAGCTCAGCACCGCCTTGTCGAGGTCCGTGGCGAGCGACAGGTCGCGGGTGCCCGCGCAGAGGTAGCGCCCGGCGGACAGCGCCGCGTCGTAGATGTTGTTGGGGTCCTTGCGCCCGTCGCCGTTGCCGTCCGTGCCCCAGGTGGCCCAGGTGGAGGGGATGAACTGCATCGGGCCGACCGCGCGGTCGTGGGTCGCGTCCCCGTCGTACGCCCCGCCGTCGGTGTCCTTGATCAGCGCGAAGCCCTGGCCGTTGAGCGCCGGGCCGAGGATCGGGGACAGGGTGGTGCCGTTCGCGTCGACCTTGCCGCCGCGGGCCTGGCCGGACTCGACCTTGCCGATCGCGGCGAGGAGCTGCCACGGCAGCCGGCACGCGGCGTCGGTGCTCGCGAGGCCCTGCTCGGCCTTCTTGTACGCGGCGAGGACCGAGGCGGGTATGCCCGCTTCGGCACTTCCGGTCACCGGAAGATTCACGGACGTACCGGGCTTGTTGGGCGTATCGAGCGGCGGAAGGTCCGTGTAGTAGGGCGAGTTGCCCGTGGCCGCGCTGTCACCGGGCTCCGTCGCCCCGGCCGCCGTCCGGTCGTCGGAGGCGCTGCCGGGGTGGGGTGCCGCGGGGGCCTGGGAGGCGGAGAGGGCTGCTACTGCGGCGGCGGCCACCGCGGTGGTGGTGGCCCCCCTGCGCAGTCTGCGGCCGAATTGCGCTGCCATACGTGTCGGTCCCTCCCCGTCGACGACTGCCCGCGCTCCCCGCGCGAGAACTCAGGCGACCCTACGACAACTCCCGCCGCCCGAACACCGGTCCCTGACCGGTTCTTACCGGTTTCTCAGCTTCCCGGCCGTCAAGTCACCGGAACCCCGCGGACGGGTGACGCGGGCTCACGCATACTTGCCGCCATGCCGTTCACGCTCAGCCACGCCGCAGCCGTACTCCCGGGGATCCGCAGGTCCGGCACTGCCCGCGGGCCGCTCCTCGCCTCCGCGCTGGTCGCCGGATCGTTCGCGCCCGACATCACCTACTACGCGGACACGGTCGTGCCGGGGGCGATGGAGTTCGGCGAGGTGACACACAGCCTTTGGGGAGTGTTCACCGTGGATGTCCTCATCACCGGGGCCCTGGTGGCACTGTGGCTGATGCTGCGCGAGCCCCTCGTCGCGTTGCTGCCCGGGGCGGCGCAGGGGCGCGTGCACGCCTTCGTACGAGGGCGGAGCCGGGAGCCCGGCCGCCCGCTCCTCCCCGAGGCGGTGTGGTTCGTCGTGTCCGCCGTCATCGGCTCGGCCACCCATGTCGTGTGGGACGCCTTCACGCATCACGACCGGTGGGGCACGGAGCTGGTCCCGGGCCTCGACCGGAGCGTCGGGGGCCACCCGGTCTTCCAGATCGTCCAGTACGGCAGTTCGGCCGTCGCCCTGGTGGTCCTGGCGTGGTTCACGTACACGGGCCTGCGGCGCACCGGGCCCGCCCCCGTCCCGGGGTCCGTGCCGGTGCTGGGCCGGGCCGAACGCAGGTGGGCCGGGGCGCTCCTCGCGCTCTGCGTCCTGCTGGGCGTCGTCCACCGGTGTGCCCGCTGGTACGCCTGGTTCGGGCGCCTGGACACGCCCCTCGACATCATCCCGACGGCGTGCTTCGGCGCCGGGGCGGGCCTGGCGGCCGGCCTGGTGCTGTACGGGGCGTGGATGCGGCTCCTGCGCAGGCCACCCTCCGCGCCCCGGCCGCCGGACGCGCCCCGCGCGGACACCGCACGGAGCAGCCCGGCCGGCCAGGACGCCGGCTGAGACCTCTGGTCCAGCCGGCAGGACCTCAGTGCGCGGCGGTCTCCCAGTCCTTGCCGACACCGACGGAGACGTCCAGCGGCGCACGGAGTTCGACCGCCGTGGACATCTCGCGGCGCAGGATCTCCTCTACCTGCTCCCGCTCGCCCTTGGCGATCTCCAGCACGATTTCGTCGTGGACCTGGAGCAGCATCCGTGAGGTCAGCTTCGCCTCCGTCAGCGCCCGGTCCACGTGCAGCATCGCGACCTTCACGATGTCCGCCGCCGTCCCCTGGATCGGGGCGTTCAGCGCCATCCGCTCGGCGGCCTCGCGGCGCTGGCGGTTGTCGCTGTTCAGGTCCGGGAGGTAGCGGCGGCGGCCGAGGATCGTCTCGGTGTACCCGGTGGCCCTGGCCTCCTCGACGACCCGGTGCAGATAGTCGCGCACCCCGCCGAACCGCAGGAAGTAGGTGTCCATCAGCCCGCGGGCCTCACCGGCGTCGATGTTCAGCTGCTGGGAGAGGCCGAACGCGGAGAGCCCGTAGGCCAGCCCGTACGACATGGCCTTGATCTTGCGGCGCATCTCCGCGTCGACGGCCGACTTCTCGACGCCGAACACCTGCGAGGCGACCGTCGTGTGCAGGTCCTCCCCGGAGGTGAACGCCTCGATCAGACCGGCGTCCTCGGAGAGATGGGCCATGACCCGCAGCTCGATCTGGCTGTAGTCGGCCGTCATCAGCGTCTCGAAGCCCTCGCCGACGACGAAGCCCCGGCGGATCGCCCGCCCCTCGTCCGTGCGGACGGGGATGTTCTGCAGGTTGGGTTCGGTGGAGGAGAGCCGCCCCGTCGCCGCGACCGTCTGGTTGAACGTGGTGTGGATACGGCCGTCCGCACCGATCGTCTTGATCAGGCCCTCGACCGTGACCCGCAGCTTCGCCTGCTCGCGGTGGCGCAGCATGATGACCGGCAGCTCGTGCTCGGTCTGCGCGGCCAGCCAGGCCAGCGCGTCCGCGTCGGTCGTGTAACCCGTCTTCGTCTTCTTCGTCTTCGGCAGGGCCAGCTCACCGAAGAGCACCTCCTGGAGCTGCTTGGGCGAGCCGAGGTTGAACTCGCGGCCCACCGCGGCGTGCGCCTCCTTCACCGCCTGCTGCACGGCACCGGCGAACTGCTGCTCCATGCCTTCCAGGTGGGACCGGTCGGCGGCGATGCCGTGCCGCTCCAGACGGGCCAGCATGATCGACGTCGGCAGCTCCATGTCGTACAGCAGCTCGGTGGCACCGACCTCCTTCAGACGCGTCGTGAACGCGTCCCCGAGGTCCAGCACCGCGCGGGCCTGCGCCATCAGGGCGTCGGCCTCCGCGCGGTCGTCCGCGCCGAAGGCCAGCTGCCCGTCGGACGCGGGGGCCGGGGCCAGCTCACGCCCGAGGTACTCCACGGCCAGCGCGTCCAGGGCGAAGGAGCGGCGGCCCGGCTTGACGAGATAGGCGGCGAGCGCGGTGTCCATGGTGATGCCGTCCAGCCGCCAGCCCTGCTCGGGGAAGACCCGCAGGGCGTTCTTGGCGTTGTGCAGGACCTTGGGCCGCGCTGGGTCCGCGAGCCACTCGGCGAGTGCCCGGTCGTCGGCCTCGTCGAGCTCGGCCGGGTCCAGCCAGGCGGCGGCCCCGTCGGCGGCGGCGAGCGCGAGCTCCGTGACCGTGCCCGAACCCAGCGACCAGGTGTCGACGGTCATCACACCGAGCGGCTGCCCGCCGTGCGCCTCCAGCCACGGGGCGACCTCGCCCGCCCCCAGCACCACGCCGTCCAGCTCGATCCCGGCCAGGGGCTCCGGCGGACCGGCCTCCTCCGCACCCGGGTCGACGGCGAGCAGCCGCTCACGCAGGCTCGGGTTACGGATCTCCAGGATGTCCAGCACACCGGTGACCGCCGTGCGGTCGTACGGAGCGCGCTCCAGCTCGGCCGGGACCTTCGGCAGCTCCACGTCGCGGACCATCTCGGTCAGCACACGGTTCATCTTCACCGCGTCCAGGTGGTCGCGGAAATTCTGGCCGGCCTTGCCCTTGACCTCGTCGGCCCGCTCGACCAGCTCCGCGAACGACCCGAACTGGTTGATCCACTTCGCCGCCGTCTTCTCACCCACACCGGGGATACCCGGAAGGTTGTCCGACGGGTCACCGCGCAGCGCCGCGAAGTCCGGATACTGCCCCGGGGTGAGCCCGTACTTCTCCTGGACCTTCTCCGGGGTGAAGCGCGTCAGCTCCGAGACGCCCTTCGTCGGGTAGAGCACCGTCACGTTGTCCGTGATCAGCTGGAACGAGTCGCGGTCACCCGTGACGATCAGCACCTCGAAGCCCGCCGCCTCGGCCTGCGTGGCCAGCGTCGCGATGACGTCGTCGGCCTCGAAGCCGTCCACCGCGAACCGGTCCGCACGCATGGCGTCCAGGAGCTCGCCGATCAGCTCGACCTGCCCCTTGAACTCGTCGGGGGTCTTGGAACGGTTCGCCTTGTACTCGGGGAACTCCTGCGCACGCCACGTCTTGCGGGACACGTCGAACGCGACCGCGAAATGGGTGGGCGCCTCGTCGCGCAGCGTGTTCGCCAGCATCGACATGAAGCCGTACACGGCATTCGTCGGCTGCCCCGTCGCCGTCGTGAAATTCTCCGCGGGCAGGGCGAAGAACGCCCGGTACGCCAGGGAGTGCCCGTCCATCAGGAGCAGGCGCGGTCGGTTGTCTGCCGTCTTCTTCGATGCCGTCTCAGCCACGCCCCCGATCCTGCCACGGACCACTGACAATCCGGACCGGCCACCGCCCCGGACCACCCCGGCCCGCCCTTACCACGCCCCCTGACCGGCCTCCCGGCCTCCCCCGCTTCCCGCGGAACACCCCCGCACGCGTGCATGACAGGATCGAAGGACTGTGAAGGCGTAAGAAGTACGCGACAGGACGCCACGGCACGCACGGACGCGGCACCCGCGCCCGCACCGCGCCCGGAGGCGACCGAAGGCTCGAAGGGGAGCACCATGGCCACGAAGCCCCCGACCGGTGACCCGGTCCAGGACGCGCCGCAGATCGACGAGGTCCAGCACGCCGCAGCCGGGCTGCCCGCCGTCGCCCACACCCTGCGCATCGCCCAGCAGCAGATGGGCGTGCGGCGCACCGCGCAGACCCTCCTCAAGGTCAACCAGAAGAACGGCTTCGACTGCCCCGGCTGCGCCTGGCCCGAGGGCGACAAGCGCCACACCGCCGAATTCTGCGAGAACGGCGCCAAGGCCGTCGCCGAGGAGGCGACCCTGCGCCGCGTCACCCCCGACTTCTTCGCCGCCCACCCCGTCGCCGATCTCGGCACCCGCAGCGGCTACTGGCTCGGCCAGCAGGGACGCATCACGCAACCTGTGTATCTGCCCGAGGGCGCCGACCGGTACGAGGCCGTGACCTGGGAGCGCGCCTTCGAGATCATCGCCGAGGAGCTGACCGCGCTCTCCTCCCCCGACGAGGCGCTCTTCTACACCTCGGGCCGCACCAGCAACGAGGCGGCGTTCCTCCTCCAGCTCTTCGCCCGCGAGTTCGGCACCAACAACCTGCCCGACTGCTCCAACATGTGCCACGAGTCGTCGGGCTCGGCCCTCACCGAGACCATCGGGATCGGCAAGGGCAGCGTCAGCCTCGAGGACCTCCACCAGGCCGACCTGATCATCGTCGCCGGCCAGAACCCCGGCACCAACCACCCCCGGATGCTCTCGGCCCTCGAACAGGCCAAGACCGCCGGAGCGAAGATCATCTCGGTGAACCCGCTGCCCGAGGCCGGCCTGGAGCGGTTCAAGAACCCCCAGACCCCCCTCGGCATGATCAAGGGCGCCGCCCTCACCGACCTCTTCCTCCAGATCCGCATCGGCGGCGACCAGGCACTCTTCCGCCTGCTGAACAAAATGATCATCGAGGCCGGCGCCGTCGACACCGCCTTCGTCGCCGAACACACCCACGGCTACGAGGCGTTCGCCCGGGCCGCCCGCGACGCCGACTGGGACGACACCCTCACCGCCACCGGCCTCGACCGCGACGCCATCGAACAGGCGCTCGCCATGATCCTCGCCTCGGAACGCACCATCGTCTGCTGGGCCATGGGCCTCACCCAGCACAAGCACTCCGTACCCACCATCCGCGAAGTGGTCAACCTCCTCCTCCTGCGCGGCAACATCGGCAGGCCCGGCGCCGGCGTCTGCCCCGTGCGCGGCCACTCCAACGTCCAGGGCGACCGCACCATGGGCATCTTCGAACGGCCCGCCCCCGCCTTCCTCGACGCCCTCGACCAGGAATTCGGCATCACCTCGCCCCGGCACCACGGCTACGACGTCGTACGCGCCATCCAGGCACTCCGCGACGGCGACGCCAAGGTCTTCTTCGCCATGGGCGGCAACTTCGTCGGCGCCACCCCCGACACCGCCGTCACCGAAGCCGCCATGCGCCGCGCCCGGCTCACCGTCCACGTCTCCACCAAGCTCAACCGCTCGCACGCCGTCACCGGCACCCGCGCACTGATCCTGCCCACCCTCGGCCGCACCGACAAGGACGTACAGGCAGGCGGGAAGCAGTTCGTCACCGTCGAGGACTCCATGGGCATGGTCCACGCCTCACGCGGCAACCTCACCCCCGCGAGCCCCCACCTGCTCTCCGAACCCGCGATCGTCGCCCGCCTCGCCCGCGCCGTCCTCGGCCCCGCCTCCACCACCCCCTGGGAGGACTTCGAGAAGGACTACGGCACCATCCGCGACCGCATCGCCCGCGTCATCCCCGGCTTCGAGGACTTCAACACCCGCGTCGCACGCCCCGGCGGCTTCACCCTCCCCCACGCCCCCCGCGACGAACGCCGCTTCCCCACCGCCACCGGCAAGGCCAACTTCACCGCCGCACCCGTCGAGCACCCCGAACTCCCCGAGGGCCGGCTGCTGCTCCAGACCCTGCGCTCCCACGACCAGTACAACACCACGATCTACGGCCTCGACGACCGCTACCGCGGCATCAAGGGCGGCCGCCGCATCGTCATGGTCAACCCCGAGGACGCCCACGCCCTCGGCCTCGCCGACGGCTCCTACACCGACCTCGTCAGCGAGTGGAAGGACGGCGTCGAGCGCCGCGCCCCCGGCTTCCGCGTCGTCCACTACCCCACCGCCCGGGGCTGCGCCGCCGCGTACTACCCGGAGACCAACGTCCTCGTCCCCCTCGACGCCACCGCGGACACCAGCAACACCCCGGCCAGCAAGTCCGTCGTCGTCCGCTTCGAGCAGGCCTGAGCACCCCCGCTCCCCCTAAGCGCACGCTCAGTCGTCTGATAAGAACAGTGCACACAGCAACGAACGAACGCACACGATCGGAGCCGGACCCCATGGGCGAGCACACCGCACCCACGTTCCCCCAGGAGATCATCGACGAGTACGCGGCACTCGGCGTCGACCTCCCCGCACTCTTCTCCGCCGGCCACCTCGGCGAGCGCATGGGCGTCACGATCGTCGAGGCCTCCGCCGACCGCGTCGTGGGCACCATGCCCGTCGAAGGCAACACCCAGCCCTACGGGCTGCTCCACGGCGGCGCCTCTGCCGTCCTCGCCGAGACCCTCGGCTCCATCGGCTCCATGCTCCACGGCGGCGCCACCAAGCTCGCCGTCGGCGTCGACCTGAACTGCACCCACCACCGCGGCGTCCGCAACGGCCTCGTCACCGGCGTCGCCACCCCCGTCCACCGCGGCCGCTCCACCGCCACGTACGAGATCGTCATCACCGACGAGCACGACAAGCGGGTCTGCACCGCCCGCCTCACCTGCCTCCTCCGCGACGCCCCCGGCCCCGCCGCAGGCTGACCGCCCCGCCCCAACACCCACTGCCCGGCCCGGAAAGCGCACCGCATTCCGGACCGGGCAGACCCATATCCGAAGCATTTACGGAGAGTTGACGAACACGCAGGGTCAACGCCCTTGACCCCCGCGCCCGTTCCATGACCCACTTCAACAGCCACACCCCCTCGCGGGGCCTCAAACACATCTCACAGATGTAACACTGCGTAACATGTGTGCAATACACGAAAAACGTCGCGCACCCCGGCCCCGCACCCCCCGCCGGCCTCCCGCCGTGCCCCATGCGCCCCGATTCGGGCGACAGCACCAAGATCACCCCAAGCCCCTTAGCAGAGCTGCGGGTTCTCACCATGCGGTCACTCCGCCGCCCGGGCAAAAGCCGTACACCTCCACACTGCGGCCAACAAGCCTTCCCCACGGCATAACAAGACAGTCACATCATCACCGGACCTGTCCCGCACCCCCTCACCTGCCCTTAGAGTCACGGCCAGTCACCGCGCCGCCGGGCGTGTCTGCTGCACGGCCCTGTAACGACCAGTACGGCCCGGCGATCGTCACGGCACCTCAGCAGAGGAGGCCGCGCCAGGGAAAGGACCTTTCGTGCGACACCGTTCTTTGCTCATACTCACCACAGTGCTCACCACAGGCGCACTCACGCTCACCGCCTGCGGATCGCGCGACGACGACACGAAGAGCAGCGGCGGCGGCGACACCCAGACCGTCGTCATCGGTGTCGACGCACCCCTGACCGGCGACCTCTCCGCCCTCGGCCTCGGCATCAAGAACTCCGCCGACCTCGCCGTCAAGACCGCCAACGCCGACAAGACGGTCCCCGGCATCAAGTTCGAACTCCAGGCACTCGACGACCAGGCCCAGCCCTCCGTCGGCCAGCAGAACGCCCAGAAGTTCATCGGCAACAAGGACCTCCTCGGCGTCGTCGGCCCCCTGAACTCCGGCGTCTCGCAGTCGATGCAGAAGCCGCTCAACGACGCCAACCTCACCCAGGTCTCCCCCGCCAACACCGGCACCGAGCTGACCCAGGGCAACAACTGGAAGACCGGCGACAAGAAGCGCCCCTTCAAGACCTACTTCCGCACCGCCACCACGGACGCCATCCAGGGCGCCTTCGCCGCGAAGTACCTCTTCGACAACGCCAAGGTCAAGGACGTCTACCTCATCGACGACCAGAAGCCCTACGGCGCGGGCCTCGCCGCCTCCTTCAAGACGACCTTCACCGAGCTCGGCGGCAAGATCGTCGGAACCGACCACATCAACCCCGACGACCGCGACTTCAACTCCGTCGTCACCAAGGTCAAGCGCTCCGGCGCCAAGGCCGTCTACTACGGCGGTGAGTACCCCGCCGGCGCCCCCCTGAGCCAGCAGCTCAAGGACAGCGTCCAGATCCCCCTCATGGGCGGCGACGGCATGTACAGCGCCGACTTCATCAGCCTCAACAAGAAGGCCGAAGGCGACATCGCGACCTCCGTCGGCAAGCCCGTCGAGGAACTCGACTCCGCCAAGAAGTTCATCGCCGACTACAAGACGGCCGGATACAAGGACGCCTACGAGGCCTACGGCGGCGGCACCTACGACGCCACCTGGTCCGTCATCGAGGCCGTCAAGGCCGTCGTCGCCGACAACGACGGCAAGCTCCCCGAGGACGCCCGCGCCAAGGTCCTCGACGCCATGAGCCAGGTCAAGTTCGAGGGCGTCACCGGCCCCGTCTCCTTCGACGAGTACGGCGACACCACCAACACCATGATGACCGCCTACCAGGTCACCAGCGGCAAGTGGGCCTCCAAGCTCAGCGAGGCCGTCGAGTAGGTCTTTCGTTTGGATCAGGCTGGATAAGGGAGCGGGGTCTGGTGCCGTGCATCGCAAGGCGGAGGAGGGAGTCATGGCGGAGCCATGGCGATCGACGACAACGCCGCGAGGTGCGGCACCAGGGCACGCGAGCCCAGCCTGATCCAAACGAGAGGCCCTAGGTCCACCAAGGACCCCACGGCCACAGCGCACGCACACAAGACCGCGCGGGAGCGCTACGAGCGCTCCCGCGCGGTGCCATATCCGAACCACTCCACGGAGGCCCTGCGGTGCACGAACTGCCGCAACAGCTGGCCAATGGACTCATCCTCGGCGCGATGTACGGTCTCATCGCGATCGGTTACACGATGGTCTACGGAATCATCCAGCTCATCAACTTCGCACACGGCGAGATCTTCATGATCGGGGGCTTCGGAGCCCTCACGGTCTACCTCGGGCTTCCGTCCGGACTCTCCCTGCTCGCTGCGATACCCCTCATGATCGCCGGCGGAGTCATCTGCTCCGTCGCCGTCAGCGTCGCCGCCGAACGCTTCGCCTACCGGCCACTGCGCACGGCACCACGCCTCGCCCCCCTCATCACCGCCATCGGCCTCTCCCTCGCACTCCAGCAGGCCGTATGGATGTGGTACCCCGACGCCACCAAGGACCGCTCCTTCCCCCAGTTCAAGGGCGAAGCGATCGACATCTTCGGCGCCCACATCCAGCGCGGCGACCTCTTCGTCCTCATCGCCGCACCCATCTGCATGCTCGCCCTCGGCCTCTTCGTCTCCAAGACACGCGCCGGCCGCGGCATGCAGGCGACCTCCCAGGACCCCGACACCGCCAAGCTCATGGGCATCAACACCGACCGCATCATCGTCATGGCCTTCGCCATCGGTGCCGCGTTCGCCGCCGTTGCCGCCGTCGCCTACGGGCTCAAGAACGGCCAGATCGGCTTCCGCATGGGCTTCATCATGGGCCTCAAAGCCTTCACCGCCGCCGTCCTCGGCGGCATCGGCAACATCTACGGCGCCATGCTCGGCGGAGTCGTCCTCGGCGTCGCCGAAGCACTCGCCACCGGCTACATGAGCGACGTACCCGGCATGGAACTCTTCGGAGGCGGCGCCTGGAAGGACGTATGGGCGTTCGTGCTCCTCATCCTCGTCCTCCTCATACGCCCGCAAGGCCTGCTGGGCGAACGCGTCGCGGACAGGGCGTGATACCCATGACCACCAACACCGCCCTGCTCCCCCTGCCCACCAAGGCAGCCCGCGCCGCCACCACCACCGGCGCCGCACTCGCCCTCATCGGCACCTTCCTCGCCTGGACCTACACCGACACCTTCCCCGGCGACCTCACCGTCACCGGATACCCCGGCGGACTCCAGGTCCTCACCCTCATCAGCGCAGCACTCACCCTCCTGTTCGCCCTCTCCGGATACGGCATCAAGGGCCTGCGCTGGCTCACCCCCGGCGGCACCAACAGCCCCACCCGGCTCCTCGCCCTCGGCACCCTCATCACCACCGCCTACACCGTCATCGCCGTCATCGTCACCAAGGACGACAACGGCAACCTCCTGGGTCTGATCGAACTCGAACCCGGAGCCTGGGTCAGCCTCGCCGGCGCTCTCATCGCCACCGTCGCCGCCCTCGGCCTCCCCAACGACCAGCCCCTCGACGACACCGCCACCGGCGCCCTCAGCCGATTCCTCGGCAGCCTCCGCGCCCCGGCACCCGCACGAGCCAAAGCACTCCCCGCCTGGGCCGAAATCCTCATCATCGCCGGAGCCTTCGGCGTCGCCCTCGAGGTCTTCACCTACGGCATCGACACCGAATACGCCGAACTCTTCATCGGCTACGTCATCGCCGTCGCCTTCGGATTCACCGCACTCACCCGGGCCGGACTCATCGCCCGCGTCACCGCGCTGACCTCCAAGCACCGCAACGTCACCCTGTGCGCCGCACTCGTCGCAGCCTTCTGCTTCCCCTTCACCCAGCAGAACGAGGAATACGCCCTCATCGGCGCCAACATCCTCATCTTCGCGACCGTCGCACTCGGCCTCAACGTCGTCGTCGGCCTCGCCGGCCTCCTCGACCTCGGCTACGTCGCCTTCCTCGGCGTCGGCGCCTACGCCGCGGCACTCGTCTCCGGCAGCCCCCTCTCCCCCGTCGGCGTCCAGTTCCCCTTCTGGGCCGCCGTCCTCACCGGAGCCGCGGTCTCACTCGTCTTCGGCGTCGTCATCGGCGCCCCGACACTCCGCCTCCGCGGCGACTACCTCGCCATCGTCACCCTCGGATTCGGAGAGATCTTCCGCCTCACCGTCAACGCCCTCAACGGCGTCAGCGGCCCGGACCTCACCAACGGCTCCCAGGGCATCCCCAGCATCCCCGACCTCAAGCTCCTCGGCTTCGACTTCGGACTCAGCCACGACGTCGGCGGCTTCACCCTCGGCAGGTCCGCCAACTACTACCTGCTGATGCTCCTCTTCACCGCCGTCGTCGTCCTCGTCTTCCGTCGCTCCGGAGAATCCCGCATCGGCCGCGCCTGGGTCGCCATCCGCGAGGACGAAACCGCAGCCACCGCCATGGGCATCAACGCCTTCCGGCTCAAACTGCTCGCCTTCGCCCTCGGCGCCACCCTCGCCGGCCTCGCCGGAACCGTGCAGGCACACGTCTCCTACACGGTCACCCCCGAGCAGTACCAGTTCGCCGGATCCGTACCCCCGAACTCCGTGTTCCTCCTCGCCGCCGTCGTCCTCGGCGGCATGGGAACCCTCAGCGGACCCCTCGTCGGCGCCGCACTGCTCTACCTCATCCCGGCCAAACTGCAGTTCATGCAGGACTACCAGCTCTTCCTCTTCGGACTCGCACTCATCCTCCTGATGCGCTTCCGCCCCGAAGGGCTCGTCGCCGACCGCCGCAAGCAGCTCGAATTCCACGAGACCGGCCAACTCGACGTACCACCGGACACACCACTCACCGACACAGCCGCCGGCACCACGAAGGCGGGGGCGTGACCACCATGACCAAGACAGACGCACCCACCGGCACCACCGTCCTCGACGCCAGCGGCGTCACCATGCGCTTCGGCGGCCTCACCGCCGTACGCGGCGTCGACCTCACCGTCAACGCAGGCGAGATCGTCGGCCTCATCGGACCCAACGGCGCCGGCAAGACCACCTTCTTCAACTGCCTCACCGGCCTCTACGTCCCCACCGAGGGCAAGGTCAGCTACAAGGGCACCGTCCTGCCGCCCAAGCCCCACCTCGTCACCCAGGCAGGCATCGCCCGCACCTTCCAGAACATCCGCCTCTTCGCCAACATGACCGTCCTGGAGAACGTCCTCGTCGGACGCCACACCAGGACCAAGGAAGGCCTCTGGTCCGCCCTCCTGCGCCTCCCCGGCTACAAGAAGGCGGAGAACGCCAGCCGCGAACGCTGCATGGAACTCCTCGAGTTCATCGGCCTCGCCGACAAGGCCGACCACCTCGCGCGCAACCTCCCCTACGGAGACCAGCGCAAGCTGGAGATCGCCCGCGCCCTCGCCAGCGACCCCGGCCTCCTCCTCCTGGACGAGCCCACCGCCGGCATGAACCCCCAGGAAACCCGCGTCACCGAAGAGCTCATCTTCGCCATCCGGGACCAGGGCATCGCCATCCTCGTCATCGAGCACGACATGCGGTTCATCTTCAACCTCTGCGACCGCGTCGCCGTCCTCGTCCAGGGCGAAAAACTCGTCGAGGGCACCGCCCCCGTCGTCCAGGGCGACGAACGCGTCGTCGCTGCCTACCTCGGCACCCCCTTCGAAGGCGCCCCCGGCGCCGAAGAAGCAGCCGAGGTCGAAGCCGCCGAAGCCACGGCGGCAGGCGCAGCCAAGGCCGACACCACCACCGCCACCACCGAGGAGGAGGACACCCGATGACCGCACTGCTCGAGGTCGAGGACCTCCGCGTCGCCTACGGCAAGATCGAAGCCGTCAAGGGCATCTCCTTCACCGTCGAAGCCGGCCAGGTCGTCACCCTCATCGGCACCAACGGCGCGGGCAAGACCACCACCCTGCGCACCCTCTCCGGGCTCCTCAAGCCCTCCGGCGGCCGCATCCTCTTCGAAGGAAAGCCGCTCACCAACATCCCGGCACACAAGATCGTCTCCCTGGGCATCGCCCACTCCCCCGAGGGACGCCACATCTTCCCCCGGCTGACGATCGCCGAGAACCTCCTCCTCGGCGCCTACCTCCGCAACGACAAGGCAGGCATCGAGAAGGACATCCAGCGCGCCTACGACCTCTTCCCCATCCTCGGGGAACGCCGGAAGCAGGCCGCCGGAACCCTCTCCGGAGGCGAACAGCAGATGCTCGCCATGGGACGCGCACTCATGTCCCAGCCCAAGCTGCTCATGCTCGACGAGCCCTCCATGGGCCTCTCCCCGATCATGATGCAGAAGATCATGGAAACCATCGTCGAGCTCAAGGCGTCCGGCACCACCATCCTGCTCGTCGAGCAGAACGCCCAGGCCGCCCTCTCCCTCGCGGACCAGGGCCACGTCATGGAGGTCGGCAAGGTCGTCCTCTCCGGCACCGGCGCCGACCTCCTCCACGACGAGTCGGTCCGCAAGGCCTACCTCGGCGAGGACTGAGCACCCGCCCCGCACACGGGAAGGGCCCGCCTCCGGAACGCTCCGGGGGCGGGCCCTTCTCCGTACGCGCGTACGGGACTACTCGGCAGCCTTCTTCTTCTCCTCGGCATCCTCGATCAGCGCCTCGGCGAGCTGCTGCATCGACATACGCCGGTCCATCGACGTCTTCTGGATCCAGCGGAACGCCGCCGGCTCGGAGAGCCCGTAATCCGTCTGCAGGATGCTCTTCGCCCGGTCCACCAGCTTCCGGGTCTCCAGCCGCTGCGAGAGGTCCGCGATCTCGCTCTCCAGCGCCTTCAGCTCCGCGAACCGGGACACGGCCATCTCGATGGCCGGAACCACGTCGCTCTTGCTGAACGGCTTCACCAGATACGCCATCGCACCGGCGTCCCGGGCTCGCTCGACCAGGTCCCGCTGCGAGAAGGCGGTGAGCATCAGCACGGGGGCGATGGACTCCTCCGTGATCTTCTCGGCGGCGGAGATCCCGTCGAGGACCGGCATCTTCACATCGAGGATCACGAGGTCCGGCCGGTGCTCCCGCGCCAGCTCGACGGCCTGCTGCCCGTCCCCGGCCTCGCCGACGACCGAGTAGCCCTCTTCCTCCAGCATCTCTTTGAGGTCGAGGCGGATGAGCGCCTCGTCCTCGGCGATGACGACGCGAGTCGTCAGCGGCGGGACGTGCGACTTGTCGTCGTCGACGGCGTCTACGGGCTGGGGCGACTCGGGGGTGGTCACGGGGGCTCCTTGTTCCAGGGCAGGACTGCTGCACCCCGAGCCTACCTAGCTGCGGCAAGCGACAGTGACCCGGTAGACTCAGCGCGGGTTGGCCAGCCGGGTTGGCGGAATGGCAGACGCTGATGTCTCAAACACATCTGTCCGAAAGGACGTGCGGGTTCGAATCCCGCACCCGGCACATACCCAGAAGCGGATGTCCACGTTCCCGTGAACATCCGCTTTCTGCTACACATTGCCGCACATCAGCACTCAGAGTGATGGTGTGATCTTTCACGGGGTAGAAGTCCGGCAAAAAGCACTCGACCTTCTCAGGTCCGGAACGAGCACCGCCGAAGTGTCGCGTCAGCTGAAGGTTCCTCGCGGCACCGTGTCGTACTGGCTCCACATGGACCGCTCCAAGCGGGGCGAGTGTCCGGGTGCGCACAACACCGCGTGCCATCGGTGCGATGGCATCGATCTCGACGAGACCGCGTACGCCTATCTTCTGGGGCTTTACCTGGGTGATGGCCACGTGAGCCAGTACTCACAGCATCGAGTGCCGAATCTCATGATCACGCTTGATGACTCCTGGCCTGGCATTCAGGATGAGGCCGAGGCAGCGATGCGCCGAGTCTTCCCGGACAACGCCACGTGCAGAGTTCGGAAACCCGGCTGCCACAACATCAAGGTCTATGCGAAGCACCTCCTCTGCCTGTTCCCTCAGCACGGGCCGGGGAAAAAGCACGAGCGCACGATCACGCTGGAGTCGTGGCAACAAAGGATCGTTGACACGAGTCCCTGGGAGTTCGTCCGGGGCCTCATCCACTCCGACGGCTGCAGGATCACCAACTGGACCACACGCCTCGTCGGTGGCGAGCGCAAGCGTTACGAGTACCCCCGGTACCTGTTCGCCAACAAGTCGGACGATATCCGGAAGCTTTTCACCGACACACTCACCGCCGTAGGCGTCGAGTGGACCACCCTCGCTCGCGGCAGCGACCCGTTCAACATCTCCGTAGCCCGACGGGCGTCCGTCGCCCTCATGGACGCTCACGTCGGGCCGAAGTACTGACGACCGTCACTCCGGGCTGTCGTCCTCGCCGATGTGGTGCACCCGTACCAGGTTCGTCGAGCCCGCGACCCCCGGCGGGGACCCGGCCGTGATGACCACGATGTCGCCCTTCTGGCAGCGCCCGATCCGCAGCAGCTCCTCATCCACCTGCGCCACCATCGCGTCCGTCGACTCCACGTGCGGCCCGAGGAACGTCTCGACGCCCCATGTCAGGTTCAGCTGGGCGCGGGTGGCCGTGTCCGGGGTGAAGGCGAGGAGCGGGATCGGGGAGCGGTAGCGGGAGAGGCGCTTGACCGTGTCGCCGCTCTGGGTGAAGGCCACCAGGAACTTGGCGCCGAGGAAGTCCCCCATCTCGGCTGCCGCGCGGGCGACCGCGCCGCCCTGGGTGCGGGGCTTGTTGCGGTCGGTGAGGGGCGGGAGGCCCTTGGCGAGGATGTCCTCCTCGGCCGCCTCGACGATGCGGGCCATGGTGCGGACGGTCTCGACGGGGTACTTGCCGACGCTGGTCTCGCCGGAGAGCATCACGGCGTCGGTTCCGTCGATGACGGCGTTGGCGACGTCGGAGGCTTCGGCGCGGGTGGGGCGGGAGTTGTCGATCATCGAGTCGAGCATCTGGGTGGCGACGATGACCGGCTTGGCGTTGCGCTTGGCCAGCTTGATGGCGCGCTTCTGGACGATCGGGACCTGTTCCAGGGGCATTTCGACGCCGAGGTCGCCGCGGGCGACCATGATTCCGTCGAAGGCGGCGACGATGTCGTCGATGTTGTCGACGGCCTGGGGCTTCTCGACCTTGGCGATGACGGGGAGGCGGCGGTCCTCCTCGTCCATGATGCGGTGGACGTCGTCGATGTCGCGTCCGGTGCGGACGAAGGAGAGGGCGATGACGTCGGCGCCGGTGCGGAGGGCCCAGCGGAGGTCGTCGATGTCCTTTTCGGAGAGTGCGGGGACGGAGACGGCGACGCCGGGGAGGTTGAGTCCCTTGTGGTCGGAGACCATGCCGCCTTCGATGACGGTGGTGTGGACGCGGGGTCCGTCGACCTCGGTGACTTCGAGGGTGACGCGGCCGTCGTCGATGAGGATGCGCTCGCCGGCGGTGACGTCGGAGGCGAGGCCGTCGTAGGTGGTTCCGCAGGTGGTGCGGTCGCCTTCCATGGGTTCGACGGTGATGGTGAAGTCGTCGCCGCGTTCAAGGAGTACGGGGCCTTCGGCGAAGCGGCCGAGGCGGATCTTCGGGCCTTGAAGGTCAGCGAGGATTCCTACGCTGCGGCCGGTTTCTTCGGATGCTTTGCGTACGTGGCGGTAGCGCTGTTCGTGTTCGGTGTACGAGCCGTGGCTGAGGTTGAGGCGGGCGATGTCCATTCCCGCTTCGACGAGTGCCTTGATCTGCTCGTATGTGTCGGTTGCGGGTCCCAGGGTACAAACGATTTTTGCTCGGCGCATGGTTCGAGCCTAGACCTTACCTGCGGGTAGGTAATTGTCTCTGCATGACTGTCCAACAGCCTTTCGGTGAAAGCTTATTGACAAGTGTTGAATTGTGCGGCGGGGTGCTCCGATGAGCGTTCGCGCGGGCGTCGCGGCGGGTCGGCCGGTGGGCCGGCGGCGGTGGGGGCGGAACCGCTGGTCACCAGATCGAAACCTGTTGGGGGTGTTGCGGGTGGGGGTGACTGAGCCAGAATCTACGCGCGTTGTTCGCTCGAACGAGGAGTCAAGGATGCCGTTGAACCGTAGGACGTTTCTGGGCCGTTCGGCTGTCGCCGGTGCGGGTGTGGCGCTGGGCGGAGGGGTCGTCGGTGCGGGGCCTGCGGCGGCCTCGGAGGCGAAGGGGCACGGTCACGGGCGTCCGCAGAAGCGGTACTCGTTCACGGTGATGGGGACGACGGACCTGCACGGCAACGTCTTCAACTGGGACTACTTCACGGACAAGGAGTTCGACGACTCGGCGCACAACGACGTCGGGCTGGCGAAGATCTCGACACTGGTGGACCAGATCCGTGAGGACCGGGGCCGTCGGAACACGTTGTTGATCGACGCGGGTGACACGATCCAGGGCACGCAGTTGTCGTACTACTACGCGAAGATCGATCCGATCACGGCGAAGCGTGGTCCGGTGCATCCGATGGCGCAGGCGATGAACAAGATCGGCTATGACGCGGCTGCACTCGGGAATCATGAGTTCAACTACGGCATTCCGGTGCTGCGGAAGTTCGAGGAGCAGTGTGATTTTCCGCTGCTGGGTGCGAATGCGCTGGATGCGAAGACGTTGCGGCCGGCGTTCGCTCCGTATGTGATCAAGCGGGTGCGTACGCCGCACGGCCGTGATGTGCGGGTGGCGGTGCTGGGGTTGACGAATCCTGGTATCGCGATCTGGGACAAGGCGAATGTGGGCGGGAAGATGGTGTTCCCCGGTCTTGAGGAGCAGGCGGCGAAGTGGGTGCCGAAGCTTCGTTCGATGGGTGCGGATGTGGTGATCGTGTCGGCGCATTCGGGTTCGTCGGGTACGTCGTCGTACGGGGATCAGTTGCCGTACATCGAGAACGCGGCGGGTCTGGTGGCGGAGCAGGTGCCGGGGATCGATGCGATTCTGGTGGGTCACGCGCACTCGGAGATTCCCGAGTATTTCGTGACGAACAAGAAGACGGGGAAGAAGGTCGTTCTCTCGGAGCCGTTGAAGTGGGGGCAGCGGCTGACGCTGTTCGATTTCGATCTGGTGTGGGAGAAGGGCCGTTGGGTGGTCGAGAAGGTCGGCGCTTCGGTGCTGAACTCGAACACGGTGGCGGAGGATCCGCGGATCACGTCGTTGCTCGGGGATGAGCACACGAAGGTGGTGGCGTATGTGAATCAGGTGATCGGTACGTCGGTGGCGGCGATGTCGACGGCGGAGGCGCCGTGGAAGGACGAGCCGGTCATCGATCTGATCAACCTGGTGCAGGCGGAGACCGTGAAGGAGGCGCTGGCGGGTGGTGAGTACGCGGAGCTGCCGGTGCTGTCGCAGGCGGCGTGCTTCTCGCGTACGGCGTCGATCCCTGCGGGTGAGGTGACGATCAAGGATGCGGCGGGGTTGTATCCGTTCGAGAACACGCTGGAGGCCCGGCTGCTGACGGGGGCGCAACTGAAGGAGTATCTGGAGTACTCGGCGCGGTATTACGTGCAGACGGCGGCGGGGGCTCCGGTGGACACGTCGAAGTTGACGAATGCGGAGAGTATTCCGGATTACAACTATGACGTGGTGTCGGGTGTGTCGTACGACATCGATATCGCGAAGCCTGCGGGTTCGCGGATCGTGGGGTTGTCGTTCGAGGGGGCGCCGGTGGATCCGGCGGCGCAGTTCGTGTTCGCGGTGAACAATTATCGGGCGAGTGGTGGGGGTAACTTCCCGCATGTGCCGGGTGCGAAGCAGTTGTGGGCGAATTCGGACGAGATCCGGAACACGATCATCGGGTGGGTGCAGGCGAAGGGGTCGGTGGATCCGGCGGAGTTCGCGTCGGTGGACTGGCGTCTGACGCGGGATGGTGTGCCGGTGTTCTGACCGGGGTTCCGAGCTGGTGGTGTGTGGTGGCCGTCCTCCCTGCGTCTTCGGGAGGGCGGCCTGCTTTCGTGCGGGTGGCGGTCAGGAGCCGTGCCGGGTCGTCCAGCACGTTGTCCGGCAGTTCGCTCGTCCCGTTGCTCCTGGGTCCCTCGTGGCAGCGGGGTGGGCGAGTTCGGCTCCGGGCGGTCAGGTCAGCGGGTCCGTCCGAGGGGGGTGCGGGGGTGGCCCTGGCCGGGGACGGCGGGGTCCGGGTGGGGGGTGAGGCCGAAGGTGGTGAAGGCGGTGCGTTGTGGGAGGGGGTAGGGGTTGGTGCCGGTGAGGTTGTTGAGGATGGTGGCGCTGCGCCAGGCGGCGAGGCCGAGGTCGGGGGCGCCGACTCCGTGGGTGTGGCGTTCGGCGTTCTGTACGTAGATGTTGCCGGTGAGGGCGGGGTCGAGGTCGAGGCGGAAGTCGGTGTGGATGCGGGGGCGTCCTTGGGTGTCGCGGCGGATGTGGGGGGCGATGCCGGTGAGGAGGGTGTCGAGGGGGCGTTCGCGGTAGCCGGTGGCGAGGACGACGGCGTCGGTGGTGAGGCGGCTTCGGGTGGCTTGCTGGGTGTGTTCGAGGTGGAGTTCGATGCGGGTGCCGCTGCCGGAGAGGCGGCCTGCGGTCCGGACGCTGACGCCGGGGGTGAGGGTGGCGTCGGGCCAGCCTCCGTGGAGGGTGCGGCGGTAGAGCTCGTCGTGGATGGCGGCGATGGTGTCGGTGTCGATGCCTTTGTGGAGCTGCCATTGCTGGGGGACGAGGGTGTCGCGTACGTGTTCGGGGAGTGCGTGGAAGTAGTGGGTGTAGTCGGGGGTGAAGTGTTCGAGGCCGAGTTTTGAGTACTCCATGGGGGCGAAGGCCTGGGTGCGGGCGAGCCAGTGGATCTTCTCGATGCCTTGGGGGCGGGCGCGGAGGAGGTCGAGGAAGATTTCGGCGCCTGACTGGCCGGAGCCGATGACGGTGATGTGGTCGGCGCGGAGGAGTTCTTCGCGGTGGTTGAGGTAGTCGGCGGAGTGGATGACGGGGAGACCGGGGGTTTCCGCGAGGGGGCGGAGAGGTTCGGGGATGTAGGGGGCGGTGCCGACGCCGAGGGCGATGTGGCGGGTGTGGGCGCGGCCGGGTGCGTGGGCTTCGCCGTCGGGGTCGAGGTGGGTGTAGTCGACTTCGAAGTGGGCGTGGTCGGTGTTCCAGCGGATGGCGTCGACCTGGTGGTTGAAGTGGGTGGTGGGGAGTTGTTCGCTGACCCAGCGGCAGTAGGCGTCGTATTCGGCGCGGTGGATGTGGAATTGCTCGGCGAAGTAGAAGGGGTAGAGGCGGTCGCGTGTGCGGAGGTAGTTGAGGAAGGTCCAGGGGCTGGTGGGGTCGGCGAGGGTGGTGAGGTCGGCGAGGAAGGGGACTTGGAGGGTGGCGCCGTCGATGAGGAGGCCGGGGTGCCAGTGGAAGGCGGGGCGTTGTTCGTAGAAGGCGGTGGTGAGGGGGGTGGTGCCGGGGGTGGTGGGGATGCCGTGGGCGAGGGCGGCGAGGGAGAGGTTGAAGGGGCCGAGGCCGATGCCGATGAGGTCGTGGGTCCGGTCGCCGTCGGGGGTGGTCCGGTCGGTCATCGGGGGGTGCTGCCTTCCGTGGTGGCGTGGGCGTGGGCGGTGTGGGCCCGGTTGACGTGGGTGAGGAGGTGGCGGAGGTCGTCGGGGGTGGTGTGGGGGTTGAGGAGGGTGGCTTTGAGCCAGAGGCCGTCGTCGGTGCGGGCGCGGCCGAGTACGGCGTGTCCTTGGTCGAGGAGGGTGCGGCGGATGGTGGCGACGGTGGTGTCGTCGCTGTGGGTGGGGCGGAAGAGGACGGTGCTGATGGTGGGGCGGTCGTTGAGCTCGAGTGCGGGGTTCTCTTCGATGAGGTCGGCGAGGTGGTGGGCGGTGGTGATGGTGCGGTCGATGAGGTCGGCGAGTCCGTCGCGGCCGAGTGCTTGGAGGGTGACGGCGATCTTGAGGGCGTCGGGGCGGCGGGTGGTGCGGAGGGAGCGGCCGAGGAGGTCGGGGAGGCCTGCTTCGGTGTCGTCGTCGGCGTTGAGGTAGGGGGCGTGGTGGTGGAGGGGGGTGAGGTCGTGCTGGTGGGGGACGGCGAGGATGCCGGCTGATGCGGGTTGCCAGCCGAGTTTGTGCAGGTCGAGGGTGACGCTGTGGGCGCGGTGGAGGCTGCGCAGGGCGTGGCGGTGGGTGGGGCTGAAGAGGAGGGGGCCGCCGTACGCCGCGTCGATGTGAAGGTCGGCGCCATAGGTGGTGGTGAGGTCGGCGATGTCGGTGAGGGGGTCGATCTGGCCGGTGTCGGTGGTGCCTGCGGTGGCGGTGACGAGGAGGGGGCCGTCGTGTCGGGTGAGGGCGTCGCGGAGGGCGTCGGTGTCCATGACGCCGGTGGGGGCGGGGATGACGACGGGTCGGGGAAGGCCGAGGAGCCAGGCGGCGCGGGTGATGCTGTGGTGGGCGTTGGCGGCGCAGATGGTCTGTACGGGGCCGTGGCGTTCGCGGGCGAGGAGGAGGGCGAGTTGGTTGGCTTCGGTGCCGCCGGTGGTGACGAGGGCGTCGGGGTCGGGGGTGTGGGGGTAGATCTCGGCGGCTAGTGCGGTGGTGAGGGCGGTTTCGAGGGCGGAGGCTGCGGGGGCCTGGTCCCAGGAGTCCATGGAGGGGTTGAGGGCTGAGGCGGCGAGGTCGGCTGCTGCGGCAAGGGCGAGGGGCGGGGTGTGGAGGTGGGCGGCGCAGTGGGGGTGTGCGGGGTCGGCGGCGCCTTCGGTGAGTGCGGTGACGAGGGTGCGGAGGGCGTGGTGGGCGCCGGTGCCGTGTTCGGGGATGAGGGTGCCGGTCGCGGCGTGGAGTTTTTCGGTGACGGTGTGGGGGCCGCCGGCGGGGAGGGGGCCGTTGCGGCGGGTGGCGCCGTCGTGGAGTGCGGCAAGGACGGTGTCGAGGAGGGGGCGCAGGTGGGCGGGGCCTGCGGTGCCTCCGGCGAGGGGCGGGGTGGGCATGGGTGGTGTGGTCCTTCGGGTGCGCGGGGGCGGTGGTGTCAGCTTGTGCGGATTGCGGAGGGTGCGGCCGAAGAGCCCAACGATCTCGACCCGAAAGGGGTACTGCGGTTCGGTGTGGGGGTGTTGGGGCCTGCGGGACTGGTATAAGCGTTCGTTGTTCGTATGGCTGTGCCCGGCTCCTCGGGTGAGGGGCCGGGCACGGCGGCGTCCGGTGGTGTGACCGGGTCAGTGGGCGTCGCGTACGGCGAGGGCGCGGCGCAGGTCGTCGAGCTGGTCGGTGAGTTTGCGGCGCAGGGCCGGGGTGAGTGCCGGGTTCTTGAGGGCCTTGTCGCCGAGCTGGATGCTGTCGGGGTCGACGGCGTGGGTGGGGAAGGCGTGGCGTCCGGCGGCTTCGGCGATGGCGGGGCCGCGGCGGGCGGCGAGTGCGATGGCGTCGGGGTAGTAGCGGGCGACGTAGGGGTGGAGGAGTGTGCTCTGTTCGGGCTGCCAGAAGCCTTGGGCGGTGGCGGTGAAGAGGTAGTTGGACAGGGTGTCGTCGCTGAACATGGCCTGCCAGGCGGCTGTTTTGGCTTCGGGGGTGGGGAGGGCGGCGCGGCAGCGGGCGGCGCCTTCCTGTCCGGTGGCGCTGGGGTCCTTGTCGAGTTCGCGGGCGATCGCGCTCTCGTCGGTGGCGCCGAGGACGGCGAGGCGGGTGAGGATGCGCCAGCGGAGTTCGGGGTCGAGTTCGGGTCCGCCGGGGACGGTGCCTTCGTGGAGCCAGTCCTGGATGGTGTCGGGCTGGGTGGCGGCGTCGATGAAGTGGCGTACGGCGGTGAGGCGGAGGCCAGGATCGGGGCTGCCGGGTGTGGTGGCGCCGGGGCCTTGTTCCCAGTCCTTGGCGGTGAGTCCTTCGGTGCGGCGGAGAAGGTCGCGGCAGAGGGAGGTGAGGGTGGCGAGGGCGGTGGGCCGGTCCTCGGGTGCGAGGTAGCGGTCGGCGATCTGGGTGGCGGCGAAGCCGAGTACGCCGTGGACGAGGGCGAGGTCGGTTTCGTAGGGGAGGTGGGTGCGGGCCGCGGTGAGGTGGACGGTGGGGTGGAGTGTGCCGTCGCGGACCATGTCGCGGGCGGTGTTCCAGATGACGGCTCGGGTGAGGGCGTCGGGGATGCCGGAGAGGTGGGTGAGGGCGGTGTTCCAGGAGTCGGGGTCGAGGCGGATCTTGGCGTAGGTGAGGTCGTTGTCGTTGAGGACGACGAGGTCGGGGCGGGTGCCGGGCTGGGTGGTGGGGGTGCCGTTCTGGGGGATGTCGAGTGCGAAGCGGTTGCGGAGGGTGAGCTGCTCGGTGCCGGTCTGGGTGTCGAGGCTGTGGTCGTAGGTGCCGACGGTGATGCGGTGGGGGCGGCTGCCGGCGTGGTCGACGGTGAGGTCCCAGCTGTTGCCGGTGTTCTCGACGTGGGCGGTGAGGGTGTCGACGCCGGTGGTGCGGAGCCAGGAATTGGCCCAGGCGTGGACGTCGCGGTCGGTGGCGGTGGCGAGGTTGTCGATGAAGTCGGCAAGGGTGGCGTTGGCGAATTTATGGCGGGCGAAGTGGGTGTTGATGCCGGCGAGGAAGTCCTTCTCGCCGAGCCAGGCGACGAGCTGGCGGAGTGCGGAGGCGCCCTTGGCGTAGGAGATGCCGTCGAAGTTGAGGAGGGCGGAGGCGGTGTCGGGGACGGCGTGGGGGTCGGGGGCGACGGGGTGGGTGGTGGGGCGCTGGTCGGCGTCGTAGCCCCAGCCCTTGCGGGAGACGCCGAATTCGACCCAGGTGTCGGGGAAGGGGGTCTCCCCTGCTCGAGCGGAGTTGAGAGCTCGGGGAAGGGTGGCTTCGGTGAGGGTCTGGTAGCCCATGTATTCGGCGAAGGACTCGTTGAGCCAGATGTCGTCCCACCAGGTGAGGGTGACGAGGTCGCCGAACCACATGTGGGCCATCTCGTGGGCGATGACCATGGCGCGGGTCTGGCGTTCGGTGTCGGTGACGGCGGAGCGGTAGACGAACTCGTCGCGGAAGGTGACGAGTCCGGGGTTCTCCATGGCGCCGGCGTTGAATTCGGGGACGAAGGCCTGGTCGTAGGAGTCGAAGGGGTAGGGCTCGTCGAACTTCTCGTGGTAGCGGTCGAAGCAGGCGCGGGTGATGCCCAGGATCTCCTCGGCGTCGGTGTCGAGGTGGGGGGCGAGGGAGCGGCGGCAGTGGATGCCGAAGGGGAGGCCTGCGTGGTGGGTGGTGACGGAGTGCCAGGGGCCCGCGGCGACGGCGACGAGGTAGGTGGAGATGGGCGGGGTGGGGGCGATGGTCCAGCGGCCTTCGGTGGCCTGGGTGGCGGTGCCGTTGCCGAGGACGGTCCAGCCGGTGGGTGCGGTGACGGTGAGGTCGAACACCGATTTGAGGTCGGGCTGGTCGAAGGCGGCGAAGACGCGCTGGACGTCTTCCATGAAGAGCTGGGTGTAGACGTAGGTCTCGCCGTCGGCGGGGTCGGTGAAGCGGTGCATGCCTTCGCCGGTGCGGGAGTAGCGCATGGTGGCGTCGACGGTGAGTTCGTGGGGGCCGGCGGTGAGGCCGTCCAGGGGGTAGCGGTTCTCGTCGAGGCGCCCGGGGTCGAGGGCCTGTCCGTCGAGGCTGAGTGAGCGCAGGGTCTCCGGCTTGATCTCGACGAAGGTGTCTCCGGCCGCGTGGGCGGTGAACCGGATGGCGGTCCGGGAGTCGAAGGTCTCCTCGCCCGTGGTGAGGTCGAGGTCGACCGTGTACCGGTGTACGTCGAGGAGCTGGGCGCGGGTCTGCGCTTCGTTGCGCGTCAGTACGGACATGGCGCCCATGCTGCCGTACGGGTCCGGGGCTGTGCAGTGAGGTTCTCGCAGGGCTGACGGCGGGCGGCGCGGGGCGCATGCGCGGCCGGCCGGCCGTGGGTCGGGTGACGAGGCCGGCCGGCGGCGGGGTCGGGCCTCGGGGCCGGCCGGCGTGGGGTCAGGCGTCGCGGCCGGCCGGCGGTGGGGTCGGGCCTCGGGGCCGGCCGGCGTGAAGTCAGGCGTCGGGGCCCGCGGATTCCTCGGCGATGCGCTCATGGTGGCGGATGACCTCGGCCACGATGAAGTTCAGCAGCTTCTCGGCGAAGGCGGGGTCCAGCCGTGCGCTCTCGGCGAGTTGACGCAGCCGGGCGATCTGGCGGGCCTCGCGGGCGGGGTCGGCGGGCGGCAGGTGGTGTGCGGCCTTGAGGTGGCCGACCTGCTGGGTGGCCTTGAAGCGCTCGGCGAGCATGTGGACGACTGCGGCATCGATGTTGTCGATGCTCTCGCGCAGCCGGTTCAGTTCGGCGGTGACGTACTCGTCGGTGTTGCTCGTGGTCATGGTCAGCGAGCTTAGACGCACCGGTGGCGGGGCGGTCGACGGCGGGGGACGAGCCGGGCCCGGGGGCGCCCGTCAGGACGGGCGCCCCCGGGTGGGGTGTCGCGGGAGGAGAGGGGTCAGAGGGTCGCCGCGGCCGAGGCGATGTCGGCGGCGAACGTCGAGACCTGCGTGTAGACGCCGGGGTAGCCGGCCCGTGCGCAGCCCTCGCCCCAGCTGACGATGCCGACCTGGATCCAGGCTCCGGCGTTGTCCTTACGGAACATGGGGCCGCCGGAGTCACCCTGGCAGGTGTCCGTGCCGCCGGTGCTGACGTATCCGGCGCAGATCTCCTGGCTGGGCACGAGGTCGCTGCCGTAGGCCTGCTGGCAGGTGGCGTCGGAGACGAAGGGGACGGTGGCCTTGAGGAGGTAGCGCTGCTGGCCGCCGCCCTCGGTCGCGGCACCCCAGCCGGCGATGGTGAAGGTGCCGGAGTCGTAGGCGGTGGTGGTGGCGATCTTCAGCGTGGGCTGGTTGATGGGCTGGGCGAGCTTGATCAGTGCCCAGTCCTTGCCGACGCCGTTGTAGCCGGGTGCCTGGAGGACCTTGGTGGAGCGGACCTTGACGGCGGAGGACGACTGGAGGTCGACGGTTCCGGCGGTGGCGGTGATGGAGGTGTTGTTGCCGGACCCGTCGACGCAGTGGGCGGCAGTGAGCACGACGGTCGAACTGTAGAGGGCGCCGCCGCAGCCCATGGAGAGCCGGACCATGAAGGGGAACTCGCCCTGGGCGGCGCGGGTTCCGCCGACGACGGGTGCGGGGGCGGCGGAGGCGTTCGACGGCTGGAGGCTGAGGGTGGCGAGGGCCACCGCGGCTATGACGGAACATCTCTTGAGGGTGCGCAGGAGCTGCTTCACGGGAGTGCCCGCTTTCGTGTGGGGGGTGATGGTGGGGGGTGCTGTGTGCAGGCGTGCGGGCGTGCGTGTCCTGGTCAGGGGCACGGACCACGCATTTCTCGCCATGCCCGCGACAAGAACGATCCGATTATCGGGAAGCGATCACCGCTGTCACAAGGCAGGGGTTTCGGCCAAGATCATCTGTGGTCCCCCGGCCGGAATCCGGCGGACCGGCCTAGAGTGAAGGTCCGTTGAGCGCCATTGATGGGGGTTCGGTCGTGAGCGACGGCAGTAACGGCAGCGGCGGCGGTCCGGTCGTCCACGGGTTCCCGCACCTCGACGCCGTCCGGTCCGCGATCACCGCGCTCTACCGGCGGGTCTCCCCCGACGGTGTGCACGCCTACGCCACGAGCCTCGCCCCGGCCGACGCCGCCTTCTCCGACATGGACGACCTGTATCTCGGGGCGCAGCGGGTGGCCGGCGCGCTGGTGCAGCACCTGCGGCTGCCGCAGGCCCGCATCGTTGTCGGCTTCCGGCGGATGGAACACGCCGCGAGCGTCGAACTCACCGCCGGGCCGGAGTACTTCATCGAGCTCAACGACCGGTTCCGTACGCACCGCAGGGACATCGGCGCCGCGCTGGCGCACGAGATCACCCATGTGCTGCTGCACCGCCTGGGCCTGGAGCTCCCCGGCACCCGCGACAACGAGATCCTCACGGACACGGTGACGGCCTACCTCGGCGCGGGCTGGCTGCTGCTGGACGCGTTCCGTCAGGACGCGGTCTCCAGCCAGAAGCTCGGTTATCTCACGCCCGAGGAGTTCGGGTACGTACTCGCCAAGCGTGCGCTGGTGTTCGGCGAGGACCCCTCGGTGTGGTTCACCAGTCCCCAGGCGTACACGGCGTACACCAAGGGGCGCGCGGAGGCGCTGCGCGATCTGCACCGGCCGCCGCTGACGGCCGCGGGGTGGGCGGGCAGACGGCGTTACGCCAAGGACCGCCGTGACGCCGGGGACCACCCGGGCGGCGCCTCCGACCCGTCCGTCCCGTACTCCTTCGAGGGCGGAGCGGACGGGCTGCGGGTCTCCTTCGCCTGCCCCACCTGCCACCAGCGCGTCCGGGTCCCGGTCAGGGGCCGGACCCGGGCCCGCTGCGGCCTGTGCCGCACGGTCCTGGAGTGCGACACCTGAGAAACCGGCCAGGACCGGGGTGGTCGTAGGGTCGGTGTATGACGAATGGTCCGGTTGGGGGTGCGAGCAGCCTCTTCGAGGCGTTGTACGACGATGAGGACGCCGTCGTACGGGCCCTCCGCGCGGGCGCGTCCGCCGAGTCCAGCGACGGGGAGGGGACGACCGCGCTGTATCTGGCGGCCGTGCAGGATCTGCCAGGCGCGGTCCGGCTGCTCCTGGCCGCGGGCGCGGACCCGAACCGGGCGAGCGGCCCGGAGGCGGGCGATCTGCCGCTGTGCGGGGCGGCGTGCGGTGGTCACGCCGAGGTCGTCGCGGCGCTGCTGTCCGCCGGGGCCGACCCGGATCTGAGCGAGGACTTCGGGTTCACCGCGCTGCGCTGGGCGGCGGGTCTCGGTCATGCGCGGGTCGCGGAGACCCTGCTGGCGCACGGCGCCGGCCCTGACCTGCCCGGCCCACAGGGTGAGGTCCCGCTGGTGGTGGCGGCCCGGCGGGGTTCGGTGCACACGGTGCGGGCCCTGCTGAGGCACGGCGCCCGGGACCTGTCCCCCGCACTGGACGAGGCCAGGCGCATGCTCACCCTCGATGTGGAGCAGGAGCTGCGTGACGCACTGCGGCGTATGTACGGCGACGAGGGCCACGAGAGTGTGGTGCGGCGCGCACCGGTGGACGGCGGGGTGACCGTCACGGTCGAACTGCTGCGGGACGGGGAGCTGTTCGCGTCCCAGGACCTGCAGACGGGGCACGGTGCGGTCGCGACGCTCCTGGAGGGAGAGCTGGGGCTGCGGGCCCCGTTCGAGGAACTGGCCGTCCGCGCGCTGCGGGACGGGGATCCCGGGCTGGACAACTGGCGGGTGGCGGTCGGGGCGCTGTGGCTGCGCGGCGACGAGGAGACGTTCCAGGCGGCGGCCGCGTGGACGGCGGGCGAGGACCCGCTGCGGCGGAGGTTCGGCGTGGATGTGCTGGCGCGGCTCGGATTCGGCACGGGCGGCAGGCCGTTCGCCGCCCGCGCGGTTCCGCTGCTGCGGGAGCTGACCCGGACCGCCGGCCCGGAGCTCTCCGACGCCGCGGCCGGGGCGCTCGACGAGTACGAGGTCCGGCCGGGGAGCTGAGCCGGGGCGAGCCGGGCGCGGGCCGGGCCGGCCCTGGGGCGAACCGGAGAGGGGCGGTGACCGGCTGTGCCGGTCACCGCCCTTGTCGCAACGCCTCCCTGTCGCAACGCCCCCGTCGCTACGACCCGGTCGCCACGCCCTCGTCGTTACGCTGCCCGGCGGCCACGGCCGGGAGCGCTGCCGCGTCCCGTGCCACCGGCCCGGCCGGCCCCGGCGCCACGGCCGGATCCGCTCGCGCCGCCCGCACCACCGCGGGCCGCACCGCCGCCCGCACCACCGCGAGCCGCACCGCCGCCGGCGCCGCCACGCGCACCGCCGCCGCCGCCCGCACCACCGCGGGCCGCGCCACCGGCGCCGCCCTGGGCGGCTCCCGAGCCCGCGCCCGTTCCGCCGCGCCGGCCACGGCCACGGCTGCCCGAGCGGAAGGACCCGCCCGCCGCCGAACCCGCGCCGGAACCGGAACCGGAGCCGCGCGTACGCGGCTTGGGCTGCGTCGGCTGCGGCACCTCGATGACGATCGCGATCCCGGACGGCTCGCGGGCCCCCGTGATCTTGCTGAGCTCCTCGTCGCCGGACTTGATCCGGGTGGTGCGCGGCGCGATGCCCGCGTCCTGCATCAGCCGGGTCATCTCGCGCTTCTCCTCGGGAAGCACGAGGGTGACGACGCTGCCGGACTCCCCGGCGCGCGCGGTGCGCCCGCCGCGGTGGAGGTAGTCCTTGTGGTCGGTCGGCGGGTCCACGTTGACGACCAGGTCGAGGTCGTCGATGTGGATGCCCCGGGCCGCCACGTTCGTTGCGACGAGCGCGGTGACCTGGCCGTTCTTGAACTGGTCGAGCGTCCGGTTGCGCTGCGGCTGGGACCGGCCGCCGTGCAGGGCCGCGGCCCTGACCCCGCTGGCGAGGAGCCGCTTGGCGAAACGGTCGGCGGCACGCTTGGTGTCGACGAACATGATCACCCGGCCCTCGCGGGCGGCGATCCTCGTGGCGACGGCCTTCTTGTCCGTCTCGTCCAGGACGTGGAGCACGTGGTGCTCCATCGTGGTGACCGCACCCGCGGACGGGTCGACGGAGTGCACGACCGGGTCGGTGAGGAACATCTTGACGAGGCGGTCGATGTTCTTGTCGAGGGTCGCGGAGAACAGCATCCGCTGCCCGTCCGCCTCGACCTGCTTGAGCAGGGCGACGACCTGCGGCATGAAGCCCATGTCGGCCATCTGGTCGGCCTCGTCGAGGACGGTGATCGAGACCTGGTCCAGCCGGCAGTCGCCGCGCTCGATGAGGTCCTTCAGCCGGCCCGGCGTGGCGACGAGCACCTCGGCGCCCCGGCGCAGCGCGCCGGACTGCCTGCTGATCGACATGCCGCCGACGACGGTGGCGACGCGCAGGTTCACGGAGGTCGCGTACGGGGTCAGCGCGTCGGTGACCTGCTGGGCGAGCTCACGGGTGGGGACGAGCACGAGGGCCAGCGGGGCGTGCGGCTCGGAGCGTCGTCCCGCGGTGCGGGCGAGCAGCGCCAGGCCGAAGGCCAGGGTCTTGCCGGAGCCGGTGCGGCCACGGCCGAGGATGTCCCGGCCGGCCAGCGAGTTCGGCAGGGTGGCGCCCTGGATGGGGAAGGGGTCGGTGACGCCCTGTGCGGCGAGGGTCTTCAGCAGCGCGGCGGGCATGTCCAGCTCGGCGAACGCGTCGACGGCGGGCAGCGCGGGGGTCAGGGTCTCCGGCAGGGCGAACTCGCCGCCCTGGGCGGGTGCGGCCTTGCGGCGGGCCGGTGCCTTGCCGGATCCTCGGGTGTTCGCCTGCGGCCGGTCGGTGCCGCGGCCCCTTATCGGGCGGTTGCGGGTCGGACGGTCCTGGCGTTCGGAGCGGGTCATACGGAATTGCCCTCCTGGGGGATTCCTGGGGTTACTGCCGACTGCTGTGGACTGCTTGATGTGCGCCCCAGGATGCATGCACAGAGCAGATGTCCCGGTTGCGGAACCGAACCGGGAAGGGATGAGTCGGAAACAGCACAAACCGGGGCCCGCACCTTCACGGTGCGGGCCCCGGCTGCGAGGTACGCGTCCGGCAATTAGGCCGGGACGATGTTCTCCGCCTGCGGGCCCTTCTGGCCCTGCGTGACGTCGAAGGAGACCTTCTGGCCCTCCTGGAGCTCACGGAAGCCCTGGGTGGCGATGTTGGAGTAGTGGGCGAAGACGTCGGCGCCGCCGCCGTCCTGCTCGATGAAGCCGAAGCCCTTTTCCGAGTTGAACCACTTCACGGTTCCAGTAGCCATGTCATTCTCCTAAAAGAGGTGCAGTGCCGGAAATCCGCACTTTACGAATTCCAAGTCGCCGCATTGAGCCCCATCCGGAGAAAGCCGGAAAACAATAAAGCGCCTGAGGAGGGTTCCCGTCAGGCGCACATAAAGTTCATGGGTACCAAAACTGCAACTCGGCAACCGTAGCACGTTCTGTCGGCGGGCGGCAGATCACTCCGCCCCGGCGCGTCGCGAAGCCCGCCGGGGAGCGGCCCCGGAAGGGGCCCGGGCGCCCCGGCGCAGGGGGCCGGTTCACCCGGAAGTCGTACCGGCGCGGGTCCGGGCCGCGCGCCGCCCGCCGGCGGGATCCGTGGCGGGGACTACGCCGGACGGGTGTACGCCCCGGTGTCACTCCTCGCGGACGGGGCTGTCGTCGGCGCCCCTGCGCAGGGTGCGCAGCGCTCGGCCCGGGCGCCAGACCTGGACGACGAGGTCGTCGCCGTCGATGCCGGTGCGGACCACTTCCGTGGGGTCGGCGCGGAAGAGGAGGAAGGGTTCCGGCGGGGTGACCTCCTCGACGAAGCGGGCCAGCACGGCGGCGTCGGTGATCTCCACCGCCCGGCCGGAGACACGGATGTCCCCGTCGGCCATCTCCGCGTCGGGCCCCGGGTTGGCCTGGATGGCGAAGCGCGGGTCGCGCCGCAGGTCCAGGGCCTTGCGGGAGTGCGGCATCATGCCGAACCACAGGGCGTCCATCCGGAACTCCACCTCCAGGCCGGTCACCCTGGGCGAGCCGTCCGCGCGCAGGGTCGCCAGGACGTGGTGTTTGTACTGCTGGAAGCGCTTCTGCACGGTGTCGGCGAAGGCGGGTTCCGCCGTGCGGAAGTCCTGCCATGAGCTGGGTGTCACGGTCGCTGTCATGGGTGCCATGGAACCCGGTGAACAGGACACCTCCTGTCGTGTTTCGTAGCGCGTCACCGGGATGGCGGCCCCCGGCACCCAGGTGCGCCGCGCCTCATCCGGGTTCGCTATCTTGAGCGCCGCCGCCCCGGCGGCGCTCCTGACCTTGTCCACGCGTCCCCGTCCACGAATGAAGGAGCCGGCCATGGAGGCCGCCGCCACCACGTGTTACCGCCACCCGTCGCACGAGACGTACGTGCGCTGCACGCGTTGCGACCGGTACATCTGCCCCGACTGCATGCGTGAGGCGTCGGTCGGGCACCACTGCGTGGAGTGTGTGCGGGAGGGGCAGCGCTCGGTCCGGCAGGCCCGTTCGCTGTTCGGCGGTTCGGTGCCGAGGGCCGCGACGCCGGTGGTGACGTACACGCTGATGGTGCTGAACATCGTGGCGTACGTCGTCGAGGTCGTACGGTCCGGGACGGTGGACCGGTTCGGGATGCTCGGGGCGGCGCTGCTCGGGCCGGACGGCGAGCTGTACGTGTACGAGGGCTGGACCTCGCCCGGCTACGAACTGGCGGGGGTGGCCGACGGGGAGTGGTACCGGCTGCTGACGGGCGCGTTCCTGCATCTGCCGCCCGACGCGTCGTTCGGCGTGATGCACCTGGTCTTCAACATGCTCGCCCTGTGGAATCTCGGCCGGATCGTGGAGGGCCAGCTCGGCCGGGTGCGTTTCCTCGCGCTGTACCTGCTGTCCGCGGTGGGCGGTTCTGTGCTGGTGTACCTCCTCTCGCCGGAGACACCGGCGGTCGGCGCGTCGGGCGCGATCTTCGGCCTGGCGGCGTCCTTCTACGTCATCAACCGGCGTCTGGGCCGGGACATGGGACCGGTCAACCGCTTCATGGCGGGGTTCCTGCTCTGGATGGTGATCTCCGCCGTGTTCACCTCGTGGCAGGGCCACCTCGGCGGGCTGCTGACCGGTGGTCTGGTGACGTACGGGCTCGCCTACGCCCCGGCGAGACTGCGGACGTCCGCCGCGCAGCTGGCCGGCGGGGTGGTCCTGGTGGTGCTGCTGGCCGCGGTGGTCGCCGTACGGACGGCCACCCTGACGGGCGCGGTCTGAGGCGAACTCGCCGGTCCCGGGCCTGAGTCCGCTTTCTGAGATCATCGTCCCATGGTGAGAGAGGTGCCGGAGGGACGGCCGGGGTCCGGCGACACGGGGGACGAGGGGCCCGGTGAGGGCCCGCGCGGGTGGGTGCGGCGGCTCCACCCGCTGGACTGGCTCGCGGGCGGTCTGCTGGCCCTGGGGCTGCTCGCGGTGGTGACGGGGCTGCTGCCCGAGGATCCCGCCGCGGCGGAGATGCGGCGCGTCGGGCCGCTGGTGGTGTTCCTGGGCACCGTGATCGTGATGGCGGAGCTGACGGGCCGGGCGCAGGTCTTCGACATCGTGGCGGCCTGGGTGGCGCGGGCGGGGCGGGGGCGCTATCCGCTGCTGTTCGGGCTGTGCGTGACCTTCGCCTCGCTCACCACGATCACGCTGAATCTGGACACCACGGCGGTGCTGCTCACCCCGGTGATGCTGGCGCTGGCCACCCGGGTGGGGATCGCGGCGGTGCCGCTGGCGATGACGACGGTGTGGCTCGCCAACACCGCGAGTCTGCTGCTGCCGGTCTCGAACCTGACGAATCTGCTGGCGGCGGAGCGGGTGGCGCTCTCGCCGTCCGGTCTCGCCGCGGTGATGTGGCTGCCCCAGCTGGCGGCGATCGCCATGACCTCGCTCTGGCTGTGGGTCTTCTACTGGCGGCGCGGCCGGCGCGGCGCGGACCGGTACACCCCGCCGGGCGCGCCGGTGCCCCGGGACCCCGTCCTGCTGCGGATCTGCGCGGTGGCCTGCGGTGGTTTCCTGCTGGCGATCCTGCTGGCGGACGTTCCGCTGTGGGCGGCGTCGCTGACGGCGATGGTGGTGGTCGTGGTGGCGTTCGCCGTACGGCGCAGGGAGGAGCTGCGGCTGTCGCTGGTGCCGTGGCGGCTGCTGGTGCTGGTCCCGGGGATGTTCCTGGTGGTGCAGACGGTCGACGCGCACGGCCTGCACGGGCTGCTGGAGTCCGCGCTGGGCTCCGACAACGGTTTCCTGGGGATGCTTCGGTCGGCGGCGGTCGGGGCGGGGCTGTCGAACGTCCTGAACAACCTGCCGGCGTATCTGGCGGGCGAGGCGGTCGTCCCGGTGGGGAACCACGAGCAGCTGCTGGCGCTGCTGATCGGCGTCAATGTGGGCCCGTTGGTCACCCCGTGGGCGTCGTTGGCGACGCTGCTGTGGTTCGAGCGGTGCCGCTTCCACGGGACGCGGATCGCCCTGGGCCGGTTCGTCGGGACGGGGCTGGTGCTGTCGGTGACGGGCACGGCGGCCGCGGTGTGCGCGCTGGCGCTGGTGAGCTGAGGCCACCGGGGCCCGGACGCGTCGCGGCGCCCGCCCTTGTCCGGTCGGGGACGGGGGCGAGCGCCGCGTTCAGTTCCGTACGCCGTTGTACGGGACGTCTGTGTGCCGTGGTCAGACCATCAGGGAACGGTCCGTCGGGCGGATCGGGGCGTGCAGAGCACTGGTCCCGGTCAGGAAGCGGTCCACGCCGCGCGCCGCGGAGCGGCCCTCGGCGATGGCCCAGACGATGAGGGACTGGCCGCGGCCCGCGTCACCGGCGACGTAGACGCCGTCGACGTTGGTCGCGTAGTCCTCGTCGCGTGCGATGTTGCCGCGCTCGTCGAGGTCGAGGCCGAACTGCTGGACGAGGCCGTTGGCCTGGTCGGTGCCGGTGAAGCCCATGGCCAGGGTGACGAGCTGGGCGGGGATGACGCGCTCGGTGCCGGCCTTCTGCTCCAGCTTGCCGTCCTTGAACTCCACCTCGATGAGGTGCAGGGACTGGACGTTGCCGTCCTCATCGCCCTCGAAGTGGGTGGTGGAGACGGAGTAGATCCGCTCGCCGCCCTCCTCGTGCGCGGAGGTGACCTTGTAGAGCATCGGGAAGGTCGGCCAGGGCTGGTTGGCGTTACGCTCCGCGCCCGGCTGCGGCATGATCTCCAGCTGGGTGACGGAGGCCGCGCCCTGCCGGTGGGCGGTGCCGACGCAGTCGGCGCCGGTGTCGCCGCCGCCGATGACGACGACGTGCTTGCCCTCGGCGGTGATCGGGGAGACCGTGAGGTCGCCCTCCTGCACCTTGTTGGCGAGCGGGAGGTATTCCATCGCGAAGTGCACGCCGTTCAGCTCACGGCCCGGGACGGGCAGGTCGCGGGAGACGGTGGCACCGGCGGCGATGACGACCGCGTCGTAGCGGCGGCGGAGCTTGGCGGCGTCGATGTCCTTGCCGATCTCCACCTCCGTACGGAACTTGGTGCCTTCCGCGCGCATCTGCTCGATGCGGCGGTTGATGTGCGACTTCTCCATCTTGAACTCGGGGATGCCGTAGCGGAGGAGTCCTCCGATGCGGTCCGCGCGTTCGAAGACGGCGACCGTGTGGCCGGCGCGGGTCAGCTGCTGGGCGGCGGCGAGTCCCGCCGGGCCGGAGCCGATGACGGCGACGGTCTTGCCGGAGAGGCGCTCGGGCGGCTGCGGGGTGACGTCGCCGCTGTCCCACGCCTTGTCGATGATGGAGACTTCGACGTTCTTGATGGTGACGGCCGGCTGGTTGATGCCGAGGACGCACGCCGACTCGCACGGGGCGGGGCACAGGCGGCCCGTGAACTCCGGGAAGTTGTTCGTGGCGTGCAGGCGCTCGGACGCCGCCGACCAGTCCTCGCGGTAGGCGTAGTCGTTCCACTCGGGGATGAGGTTTCCGAGGGGACAGCCGTTGTGGCAGAACGGGATGCCGCAGTCCATGCAGCGGCCGGCCTGCTTGCTGATGATCGGGAGCAGCGATCCCGGAACGTAGACCTCGTTCCAGTCCTTGACGCGCTCGCCGACGGGGCGGGTCTTGGCGACCTCGCGTCCGGTGGTCAGGAAGCCCTTGGGGTCAGCCATTGGTCGCCGCCTCCATCATCTTCTCGGTGGTCTCCTGCTCGGAGAGACCGGCGAGCTCAGCGGCGTCCTTGGCGGCGAGCACTGCCTTGTAGGTGGACGGGATGATCTTGCTGAAGCGGGTGACCGCGGAGTCCCAGTCGGCCAGCAGCTTCTCGGCGACCGTGGATCCGGTCTCCTCCTGGTGGCGGCGCACGACGTCGTGCAGCCACTGCCTGTCGGTGTCGTCGAGGAGCTCGACGGCGCCGACGTTGCCGGTGTTGACGTTGTCGAGGTCGAGGTCGATGACGTACGCGATACCGCCGGACATGCCCGCGGCGAAGTTGCGTCCGGTCTCGCCGAGGACGACCGCGTGGCCGCCGGTCATGTACTCGCAGCCGTGGTCGCCCACTCCTTCCGAGACGACCGTGGCACCGGAGTTGCGGACGCAGAAGCGCTCGCCGGTCCGGCCGCGGAGGAACAGCTCGCCGCCGGTCGCACCGTAGCCGATGGTGTTGCCGGCGATGGTGGAGTACTCGGCGAGGTGGTCGGCGCCGCGGTCCGGGCGGACGATGACGCGGCCGCCGGAGAGGCCCTTGCCGACGTAGTCGTTGGCGTCGCCCTCCAGGCGGAGCGTCACACCGCGCGGTACGAACGCGCCGAAGGACTGGCCCGCGGACCCGGTGAAGGTGATGTCGATGGTGTCCTCGGGCAGGCCCGCACCGCCGAACTTCTTGGTCACCTCGTGGCCGAGCATCGTGCCGACGGTCCGGTTGATGTTGCGGATCGCGATCTGCGCGCGGACGGGCTGGGCCGCCTCGGCGCTGTCGGCGCCCAGGGCGTCGGCGGCGAGCTTGATCAGCTCGTTGTCGAGGGCCTTGGTCAGTCCGTGGTCCTGCTCGTTGATGCGGTGGCGCACCGCGCCCTCGGGCAGCTCGGGGACGTAGAAGAGGGGCTCGAGGTCGAGGCCCTGTGCCTTCCAGTGGGTGACGGCCCGCTCGGTGTCGAGGAGTTCGGCGTGGCCGACGGCCTCCTCGATGGTGCGGAAGCCGAGCTCGGCGAGGATCTCGCGGACCTCTTCGGCGATGAATTCGAAGAAGTTGACGATGTACTCGGCCTTGCCGGAGAACCGGTCGCGCAGGACGGGGTTCTGGGTGGCGATGCCGACGGGGCAGGTGTCGAGGTGGCAGACGCGCATCATGACGCAGCCGGAGACGACGAGCGGCGCGGTCGCGAAACCGAACTCCTCGGCGCCCAGCAGCGCGGCGATGACGACGTCGCGGCCGGTCTTGAGCTGGCCGTCGGTCTGGACGACGATGCGGTCGCGCAGGCCGTTGAGCAGCAGGGTCTGCTGGGTCTCGGCGAGGCCGAGCTCCCAGGGGCCGCCCGCGTGCTTGAGCGAGGTGAGCGGTGAGGCGCCGGTGCCGCCGTCGTGGCCGGAGATGAGGACGACGTCCGCGTGGGCCTTGGAGACACCCGCGGCGACCGTTCCGACGCCGACCTCGGAGACCAGCTTCACGTGGACGCGGGCCGCCGGGTTGGCGTTCTTGAGGTCGTGGATCAGCTGAGCCAGGTCCTCGATGGAATAGATGTCGTGGTGCGGCGGGGGCGAGATCAGGCCGACACCCGGGGTGGAGTGCCGGGTCTTGGCGACCCACGGGTAGACCTTGTGGCCGGGCAGCTGGCCGCCCTCGCCGGGCTTGGCGCCCTGCGCCATCTTGATCTGGATGTCGTCCGCGTTGACCAGGTACTCGCTGGTGACACCGAAGCGGCCGGAGGCGACCTGCTTGATGGACGAGCGGCGTGCCGGGTCGTAGAGACGCTCGGAGTCCTCGCCGCCCTCGCCGGTGTTGGACTTGCCGCCCAGCTGGTTCATGGCGACGGCGAGGGTCTCGTGCGCCTCCTGGGAGATGGAGCCGTACGACATGGCGCCGGTGGAGAAGCGCTTGACGATCTCGGAGGCGGGCTCGACCTCGTCGATGGAGATCGGCTCGCGGCCGTCCTTGAAGTTGAAGAGTCCGCGGAGCGTCATGAGGCGCTCGGACTGCTCGTTGACCCGGCCGGTGTACTTCTTGAAGATGTCGTACCGGCGGTTACGGGTGGCGTGCTGGAGGCGGAAGACCGTCTCCGGGTCGAACAGGTGCGGCTCGCCCTCGCGGCGCCACTGGTACTCGCCGCCGATCTCCAGCGCGCGGTGCGACGCGGAGATGCCGGAGGCGGGGTACGCCTTGGTGTGCCGGGCGGCGACCTCCTTGGCGACGACGTCGAGTCCGGCGCCGCCGATCTTGGTGGCGGTGCCGTTGAAGTACTGGGCGACGAAGGCCTCGTCGAGGCCGACGGCCTCGAAGACCTGGGCGCCTCGGTAGGAGGCGACGGTCGAGATGCCCATCTTGGACATGACCTTCAGGACGCCCTTGCCGAGGGCGTAGATCAGGTTGCGGATGGCCAGCTCGGGCTCGATGCCCTCGATGAACGTACCGGCGCGGACGAGGTCCTCGACGGACTCCATCGCGAGGTACGGGTTGACGGCGGCGGCGCCGTAGCCGATGAGCAGTGCGACGTGGTGGACCTCGCGGACGTCGCCGGCCTCGACCAGCAGGCCCACCTGGGTGCGCTGCTTGGTGCGGATGAGGTGGTGGTGGACGGCCGAGGTGAGCAGCAGCGAGGGGATCGGTGCGTGCTCGGCGTCGGAGTGCCGGTCGGACAGGACGATGAGGCGGGCGCCGTCCTCTATGGCGGCGTCGACCTCGGTGGTGATCTGCTCGATCCGGGCGGCGAGGGCGTCGCCGCCGCCGCTGACGCGGTAGAGGCCGGACAGCGTCGCGGCCTTCATTCCCGGCATGTCGCCGTCGGCGTTGATGTGTATGAGCTTGGCCAGCTCGTCGTTGTCGATCACCGGGAAGGGCAGCGTGACGCTGCGGCACGCGGCGGCGGTCGGCTCCAGGATGTTGCCCGCGGGGCCGAGCGTGGAGCGCAGTGAGGTGACGAGCTCCTCGCGGATGGCGTCCAGCGGCGGGTTGGTGACCTGGGCGAAGAGCTGGGTGAAGTAGTCGAAGAGCAGCCGGGGGCGCTCGGAGAGCGCGGCGATCGGCGAGTCGGTGCCCATGGAGCCGAGGGGCTCGCCGGCGGTGCGGGCCATCGGGGCGAGGAGGACGCGGAGCTCTTCCTCGGTGTAGCCGAAGGTCTGCTGGCGGCGGGTGACCGAGGCGTGGGTGTGGACGATGTGCTCGCGCTCGGGGAGGTCCTCGAGCTCGATCTCGCCGGTTTCCAGCCACTCCTCGTACGGGTTCTCGGCGGCCAGGGACGCCTTGATCTCGTCGTCCTCGATGATGCGGTGCTCGGCGGTGTCGACGAGGAACATCCGGCCGGGCTGGAGGCGGCCCTTGCGGACGACCTTCGCCGGGTCGATGTCCAGGACGCCGACCTCGGAGGAGAGGACGACGAGGCCGTCGTCGGTGACCCAGTAGCGGCCGGGGCGCAGACCGTTGCGGTCGAGGACCGCGCCGACCTGGACGCCGTCGGTGAAGGTGACGCAGGCCGGGCCGTCCCAGGGCTCCATCATCGTGGAGTGGTACTGGTAGAAGGCGCGGCGGGCCGGGTCCATGGAGGCGTGGTTCTCCCATGCCTCGGGGACCATCATCAGCACCGAGTGCGGCAGCGAGCGCCCGCCGAGGTGGAGCAGCTCCAGGACCTCGTCGAAGGAGGCCGAGTCGGAGGCGTCCGGGGTGCAGACGGGGAAGATCCGGTCGAGCTGCGCCTCGCCGAAGAGGCTGGAGGCGAGCTGGGACTCGCGGGCCTTCATCCAGTTGCGGTTGCCCTTGACCGTGTTGATCTCGCCGTTGTGCGCGACGAAGCGGTACGGGTGGGCGAGCGGCCAGCTCGGGAACGTGTTGGTGGAGAAGCGGGAGTGGACCAGGGCGACCGTGGTGGCGAAGCGGCGGTCGGAGAGGTCCGGGAAGAACGGCTCCAGCTGCCCGGTGGTGAGCATGCCCTTGTAGACGATCGTGCGTGCGGAGAGCGAGGGGAAGTACACCCCGGCCTCACGCTCGGCGCGCTTGCGCAGGACGAAGGCCTTGCGGTCCAGCGCGATGCCCGTGCTGCTGCCGTCGGCGACGATCAGCTGGCGGAACTCCGGCATGACGGCGCGAGCGCCGTTGCCGAGGATGTCCGGCGTGACCGGGACCTGGCGCCAGCCGAGGACGTCGAGGCCCTCTTCGGCGGCGATCTTCTCGATCTGCTTGACCGCGTCGGTGGAGTCGTCCGCGGGCAGGAAGGCGATGCCGACGGCGTAGGAGCCGGCCTCGGGGAGGTCGAACCCGGCCTCTTCGCGGAGGAAGGCGTCCGGGACCTGAAGGAGAATGCCGGCGCCGTCACCCGAGTCGGGCTCGGATCCTGTGGCGCCGCGGTGTTCGAGGTTGCGCAGTACGGTCAGCGCCTGCTCGACCAGCTCATGGCTGGCCACACCGGTCAGAGTGGCCACGAACCCGACGCCACAGGCGTCGTGCTCGTTACGGGGGTCGTACATCCCCTGCTGGACAGGGCGACCGTCCATGGGCGACCAGGCGTCGGAACGCATCGGCTCTCCCGTCGTCGTCGTGGCATGTGCTGTGCCGAGGGACGACGTTGGCCCTCTGCGAAATTTCGTGCAGGTTACATGATGGAACGCTTCTCAAAAAGCGGAAAGGCTGTTCCAACATGCGGACACCACGGAGTCGTGGTGCGGGTGGGTCATGATCGAACGGATCCTTGTGGACCACCGTCCGGGGAGACCGCAGAGAGCGGGCGTCGTTGCCCGCGAGTGTCTACGGCTCTTGCCCAGCGGTCATGGAATCGAAACCGCCGGGTAACGGCTACTTATGTGTAGCACTGCATAGCGTCTCATTTTACGGGGGCCTTACCCCATCCGCCCAGTGACGTGCGCCAAGACGTACGTCACACCAGTGCAACACCGCAGGACGCCCGTGAAATCCCGGCACGGCGGCCGGGTTCCTACGGGCACCCCCTCTCACGGGTCTCCCCCGCCGAGGCTCAGCCGACGGCCACACCGAACAGCGAGCCCAGCCCGTACGTGATCGCCGCGGCGGCTCCGCCGAGGACCAGCTGGCGCAGCCCGCTGAACCACCAGGTCCGCGCCGTCACCCGGGCCACCACCGCGCCGCAGCCGAACAGGCCGGCCAGGGCGAGCAGCACGGCGGGCCACATGACGGTGGCGCCGAGCAGGTAGGGCAGTACGGGCAGCAGGGCGCCCAGCGCGAAGGCACCGAAGGAGGACAGGGCCGCGACGAGGGGCGAGGGCAGGTCGCCCGGGTCGATGCCCAGCTCCTCGCGGGCGTGTATCTCCAGGGCCTGCTCCGGGTCCCTGGACAGCTGGCGCGCGACCTCCTGGGCGAGGGCGGGCTCGACCCCCCGGGACTCGTAGAGCGCGGCGAGCTCGCGCATCTCGTCCTTGGGGTGTTTACGCAGCTCACGACGCTCGACGGCGAGCTCGGCCTCGACCAGCTCGCGCTGCGAGGCGACGGAGGTGTACTCCCCCGCGGCCATCGAGAACGCTCCTGCGGCGAGTCCGGCCAGGCCGGTGATGACGATGGTCTGCTGGGAGACCGCCCCTCCGGCCACGCCCGTCATCAGGGCGAGGTTGGAGACGAGACCGTCCATGGCGCCGAACACCGCGGGGCGCAGCCAGCCGCCGTTGACGTCACGGTGGGTGTGGTTGTCGCGGTGGGCCTCGTGCAGTACGGCGTCGGTCTCGATGATGGACACAGCTCTCCCCTTTTCCGGGAGCGGCCCCGAATCCTCCTCCGCCCCGCACGGTCGAAAGTACGCACGAAAAAGGCCTCCCGCCAGCAAGGAAGGCCGAACTTACCTACCGCGAGAGCGTCACCCGGGCGGCCGATTTGTACTAAATACGAGCCTCTCTTCTCCCCGATCGGGGAAACCTCGCATATCCGGTTGTTCCGGGTGCGAGCGAAGGGTCGGCGCGATGGAGCTCATGGCGGACGGTGGCGCGGCGACGGACACGGGTGACCGGGCGCGGGGGGCGCTGCTGGGGCTTGCGGTGGGGGACGCGCTCGGCGCACCGGCGGAGAACCTGCGCCCGTCCGAGATCCGCCGCCGCTGGGGCCGTATCGAGGGCTTCGTCAGTGACGATCCGGCGGGCACCGACGACACCGAGTACGCGATCTTCTCGGGGCTGCTGCTGGCCAGGCACGGCTCGGCACTCACCGTCTCGCATGTCGAACGGGCCTGGCACCACTGGATCGCCGATCTGGACGAGGGTCCCTTCCGGGGCGCCGGGTTCAGCGAGCGCGGGACGCTGGAGAATCTGCGGCGCGGTCTGGCCGCCCCGATCTCGGCGCAGCACCGGCACGCCTGGAGCGACGGTCTCGCGATGCGGGCGGCGCCGTTCGGGGTGTTCGCGGCGGGGCGCCCGGACGAGGCCGCCCGTCTGGTGGCGGTGGACGGCCGGGTCAGCCATGACGGGGAGGGCATCTACGGCGGTCAGGCGGTCGCGGCGGGTGTGGCGGCCGCGATGGTGGGGGCGGGGCTCGCCTCGGTGATCGCCGCCGCGCTCTCGGTCGTGCCGATGGACTCCTGGACGGCCCGCTCGCTGCGCCGCGCGGTCACGGCCGCGCAGCGCTCGCACCCGGACCGGCTGGCCACCGAACGTGCGGTGCGGTCCGCGGTGGTGATCGGCGGCTACCCGTGGACGGACCTGGCGCCGGAGGCGGTGGGCCTGGCCTTCGGCGCGCTGACCGCGGCGCGCGGTGACTTCCGTACGGCGGTGCTGACGGCAGTGAACATGGGCCGGGACGCCGACACCACGGCCGCCGTGGCGGGGGCGCTGGCCGGTGCCCTGCACGGGGCGTCGGCGATCCCCCGGGACTGGGCGGCGGCGATCGGCCCGGTGCGGGGCAGCTGTCTGCCGTCGATGCGGGGCTATCACGTGCTGGACATCGCGGAGCTGCTGACCCCGGACGAGGGCGAGGACCCGCCGGGGGCGCCGGCCGCCGCGGCCTCCGGTGTCCGGCAGGACGTCCGGTGACCGCCGACCGCCGCCCCGCGACGGGCACGCCCACGGCGCCGGCGGAGTCCGCCCCGCACCTGGCCATCCGGATCACCTCGGAGCCGGCCGACGGCGGTGGCCGCGGCGCACCGGGCCGGCGGGCCAGGATCGAGGGGCTGCTGCTCGGGCTGGCCGCCGGTGACGCCGCAGGGTGGCCGGCGGCCCGGCACCGGGCGGCGCGGATGCCGGAGTGGACGCGGCGGCTCACCCGGGAGCTGGACACCTTCGCCGAGCAGAACGCGACGACGACGCTTCCCGTGCCCATCGCCCTGAACCAGCCGCCGGAACCGCTGCGGCTCGGCCCGTCCGACGACGCGGAGTGGGCCGCGTTCGCCGCCCGGACCGTGCTGGCCGCCGCGGCCGACCACGCGCCGGACCTCTCCCCCGGCCACCGGATGCGGGACGCGGTCGACCGGTCGTGGAATGCGCTGGCGGCGAAGGTGGCCGCCGCGAGCGCCCGGGCGCCGGAGGTCGAGTCGGCCGTCCTTCCGCTGCGGGCGCGGATCTCCGTACGGGCCGGGCTCGGCAATCTGGCCGCCGGGCTGCGCCCGCCGGCCACCGGGCACGACAATCCGCACTACTTCGACGACGCGGCCTGTGTGCGGGCCGCCGTGCTCGCGGTCGTCCACCCGGGCGATCCGGCGGCGGCGGCCGGGCTCGCCGAGTTCGACGCCCGGTACACCCAGGACGGTGACGGGGTGCACGGGGCGCGGGCCGTCGCCGCCGCGATCGCCGAGGCCCTCGCCGGGGCGGACGTCGACACGGTGGTGAACGCGGCGCTCGACCAGCTCCCGGACGGTACGGAGATCGCCCGCAACGCCGTCCACGCCGTGCGGCTCGCCCGGGAGTTCGCGGACGAGGCGGCGGGCGCCTTCGCGCTGGTCCCCGTGCTGGAGCATCAGATCGTGGACCACGTCTACAGCTACGGGATCGCCGCCGCGGAGACCGTGCCGGTCGCCCTCGCCCTGACGACCGCCGCCCGCGGCGAGTTCGCCCAGGCCGTCCCCGCTGCGGCCTGTCTCTCCCGGGTCGCCGATTCGGCGCCCGCGCTCGCCGGGGCCCTGACCGGGGCGCTGGGCGGGACGGCGACCGTGCCCGAGGGCTGGCGGGAGGCCTGCCGGACGCTGGCCGGGTGCGCGCTGCCCCTGTTCGCCGGTACGGACCTCATCGAACTCGCCGGGCTGCTGGCAGCCACGGAACCGGCCGCCCCGGGTGGACAATTCCGGCATGGCACACAAAACATCCGCACCGCTCGCGGCCGGCACGACCGCCACGACGCTCACCCTGGATGAACGCATCACCGGAGCCCTCGTCGGCGCGGCCGTGGGGGACGCGCTCGGCGGACCCGTCGAGGGCTGGACACCCGAGCAGATCGCCGAGCGTCACGGCGGCCGGGTGACCGGGATCGTCGGTCCCTGGTACGGCGACGACTGGCGCACCGCACGCCCCATCGCCCCGTACCACAAGGGCGACGGGCACGTCACCGACGACACCCTGATGACCCATGCGCTGGTCCGGGTGTACGGGACGGTGCGCGGCCATCTCGACGCGTACGCCGTCGCCGACCACCTCGTGCCGGACCTGATGTCACGGCCACGCTGGATCCCGGAGCTGGAGGCCGAGGCGCTCCCCCTGCAGCGGATCTTCCTCGCCGAGAAGTGGATCGTCGCCCGGCTCCACTACGGGCACGTCGACCCCCGCGAGGCGGGCACGGGGAACATCGTCAACTGCGGGGCGGCGATGTACACGGCCCCGGTCGGCCTGGTGAACGCGGCCCATCCGGAGGCCGCCTACGCGGAGGCGCTGGACGTCGCGGGCGCCCACCAGTCCTCGTACGGACGTGAGGCGGCCGGGGTCCTGGCCGGCTGTGTCGCCGCCGCCTGCGCGCCGGGCGCGACCCCCGCCTCCGTCGTGGAGACGGCGCTGGCCCTGGCCAAGGACGGCACCCGGTCGGCGATCGAGTCGGTGTGCGAAGTGGCGTCCCGGCACACGGACTTCGAGTCGGCGCTGGTGCCGCTGCGGGCGGCCGTCGCCCCCTTCGACACGGTGGGTCCGCACTACCGGGACCCCTCGCTCGGCGCCCGGCGGCCCTCCCGGCTGCACTCCATCGAGGAGCTGCCGGTCGCGCTCGGCATGCTGCTCGTCGGCGAGGGCGACTACCGGCGCACGGTGCTCGGCTCGGTCAACTACGGCCGTGACTGCGACTCGATCGCCACGATGAGCGGCGCGCTCTCGGGGGCGCTCCACGGTGAGCAGGCGATCCCGGAGACCTGGGTGAAGACGGTCGCCGAGGCCAGCCGCCTCGATCTGCACGCCCCGGCCCGGGAGCTCGCGGAGGTGGCCCGCGAGATCTTCGTACGGGACACGGAGAGGCGCCGCGCGCACGAGGCCGCGTTCGCCGTACTGACGGGCGACGGCCGGTGACCGTACGCCTGACATGGGTCCAGCCCGAGGACCTGGTGGGCCACGAGCTGCGGCAGGCCGCGCAGGACGGCCGGGACACAGCGGACGTCGCACAGCACTGGTACGCGGCGGGCGGAGCCCCGGCCCCGGAGCGCGCGGGGGCTTCGGAGTCCCCCGCGCCACGCCGGCTGCGTGCTCTGGCCGAGCGGTTGCTGGACGAACTCGCCGAGCGGGAGAGCCCCCTGGCCGGCGACGAACCGAGCGACCTGCCCGCGATCCGGGCCGCCTGCCCCCGCTGGCCCGCCGCCCGCACCCGCCCCGTCTCCTTCGGGCCCGACCGTCTGCACGCGGCCTGGCTGGGCAGGGCGGCCGGCTGTCTGCTGGGCAAGCCGGTGGAGAAGCTGCCGCTGGCCGGCATCCGTGCCCTGGCCCGCGCCACCGGCAACTGGCCGCTCAGCACCTGGTTCACCGCCAGGGGGGTGCCCGCCCAACTGGCTGCCGCCCACCCGTGGAACCGCCGCTCGGCGCCCACTTCCCTCGCCGAGAACATCGACGGGATGCCGGAGGACGACGACCTCAACCACCCCTTGCTGACCGTGCTGTTGCTCCAGCGGCACGGCCCCGGGTTCAGTACGTCCGACCTCGCCCGGCTGTGGCTCGACGAGCTCCCGGCGGGCCGGGTCTTCACCGCCGAGCGCATCGCGTACCGCAATCTGCTCGACGGCATCGAACCGCCGGACACCGCACGCCACCGCAACCCGTTCCGGGAGTGGATCGGCGCCCAGATCCGGGCCGACGTGCACGGCTGGACCCACCCCGGAGACCCGGGTGCCGCCGCGGAACAGGCCCACCGGGACGCGGTCCTCACCCACACGGCCAACGGGGTGTACGGGGCGATGTTCACCGCCGCCGCCCTCGCCGAGGCCGTCGGCGGCGAGACGGATGTGCACGGCTGTCTGGCGGCCGGGCTGCGGGTCGTGCCGCCGCGGTCCCGGTACGCGCAGGCGGTGCGCCTCGGCATCACGACCGCCCGGGCCGAGCAGGACTTCGACACGGTCGTGGACCGGCTCCACGAGGCGTACGGGTCCACCCACCACTGGGTGCACGTCCTGCCCAACGCGGCGCTGCTCGCCGCCGCCCTCACCCACGCGGACGGCGACTTCGGCCGCTCCATCTGCCGCGCGGTGTCCGGCGGCTGGGACACCGACTCGAACGGCGCGACGGCCGGATCGCTCGCGGGGCTGCTCGCCGGGCGGCCCGCCGCGCTCCCCGACCGGTGGACCGCCCCGCTCAAGAACCGCCTCGCCACGTCCGTGACCGGCTTCGGCGCCATCGGCTTCGACACCCTCGCGGAACTGACCTATCAGGAGGTACGCCGCCCATGACAGCGATCGCGGTGCTCGGCAGCACCAACATGGACCTGGTCGCCTACGTCGCCCGGGCACCCGGGCGCGGGGAGACCGTCACCGGACGGGAGTTCAGGACCGTCCCCGGCGGCAAGGGGGCCAACCAGGCCGTCGCCGCGGCCCGCGCGGGAGGCGAGGTGGTGATGATCGGCGCGGTCGGGACCGACGAGTACGGCTCCTCGCTCCGGACGAATCTGGTCCACGCCGGCGTCGACACCGAACTGCTGCACACCGTCGCGGGGCCCAGCGGCACCGCGCACATCGTCGTCGACGACGAGGGGTCCAACGCGATCGTGGTGATCCCGGGCGCGAACGGGACCGTGACCGCGCTCGGCCCGGGCGGGAGCGCCGCCATCGCCGCGGCCGGCCTGCTGCTCCTCCAGCTGGAGCTCCCGCTCTCCGTCGTGGCGGAGGGGGCGCGGACCGCCAAGGCCCGGGGCGTACGGACGATCCTCACCCCATCCCCCGTACAGCCGCTGCCGGCCGGCCTCCTGGACGACATCGACCTGCTGGTCCCCAACGAGCACGAGGCCGCCGCGCTGACCGGGTGCGTGGACCCGCACGGCGCGGCCCAGATCCTGCTCCGGCAGGTCCCCGAGGTCGTGATCACGCTCGGCCGTAAGGGCTGCCTGTACGCGGCCCGGGGCGGCGAGCAGGTCCTCTTCCCGGCCCCCGAGGTCACCGCCGTCGACACGACCGGTGCCGGGGACACCTTCGTCGGCACGCTCGCCGTGGCGCTCGGCGAGGGCCGGTCCGTGCCTGCGGCGCTGGCCTGGGCGTCGTCCGCCGCGGCGCTCTGTGTGCAGAGACCCGGGGCGTCGACGTCCATGCCCTACCGCAGCGAGATCGGTGCCGTATGAGTACGCCGGCCGGTCCCCTCGCGGGACTGCGGGTCCTGGACCTCGCCACGCTCTTCGCCGGGCCGCTCGCGGCCACCATGCTCGGGGACTTCGGGGCCGAGGTCATCAAGGTCGAGCACCCCCGCAAGCCCGACCCCTCGCGCGGCCACGGGCCCGCGAAGGACGGGATCGGCCTGTGGTGGAAACTGCTCGGCCGCAACAAGCGCACGCTGACCCTCGACCTGTCCGCCCCGGGCGGCCGGGACGTGCTGCTGCGGCTGGCCGCGGGGACGGACGTGATCGTCGAGAACTTCCGGCCCGGGACCCTGGAGCGCTGGGGGCTGGGCTGGGAGGAGCTGCGCGCCGTCAACCCCCGGCTGGTGCTGGCCAGGGTCACCGGCTTCGGGCAGAAGGGCCCGTACGCGCACCGGCCCGGCTTCGGCACGCTCGCCGAGGCGATGAGCGGCTTCGCCGCCGTCACCGGCGAACCGGACGGGCCGCCGACCCTGCCGCCGTTCGGGCTCGCCGACTCGATCGCGGCGCTCGCCACGGCGTACGCGGTGATGACGGCCCTGGCCGGCCGTGACCGTACCGGGGGCGGGCAGGTGGTCGACATGGCGATCATCGAGCCGATCCTCACCGTGCTGGGACCGCAGCCGCTCTGGTACGACCAGCTCGGATACGTACAGCCGCGGACCGGGAACCGCTCCCGCAACAACGCCCCGCGCAACACCTACCGCACCGCCGACGGCCACTGGGTCGCCGTCTCGACCTCCGCGCAGTCGGTCGCGGAACGCGTGATGCGTCTGGTGGGGCGCCCGGAGCTGATCGAGGAGCCGTGGTTCTCCGCCGGGAGCACCCGCGCCGAGCACGCCGACGAACTCGACGAGGCGGTGGGCCACTGGATCGCCCGGCGCACCAGGGAGGAGGCGGTGGACGCGTTCGAGAAGGCCGAGGCGGCGATCGCGCCCATCCAGGACGTACGGGATGTGATGGAGGACCCCCAGTACCGGGCGCTGGGCTCGATCGCCGAGGTCGAGGACCCCGAGCTGGGGACGCTGCGGATGCAGAACGTGCTGTTCCGGCTCTCGGAGACACCGGGGGCGATCCGCTGGGCGGGCCGGCCCCACGGGGCGGACACGGACGAGATCCTGGCGGAGCTCGGCCTCTCCGCCCCGGCCGTCGCGGCGCTCCGGGACGAGGGGGCGCTGTGAGCGGCCCGGCGGTGGCGCTGACCTGGCTGTACGTCCCCGGGGACCGGCCCGAGGTGGTCCGCAAGGCGCTCGGCTCGGGCGCGGACGTGGTGATCGTCGACCTGGAGGACGCGGTCGCGCCGGACCGCAAGGAGTACGCGCGGTCGGCGACGGCGGAGCTGCTCTCGGACCCGGTCACGGCGGACCCGCTGGCGGTGCCGGTCCATGTCCGGGTCCACGGCGAGGACGACGTGAAGGCGCTGGCGGGGCTGCCGGGGCTGTCCGGGATGCGGCTTCCCAAGATCACCCATGCGGCGTCCGTGCACCATGTGGAGGCGCTGGCGCCGGGTGTGCCGCTGTATCCGCTGCTGGAGTCGGCGCTGGCGATCGAGCACGCGTACTCGATCGCCGGGGCGCATCACGCCGTACGGGGGATCGCCCTGGGCGAGGCGGATCTCCGGGCGGATCTGGGGGTGCGGGACGACGCCGGTCTCGACTGGCCGCGCAGCCGTGTGGTGATCGCCGCCCGGGCGGCCGGGCTCGACCCGCCGGTGATGTCGGTCTACCCCGATGTCCGGGACCTGTCCGGGCTGCGGGCGTCCTGTGCGCACGGGAGGGATCTCGGCCTGCTCGGGCGGGCGGCGATCCACCCCCGGCAGCTGCCGGTCATCGAGCGGGCGTTCCGGCCCACGGCACGCGAGGTCGAGTCGGCGGAGCAGATCCTGGAGGCGTCCAGGGTGCAGGCGGGGGCGCAGGCCCTTCCGGACGGGAGGTTCGTCGACGCGGCGGTGGTGGCGAGCGCGGAGCGCACGCTCTCGTTGGCGCGCTCGCGCCGCTGATCCCCGTGGACAGGAGAAGGGGCCGCCGGACCGTCACGGTCCGGCGGCCCCTTCTCCGCGTGTGCGGGGAGCGTCAGCTCCGGTCGGCCTTCTGCGGGGCCTCGTCCCCCTCGGGCGCCTGCGCCTCGGGGTCACCGGCCGCCTCGGGCTCACCGGCCGCCTCGGAGGCGGTCTCTTCCGCGGGGTCGGCGTCGTCGGCGGTCTTCTCGCCGTCCTTGGCCAGGTCCACCGGGGCGGGCTCGACGATCTCCTCGCGCCCGGGGCGTACCTTCGCCGAGATCACGATGTACGTCACGGCGAGCACGAACACGATGATCGCGGTCCACACGTTGAGCCGGAGGCCCAGCACGTGGTGCGCCTCGTCGACGCGCATGTACTCGATCCAGCCGCGGCCCGCGCAGTACGCCGCGACGTACAGCGCGAAGGCCCGGCCGTGTCCGAGCTTGAAGCGGCGGTCCGCCCAGATGACCAGGAGCGCGACGCCGATGCACCACAGGGACTCGTACAGGAACGTCGGGTGGTAGGTGCCCGCGACCCGGTTGGTGCCCTCGCTGATCTTCAGCGCCCAGGGCACGTCCGTCGGCTTGCCGTACAGCTCCTGGTTGAACCAGTTGCCCCAGCGGCCGATGGCCTGGGCGACGGCGATGCCGGGGGCCAGCGCGTCGGCCCAGGCGGGGAGCGGGATCCCGCGGCGGCGGCAGCCGATCCAGGCGCCGACGGCGCCGAGGGCGATCGCGCCCCAGATGCCGAGGCCGCCCTCCCAGATCTTGAAGGCGTCCACCCAGTCCTGACCGTCGCTGAAGTACAGCTGGTAGTCGGTGATGACGTGGTAGAGCCTGCCGCCGACCAGGCCGAAGGGCACGGCCCAGACGGCGATGTCGGCGACGGTGCCGGCTCTGCCGCCCCTGGCGATCCAGCGCTTGTTGCCGAGCCAGACGGCGACGAAGACACCGATGATGATGCAGAACGCGTAGCCGCGGAGCGGGATCGGGCCGAGCTCGATCACGCCGGTCGACGGGCTGGGAATGAAGGCAAGGTTCATGACGGGGTCGACGCTACCTTGCCTGACGGGACGTACGGCAAGCCGTCCGGCAACTTCTGGGTAACGGGGCCCCGGCGGAGTACCCGCCGGAGCGCCCTGCGGCGGGCCTCAGGGGGTGGCGCCGACGGTGCCCGGCTTCTTGCCCTTGTTCGCCTCGGCGACCCACTTCTTGATGTTGGCGACGGAGATCTGCTCGTCCCCCTTCTTCGGGAAGATCGACTCACCGTTGAGCAGCGCGGTGGGCGTGCCCTCGAACCCGCCCGCGGCGAACGCCTTGTTCGACTTCTCGACCCAACTGTCGTGCGTGCCGTCCTCCACGCAGCTGCGGAAGGCGGGCGTGTCCAGTCCGTCCACCTGGCCGGCCAGCTCGATCAGCCTGCTGTTCTTCCCGAAGGCGTCGTCGGTCTCCGCGGGCTGGTTGCGGTAGAGGACGTCGTGGTACGGGGCGAACTTGCCGACGTCCTGGGCGCAGGCGGCCGCGTTGGCCGCGCGCAGCGAACCGCTGCCGCCGAGGTTGCCGTCGATGATCGTCGCCAGGTGGTACTCCACCTTGAGCTGACCGCTGTCGGTGAGCTCCGTGAACGTGTCACGGAAGGCCTTCTCGAACTGGGCGCAGACCGGGCAGCGGAAGTCCTCCCAGATCGTGAGCGTGGACGGCGCGTCGTCGGCGCCGACGACGAGGGCGAGACCGTCCTTCCCCATCGCCCCGGACGGGGTGACGGCGGGCCCGGCCTCGCTGTCCTCGTCGTTCTTCCCGGCGTTGGCGGCGATCACCCCGATCACGGCTGCCAGCGCCAGCACCCCCACCACGGCGGTCGAGACGATCAGCGTGCGGCGGCGCCGGTCCCGGGCCCGGTCCTGCTCACGCTGCTGGGTGAGCCGGTCACGCGCGGCTCTTCTGCTGTCCTGGTTCTTCTCGCTCACATGGCGCAAACGAACCGGGGAGGCACGTGAGCGCCTCCCCGGTCCCAGGTCCACCCGTACGGATGACCCCGGCTGTCAGCGCTTTCGAACGCCTTCGGCCAGTTCGCCCGCCAGCGCCTGGACGGCGGCGAGACCGGCGGCCTCGTCCGGGGCGTCCAGCATGCGCTTGACGAAGGCCGAGCCGACGATCACCCCGTCGGCGAAGCCGGCGACCTGCCGGGCGTGCTCGGCGGTGGAGACGCCGATGCCCACGCAGACCGGCAGGTCCGTGGTGGCGCGGGTGCGCCGCACGAGGTCCTGGGCCTGCTCCCCGACCGATTCGCGGGTGCCGGTGACGCCCATCAGTGAGGAGGCGTACACGAATCCGGAGCCTGCCGCCGTGATGGTGGCGAGGCGCTCGTCCTTGCTGCTCGGGGCGACGACGAAGACGGTGGCGAGACCGTGCTTCTCGGCGTGCTCCCTCCACTGTCCGGACTCCTGGACCGGCAGGTCGGGCAGGATGCACCCGGCGCCGCCCGCCTCGGCGAGCTCGGCGGTGAAGCGCTCCACGCCGTACCGGTCGATCGGGTTCCAGTACGTCATGACGAGGATCGGGGCGCCCGTCGCCTCGTGCGCCTCGCGGACCGTACGCATGATGTCGGCGATCTTCAGCCCGCCGCGCAGCGCGATGTCGTCGGCGGTCTGGATGACCGGCCCGTCGAGCACCGGGTCGCTGTGCGGGAGCCCCACCTCGATGACGTCGGCGCCGCCCGCGACGGCCGCCTTGACGGCCGCGATCCCGCCGTCGACGGTCGGGAAGCCGCCGGGGAGGTAGGCGATGAGCGCCGCGCGGTCCTCGGACGCGGTCCGGGCCAGCGTCGCTTCGAGAAGCTCTCGGTTGCCGCTCACTTGGTGACCTCTTCCTCTCCGTCGGCCACATCGGCCTCGACGACGGCGTCGGCACCGTCGTACAGCCCGAAGTACCGCGCCGCCGTGTCCATGTCCTTGTCGCCGCGGCCGGACAGGTTGATCAGGATCAGCCCGTCCTCGCCGAGCTCCCGCCCGACATCCAGGGCCCCGGCCAGCGCGTGCGCGCTCTCGATGGCCGGGATGATGCCCTCGGTGCGGGAGAGGAGGCGCAGCGCCTGCATGGCGGCGTCGTCGGTGACGGCGCGGTACTCGCCGCGGCCGATGTCCTTGAGGTAGGCGTGCTCCGGGCCGATGCCCGGGTAGTCGAGCCCGGCCGAGATCGAGTAGGGCTCGGTGATCTGGCCCTCCTCGTCCTGGAGGACGTAGCTGCGTGAGCCGTGCAGGATCCCGGGCTCGCCCGCGGTCAGGGTCGCCGCGTGCTCGCCGGTCTCCACGCCGTGGCCGGCGGGCTCGCAGCCGATCAGCCGGACGTCCTGGTCGCCGATGAAGGCGTGGAAGAGGCCGATGGCGTTGGAGCCGCCGCCGACGCAGGCGACCGCGGCGTCCGGCAGCCGGCCGGTGCGTTCCAGGATCTGGCGGCGGGCCTCGACGCCGATCACCCGGTGGAAGTCGCGGACCATCGCCGGGAAGGGGTGCGGCCCGGCGACCGTGCCGAAGAGGTAGTGGGTGCGGTCCACGTTGGCGACCCAGTCGCGGAACGCCTCGTTGATGGCGTCCTTGAGGGTCCTGGAGCCGGACTTCACGGCGACGACCTCGGCGCCGAGCATCCGCATCCGCGCCACGTTCAGCGCCTGCCGCTCGGTGTCGATCTCACCCATGTAGATGGTGCACTCGAGCCCGAAGAGCGCGCAGGCGGTCGCGGTGGCGACGCCGTGCTGACCCGCCCCGGTCTCCGCGATGACTCGGGTCTTGCCCATGCGCTTGGTGAGCAGGGCCTGGCCGAGCACATTGTTGATCTTGTGCGAGCCGGTGTGGTTGAGGTCCTCGCGCTTGAGGAAGACGCGGGCGCCCCCGGCGTGCTCGGCGAAGCGCGAGACCTCGGTCAGGGCGCTGGGCCGGCCGGTGTAGTCCACCATGAGCGCGTTGAGCTCGGCGGCGAAGGCCGGGTCGGCCTTGGCCTTGTCGTACTCGACGGCGACCTCGTCCACGGCGGCGACCAGCGCCTCCGGGATGAACTTGCCACCGAACGCGCCGAAATAGCCCTCGGCGCTGGGGATCAGACCCTCGGGGTCCGGAATGAAGAAGTCGGACGACATGCGACGTGCTCCTCGAATCGCAACGGGTGATGTCACCGTATGCGCCATGGCGGAGCGCCGCGCCGACCGGTGGGCGGTCGGTGCGTGAGGACGTGCGGAGCCGCCTGTACGGAGGAGGCGGGCGACGGCCGGGGCTCGCTACGGCGCGGACCCCGTGCGCCATCGCATGCCGTTGACCTGTCCCGGCTCGTCGCCGATGACGTACCGCACGCGCCGGCCGTGCACACGCCGGGCGGGGGCGCGGCAGCCGCGGGGGCGGCAGCCGCGCGCCAGCGGCGCGTGCGGGTCCCGGGCCTGCGCCCCGGCGGGGCGAAGGCCCGGCCGGATGCGGGCGGTGGGACGGTCGGCGGTCACGGGTGGGGTCAGCCCCGTCCGTGCCGGAGCGCGGGGTGGGCGCCGGCGGCGACCAGGTCGGCGACGGCGGCCCGGGGGGCGCGGCCGGTGACCAGGGACTCGCCCACCAGCACCGCGTCGGCGCCGGCGTTGGCGTACGCGATGAGGTCGTGCGGGCCGCGGACGCCGGACTCGGCGACCTTGACGATGTGGTCGGGGATCTCGGGGGCGACGCGCTCGAAGGTGGAGCGGTCGACCTTGAGGTCCTTCAGGTTGCGCGCGTTGACACCGATGATCTTCGCCCCGGCGTCCACGGCGCGCTCCGCCTCCTCCTCGTCGTGGGCCTCGACGAGCGGCGTCAGACCGATCGACTCGGCGCGCTCGATCAGCGAGACGAGGGCCTCCTGGTCGAGGGCGGCGACGATGAGCAGTGCGAGGTCGGCGCCGTAGGCCCGTGCCTCCCACAGCTGGTAGGAGGTGACGATGAAGTCCTTGCGCAGGACCGGGATGTCGACCTTGGCGCGGACGGCCTCCAGGTCGGCGAGCGAGCCGCCGAAGCGGCGCTCCTCGGTCAGCACCGAGATGACGGACGCCCCGCCGGCCTCGTAGTCCGCGGCGAGCGCGGCCGGGTCGGCGATGGCGGCCAGGGCCCCCTTGGAGGGGCTGGAGCGCTTGACCTCGCAGATGACGGTCACGCCCTCGCCGCGCAGGGCGGCGACTCCGTCCTTGGCCTGGGGAGCGCGCGCGGCGCGTTCCTTCAGCTCGTCGAGGCTGACACGCGCCTGCCGCTCCGCGAGGTCGGCGCGGACGCCGTCAATGATCTCGTCGAGCACACTCACGCGAGCGGCCCCCTTCCGAAGCGGTGATAGGTACAGGATCAGCCATCTCGATGGTATCCGCAGGATGGCTCAGGGCCCGCATCCGGCGTCCTCACGTCCCACTACCTGGTCATTCACGGGGCCAGCGCCGAGCCGAAGGGCAGGTTCCTGATGACGGTGAACACCAGCAGCACCGCGCCGATGCCCCACCAGTAGCGGGGAGCGAGGCCGATCCGCAGGGGGCGGCCGCGGCTCGCGCGTACCGTCCAGAGCAGCCAGACCGCGGCGAAGACGGCGTAGCCGACGACGGCCAGGGCGTTGGCGCCGAGCGCCGCGGCCAGGTCACCGTGGGCGAAGGCGTGGGCGCTGCGCAGCCCCCCGCAGCCGGGGCAGAGCACCCCGGTGAGCCGGAGCATGGGGCAGACCGGGTAGTGGCCCGGCTCGTTGGGGTCGACCGTGGCGACGTAGCCGAAGGCGCCGACGACGGCGGCCATGGCGCCGACGGGCGTCGCGAGCCGGCGGAGCCGGGAGACCGGTGCGGGGGCGGGCCGCGCCGGGCCGGGCGCGGGTACGGGGGCCGGGTCCGGGGCGGCGGCTGCGGGAGAGGGGGAGGCGTCCACGCGCCGATTGTCCCCGCTCATGAGGAAAGGCGCAGCCCGGTCCGGGCTGCGCCTCGCGTCGTGTCCCTGGCCCAGGCACCTGCCGGGGCCCCTGGGAGCCTGTTCAGGCCGTGATCTGGGCCTGGGAGGCGCGGGCCCTGGCGGCCGCCATCTCGTCGGACTCCTTCGGCATGCCGAGGCCGGCCATCTTCATGGCGAGACCGACGACCCCGCCGAGGAGGGTCACGCCGATACCGGCCCAGAAGCCGAGCGTGTTCGCCGCGACCATGAAGAGGCCCGCGATGCAGAAGCCGATGAACGAGATGATGACACCGGTCCAGGCGGCCGGGGTGTGTCCGTGGCTGCTGCCCGCCATGAGTTGCTCCTAGTTGGTGTTGCGCTGAAGGTATCGCTGCTGGGAAAGCTCTCCGCCATTGTCCCGTACGTGCCGGGGGACGTGAGGCTGGGGGGTCAGGCCTCGCGCGTCGGGTCCTCGCCGCGGTCCAGGGCCTTCCACAGTTCCTCGGGCCGGTCGGGGTCCGGGGCGGTGCGAGCGGCCTTGCGGGGGCGGGGGGTGCCGTCGCGCTCGTACCGTCCCGACATGGCGGGCCAGCGGCTGCCGTAGCGCACGGCGAGCAGTCCGGCGAGCAGGAGCAGCAGTCCGCCGACCGCGGTGACGTAGGGCCACGCGGTGTGGCTGAGGGCGTCGACGGTGGCCGAGGTGTTGCCGGTGGTCTGCGCGGCCTGCTCGTCCAGGGCCGCGCTGTCCGAGGCACCGGCGTAGGCGCTCAGGCCCGCGCCGAGGCCGCTGAGGGCCAGCAGTACGGCGACGACGAGCCGGCCGGCGCCGCGTACGGCGAAGACGGCGACGAGGGCGGCCAGGCCGACGACGGCCAGGGCCGCCGGGAGGCCCGTGACGTCCTGGCCGTCGGCGCTGAGCGGCAGGGTGCCGCCGCCGACGACCGCCTCGCCCTCGGCCCAGGTCTGCCCGGAGGCGAGGAGGACGACGGTGGCGCCGGCCGCTCCGAGGAGCAGGCCGGCGGCCAGGCTCCGGCGGCTTCCCGCGCTGTCGGGCGCGGAGGCGGCTCGGGCACGGGGCTGGGGTACGGGGACAGCACTCACGTACTCCACTATCCCCTACCGGATCGGACCGGCGGGAGCCGGTTCGCCGTATGCACGGCCCGCAGGACCGCGGCGGCCTTGTTGCGGCACTCCATGTCCTCGGCGACCGGGTCGGAGTCCGCGACGATGCCCGCGCCGGCCTGGACGTACGCGGTGCCGTCGCGGAGCAGGGCGGTCCGGATGGCGATGGCGGTGTCGGAGTCCCCGGCGAAGTCGAGGTAGCCGACGCAGCCGCCGTACAGGCCCCGGCGGCTGGGTTCGAGCTCCTCGATGATCTGCAGGGCGCGGGGCTTGGGTGCGCCGGAGAGGGTGCCCGCGGGGAAGCACGCGGTGAGGACGTCGAAGGCGGTACGGCCCTCGGCGACGCGGCCGGTGACGGTGGAGACGATGTGCATCACGTGCGAGTACCGCTCGACGGACATGAAGTCGACGACCTCGACGCTGCCCGGCTCGCAGACCCGTCCCAGGTCGTTGCGGCCCAGGTCGACGAGCATCAGGTGCTCGGCGCGTTCCTTGGGGTCGGCGAGGAGCTCGTCGGCGAGCGCCTGGTCCTCCTGCGGGGTGGCGCCGCGGTGCCTGGTCCCGGCGATGGGGTGGACCATCGCCCGGCCGTCCTCGACCTTGACGAGCGCCTCGGGGCTGGAGCCGACGACGTCGAAGCCGTCGAAGCGGAAGAGGTACATGTACGGCGACGGGTTGGTGGCGCGCAGCACCCGGTAGACGTCCAGCGCGCTCGCCGTGCAGGGCGTCTCGAAGCGCTGGGAGGGCACGACCTGGAAGGCCTCACCGGCCCTGATGCGCTCCTTGACGTCCTCGACGGCGTCCATGAACGCCTGGCCGCCCCAGAGCGCGGTGTAGGGCGGGAGCTCGGAGGGCGGCAGCGCCGCGGGGGCGTTCTCCACGGGCCGGGAGAGGTCCCGCTCCATGGCGTCGAGCCGGGCGACGGCGTCCTGGTGGGCCTCGTCGACGCCGGTGTCCAGGTCGTTGTGATTGATCGCGTTGGCGATCAGCAGGACGGTGCCGTTCCCGTGGTCGAGCACGGCGAGGTCCGAGGTGAGCAGCATGGTGAGCTCGGGGAGCTCCAGGTCGTCGACGCCGTGCTCGGTGATCCGCTCCAGCCGGCGTACGACGTCGTAGCCGAGGTAGCCGACCATGCCGCCGGTGAACGGCGGGAGGCCGTCGTCGCCGTCGCCGACCAGGTCGCGGGGGGTGTGCAGGGTCTCGACGGTGGCGCGGAGCGCCTGCAGCGGGTCGCCCTCGACGGGGACGCCGACGGGCGGGGTGCCGAGCCAGTGGGCCTGCCCGTCGCGGGAGGTCAGGGTGGCGGCGCTGCGTACCCCGATGAACGAGTAGCGGGACCAGGTGCGGCCGTTCTCCGCGGATTCGAGGAGGAAGGTGCCGGTGCGTTCGGCGGCGAGCTTGCGGTAGAGCCCGACCGGGGTGTCGCCGTCCGCGAGGAGCCGGCGGCTGACGGGGATGACACGGCGGTCGACGGCGAGCTTGCGGAACGTCTCGAGATCCATGGCGGCTGACCTTATCGGGGCGCGGTGAGCGGGAGGACGTCCTTGTCGAAGCAGGTGCGGGCGCCGGTGTGGCAGGCGGCACCCGTCTGGTCGACCTTCACCAGGACGGTGTCGGCGTCGCAGTCCAGCGCGACGGACCTGACCTGCTGGGTGTGGCCGGAGGTGTCCCCCTTGACCCAGTACTCCTGGCGGCTGCGGGACCAGTAGGTGCAGCGGCCCGTGGTGAGGGTGCGGTGCAGCGCCTCGTCGTCCATCCAGCCGAGCATCAGCACCTCGCCCGTGTCGTACTGCTGGGCGATGGCCGGGAAGAGTCCGTCGGGGCCGCGCTTGAGTCGGGCGGCGACGGCCGGGTCGAGATTGCTGGCGGGCGTGGAGCCGGGCGTGCTGGTCATGGGCCCCATTGTGCCGCGCCGGGCGGGGCCGTCCGGCCGTGCGTCCACTGGGCGGACCACGGGCGGCGGTCGTACGCTGGCGGGCATGTCGACCCATGCGAAGCGTGAACGTCTTCTGCTCGCCGACCTGTTGGAAGCGGCGGGTCCCGAGGCCCAGACCCTGTGCAACGGCTGGAAGACCCGTGACCTGGCCGCCCATGTCGTGGTGCGGGAACGCCGTGCGGACGCCGCGGGCGGGATTCTGGTGGGCGCCCTGAAGAACCGGCTGGAGCGGGTCCAGGCCGAGTTCGCCGCCAAGCCGTACGAGGAGCTGATCCAGCTCATCCGTACGGGGCCGCCCCGGATGTCGCCCTTCGGCCTGAAGCAGCTGGACGAGGCGGCCAACACCGTCGAGTTCTACATCCACGCGGAGGATGTGCGCCGGGCCCAGCCCGACTGGTCGCAGCGGGACCTCGATCCGGTCTTCGCCGATGTGCTGTGGGCGCGCACCGAGAAGACGGCCCGGATGCTGGGCCGCCGGGCCCCGGTGGGTCTGGTGCTGCGGCGCCCGGACGGCCAGACGGCGGTGGCCCACAAGGGCACCCCGGTGGTGACGGTCACCGGGGAGCCGGGTGAGCTGCTGCTGTTCGCCGCGGGGCGGCAGGACGCGGCGCGGGTGGAGCTGGACGGCGACAAGGACGCGCTGGCCCGGCTGCACACCGCCGAGCTGGGGCTGTAGTCCGGGCGACGGGCCCGCTCAGGTGGTGCTGCGGGCGCGTCCCGGTGTCCGGCGGGTCCGGTGGCGGTGCCGGTCGTCCGGTGCGGCCGCCGGGCCCTGTCCCGATCCCAGCAGCCCGAGGAGGAACCCCGCCGGGATCGTGACCAGGCCCGGGGTCTGGAGCGGGAAGACGGCGAAGTCCCACTCGGGGAAGAGCGCGGTGGGCGTGCCGGAGAACGCCGGTGACAGGACCATCAGGGTCCCGATCAGCGGGAGCGTCCCGTAGACGGTCCACCGCACCCCGCGGGCGTCGAAGCCCGGCCGGAACAGGGCGTACAGCAGGACGGGCGGCAGGACCGAGGCGGCCGCCGCGAACGACAGGGAGAGCAGCACCTGGGGGTTGCGGTCGTGGGTGTACGCCGAGAGGAGGACGGCGAGCGCCCCGATGCCCACGACGGCCCAGCGGGCGCGCCGGATCTCCCTGCTGGAGGCCTTGCCCTCGCCCTGCGCGCCCGACTTCACCGTGAAGTCGCGGGCCAGGGACGAGGCGGCGGCCAGGGTGATCCCGGCGACCGCGGCCAGCGTGGTGGCGAACGCGGCGCAGGCCACGAGTGCGAACAGCGGGCTGTCCCGTGGGCCTGCCGCACCGGGGTCGAGGGCGCTGGTCACCATCAGCAGGGAGGTGCCGCCGGCCGGGTCGGCGGCGTACAGCAGGTCCCGGCCCACCAGCGCGGAGGCGCCGAGGCCGACGACGACGATGCCGACGCACAGCAGGGCGACGGGGCTCACGGCCCAGACGCCGGCGCGGCGGGCGGTCCAGGCGTCGCGGACGGGGTGGAGCCGCATCATGATGTGCGGCATGCAGGCGGCGCCGAGCACGAGGGTGGCCTGGAAGCCGATCAGGTCGAGCCCGCCCGTGAGTCCGTGGCCGAACTGCAGCCCGGGGCGGGCGTAGTCGCCGCCCGCCTTGCTGCCCGCCTGCGCGGCGTCGAAGAGGGCGAACGGGGACCAGTCGAAGCGCGCGAGGACGAGTCCCGCGAGCAGGGTGACGGCTCCGAGGACGACGGCGACCTTGAGGATCTGGATGTAGCCGGTGCCCCGCATCCCGCCGAACGCCGAGTAGCAGACCATCAGCGCGCCGCTGGCGACGGTGCAGCCGGTGAGGGCGCCGTCGGGCAGCCCGAACATGGCGGTCATGACACGCCCGGCGGTGGTGAGCTGTACGAGGAGCAGCGGGGCCAGCACGACGAGGGTGGCCACACCCAGCGCACGGCGTACGGATCCGTCGCCGAGCCGGTCCGCGAGGAAGTCGCCCATGGTGAACACGCCTTTGCGGCGCAGGCGTTCGGCGAAGAGGCGCATGACCAGGACCAGCGAGGCGACCGTGGCCAGGGCGAACAGGAGGCCGTCGAATCCGGCGAGCGCGACGGATCCGGTGGTGGAGAGCAGGGTGGCGGCGGAGACGTAGTCCCCGGCGATGGCCAGTCCGGCGGCGACCGGGCCGAGGGTGGCGCCGCCCGCGTAGAAGTGCTCCGGATCGTCCTGGTCGGCCGCGGCGAGGCCGCACAGCAGCAGGGACACGGCGACGAATCCGAGGAAGATGACCACGGCGAGGGACCGGGCGTCGATCGCGCCGCTCACCGGGTTCGCTCCGCCGGTACGGCTCTGCAAGGGGCAGCTGAGGACATGCGCGTCATGGCACCAGCCGCGGCGGGTGCGGCACAGGGGGCCGGGGCGGGGCGCGGCGCGGGTACAGCCCGCCCGGCGCAGAACTGTGCGCGGGCACAAGGCCCTTCGGTCAGGTGCCCGCGGTCAGGGGGTGGGCGCGTCCTCGGTGCCCGTGTGTCCGGCGGCGAGCAGCCTGATCTCCTCGGCGATCACGTCCGGTTCGGTGACGGTGACGTAGTGGCCGGACCGGCCGGCGATCACGTGCCTGCCGGGTGAAGCGGCGGCGGCCGAGCGGGCGTGCGCCTCGTTGGCGGCCCGGCGGACCGCCTGGTTCATGCCGTTCCCGGTGAGCCCGCCGGAGATGACGGTGACGGGGATGCCGGTCAGGTCGGGCGGGGTGCGGCGGAAGGCGGCGAGCTCGTCGAGATACGTACGGGCCTGGGCGCGGTGGGTCCGCACCACACCGGCGGTGAACCCGTCGCGCGCCATGTCCTTGCGTGCGTCCTCGGGCAGCGGCACGGCGACCGAGCGGTACAGACGGCCGAGCAGCCCGAGGCGGGCCAGCAGCAGGTTGACCGCGATGACGACGCGCTCCGCCCGGCGGAACGGGGCGCGGAACAGCAGCTCGGCGCCCTCGTCGGTGGGGTCGACGAGGACCAGGCCGCGGATCCGGTCGCGGCGCCGGGACGCGGCGAGGCGTACGAGCGGCCCGCCCGCGCTGTGCCCGACGAGGACGAACGGTCCTGGCCCGAAGTGGTCGAGCAGGTCCTCCAGGTCGTCCGCCATGCGGTGCAGCGTCCGGGAGCCGGGGTCGGCGGGGCTGAGGCCGAGTCCGGCGCGGTCGTAGACGACCGCACGCGCCCAGCCGCCCACAGCGGGCTGCACCAGCGCCCAGGAGGAGCGGGTGGCCGCCGCACCGGCTTCGAAGACGACGGTGGGGGCGCCTTCCCCGGCGCCACCGGGTCCGGGGAGCACCATGGCGTGCAGCGTGCGCCCGTCGCGTGTGGTCACCCACTCCGCGTCCCCCTGGACGTGGCGAGCGGTGCCGGCCGTAGCGGACATGAGGTCCGCCTCCTCGTGTCATCGGGCCCCGCCGCCCTCGGGCCGCCGGAGAGGTGGAGTCAGGTTACCCTTACTTCGCCTTTCCGCGCGCCTTCCCGAGAGAGATCTCCGTGCCCCGTAAGGCGGTTGGGCGCCGGGGATCAGCCCGCCAGCAGCCGGCGTGCCGCGAGCGCCAGCGACACCTCGACCGCGTCCGACGGCCGCGTCAGACAGCGCCCCGTCAGCTGTTCGAACCGACGCAGCCGGTTGAGCACGGTGTTGCGGTGGCAGTACAGCTTCGCCCCCGCCCGCTGCGCCGAGCCGTCCGAGTCGAGCCACGCGGTCAGCGTCTCGATGAGCACGTCCCGGTCCGCCGGGTCGAGCCGGTCCAGCGGTCCGAGGACCCGGTCGGCGAGGGCCGTCCCGAGGCCGGGCGAGGAGACGACGAGCGCGGCGGGCAGGTGCTCGTCGAGCAGGACGGTGCCGCCGGACGCCGGGCAGGCGCGCAGCGCCGTCTCGGCGAGGCGCCGTGCGTCACCGACGGAGGCGAGCCCCTCGACCACGGAGCTGATCCCGACGCGGGTGCCCACAGGGACCGTCAGGCCGTCGGTGAGCGCGGTGAGTTCACCGTCCGATGCGGCGGAGGGGGCGGGCGCGGAGTCGGTGTCGCCTTCGGGGCGAGGCTCCGGCTCGGCCGCCGCCGGGGCCGTCCCCAGCGGCAGGATCGCCAGCTCCACCTCCCCCGCCGAGTGCCAGAGGGCGGGCGTCCCCTCGCCCAGGTCCAGCGGTGGGCGCCCGGTGCCGTGCGGGGCGCGGCGGGCGCCGGCGACGGCCAGTACGGCGTACCGGCCCTGCACCGGGAGGCCCAGCATCGCGGCGGCGTCGGGCAGGTCCGCGATCCGGGCGGTGCCGTCCAGCAGGGCGGCGGTCATCAGCCGCTGCCGGTTCTCGCGGCGCCAGGAGAGCCTCCGCTCGGCCTGCCGGTACGCCTCGGCCACCACGGCGCAGTGCTCGTCGACGAAGTTCCAGACGTCCGCGGCGACATGGACGAGGAGCCGGGTGTCCTCGGGGTGGCGCCGGGCCGTGTCGTCGACCAGGTCCTGCCAGACCATCGCCCCGCCCATCCGGAAGGCGTGCATGACCGCGTCGAGCGGTACGCCCTGTTCGGCGCGGGTCTCGCCGATCCAGCGGGAGGTGCGGTGGGCGGCCTCCCGGAACTCCCGGGGCTGGATGAGGGAGGCGACGTTGTGCCGCAGCGAGTGGTGGACCTCCTGCCAGATCTCGGCGGGTTCGGTCTCCATCGCGGCGCGGTAGGCGGGCTCCTGCTCGCGCAGCGCCTCGACCAGCCGGTCCGTGAGCTCCGGCAGCGCCTCCAGCAGCACCCGGGCCGCCCGGTGGAGCACGGCCACGGCCTCCCGGTCGGCCAGGGAGCGGGCTCGGTGCGGCAGCGGTGCCGCGGAGGGCGGTCCGTGCAGTGCCCTGATCCGTGAACGTACGACCTGTGGCATGGCGGCCTCCACCGGGAATCGGCCGGCCGCGGACGGCCCGGCCCGGTGTGCGCCCGGCCCGGAAATGGGCGGGTGCACACCATCGGTCCTGACGACCGCAGAATGGCATACCGCCCGGTCGGTACCTAGAGGTCTGCGCGGTTCTTCTCATCACGGTCCTGCAACCCCGGCCCGCGCCCGCCGTCCAGCAGCCGCGCGAGCTCGGTCCTGGAGCGGACCCCGAGCGCGGCGAAGACGTTGCGGAGGTGGTGGTCGACGGTCCGGGGGCTCACCGAGAGCCGCACCGCCACCTCACGGTTGGTGGCACCCTCCGCCACGCAGCGGGCGATCCGCTGCTGCTGCGGCGTGAGCACGGCCAGCGGCCCGGGGCCGCTCCGGTCCGGCGCGTCCACCGCCTCCCCGGCGGCCCGCAGTTCCCCGCCCGCCCGCTCGGCCCAGACGCGGGCGGAGCAGCGCTCGAAGGCGACCAGCGCGTCCCGCAGCGGTCCGCGCGCCTCACGCGTACGGCGCAGACGGCGCAGCAACTGGCCCTGGAGCAGCCGGGTGCGGGCCCGCTCGAAGTCGCCACCCGCGCGGTCGTGGTGGGCCAGCGCCTCCTCGTACCGGGCGGCGGCCTCCTCGGGCGGTGCCAGCAGGGCACGGCAGCGGGCCAGCTGGGCGGGGACCTGGGGGTCGGTCGTCCGGGCGGTCCACAGGGCGAACTCCTCCACGGCGCGCGCGAGTTCACCGGCCCCTTCGTCCGCGCGGCCGCAGAGCACCATCGCTTCGACGTAACAGGGCACGGCGAGTATGCGGGTGGCGAAGTGTCCCGTCCCAGGGCCCGGCCTGACCAGCGGGCCGAGCCGGGCCGCGGCCTCGCCCGGCCGCCCGGCCGCCAGGTCCGCGCGGGCGACCGCCCAGGTGGCGAGCATGGCCGCCTGCGCGAGGCCGTGCGGGCCCGCCCCGGCCAGCGCCGCGTCGGCGTGGGCGGCGCACGCCTCTGCGGGGCCCTCCACCGAGGCGGCGAGCGCGAGCACGGCGTGCAGATGGGTGGCGGAGTTCTGCTGCCCGGTACGGCGGGCCGCGTGCAGCCCTTCCAGGGCGTGGGCCCGGGCCCTGGCGTGCTGCCCGGCGCGCAGTTCGGCGTACGCGAGCTGTTCCAGGGCGTGCGGCAGCAGCGCCTCGGGCCCCCGGGTGCGTACGACGGCGAGTGCGCGGGCCCCCGCCCGGCAGGCGGCGTCGACCTCGCCGAGCACCAGGGCCGAGGCCCCTGCCCGCAGAAGCTCCGCCGCGTCCTCGGCCCGGTCGGCGGAGTCGAGGCAGCACCGCAGGAGGGCGTGGCCCCGGTCGGGGTGCCCGGCGAGCACGGCGCACATCCCGGCGCGGTACTGGGCCATGGAGCGGTCGGCCGCGGCGACCGGGATGCGGTTCATGGCGTCCAGGTAGGCGATGGCGTCCCCCATGTCCCAGGCCGCCTCCGCGGCGCCGAACAGGGCGTCCAGGGTGCGGCGCGGGTCGTGCGGGGCGAGCAGCTCGGCTGCGGTCAGCAGTGCCTCGCGGGCGTCGGCGGCGGGCCCGTCGCGCAGGGCCAGCATGCCGCGCACGTAGGGCGCGGCGCCGCCGGCGGGGTGGGGGCCGACGCGGGCCAGCATGGCGCGGGCCCGGCCGGTGTCGCCGGCCAGCCGGGCCTGCTCGGCGGCGGCGGTGAACCGTGCGGCGCGCAGGGTCTCGTCGGCGGAGAGCGCGGCGGCACGGGCCAGCGCGGCCGGGCGTTCGCCGTGCGGGCGCGGGGCGGCGGCGGCCGTCTCCAGCTGCGCGGCGAGGGCGGCGTCCGGTCCGGGTGCGGCGCAGGCCCGCTGGACGAGCGCGGCCAGCGGGGCCGGGCCGGGCCCGGTGAGCAGCGCGGCGAGCAGCTCGTGCACGGCCCGGCGGCGGCCGGGAGGAGCCCGGTGCAGGACCGCGCGGCGCAGCAGCGGATGGCTGAAGTGCACGCGGCTCCCCGCGCGTTGCAGCACCCCGGCCGTACCGGCGGGCGCGAAGAGCACCCGGTCGAGGTGGGCGGTGGCCAGCCCCGCCCGGGTGCCTGCCCGCAGCAGCAGGGCCGCGTCGGCTCCGGCCCCGTCCGGCTCGTGCTCCTCCGCGGCGGCGGCCAGCAGGAGCAGGGTGCGGGTGTCGGGCGCCAGCCCGTCGAGGTGCTCGGCGTGGGCGTCCAGGACGCCCTCGGCCCCGGGGAGCGGGTACGGCAGCGCGGTGCGCCCGGCCAGCTGGCCGGCGGTGAGACGGCCGGCAAGTCCGGCCAGCAGTCGCGGATTCCCCGCCGCCTCGCGCAGGAGTTCGCTGCGTACGACCGGGTCGACCTCGGCCGTGCCGTCGGTGAGCCGGTCCAGGAGCGCGGTCGCCGCGTCGTCGTCGAGCGGCCCGAGGCGCAGTGCGGGCAGCCCGGCGAAGGCGGTCTCGTCGGCAGCCCCGATCACCACGGCGACCCGGCTGCCCGCGCCGAGTCTGCGGGCGGCGAAGCCGAGGGCCGCACGGGAGTCGGGATCCCAGGCGTGCGCGTCGTCCACGCAGACCAGCAGGGGCTGTTCGGCCCCCAGGCCCCGCAGCAGGCCGAGCAGCCCGCCCGGGGTGATCCCGGAGCCCAGGATCGCGTCGGGCGCGACGGGCAGCGGTCCGGGGGCGGAGCAGAGCAGGGCGTGCAGCCCGCTGTAGGGCAGACGCTGTTCGGTGGGGGCCGCGGCGGCGTACAGGACGGGGCCGCCGTGCCGTCCGAGGTAGTGGGCGGCGGCCTGCCGCAGCAGGGCGGTGCGGCCGAGGCCGGGCGGCGAGGTCAGCACGAGCGCTCCGCCGCCCCCTGCCCGCAGCCGCCCCAACAGGGTTTCCAGGATGGCCAGTTCACCGCTGCGGCCGTACAGCCGGAGCGGACTGTGCACGGTCGTCGATGGGGTCACGCTCTCACGTTACTTCCGCGTAAACAGCGTCGGAAGGCTCGCGTCCGCTCCCTGTTCCCGGCCGGCCCGGAGCGGTGCGGGCTCCCAACGGAAGGCCGTCGGTGCTGTGCGGGGGCACAGACCCGGCCCGTTCCGCAGAGCCCGCCCGTAACGTCGGTGCATGACTGATGAATTGCGTACACACGACGGTTTGACCCTGCGTTACTGGTCCTGGTCGCGGGACCCGGACGGCGCCCTGCCCCCGGTGGTGCTGCTGCACGGCTTCGCCGCGCACGCCCGGCTGAACTGGGAGGGCCCCGGCGTCGTCGAGGCGCTCGTCGCCCGGGGCCGGCGGGTGTACGCCCTGGACGCGCGGGGCCACGGCGAGTCGGACCGGCCGCACGACGACACGCGCTACGGCGAGTCGCTGATGGCCCGTGACGTGCGTCTGCTCATCGACCGCATCGGCGTGGACCAGGTGCACGTCGTGGGCTATTCCATGGGCGCGGTGGTGGCGGTCCTGGCCGCGGCGGAGGACCGGCGGATCACCCGCCTGGTGGCCGGCGGGATCGGCGCGGGCGCGGTGGAGGTGGGCGGCCTGGACACCCGGGTGATGCCCCCCGAGCTGGTGTCGGCGGCACTGACGGCCGAGGACGCGGCGGACGCACCGGAGCGGACCCGGGCCTTCCGGGTGCTGGCGGACACGGCGGGCGGCGACCGGCTGGCGCTGGCCGCGCAGATACGGGCGGTGCACCGGGGCGCGCTGCCGCTGGACCGGATCACGGTCCCGACGCTGGTCCTCACCGGGGCGGGCGACCCCCTCGCGACCCGGCCCGAGGTGCTGGCGTCGGCGATCGCGGGGGCGGAGCTGACCGTACTGCCGGGGGACCATCTGACGGCGGTCCGCGACCCCGGATTCGCCGAGGCCATCGCCGCGTTCCTCTCCCGGGACTGAACACGGGCCCGGACCGCGCGAAGGGCCGGACCGCGGTACGCGCGGCCCGGCCCCGGCTCCCCCGTCGTCAGGAGGTGTGCGGGCAGTTGCCCTTGTACTCGGCGATCGTCGTGCTCGTCGACGGCAGCGGGCAGAGGAACTGCTCGTAGCGGGCGTCATTGTCGATGAAGCGCTTCAGCCACGAGATGCTGTACTTCGCGATCGTCGTGTTGGAGCTGTTCGGCGTGAAGTGCGTGGCGCCCCGGAGCTCCAGGTACGCCTTGTCCAGTGAGCTGGGCAGCGAGTTGTAGAACGGCTCCGAGTGCGTGGCGACGGGGGCGACGGTGTCGCCGTCCGCACCGATCACCAGGGTCGGTGTCTTCACCTCGGGCCAGGTCTTGTCCGTGTTCCAGCCGGTCAGCGGGATCGCCGCCTGCAGCGACGGACGGTCCTTCGCGGCCTCCAGCGTGCCGCCGCCGCCCATGGAATGGCCCATCACGCCGAGTCGGGAGGAGTCGATCCGGGTGCGGGCCGAGCTCTTCTGCGTGAGGTAGTCCAGCGCGGCGAGCAGCTGGTCGCCGCGGCTGGCCGGCTGGTCCGCCGTGGTGTTGGTGTCGATGGTGAACACCACGAAGCCCTGCGAGGCGAGGCGCGGCCCCAGCCAGGCGATGCTCGACTGGTAGGCGGTGAAGCCGGGTGAGATCACGACCGCGCCGAAGGTGCCGTCGGACGTGGACGTCGGGTAGTAGATCGTGCCGCCGCCGAAGCCGCTGACGCTCAGCGAGGAGACGGTCGTCTGCGAGGTCGCGTACGAGCCGCGGCTCGCCTCGATGCTCGCATTGCTCGGGGCCGGACCGCGCTCGTACGGATTGTCGGCGGCCTGCGCGCCCGGCATCAGCGCGGTGACCAGACCGGCCGTGGCGGCCGCGGCGGCGACGGCGAACCCGACGGTGCGGGAGCGGCTCTTCGACATCCGGTGGCGGCGGGGGGAGGTGTCGCCGGAGGGGAGGTGCTGCTGCACGAGGGGGGATCCTCTCGGTCGTGGCGCACCACACCGCGGCAGCCGGGGCCCCGTCGTCCGGGGGCCTTCGGGGGAGCACCGCGTGGGTGGCGCCGTCATTTCGTTGACGGCGCCACTCTGGCGGCGTGCCCTCCGGGAGGACATCGGCGAGATCGCCGGTCTTCGCGACCGGCACGTTCCCCGGCCGGGGTCAGCGGACGGGGTGTCCGGCCCCGCGCAGAGCACCCTTGACCTCGGAGATCCGCAGGTCACCGAAGTGGAAGACGGACGCGGCGAGTACGGCGTCGGCGCCCGCGCCGACGGCCGGTGCGAAGTCCTCCAGCCGGCCCGCGCCACCGGAGGCGATGACGGGGACGGTGACGTGGGCCCGTACCGCCTCGATCATCTCGGTGTCGTAGCCGTCCTTCGTGCCGTCGGCGTCCATCGAGTTGAGCAGGATCTCGCCCGCGCCGAGCTCGGCCGCCCGGTGCGCCCACTCGACGGCGTCGATGCCGGTGCCCCTGCGGCCGCCGTGGGTCGTCACCTCGAAGGTGCCCTCGGGGGTGCGGCGGGCGTCGACGGAGAGCACGAGGACCTGGCGCCCGAAGCGTTCGGCGATCTCGCGGATGAGGTCGGGGCGGGCGATGGCGGCGGTGTTGACGCCGACCTTGTCGGCCCCGGCGCGCAGCAGCTTGTCGACGTCGTCGGGGGTGCGGACGCCACCGCCGACGGTGAGCGGGATGAAGACCTGCTCGGCGGTGCGGCGCACCACGTCGTACGTCGTCTCCCGGTCACCGCTGGAGGCGGTGATGTCGAGGAAGGTCAGCTCGTCGGCGCCCTCGGCGTCGTACAGCTTGGCCATCTCGACGGGGTCGCCCGCGTCGCGCAGGTTCTGGAAGTTGACGCCCTTGACGACGCGGCCGTTGTCCACGTCGAGGCAGGGGATGACACGTACCGCGAGGGTCATCGCGCACCTGCCTTGTAGGCCTCGACCTCGACCTCGACGACCAGGCTCGGGTCGATGAAACCGGACACGATGATCATCGAGGCGGCGGGCCGCACGTCGTCGAACAGCTCCTTGTGGGCGCGGCCGACCTCGTCCACGTCCCGGGCGTGGGTGAGGTACATCCGGGTGCGGACGACGTCCTCGCGGCCGAGTCCGACCTGCTTCAGCGCGTCGAAGGCGAGCTGGAAGGAGGCGACGGCCTGCTCGTAGGGGCCGCCCGCGGAGATCTCGCCGTTGACCACGGATGTGCAGCCCGAGACCAGGACGAGCCCGTTCGGCAGCTGGACCGCGCGGGAGTAGCCGACCTTCTCCTCCCAGGGTCCGCCCGAGGAGACGCGGCGTACGGAGTCCGTCATCCGGCGACCGCCTTGAGGGCCTCTTCCAGGGTGAACGCCTTGGCGTACAGCGCCTTGCCGACGATGGCTCCCTCGACGCCTTCCGGGACGAGCAGGGAGATCGCGCGGAGGTCGGCGAGCGAGGAGACGCCGCCGGAGGCGACGACGGGCTTGTCGGTGGCGGCGCAGACGTCCCGCAGGAGGGCCAGGTTGGGGCCCTGGAGGGTGCCGTCCTTGGCGATGTCGGTCACGACGTAGCGGGCGCAGCCCTCGGAGTCGAGGCGGGCGAGCGTCTCGTAGAGGTCGCCGCCGTCGCGGGTCCAGCCACGGCCACGCAAGGTGGTGCCGCGGACGTCGAGGCCGACGGCGATCTTGTCGCCGTGCTCGGCGATGACCTTGGCGACCCACTCGGGGGTCTCCAGGGCGGCGGTGCCGAGGTTGACGCGGCGGCAGCCGGTGGCGAGGGCGGCCTCCAGGGAGGCGTCGTCGCGGATGCCGCCGGAGAGCTCGACCTTGATGTCCATGGCGCCGGCCACCTCGGCGATCAGCGCGCGGTTGTCGCCGGTGCCGAAGGCGGCGTCCAGGTCGACGAGGTGCAGCCACTCGGCGCCGGAGCTCTGCCAGGCGAGGGCCGCCTCCAGGGGCGAGCCGTAGGAGGTCTCGGAGCCGGATTCGCCGTGCACGAGGCGGACGGCCTGTCCGTCGCGGACGTCTACGGCGGGGAGCAGTTCAAGCTTCGGCATTACAGCGTCTCGATCCAGTTGGTCAGCAGCTGGGCGCCGGCATCGCCGGACTTCTCGGGGTGGAACTGGGTGGCCCACAGCGCGCCGTTCTCGACGGCCGCCACGAACCGCTCTCCGTGCGTCGCCCAGGTGACCTTGGGGGCACGGATCTTGGCGTTGGTCACTTCGAGGGACCAGTCGTGCGCCGCGTAGGAGTGCACGAAGTAGTAGCGCGCCTCACGGTCCAGACCGGCGAAGAGCTGGGAGCCCTCGGGGGAGTCGACGGTGTTCCAGCCCATGTGCGGCACGACGTCGGCCTTCAGCGGTCCGACGGTGCCGGGCCACTCGTCGAGGCCCTCCGTCTCGACGCCGTGCTCGATGCCGCGCTCGAACAGGATCTGCATGCCGACGCAGATGCCCATGACGGGGCGGCCGCCGGCCAGCCTGCGGCCGATGATCCATTCGCCGCGCGCCTTCTTCAGCCCGTCCATGCAGGCGGAGAAGGCGCCGACGCCGGGGACGAGCAGCCCGTCGGCGTTCATCGCGGTGTCGAAGTCGCGGGTGATCTCGACGTCCCCGCCGACGTGGGCGAGGGCCCGCTCGGCGGAGCGGACGTTGCCGAAGCCGTAGTCGAAGACGACGACCTTCTTCTTGTCGCTCACTGTCCTACCTCAGTCCCAGAGTCCCTGGATCCGCATGATGCCCGCCACCAGGCACATCACGGATCCGATCCCGAGGAGCACGACGACGCCCTTGGGCATGCCCTGCTTCCAGAAGGAGTACACGCCGCCGGCCAGGAAGAGGCCGACGAGGATCAGAACGGTGTTGAGGCCGGTCACAGGGCGCCCTTCGTGGACGGAAGGATTCCGGCCGCACGCAGGTCGTGCTCACTGGCGTAGCGCAGGGCGCGGGCCAGCGCCTTGAACTGGCACTCCACGATGTGGTGGGCGTTGCGCCCGTACGGGACGTGGACGTGCAGGGCGATCTGCGCCTGGGCGACGAAGGACTCCAGGATGTGCCGGGTCATCGTCGTGTCGTACTCGCCGATCATCGGCGCCATCTTCTCCGGCTCGGTGTGCACCAGGTAGGGGCGGCCGGAGAGGTCGACGGTGACCTGGGCGAGCGACTCGTCCAGCGGGACGGTGCAGTTGCCGAAGCGGTAGATGCCGACCTTGTCGCCGAGCGCCTGCTTGAAGGCGGCGCCGAGCGCGAGGGCGGTGTCCTCGATGGTGTGGTGCGAGTCGATGTGCAGGTCGCCCTCGGTCTTGACCGTGAGGTCGAAGAGCCCGTGGCGGCCGAGCTGGTCGAGCATGTGGTCGTAGAAGCCGACCCCGGTCGCGACATCGACCTTGCCGGTGCCGTCGAGGTTGATCTCGACGAGTACCGAGGTCTCCTTGGTGGTCCGTTCCACCCTGCCTACGCGGCTCATGCGTCGTGCTCCTTCTTCAGTTCGCGCACCGCATCGAGGAACGCGTCGTTCTCTGCCGGGGTGCCCGCGGAGACCCGCAGCCATCCCGGTACGCCGTTGTCCCGGACCAGGACGCCCCGGTCGAGGATCTGCTGCCAGGCGGTGTGGCTGTCGGCGAAGCGGCCGAACTGGACGAAGTTGGCGTCCGAGTCGGTGACGGCGAAGCCGAGCTCCCGCAGTCCTTCGACCAGCCGGTCGCGCTCGTTCTTGAGCTGCGCGACGTACCCGAGCAGCGTATCGGTGTGCTCCAGGGCGGCGAGCGCCGTGGCCTGCGTGATCGACGACAGGTGGTACGGGAGACGCACCAGCTGGACCGCGTCGACGACGGCGGGGGCCGCCGCGAGGTAGCCGAGGCGCAGGCCCGCGGCGCCGAACGCCTTGGACATGGTGCGCGAGAGCACCAGGTGCGGGCGGCCCTCGATCAGCGGGAGCAGCGAGGGGTGGTGGCTGAACTCGCCGTACGCCTCGTCGACGACGACCATCGAGGGCCGGGCGGCCTGGGCCGCGTCGTACAGGGCGACGACGGTGTCCGCGTCGACGGCGGTGCCGGTGGGGTTGTTGGGCGAGGTGATGAAGACGACCTCGGGCCGGTGCTCGGCGATGGCCTTCTTCGCGGCCTCCACGTCGATGGTGAAGTCCTCGTTGCGCGGTCCGGAGATCCAGCCGGTGCCGGTGCCGCGGGCGATGAGGGCGTGCATCGAGTACGAGGGCTCGAAGCCGATCGCCGTGCGCCCGGGGCCGCCGAAGGTCTGCAGCAGCTGCTGGAGGACCTCGTTGGAGCCGTTGGCCGCCCAGACGTTGACCGCCGCGACCTCGTGCCCCGCGGTGCGGGTGAGGTAGCGGGCGAGCTCGGTGCGGAGCTCCACGGCGTCCCGGTCGGGGTAGCGGTTGAGGTCGCGGGCGGCCTCGCGGACCCGCTCGGCGATGCGGTCGACGAGCGCCTCGGGCAGCGGGTACGGGTTCTCGTTGGTGTTCAGCCGGACCGGTACGTCGAGCTGGGGCGCCCCGTACGGGGACTGGCCTCGCAGTTCGTCACGGATCGGGAGCGCGTCCCACGCGTTCGGGGGGGTGCTGTCGTTCGTCACGCTTGCGGAACCTTCCAGCCGAACCTGGCCTTGAGTGCGGCGCCGTGGGCGGGGAGGTCCTCCGCCTCGGCGAGGGCCACGACGTGGTGGGTGACCTCGGCGAGCGCGTCACGGGTGTAGTCGACGATGTGGATGCCGCGCAGGAAGGACTGCACGGACAGGCCCGAGGAGTGGCAGGCGCAGCCGCCGGTGGGCAGGACGTGGTTGGAGCCGGCGCAGTAGTCGCCGAGCGAGACGGGCGACCAGGGGCCGACGAAGATCGCTCCGGCGTTGCGGACCCGTCCGGCGACGGCGGCGGCGTCGACGGTCTGGATCTCCAGGTGCTCGGCACCGTACGCGTCGACGACCTTGAGGCCGTCCTCGATCGAGGAGACCAGGACGATCGCGGACTGGCGGCCGGCCAGGGCGGGCTCGATCCGGTCCGTGACGTGCTTGGTCGCGGCGACCTGGGGCGTCAGCTCGGCCTCGGTGGCGGCGGCGAGCTCCTCGGAGTCGGTCACCAGCACGGCGGCGGCCATCGGGTCGTGCTCGGCCTGGCTGATCAGGTCGGCGGCGACGTGCACCGGGTCGGCGGTGGCGTCGGCGAGGATCGCGATCTCGGTGGGGCCGGCCTCGGCGTCGATGCCGATGCGGCCCTTGAGGAGGCGCTTGGCGGCGGCGACGTAGATGTTGCCGGGGCCGGTGACGAGATTCACCGGCGGGCAGTCCTCGGTGCCGTACGCGAACATCGCGACGGCCTGGGAGCCTCCGGCGGCGTACACCTCGTCGACGCCGAGGAGCGCGCAGGCGGCCAGGATCGTGGGGTGCGGCAGTCCGCCGAACTCCTTCTGGGGCGGTGAGGCGACGGCGAGGCCCTCGACACCGGCCTCCTGGGCCGGGACGACGTTCATCACGACGGAGGACGGGTAGACCGCGCGCCCGCCCGGCACGTAGAGCCCGACGCGCTCGACGGGCACCCACTTCTCGGTGACGGTGCCGCCGGGGACGACCTGGGTGGTGTGCGTGGTGCGGCGCTGCTCACGGTGGACGAGACGGGCGCGGCGGATCGACTCCTCCAGGGCGGCGCGCACGGCGGGGTCGAGCTGCTCCAGCGCCTCGGTGATCGCACCGGCGGGGACCCGGATCGAGTCCAGGCGGACGCCGTCGAACTTCTCCCCCCAGTCGATCACTGCCGCCGAGCCACGATGGCGTACGTCCTCGCAGATGGGCCGCACCGTCTCCAGGGCGGCTTCCACGTCGAACTCGGCACGGGGCAGCAGGTCGCGCAGGGCGCCGCCCTCGGGGAGGGCGGTACCGCGCAGATCGATTCGAGAGATCACACCGCAATTCTCTCAGACCGGTTCAGGCGTCCGGTCGCCCGTATCACTGGCTGATACATGTCCCGGCTGTCACTGCTGACCGTTAGCTTTCACACGGTCACGCAGAGGGAAGAACGACGGTACGGGCGCGGGGTGATCCGCGCGTGCGGAGGTGGTGCAGTGACGGAACCGCAGGACGGCGGGATCCCCGACGGGCTCAGCGCCGCGGAGCTGGGCATGTGGCAGTCCTTCCGGAACGGCACGACCTACGATCTGCGCTCGCACGACGCGGTGCGTGACGATCCCTTCGCCCCGCACCCCTGGGGCCCCGAGCGCAGCGTGGGCGCGCGCACGGTGGCGCGCCTGCTCCTGGACGGCCCGCCCGCGCGGCCGGGGCGGGTGGCGGCGCTGAAACTCCGGGGCGTACGGATCACCGGGAAGCTGGACCTGGCGGGCGGCCGGGTCTCTCCGTACGTCGAGCTGACGGGCTGCCGCTTCGAGCAGGAGGTCGTCCTGCCCGAGTGCTACTTCACCACCCTGCGGATGGTGGGCTGCGCGGTGCCGAGGCTGGACGCGGCCCGGCTGCACACGGAGGGCGACCTGCATCTGCCGCGCTGCCGGATCGAGCGCGGCATCCGGCTCACCGACGCCCAGATCGGCACGGATCTGCTGATCAACCAGATCTGGATCGGCCCCGACCGGCGCGGCCGCGCCTTCGTGGGCGACGGGATGTCGGTGGCGCAGGACCTGCAGGCCGAGATGATCGAGACGCGCGGCGAGCTGAGCCTGCGCGGGGCGAAGGTCGGCGGTTCGCTGAGCCTGCGCGGCAGCCGGCTGCGCGCCACGGACGGGCGGCGGGCGCTGAACGCCCCGCAGCTGAGCGTGGAGCGCACGCTCTACATGACGGAGGCCTGGGTGAGCATCGACACGGGGAACCAGGGCACCACTCCCCCGTTCGGCATCGCCCGCGGCGGAGGCCCGGCGCGCGGGACACGGGCGCAGGTCTTCGAGTGCCGGGGGGCGGTGCGGCTCGACGACGGACGGTTCGGGGACGCGGTGGACCTGCACAAGGCCCGGTTCGTGCTCGCCGACCGCGAGGAGCTGTCGCTGCGCCGGATCGTCACCCCCGAGCTGCGCTTCAACGCGGAGCGCCCGCGGGAGGGCCGGGTCGTGCTGAACGGCGCGAAGGTGGTGACGCTGATCGACGTCTCGACCAGCTGGCCCGGCCCGGGCGGCCTGGCGATGGGCGGCTTCGTCTACGAGAACCTCGTCCCGTACGGCCATTTCCCGCTCTCCCGCCGCCTGGACTGGGTGCTGGCCGCGACCCCGGAGTACGTGCCGGAGCCGTACGAGCGTCTCGCGGCAGTGCTCCGCAGCTGCGGGGAAGACGCGGACGCCCGCGAGGTGCTGCTGGCCAAGCAGCGGCGGCGGCGCGAGACGCTGCCGCCCGCCGGGAGGATCTGGGGCTATCTCCAGGACTGGACGGTGGCGTACGGCTACCGGCCGGGCCGGGCCCTGGTCTGGATGGCGGTGCTGTGGGCGGCGGGGGCGGTGGCCTTCTCGCAGTACCGCCCCGAGTCGATCAAGGGGGGCGAGCATCCGCAGTGGAATCCCGCGCTGTACGCACTGGATCTGCTGGTGCCGGTGATCGATCTCGGGCAGGACGGTTACTGGCTGCTGGAGGGCGGCTGGCAGTGGACCGCGGCGGCTCTCGTGCTGCTGGGGTGGATATTGGCCACGACGGTGGCGGCGGGGGCGTCCAGACTGCTGCGGCGGGGCTGACCGGGGGCCGGCGTCCCGCCCGGCCGGAGCCCTGTCGGCACAGTGGTCGAAAGACCGGTCGAGGCCCGGCAGGACGGGCGGTTATCGGCAACGGAAACGCCGGAATCAAGCCACCCGGCCGCGCTTCCTTTGCCTTTTCTTGACCTCGTCCAGGGCAACCCTCCCACTCGCTACAGAAGCTTCACAGTGCCCCTCTGGCGCCGCCCCCACCTGGGCTTTTCAATGGTCTGCACCATGGCCTTCCTTCGCGCACTGCTGAGTTCCGCGCGTACGTTCCGGTACGGCCCCGGGCTGTCCGCCGGGCTGCCGTCGGACGACGCGGTGATGCTCGACGCCCCCGACGAGCGGCTCTCCCCCGCGCTGGTGGCGGCCGCCCTGGGCGACTACGAACCCGCGGCCAAGCTCCTCGCCACCACCCGGGACGCCACCGACTGGGAGGCCCGCGACCGCACCCTGGCCCGGCTGGTCGCCTTCGCGCGCGGCCGTGACGGCTGGCTCACGGAGTGGCTGGCCGCCGCCCCGCGCGATCCGGACGCCCTGCTCGTCAAGGCCGCGCTGGCGGTGCGCCGCGCCTGGGAGTCCCCCGCCCACGCCGAGCTGCTGCGTGAGGTGGGTCCGCTGATCACGGCGGCGGCCGAGGCCGACCCCCGCGACCCGGTGCCGTGGCGGCTCGCGCTCGACCACGCCCGGGGCACGCATGCCACGCACACGGTCTTCGAGTCGCTGTGGGAGCAGGCCGTGCGCCGCTCCCCGCACCACTACGGCAGCCATGTCGCCGCGCTGCGGTACCTCTCGGCCGAGTGGTACGGCTCCCACCGCGAATGCTTCGACTTCGCCGAGCAGGCCGCGCAGGACGCCGCCGGGGACTCCCTGGTACAGGCGCTCCCCGTACGGGCCGCCTTCGCCCTGCTGCGGGACGAGGAGGCCGCCGCGCGGGCGAACTCCGTGCAGGCGGACCGGGTCGACGCGGCCGCCGACCTCGCGATCAGGTTCTCGGCGGGTTTCCCTCCCGGCGACCCCTGGCCGGCGGAGGTCCGCAACCTCCTCGCCTACGTCCTGGTGGCGCGGGGCCGCGCGGCCGAGGCGCTGGAGCAGTTCCGGCTGATCGGACCGTACGCGACGTCGTTCCCGTGGGCGTCCGTGACCGGGGAGGCGCTCGGGGGATTCCTCGACGCCCGGGCGGATGTCAGGCTCCGGGTGGCCTCTTCCACGCCCCTGTGCGGACGGCCGGAACACAGCGGGCGCCGCGGCCATTAGGCTTGGCGGCTGTGACCACCGCTCGCCTGCCTCTCTTTCCGCTGAACGCGGTGCTGTTCCCCGGCCTCGTGCTGCCGCTCAACGTCTTCGAGGAGCGTTATCGCGCCATGATGCGCGACCTGCTCGCGATCGACGAGGACGAACCGCGCCGCTTCGTGGTGGTCGCGATCCGCGACGGCCGCGAGACCGCCCCGACGGCCACCGGCATGCCGGACACGGCCGCCACCGCGCCTCCCGTGGAGCGGGCCCCGGCCGACGGCTTCGGGCCCGATCCCATCCAGACCTTCCACCGGGTCGGCTGCGTCGCGGACGCGGCGAAGATCCGTGAGCGCGCCGACGGCAGCTACGAGGTCCTGGCGACCGGCACCACCCGGGTCAGGCTGCTCTCCGTCGACGCGAGCGGCCCGTTCCTGACGGCCGAGGTCGAGGAACTGCCCGAGGACCCGGGGGCCGCCGAGGGCGAGGACTCCCCCTCGGACGAGGCGGGGGCCCTCGCGGAGGGCGTCCTGCGCGCCTTCCGCAGCTACCAGAAGCGGCTGGCCGGGGCGAGCGAGCGTTCCCTGACGACCGGCGCGGACCTGCCCGACGACCCCTCCGTCGTCTCCTACCTGGTGGCCGCCGCGGCCGTGCTCGACGTCCCGTCGAAGCAGCGGCTGCTCCAGGCCCCGGACACCGCGACCCGGCTGCGCGAGGAGCTGGCGCTCCTGCGCAAGGAGACCGCCGTCATCCGGCACCTGCCGTCGCTGCCGGCGGCCGACCTGACCCGCGATCCCACGTACCCCAACTGACCCGAGGACCTGCCCGGTGGCGAAGAAGTCCAGGAAGCAGCAGCCCGGCGGGACCCCGGCCACGGTCGCCCTGACCGCGGCCGGCACCGCGTTCACGGTCCACTCGTACGACCACGACCCCTCCTCCCCGTCCTACGGCGAGGAGGCGGCCGAGGCTCTCGGCGTCTCCGCCGACCGGGTGTTCAAGACCCTGGTCGCCGACGTCGACGGCGAGCTGGTCGTCGCCGTCGTCCCCGTCGCGGGGTCCCTGGACCTCAAGGCACTGGCATCGGCGGTGGGGGGCAAGCGGTCCGCCATGGCGGACCCGGCCGCCGCGGAGCGCACCACGGGCTATGTGCGGGGCGGCATCTCTCCCCTGGGCCAGCGCAAGCGCCTGCGTACGGTGCTGGACGCGTCGGCCGGGTCGCACGCCACGATCTGTGTCTCGGCGGGCCGCCGCGGCCTGGAGGTCGAACTCTCGGCCGCGGACCTGGCCGCCCTGACCGAGGCCACGCTGGCCCCGATCGGCCGGGCGTAGGCCCGGTCCTCCGGTGGTCCGCGGAATGCGGACCGGGGGTGCGACCGTTCTCGCCTGGATGAACGATGTTCCTTCCGACGAGGTGGTCCGGGAGCGGCTGACAGCGGAACGCCGCGACACGGATGCCCGTATCGCGGCGCTGCACAGTGACTTCGAGGGGATCGTCGAGGCGAACGCGCTGGTGGCGGTCGACGACGAACACGACCCCGAGGGATCCAGCACCGCCTTCGAGCGGGCCCATGTCGCCTCACTGCTGGCTCAGGCGCGGGACCACCTGGATGAGGTGGACCGGGCCCTGGAGCGTCTGGAGCGAGGCGACTACGGCCGCTGCGAGGGGTGCGGTGAGCCGATCCCACCGGGCCGTCTGGAGGTGCGCCCGGCGGCGACGACCTGTGTACGGTGCGCCGCCGGCGCGCCCCGCTGAATCGCGGGGCGGAAGGCGCCCTCAGTGCTTGAAGGCGTCCTTCGACTTCTCCTTGGTGTCCCGTCCCTTGCCCCGGGCCTCCAGTGCCGCTCCCTTGGCCGCGGTGGTGTCGTCGCCGACCGCGTGGGCCACCTTGCGTACGGCCTTCCCGACGATCTGCTCGGTCTTGGCCTTGGACTTCTCTCCGGCACTCATGTCGGTCCTTTCGTAGGCGTTCACCCACTCGCCTGCCCTCGACCCCGGCGCGGAAACGACCCGGATGTGAGCAGGAGGCACCGGACAGGACCGGTCCGCTACGGACGCTCCGGACGGCCGCCCTCGGCCCCGGGCTCCGCCGGCGCACCGGGTGTCGGCCCGAAGGCGTTACCCGGCCCGGGCTCCGACTGCGGGGTCCCGTAGGAGCCCGCCCACTCCGGCTCCGGATCCCGCGGCCCGAACAGCGCCGTCAGCCCCAGGTGGACGATCATCGCTGCGATGGGCCAGGCGAGCATCGCCGCCCCCACCGCGTGCAGCTCCAGCGGAGCGTCGAAGGTGACCCCCTTGCCGACCTCCTTGGCATGGGCCACCACGTCGGACGTCGGCCCGAACCACGTGCCGATCCCCCACGCCAGCAGCGAGCCGAGCAGCCCGCCCAGGGCGAGCCCCACCACCAGCGGGATGCCCCCGCGCCGGCGGAGGAGGAAGACGACGGCCGCCGAGACGAGGCCGAAGGCGAGTGCCAGCAGCACGAACGTGCCGTCGGCCCCGATGGCTTCCTCGCCCTCGCTGTTCTTGAGGAACACGGCGGTGTCGTCGGAGACGAGCGGCACCCGGGGCGCCAGCCACAGCCAGAGCAGCCCGAGGCCGACTCCCGCCACCGTCAGCACCGCGGCGAGCACCGCGGCCTGCCTCAGCTCCGCACGCCGCTCCTCCGGGCCCGACTGCTCACCGGGCAGGAGATGCGACCCGGAGGGCGGGGCCTGCCACGGGTCGTTCGGCTGGGGCTGGTGCGGCGGCGTCAACGGTGCGGTCACGGTGCCATCGTGCCAGGCCGACGCGGGCGCCGCCTCACCGGACCGCCGCACGCCGGTACGCCCAGGTGGCCACGGCCAGCGAGAGCACACCGACCGCCGCGCACACCGCGAGGTCGAGGGCGACGACCGCCCAGTCGGGGTGGGCGTCGAAGGACCGGGCCAGCGCCTCGACTCCGTACGTCGAAGGGAGCAGATCCCGCGCCCATCCGACCGGTCCGGGCAGCCGTTCGGCCGGGAGCACACCCAGCAGCAGCGCCGCAGACATGCCCAGCTGCCCGAGCAGCGTCGCCACCTCCTGCCGGGGCGCGAGCAGCCCGAGCGCGGCACCGAGCCCGGAGAGCGCGGCCCCGGAGAGCGGGATGACGGCGACGAGCACCCACAGGTGCGTCATCGGGAGCCCGAAGAGCGCGCTGCCGGCCACCGCCGTGACGATCGTGCCCGGCACGGTGAACGAGGCGTACGCGCCCGCCGCCCCCAGCACCACCGCGGCGGGCGGCACCGGCAGCGTCGCGTAGTGGTCGAGCCCGCCGCCGGCCCGGAGCTGGCCGAAGTACTGGGCGAGCAGATTGAGCGCGACGAAGGCCACGACCAGCACGGCGGAACCGGCGACGACGGCCCGTGCCTCCGCACCGCCGTCGACGACGCCCCGCATCAGCACCATGATCCCGACGGACTGGAAGGTCGCGACGAACAGCAGCGGGATCCGGGCCACCCTCGCCCGCGAGAGCTGCGCCCGGTACACGGCGGCCAGCGACGGGAGCAGCCTGGCCCGCGGCGCGAGGTCCGCGGGAGCGGTACGGACGGGGCGTCCTGTCGTGCGCACGGCGGAGGTCCTCACCTTCGGCCCGGCCACTTTCGCGGGCTCCGTGGGAACGATGCTCGTCACCTGGCAGCGCTCCCGTCCGACTCCGACACGTATCGCGACACGTCCACCGTCCTGCTCACGCCTTCACCAGTCCCTCGGAGGCCCTGGCGGCGTCCCCGCCGAGCGCCAGATAGACGTCCTCCAGGCTGGGTGTGGCCAGCGTGAAGTCGTCGAGCGAGGAGAAGGCCTCCCCGCCGGTCACCGCGGCCACCGCGGCGCGTGCCTCGTCGGGTCCGAGCCGCAGCACCCACTTGCGCCCCGACTCCTGCGCGGACTCGCGGAGCGCCGCCACCTCCGGGACGTCCAGCGGGGCGCGCTCGCGCCACACCAGCTCGACCCGCACCTCGCCGGCCACCTGCTCCTTGAGCCCGGCCGGGGTGTCGCAGGCGATGACCTTGCCGCGCTCCATGACGGCGACCCGGTCCAGGACCGTCTCCGCCTCGATGACGTTGTGGGTCACGAGCAGCACCGTCGCCCCGTGCTCGGCCCGCCGCCGGTCGACGGCGGACCAGACGGAGCGGCGGGCCACGGGGTCCATGCCGGCCGTCGGCTCGTCCAGCACCAGGACGGGGCGCTCGCCGACCAGCGTCGCCGCGAAACAGGCGAGCCTGCGCTGACCGCCGGACAGCTTCCTCAGCGGGCGTCCGGCGAGGCCGGTGAGCCCGAGCTCCTCCAGCACCTCGTCGCGCGCGGCACGCGCCTCCCGTACCGGCAGGCCCCTGAGCCGTCCGGTGGTCTCCGCGGCGAGCGACACCGTCAGTTCGTCGAGGGCGGTGGACTCCTGGCCCAGGTAGCCGATGAGCCGCGAGGCCCGCTCGGGGTGGCGCACGAGGTCGTGCCCCAGCACCTCGACGCTCCCGGAGTCGGGACGCATCAGGCCGGTGAGCTGACGTACGAGCGTGGACTTGCCCGCGCCGTTGGGCCCGAGCAGTCCGAAGATCTCGCCACGCCGGACGTCGAGGCGGACCCCGTCGGTGGCGCGCACCTCGGGGGTGGCGGCGCGGCCACGCCGGCCGCGGACGGCTGGGTAGGTCTTGACCAGATCGCGCACCGCGCACACGGTCTCCGCCTGTGCCGTGCCCGTGCCCTGCGCTGCGCCCGTAGCGTGTGCTGTGCCCGTACTCACGAGGTAGGAGCCTACGGGGTCGGATGCCCCGTATTGCGTCCGGGGCCGGGCAGTGCCGCCCCGCTCACTCCGCCGGGGGGGCGTGCTCCGCGGCGGCCCGTACGTCGATCTCGCGCCAGAACCCCGCCCTGATGGCATAGCGGTCGTGCTCGTCGATCTGGTCGTCCTTGTGCGCGAGCAGCCCGAAGCGCGCCGCGTATCTCAGCAGTTCCCCGTCGATCCGGTGCGGGATGCGGGGGTACATCGTGGACAGCTTCTGCAGGTGGACGGTCTCCGGCAGCCGTTCCATCCAGCGCCGGGCGAAGACCTGGCCGACCTCGAAGGGGTCACCGCCGACGGTGGTGATGTCCTCCTCCCGGTCCGCCCAGCGCTGTTCGGCGCTGGTGAGCTGGGCCAGGGTCGGCAGGGACGCGGTCTCGGCCGGTTCGCCGAGCGGCCCGCCGCGCTCGACCCACCCCTTGTCCGACGACCAGCGCAGGGTCGCGTTGGCGGCGGGCGGCTGCGGGGTGTGCTGCGCGGTCTGGGCTCCGGGGGCGCGCAGGCTCGCCAGGTCCTTGGGGGTGGGGACGCCCTTGTGCCCGGGCGCGGGCTGGGGATGCGGGGCCTCTTCCGGGGCCGCCGTGCCGGTGCCGTTGCGGGCCGCGGCGGCCTGGGCCTCCGAGGCGCGTTCGGCGGAGGCGGCGAGGGCGGCCTCGGGCAGCGGCGCGGAGAGGATCGCGGCGATCTCGGGGCGCGGGACGGGCGCGGGCGCGCACACGCCGCCCGTCTCCTTGGCCCGTACGGCCTTGGTGATCCAGGCCCGGTCGAGCACCCGCCGCTCGTCGGCCTCGGCGACCAGGTCCTCGGACTGGTTGTAGTCGCCGTCGGCGGCCTGGACGGCCCAGAGGTGGACGGCGACGCCGTGCTCCTTGGCGGACATGAGCCCGGGCAGCAGATCGCCGTCACCGGTCACGAGCACCACGTCGGAGCAGGCGCGGTTCCTGGCCAGCTCGGTCAGCTCGGCGTGCATGGCCGCGTCGACGCCCTTCTGCGCCCAGCGTCCGTCACTGCGGGTGAGCGCGCCCAGCCGAACGGTCACCCGCGACATGACCCGCAGCCTGCGGTGCTCGGGCTGCGGCACACGGTCGGGTGCGCCGTCGAACCAGTAGATGCGCAGCAGGGGCTGTTCCGTATCGGCCTCCGCGCGCTCGCGCAGTCCCTGGATCAGGGCCGCGTGGTCGACGGTGATGCGGGAACGGGCGGGCTCTCCGGCCAGCAGACTCGCGGCTGCGCCCAGCAAGTAGCCGGCGTCCACCAGGACGACGCAACGGTCCACGCGTTCCACCCTCTTCCAACTCGGGAGCGGATCGGCGGCCCTGACGTGGGGGTGGGTCCGCCGGCCCGGCGTTCGCTTACTCAGGGTTTCCTTCGAGTCTGCCCGACGGCGAGGGGGTTAAGGTCCGGAACTCGATCATCGGCGTGGCGGATCCGAGGGCGGCGCATGATACCGCGCCTACTACGCTCGGTAATGATCCAACATGCGGCCTTTACGGTGCTATGTGAGTCTGACAGCGGTTCTGGACCCCCCAGATCTCTCTCAGGAGGCATCACGATGGCGAAGAACAAGAACCGTAAGCAGGGCAGCCAGCACGACCGCGCGTCCGCCGCGGAGCGCGGCGCCGAGGAGGCCAAGTCGACGGCGTACGAGTCGCAGACCCAGCCCCAGTCGCAGGCCCAGGGCAGCCCGTCCGACGTTGCGCGCAAGCACCAGAAGCGCTTCGGCCACAACTGACGGCCCACCGGGCCGGCAGGCCGAGAGGGGCGCCCCGCCAGTGGCGGGGCGCCCCTCTCGCGGGTGCGGGGACGGTCGTCAGCCGGCCAGGCAGGACGGGCCGAGCAGCACCTTCAGGTCGCCGAAGAGGGCGGGGTCCGGCTTGACGCGGTGCCGGTCGAGCCGGAGGACGGTGGTCTTGCGCGGGCCCTGGAGCCTGATGCGCACCTCGGTGTCGCCCCGGTGGTTGCTGAGCACCTCGCCGAGCCGGCTGACCATGGGCGGGGTGACCCGGACCGTGGGGATGGTCAGGACGACGGGCGCGTTGGTCCCCGCGTTGGAGATGTCGGGGACCTGCATCTCCATGGCGACCAGGCGCGGCACGTCCTCGCGCTTGTCGAGGCGTCCCTTGACGAAGACGACGGTGTCCTCGACGAGCTGGGTGGAGACCAGCTGGTAGGTCGCGGGGAAGAACATGCACTCGATGGAGCCGGCGAGGTCCTCCACGGTGGCGATGGCCCAGGCGTTGCCCTGCTTGGTCATCTTGCGCTGGAGGCCGGAGATGATGCCGCCCACGGTGACGATCGCACCGTCGGAGTGCTCACCGCCGGTGAGCTGCGAGATCGCCGCGTCCGACTTGTCGGACAGGACGTGCTCCAGGCCGAACAGCGGGTGGTCGGAGACGTACAGGCCGAGCATCTCGCGCTCCTGCGCGAGCAGGTAGGACTTCTCCCACTCGATGTCGGAGAACTCCACGTCGAGACCGAAGCCGGGCTCGTCGCTGTCCGTCTCGCCGCCGCCGAAGAGGTCGAACTGTCCCTCGGCCTCCTTGCGCTTGACCTGCACCACGTTGTCGATCATCGGCTCGTGGTGGGCGACGAGTCCCTTGCGGGTGTGCCCCATCTCGTCGAAGGCGCCGGCCTTGATCAGCGATTCGACGGTGCGCTTGTTGCAGACGACCGCCTCGACCTTGTCGAGGAAGTCGGGGAACGTGGAGTACTTCCCCTTCGCCTTGCGGCACCTGATGATCGAGTCGACCACGTTCTGCCCGACGTTGCGGACGGCGGTCAGCCCGAAGAGGATCACGTCGTCGCCCTGGGCGGCGAAGTTCGACTCGGACTCGTTGACGTTCGGCGGGAGCACCTTGATGCCCATGCGGCGGCACTCGTTGAGGTAGACCGCCGACTTGTCCTTGTCGTCTTTGACGGAGGTCAGCAGGGCCGCCATGTACTCGGCGGGGTAGTTCGCCTTGAGGTAGGCGGTCCAGTAGGTGACCAGGCCGTACGCCGAGGAGTGCGCCTTGTTGAACGCGTATCCGGCGAAGGGCACCAGGACGTCCCACAGGGCCTTGATCGCCGCGTCGGAGAAGCCGTTCTTCTTGGCGCCCGCCTCGAAGAGGACGAAGTTCTTCGCCAGCTCGTCGGCCTTCTTCTTGCCCATCACACGGCGCAGGATGTCGGCCTCGCCGAGCGAGTACCCGGCGACGATCTGGGCGGCCTTCTGCACCTGCTCCTGGTAGACGATCAGGCCGTAGGTGAGCCCGAGGACCTCCTTGAGGGGCTCCTCCAGCTCCGGGTGGATCGGGGTGATCTCCTGCCGGGCGTTCTTGCGCTCGGCGTAGTTCGTGTGCGAGTTCATTCCCATCGGGCCCGGCCGGTAGAGGGCCGAGACGGCGGAGATGTCCTCGAAGTTGTCGGGCTGCATCTGGCGCAGCAGCGAACGCATGGGTCCGCCGTCGAACTGGAACACCCCGAGCGTGTCACCGCGGCAGAGCAGCTCGTACGTCTTGGGGTCGTCCAGCGGCAGGGAGAGCATCTCCAGGTCGACGCCCTTGTTGGCCTTCACCATCTTGATGGCGTCGTCCATGATCGTCAGGTTGCGCAGGCCGAGGAAGTCCATCTTCAGCAGGCCGAGCGACTCGCACTGCGGGTAGTCCCACTGCGTGATGGTGACGCCGTCGGTGTGCCGCACCCAGACCGGGGCGTGGTCGACGATGGGCTCGCTGGACATGATCACGCCGGCGGCGTGCACACCCATCTGACGGACGAGGCCCTCGACGCCCTTCGCCGTGTCGATGACCTTCTGGACGTCGGGCTCGTTCTCGTACATCCCCCGGATCTCGCCCGCCTCGCTGTAGCGCGGGTGCTTGGGGTCGGTGATGCCGCTGAGGTCGATCCCCTTGCCGAGGACGTCGGCGGGCATGGCCTTGGTGAGGCGGTCACCCATCGCGTACGGGTAGCCGAGGACGCGCGCGGAGTCCTTGATGGCGTTCTTGGCCTTGATCTTGCCGTAGGTGCCGATCATGGCGACCTTGTCGGCGCCGTACTTCTCGGTCACGTACCGGATCACCTCGACGCGCCTGCGCTCGTCGAAGTCGATGTCGACGTCGGGCATGGAGACGCGCTCGGGGTTGAGGAAGCGCTCGAAGATCAGCCCGTGGGTGATGGGGTCGAGGTCGGTGATGCCCATGGCGTACGCGACGATCGAACCGGCGGCGGACCCACGGCCGGGGCCCACTGCGATGCCGTTGTTCTTGGCCCACATGATGAAGTCGGCGACGACGAGGAAGTACCCCGGGAACCCCATCTGGATGATGATGTCCATCTCGTACTCGGCCTGCTTCTGCCGGTCCTCGGGGACGCCCGCGGGGTAGCGGCGGCCCATGCCGACCCGGACCTCCTCCTGGAACCAGGTGACCTCGGTGAAGCCCTCCGGGATGTCGAACTTCGGCATCAGGTCGCGCTTCTCGAACATGCCGGTGGTGTCGATCTGCTGTGCGACCAGGAGGGTGTTGGCGCAGCCCTCCTGCCAGGCGTCCGAGGAGTCGACGGCGTACATCTCGTCCGTCGTCTTGAGGTAGTAGCCCGTGCCGTCGAAGCGGAAGCGGTCGGGGTCGGAGAGGTTCTTGCCGGTCTGGATGCAGAGCAGCGCGTCGTGCGCGGTCGCCTCGTTGGCGTAGGTGTAGTGCGAGTCGTTCGTCACGAGCGGCGGGATGCCGAGCTTCTTGCCGATCTCCAGCAGCCCGTCGCGGACCCGGCGCTCGATCTCGATGCCGTGGTCCATCAGCTCCAGGAAGTACTTGCCCTCGCCGAAGATGTCCTTGTAGTCGGAGGCCGCCTGGACCGCCTCGTCGAACTGCCCGAGCCGCAGCCGGGTCTGCACCTCGCCGGACGGGCACCCGGTGGAGGCGATCAGGCCCTCGGACCACTGGGAGATGGTCTCCCTGTCCATGCGGGGCCACTTCTGCAGCCAGCCCTCGGCGTACGCGTCCGAGGAGAGCTTGAAGAGGTTGTGCAGACCGGTGCTGTTGGAAGCCCAGATCGTCTTGTGGGTGTAACCACCGGAACCCGAGACGTCGTCCCGCTTCTGGTGCGGCTGGCCCCACTGGATCTTGCGCTTGTGCTTGCGCGACTCGGGGGCGACGTAGGCCTCGATCCCGATGATCGGCGTCACCCCGGCCTTCTGGGCCGAGTGGAAGAAGTCGTAGGCGCCGTGGAGGTTGCCGTGGTCGGTCATGGCGATGTGCGACATGCCCATCGTGTTCGCCGCCTCGAACATGTCCTTGAGCCGCGCGGCACCGTCCAGCAGCGAGTACTGGGTGTGGACGTGCAGGTGCGTGAATGGCGGCTTGCTCACGGCGCTGTGCCTCCGGGGAAACTCGGGATGACGGCTGGGGTCGACAGCGTGGAAGTCTACGTCTCCGGAGTGACAGGCGGCGGGCACTCCGGGGTACGGTCGCGCGTTGGAAGGGCGGGGACGCCCGTCCCTTTTGTCATGAACGCCATGTACCAGGAGGCACCCAGCGATGTCGGACACGCAGACCGGCGCGGAAGAGCGCGGGGAGCAGATTCTCGCAGTTTTCGACACCGCGTTCGGGCAGCTCATGGCCGCCGACCCCGCAGCCTTCCGGGTCAAGTTCCGCAAGATGGCGGGCTCGGCGTTCGCGTTCTACCGGGGCTCGGCCGGCCTGTTCTACGCCGACCTGGACCGCGAGCAGCACTCCGGGGCCTACCTGGACGAGCGCACGAGCAGGGTGTGGATCCACGGCGACCTGCACGCCGAGAACTTCGGCACGTACATGGACGCCAACGGCCGGCTCGTGTTCAACGTCAACGACTTCGACGAGGCCTATGTGGGCCCCTTCACCTGGGATCTCAAGCGCTTCGCCGCCTCCGTCGCCCTGATCGGTTACGCGAAGGCGCTGGGCGACGACCAGATCACGGAGCTGGTCCGGGTCTACGCCGCCGCGTACCGGGAGCGGATCCATGCGCTGGCGACGGGCGCCAAGAATGACGAGGTGCCCCCCTTCACCCTGGACACCGCCGACGGCCCGCTGCTCGGCGCGCTGCGCGACGCCCGCGCGCTGACCCGGTTCGGCCTGCTGGACTCGATGACGGAGATCCGGGACTTCGAGCGCCGGTTCACCGCCGACGGCGGCGCGATCGACCTGGACGCGGCGACGCGCTACAAGGTGCTCGCGGCCTTCGACGGCTATCTGGAGACGCTGCCGGAGTCCAGTCTCACGCGGCCCGACTCGTACCGGGTGAAGGACGTCGTCGGCCGCCGGGGCATCGGCATCGGGTCGGCCGGCCTGCCCTCGTACAACATCCTGCTGGAGGGCAACAGCGACGCCCTGGAGAACGACGTGGTGATCTACGTCAAGCAGGCGCAGGTCCCCGCCGTCTCCCGGCACATCACCGACGCGGCCGTGCGGGACTACTTCCAGCACGAGGGACACCGCACGGTGATCTCGCAGCGCGCGCTCCAGGCGCACGCCGACCCGTGGCTCGGCTGGACCGAGCTGGACGGGGCGGGGCAGCTGGTCGCCGAGGTCTCTCCGTACGCGGTCGATCTGGAGTGGTCCGACATCGACGAGCCGGAGGAGATCGCGGCGGTGGTCGCCGACCTCGGCCGGGCCACCGCGACGATGCACTCCGCGGCGGACGACGAGAGCGGGCACTCGCTGGTGCCGTTCTCCACGGAGCGCGCGATCGACGCGGCCATCGCGGCCGACGAGGAGGGGTTCGCCGATCTGCTGGTGGACTTCGCGCACGGCTACGGCGCGCGGGCCCGCGCCGACCACCAGATCTTCGTCGACCTCTTCCGCAACGGCCGCATCCCGGGCCTGTAGGACTCGCGCGCGGGAGGCCCCCGGCTTCCCGCGCGGCGTCCTTAAGGCTCGCTTACAGGAACGCATGACACACTCTCCGGCGATGGACGTATCAGGGACACAGATCAGAGCGGTACGCGCGGCGCTGTTCACCGCGCTCGTCGTCACGCTCTCGTCCGCGTCCCATGTGCTGCTCTCCCGGGTGCCGCTGCCGCTGACCGCTGTGGCGCTGCTGGCCGGGGCCGTCTTCGCCGTGGCGTTCGCGCTGGCCGGCCGGGAGCGCGGCTTCGGAGCGATCGCCGGGCTGCTGGTTCCGCTGGAGCTGGCCGCCGACACGGTGTTCACCACCGGCCAGCACCTCTGTTACGGGGCGGCGGGCGGCCCGATCGCGGGCCCGCTGCGCTCCGTGGGGGTCGACGTGCTCTGCGGCGGCGAGGCCGGACGCGGTGCCGACGGGCTCTCCGGTGTCGCCTCGGTCGGCGCGCCGCTGGCCGGGGTGACCGGCAAGGGCGACCACGCCGTCGCCCTGCTGGCCTCGCCGGGACCCGCCGTCCCCTGGCTGCTGCTGGCCGCGCACGTGGCGGTGGGCCTGCTGGCCGCCGCCTGGCTGCGGCGCGGCGAGTCGGCGCTCGCGGGGCTGCTGCGCGCGGCGGCGGCCGTCGCCTTCCGGCCGCTGCTCACCGCGGTCGCCGTGGTGGGCACGGCACGGCGGCGCGTACGGTCCGGCGCCCGGCGCGCCGGACGTCCGCACCCGCTCGCCCCGGCCCGCTTCCTGGTGCACTCCGTGGGACGGAGGGGCCCGCCGCTCTCGGCCCTCACCTCAGCCTGAGTCGCGGCACGACCCCTTCGAGCCATCCCCACCTCCACGGAGCACCCACATGAGCAAGCGCAACACCCAGGCCAACAAGTCCGCCGCCCGCGAGCGGCTGCGCGCGGAGCGCGAGCGCCAGGCCAAGAAGGACAAGGTACGCAAGCAGGTCGTCGTCGGCGTGTCGGTCGTGGCCGTGCTCGCGGTCGCCGGTGCGGTCAGCTACGGCGTGATGCAGTTGAACAAGCCCTCCGCCTGGGAGGCCGCCGCGGACGCCAAGAACGTCACCGCTCCCAAGAACACCTCGGGCGACGACGGCACGACCGTCGTGATCGGCGAGTCGAGCGCCAAGAAGACCCTGGAGCTGTACGAGGACTCGCGCTGCCCGATCTGCGCCACGTTCGAGCAGACGGTCGGCGAGACCGTGGCCAAGGACGTCGACGCGGGCAAGTACAAGATCAAGTACGTCGGCGCGACCTTCATCGACAACTCGGACAGCGGTGAGGGTTCGAAGAACGCCCTGAGCGCGCTGGGTGCGGCGCTGAACGTGAGCCCGGACGCCTTCCTGGAGTACAAGACCGCGCTGTACTCCGCGAAGTACCACCCCGAGGAGACGAACGACAAGTTCGCCAAGGACAGCTACCTGATCGAGGTGGCGGACTCGGTGGACGCACTGAAGGGCAACAAGGCGTTCCAGAAGGACGTCGAGGACGGCACGTACGACGCCTGGGCGATCAAGATGTCCAAGGCGTTCGACAAGAGCGGGGTCCAGGGCACGCCGACGCTCAAGATGGACGGCAAGAAGCTCACCGCGGCAGGCAGCGAGAACGCCCCCATGACCGTGGCCGACTTCAACACGGCGATCACCAAGGCGCTGAAGGGCTGACCCGCACCTGCGGACCGGCCGCGTGACGGGAGAACCCGCGGCGCGGCAGGGACAACGGGCGTAACTCCTGGCGACATCCGGCCAACAGGCGGGCGAACTTCCTTTGTTCGCCCGCCTGTTCGCTCTACCCGCCAGTAGGGTGATGGCCCGTGACCAGACGACACCTCTCCGCAACACCCAGCCGCCGCACGGTCGTCAAGGCCGCCGCCGCCACCGCGGTAGCCGGCTCCGTGCTCACCGCCACCGCCGCCGGCGCCCGCGCCGCCGACGGCCCCGCCTTCCTGCACGGCGTCGCCTCCGGCGACCCCCTGCCCGACGGCATCCTCCTGTGGACCCGCGTCACCCCCTCCCCCGACGCCCTGCCGGGCTCGGGCCTCGGCGTCAGCACGCCGGTGGTCTGGGAGATCTCCGAGGACAAGGCCTTCACCCGGATCGCGGCCCGGGGCACGGCCGTCGCACGGGCCTCCACCGACCACACCGTCAAGGCCGATGTCCGGGGGCTGCGTCCGGCCACGGCGTACTGGTTCCGCTTCTCGGCCGCGACCGGCGGGGCGGAGGGCGGGCAGGGCGTGCTCTCCCCCGTCGGCCGCACCCGCACGGCGCCCGCCGCCGGGGCCGCCGTCCCGGGGATCCGGTTCGGCGTGGTGTCCTGCGCCAACTGGGAGGCCGGCTGGTTCTCCCCGTACCGCCATCTCGCGGGCCGTGCCGACCTGGACGCCGTGCTGCACCTGGGCGACTACATCTACGAGTACGCGTCGGGCAGTTACCCGACCCAGGACACCGTCGTACGTCCGCACGCCCCGCTCCACGAGATCACCACCCTGGCCGACTACCGCCTCCGGCACGGCACGTACAAGACGGACACCGACCTCCAGGCGCTGCACGCCGCCCATCCGGTGATCGCGATCTGGGACGACCACGAGTTCGCCAACGACGCCTGGTCGGGCGGAGCCGAGAACCACACCCCCGGCACGGAGGGCTCCTGGACCGCCCGGATGGCCGCCGCGAAGCAGGCGTACTTCGAGTGGATGCCGGTCCGCGCCTCCACCGAGGGCACCGTCTACCGGCGTCTGAGCTTCGGCGGACTCGCCGAGCTGCACCTGCTCGACCTGCGCAGCTTCCGTTCCGAGCAGGCCTCGATCGGCAACGGCGCGGTCGACGACCCGGAGCGCTCGATCACGGGCCGGGCGCAGCTGGACTGGCTGAAGGCCGGACTGACCGCGTCGGACGCCCGCTGGAAGCTGGTCGGCACCTCGGTGATGATCTCGCCGGTCGCCTTCGGTGCGCTGCCGGCCCATCTCCTCGCGCCGCTCGCGGAGCTGCTGGGGCTGCCCGGGGAGGGGCTGGCGGTCAACGTCGACCAGTGGGACGGCTACACGGACGACCGCAAGGAGCTGATCTCCCATCTGCGGGACAACGGCGTCTCCGACACGGTCTTCCTCACCGGTGACATCCATATGGCATGGGCCAACGACGTACCCGTGAAGGCGGCGACGTATCCGCTGTCCGCCTCCGCGGCGACCGAGTTCGTGGTGACGTCGGTGACCTCGGACAACCTCGACGACATCCTGCGGGTGGCTCCGCAGACGGTGTCGCTGGTCGCCGCGGCGGCGGTGAAGGCGGCCAACCGCCATGTGAAGTGGGTCGATCTGGACTCGCACGGCTACGGCGTCCTCGACGTGACGGCCGAGCGCTCGCAGATGGACTACTACGCGGTCTCCGACAAGACCGCGAAGGACGCGACGTCGTCCTGGGTCCGCTCCTACCGCACGCTCAGCGGCACCCAGAAGGTCGAGCGGGTGAACGCCCCGGTGCGCTGACCGGCGGAGGCCGGGGCAGGGCCGCGCACCGGGGTGCACGGCCCTGCCGGGCGCTACAGCGTGGCGAGGAAGCCGAGCGCGACCTTCCAGGTCAGCTCGGCGGCGTCCTGGTCGAAGTCGGGCAGCTCGGGGTCGGTGTACAGGTGCCCGGCCCCGGGGTAGCGGTAGATCTCCACGTCGGCCCCGGTCCGCTGCATCTGGAGGTACCAGCTGTTCAGCCAGTCCGGCGACTCGAAGGCGTCGGGGTCGGCGACGTGCAGCTGGACGGGCAGCTCGTCCACCGAGGCGTTCTCGGCGATGTCCGACGTGCCGTGGAGCAGCAGCAGGCCGCGGGCCTTCGCGTCACCGAGCGCGAGGGTCTGGGCCACCGACGCCCCGAACGAGAATCCCGCGTACACGAGGCCCTGGTCGGAGTAGGGCGCGGCGGCCAGCACGGCGCGCTTGAGCAGCTCGTCCTTGCCGACCTCTTCCTTGAAGGCCATCCCGTCCTCGACCGTTTCGAAGGTGTGCCCCTCGAAGAGATCGGGCACGCGCACCTCGTGCCCGGCTGCGCGCAGCCGCTCGGCAGACGCGTGCACGGCCGGCCTCAGACCGTAGGTCGAGTGGAAAAGCATGATGTTCATGCGCTCCATGGTGCCAGGCCCGCCCCGACTCTTGGAGGACGACGGAATGGAGAACGTACTGCGACCGCTGCTCGTGCTGGGCGGGTCGCTGGTGATCACCCTGCTGGTGGGGTGGCTGGTCGATCTGCTGCTGCGCCGCGCGGACGGCCGCCATCACGAGACACCTGTCTGGGGTCTGCTGCGGCTCTGCCGCCCGCCCATGCAGGTGGTGCTCTGCACGGCGCTGCTGAGGGCCAGCTTCGGCCAGCTCCGGGCCGACGTGGTGCGGGACAACCGGGACGCGATCGGCCAGGTCCTGACCCTGGTGCTGATCGCGGCGTCGGCCTGGCTGGTGATCCGCGTGGCCGCCACGATCGTCCAGTCCTCGTACGCCCGGTACGCGACCTCCACCCGCGATCCCGCCCGTGTCCGCCGGGTCCGGACCCAGGTCACGCTGATCCAGCGTGTGGTCACCGCGGTGGTGGCGACGGTCGCGGTCGCCGCGATGCTGCTCACCTTCCCCGCCATGCAGACCGTCGGCACCTCGATGCTGGCCTCGGCCGGTGTGCTCGGCATCGTCGCCGGTGTCGCGGCCCAGTCGACCCTCGGCAACCTCTTCGCCGGGTTCCAGATCGCCTTCGGCGACATGGTGCGGCTCGGTGACACCGTGGTGGTGGACGGGGAATGGGGCACGGTGGAGGAGATCACCCTGACCTTCCTCACCGTGCGGACCTGGGACGAGCGGCGGTTCACCATGCCCGTGTCCTACTTCACGAGCAACCCGTTCGAGAACTGGTCGCGCGGCGGCGTGCAGATGACCGGCACCGTCTTCTTCCAGCTCGACCACTCGGCCCCGATCGCGGCGATGCGCGACAGGCTGCGCGACATCCTCGGCGAGTGCGCAGCCTGGGACGGCCGCGACTGGTCCCTGGCCGTCACGGACAGCACCCCCACGACGATCGAGGTGCGTGCGGTGGTCACCGCGAAGGACGCGGACGACATCTGGACGGTGCGCTGCGCCGTGCGGGAGCAGATGATCGGCTGGCTCCGCGACCACCACCCGTACGCGCTGCCCCGGGTCGTGACGTCGCCCGCGGCGCTGCCGCCGGGCGACCACTGGCGGGAGCTGACGGGCGCGGAGACCCACCGGACCCCGCCCAACGGCCATGTGCCGACCCCGGACAAGGCGCCCCGCACAGGGCGCGGCTGAACGGTCGCCGCCGTTCTCTTCCGACGGGTCAGCGCAGGCTGTGCACGTCCAGGAAGCGCAGCACCCGGTCCACCACCTCGGGGTCCGAGCCCGGCTCGCTGCGGGCGGCGAGCACCGCGTGACGGGCGGCCGACATCATCTCGCGCTGGATCCGGCCGACCTCCTTGAACCGCTTGGCGCGCTGCGCGTAGGCGTCGCGCCGGTCCTCGTCGACCATGTCGGGGCTGATCCGTGCCCCGATGTCGTACGCCGCCCGCTGGAGCCGTTCCAGGACCTCCTCCGGGAGTTCCTCGGTGTTCTGGACCTCCTTGAGGCGGGCCTTGGCGGCCTTGGCCGCACGGATCGCGAGGTCGCGCTCCAGGGCCTGCTCGGCGTCGGTGTCCGCCCGGACGCCGAGCTTGCGCACGAGCCACGGCAGGGTCAGGCCCTGGAGGACGAGGGTGACCATGATGACGACGAACGCGATGAAGATGATCTCGTCCCGGCCGGGGAACGGTTTGCCGTCGTCCGTCTCCAGCGGGATCGCGAGCGCCAGCGCGACGGAGGCCACCCCGCGCATCCCGGCCCACCACATGACGACGGTCTCGCGCACGCTGGTGGGGATCTCCTCGCTGACGTCACGCCGGGTGTGCAGTCTTTTGGCGAGCCAGCTGGCGGGGAGCAGCCACAGGAGCCGTACGCCGACGACGACCACGGCGATGGCGAGCCCCCAGCCCAGCAGGCGCAGTTCGCGCCCGTCGGCGGTGCCGAAGACGTTGTGGAGTTCGAGGCCGATCAGTCCGAAGGCGACGCCGGTGACGAGGGTGTCGACGATCTCCCAGAAGGACCGGCCGGTGAGCCGCCCGAGGACGTCGTCGGCGTCCGCCGTGTGCTCGGCGAGGAAGAGCGCCGTGGTGAGGACGGCGAGCACGCCCGAGCCCATCAGCTCCTCGGCCAGTACGTAGCTGACGAACGGCACGAGCAGGGTCAGGCCGACCTGGAGGGTGGCGTCGCCCAGGTACCCCATCAGTTTGATGGTGAGCCAGCCGAGCACCAGGCCGACCACCACGGCGACCACGGCGGAGAGGACGAGCAGCCCGAACGCTGCGGGGAGGGAGAAGGTGCCGCTGACGGCGGCGGCGATCGCCACGTGGTAGAGCACGATGGCCGTGACGTCGTTGAACAGCCCCTCGCCCTCCAGGACCGACACGAGCCGGCGCGGCAGTCCGACCGAGCCGGCCACGGCCGTCGCCGCGACCGGGTCGGGCGGGGCGACGAGCGCGCCCAGGGCCACGGCCGCGGCGATGGGCAGGCCGGGCACCAGCGCGTTGGCGGCCGTCGCCACCGCGGCCGTCGTGACGAAGACCAGGGCGACGGCCAGCAGGAAGATCGGCCGCCGGTTGGCCGCGAACTGCCGCCAGGAGGTGCGCTGCACGGAGGCGTAGAGCAAGGGCGGCAGCAGGGCGGGGAGGATGAACTCCGGTGGGATCTCCACGTCGGGGACGAAACTGGCGAAGGCCATGACGATCCCGGCGAGGGTCATCAGGATCGGTGCCGGGAGACGCAGACGCTCCCCGAGCGGCACCGTGACCACCGCTCCTAGCAGGAGCAGGAGCAGGAGTGCCATCTGGTCCACGTTGTGCCTTCCGCAGCGCGCCGGGCCTCCGGGGCCCGTTGATCAGCCGGTGAGGGCTCCAGCGTGCCACGCGTGGCCGGCGGGCCCGCGGATGCCCCCCTGCGGACCGTGCGGTCAGAGCGTGCGGCGCATGGACCGGTGCGGAATCCCGGCGTCCGGGAACTCGGGGCCGTACGCCGTGTAGCCGAGCCGCTCGTAGAAGCCGAGGGCGTGCGTCTGGGCGTGCAGGTCCACGGCGGTCAGGCCCAGCGTGCGGGCCTCCTCCTCTATGGCCCGGACCAGGGCGGCCCCGACACCCAGGCCCCTGGCCGCACGGGTCACGGCGAGCCGGCCGAGCGACCCGACGGCCCGGTCGCCGCCGGTCCTGTCCGCCGCGGCCTCGCCGTGCAGCAGCCGTCCCGTGCCGAGCGCGGAGCCGTCCGCCGCTACGGCGATGACATGCACCGCCGTGGCGTCATGGGCGTCGTACTCGATCTCCTCGGGCACCTGCTGCTCGCCGACGAAGACGTCCTTGCGGACCTGGAAGCAGGCGGCGAGGTCGCTCTCTCCGAGCGCCCTGCGGGTGCTGTACGGGGCAGTGCCGGAGGTCATTCGCTCTCCGCGGCGATCGTGTCGAGGGCGTGGCGCAGGTCGTCCGGGTAGCTGCTCTCGAATTCGACCCAACGGCCGTCGGACGGGTGCTCGAAGCCGAGCCGGACCGCGTGGAGCCACTGCCGGGTCAGGCCGAGACGCTTGGCCAGCGTGGGGTCGGCGCCGTAGGTCAGGTCGCCGACGCAGGGGTGACGGTGCGCGGACATGTGCACCCGGATCTGGTGGGTGCGCCCGGTCTCCAGCTTGATGTCGAGCAGGCTGGCCGCGCGGTAGGCCTCGATGAGGTCGTAGTGCGTCACGGAGGGCTTGCCCTCGGCGGTAACGGCCCACTTGTAGTCGTGCTGCGGGTGGCGGCCGATGGGGGCGTCGATGGTGCCGCTCATCGGGTCGGGGTGGCCCTGCACCAGCGCGTGGTACTTCTTCTCGACGACCCGGTCGCGGAACTGTGCCTTGAGCAGCGTGTAGGCCCGCTCGGACTTGGCCACGACCATCAGGCCGGAGGTGCCGACGTCCAGCCGGTGCACGATGCCCTGGCGCTCGGCGGCGCCCGACGTCGAGATGCGGTAGCCGGCCGCGGCGAGGCCGCCGATGACGGTGGTGCCGGTCCAGCCGGGGCTGGGGTGGGCGGCGACGCCCACCGGCTTCATGATGACGACTATGTCGTCGTCGTCGTGGACGATCTCCATGCCCTCGACGGGCTCGGCGACGATCTGGACCGGAGCGGCCGCCTGGGGCATCTCCACCTCCAGCCAGGCGCCGCCGTGCACCCGCTCGGACTTCCCGGCCACCGCGCCGTCCACCTGGACCTTCCCGGCAGCGGCCAGCTCGGCGGCCTTGGTGCGGGAGAAACCGAACATCCGGGAGATGGCGGCGTCGACACGCTCGCCCTCCAGGCCGTCGGGTACGGGCAGGGTGCGGACCTCGGGATACGTACTCACCAGTCGAGTATGCCTTGCGCCCACTAGTCCTTGTGCACGGTGCCGTCGGGGTCCAGGCCCTTGAAGGAAAGGATCACGATGAGGATTCCGCCGCAGACGATGGCGGAGTCGGCGAGGTTGAAGACGGCGAAGTGCGCGGGGGCGATGAAGTCCACGACCGCGCCCTTGAAGACCCCGGGGGCCCGGAAGATGCGGTCGGTGAGGTTGCCGAGCGCTCCGCCGAGCAGCAGTCCCAGGGCGATGGCCCAGGGCAGGCTGTAGAGCTTGCGGGCGAGACGGATGATCACGATGATCACGACGGCCGCGATGGCCGTGAAGATCACGGTGAACGCCTCACCGATCCCGAAGGCGGCGCCCGCGTTGCGGATCGCGTCGAACTTCAGCCAGTCGCCGAGGATCTCGATCGGCGGCTGGTGCTCCAGCTTCGCGACCACGATCATCTTGCTGATCAGGTCCAGGAGGTAGGCCAGGACGGCCACGCCGAGGAGTACCAGGATCTTCTTCCTGCCCCGGCCGCTGCCCTGCTCGTCGTCCCCTGCCCGGGTCGAGCCCCCGGCGGGCTGCTGGGGCTCAGCCCCGTCGGCCCCCTCGGCATCAGGGATATCCGGCGTACCGATGATGCGCTCCGCCTCTGCCACGTGAGTCCCTCAACCTAGGTGCCTGACTGAGGACGAGGGTACGACACACCCGGGGGACCGGGGGCCCCAGGACCCGGCCTCCGCGGCTCCCACGGCCGCCGGGGCCTCCGCCGGATCGGGCCTGGTCAGGCCGGACCGGCCCGGAACGAGCCGGTCCGGTCCGGGATCCGCGCCGTCCGGCCGGGTCCGGCCCGACCGGGACGGGACGCCCTATCCGCGCCGCTCCTGCTTCTGCTTGTCCTCCACGCAGAGCGTGGCCCGGGGGAAGGCCTGCATCCGCGCCTTGCCGATCGGCTTGCCGCAGACCTCGCAGAGCCCGTAGGTCCCCGCGTCGAGCCTGGCGAGGGCGCGCTCGGTCTGGTCCAGCGTCTCCTGGGCGTGGGCCGCCAGGGACAGCTCGTGCTCCCTGGTGATGTTCTTCGTTCCGGTGTCCGCGTCGTCGTCGCCTGCTCCGTCCCCGGAGTCGCGCATCAGGCCGGCCAGCGCCGCCCCCGACGCCTCCAGCTCGGTGCGCAGCCTCAGGACCTCGCCGGTCAGCTCGGTCCGGGCCGCGTCGACCTCCTCCGGGGTCCAGGGATCCTCCCCCGGCCGGACCGCCAGGTCTCCGGGCGCCGTCGCCGCGCGGGCCCTGGCCGGGGGGACCGCGGTCGCGGTGCCCTCTCCTACCGCCGTGGTCCGGGCCGCGCTCTTCTTGGCTACCACCGTGTGGGCTCCTGTCTGCTCGGCGGCCTGGGCCGCCCCCGTGACCTTCTTCGACGCCTTCTTGGCTGCGCTCTTCTTCGCCGTGCTCTTCTTGGCCGTGCTCTTCTTCGCCGGCCCGTGGTGCGCCGGGTCCTGACCGGACTGTTCCGCCTCCGGGCCGGCCTCCTCGCCCGCCTTCCCGGTCTCCTCCTCGGCAGCCGCAGCCGTGGATCTCTCGGACGCCGTTCTCGATGCGGCGGTCTTCTTCGCCACCATGGCCGCGGCCCCTTCACATATTGTGATCTTGCACGCGAATCGTGCTGGGACGATAAATCGACCCCAGCTCCGCGGCAACGGGGCACGCCGCCGGTTCGCCCCTCCCCGCTGCCGGGCAGTGGCGCGCCTGCAACCGTTGTGCCCAGCTCCCCGCGCGGTAATCCGCCCCGCACGCTCTCCGGAGACTGCTGCCGCCCCGACTGGCCATTCGGGTGCACGCACCTCCCCCCGCGCCGCCGGCCGATAACCGGTCGGCCGTCGGCCCTACGGGCCCGTACACTGGCCGGAGCGAGAGGCATGGATGGGACGAGTAGCGTCGTACGCAGCCAGGAGCGACCCGGGGACGGTGGGAGCCCGGGGGCGAGCGCGCCGTGAAGATCACCCCGGAGCCGCCGGAAGAACGCCGCGAGGCAAGTAGAACCGGCATCGCACCCCAATGAGGGGGCCGCGGGCACACACCCGGGGCCAAGGAGGGTGGTACCGCGGGAGCTGATCCGGCTCTCGTCCCTCCGACGGAAGTGGAAGACGTCCGCCGGAGGAAGCCCGCACATGACATCGCCGCAGTACCGCCAGGTACCCGCCCAGGTCGACCTGCCCGCCCTCGAGCACGCCGTGCTCGACTTCTGGCGCGACAGCAAGGTCTTCACCAAGAGCCTCGAACAGTCCGAGGGCCGCCCCGAGTGGGTCTTCTACGAGGGCCCGCCGACCGCCAACGGCATGCCCGGGGCCCACCACATCGAGGCCCGCGTCTTCAAGGACGTCTTCCCGCGCTTCCGCACCATGCAGGGCTACCACGTCGGCCGCAAGGCGGGCTGGGACTGCCACGGCCTGCCGGTCGAGCTCGCGGTGGAGAAGGAGCTGGGCTTCAACGGCAAGAAGGACATCGAGGCCTACGGCATCGCCGAGTTCAACGCGAAGTGCCGTGAGTCCGTCACCCGCCACACCGACGCGTTCGCCGAGCTCACGACCCGCATGGGGTACTGGGTCGACCTGGACGACGCCTACCGCACGATGGACCCGGAGTACGTCGACTCCGTGTGGTGGTCGCTGAAGGAGATCTTCAACAAGGACCTGCTGGTCCAGGACCACCGCGTCGCGCCCTGGTGTCCGCGCTGCGGCACCGGCCTCTCGGACCACGAGCTCGCCCAGGGGTACGAGACGGTCGTCGACCCCTCGGTCTTCGTACGCTTCCCGCTGACGAGCGGACCGCTGGCCGGCGAGGCCGCACTGCTGGTCTGGACGACCACCCCGTGGACCCTGGTCTCCAACACCGCCGTCGCCGCGCACCCCGACGTCACGTACGTCGTCGCGACGGACGGCACGGAGAAGCTGGTCGTCGCGCGGCCGCTGGTCGAGAAGGCGCTCGGCGAGGGCTGGGAGCTCACCGGCGAGACCTTCACGGGCCGTGAGATGGAGCGCTGGACGTACGAACGCCCGTTCCAGCTCGTGGAGTTCCCGAGCGAGGCGCACTTCGTCGTCAACGCCGAGTACGTCACGACCGAGGACGGCACGGGTCTGGTCCACCAGTCCCCCGCGTTCGGCGCCGACGACCTCCTGGTCTGCCGTGCGTACGGCCTCCCGGTGGTGAACCCGGTCCGCCCCGACGGCACCTTCGAGGAGGATCTCCCGCTGGTCGGCGGCGTCTTCTTCAAGAAGGCCGACGAGGCGCTCACCGAGGACCTGGACGCGCGCGGCAAGCTCTTCCGCCACGTCCCGTACGAGCACAGCTACCCGCACTGCTGGCGCTGCCACACGGCGCTGCTCTACTACGCGCAGCCGTCCTGGTACATCCGCACGACGGCGGTCAAGGACCGGCTGCTCCAGGAGAACGAGAAGACCAACTGGTTCCCGGACTCGGTCAAGAACGGCCGCTTCGGCGACTGGCTGAACAACAACGTCGACTGGGCGCTGTCCCGCAACCGCTACTGGGGCACGCCGCTGCCGATCTGGCGCTGCGAGGACAACCACCTGACGTGCGTGGGCTCACGCGCCGAGCTGACGGAACTGACGGGCACCGACCAGTCGTCGCTCGACCCGCACCGCCCGTTCATCGACGAGATCACCTTCACCTGCACCCACGAGAACTGCCAGCTGGAGGCGTACCGCGTCCCGGAGGTCATCGACGCCTGGTACGACTCGGGTTCGATGCCGTTCGCGCAGTGGGGCTACCCGTACAAGAACAAGGAGATCTTCGAGAGCCGCTACCCGGCGCAGTTCATCTCGGAGGCCATCGACCAGACCCGCGGCTGGTTCTACACGCTGATGGCGGTCGGCACCCTGGTCTTCGACAAGTCGTCCTACGAGAACGTGGTCTGCCTGGGCCACATCCTCGCCGAGGACGGCCGGAAGATGTCCAAGCACCTGGGCAACATCCTGCAGCCGATCCCGCTCATGGACCAGCACGGCGCCGACGCGGTGCGCTGGTTCATGGCAGCCGGCGGCTCCCCGTGGGCCGCGCGCCGGGTGGGCCACGGCACGATCCAGGAGGTCGTCCGCAAGACGCTCCTCACGTACTGGAACACGGTCGCCTTCCAGGCGCTGTACGCCCGTACGTCGGGCTGGGCCCCGTCCGCGGCCGACCCGGCACCCGCCGACCGCACGGTCCTGGACCGCTGGCTGCTGAGCGAGCTCGGCACCCTGGCGGACGAGGTCACCAAGGCTCTGGAGGGTTACGACACCCAGCGCGCCGGCAAGCTCCTCTCGGCGTTCGTGGACGACCTGTCCAACTGGTATGTCCGCCGCTCGCGCCGCCGCTTCTGGCAGGGCGACAAGGCGGCGCTGCGCACGCTGCACGAGGTCGTGGAGACGGTCACCCGGCTGATGGCCCCGCTGACGCCGTTCATCACGGAGCGGGTCTGGCAGGACCTGATCGCGCCGGTCACCCCGGACGCCCCGGAGTCGGTCCACCTCTCCTCCTGGCCGAAGGCGGACCTGCCGGCGATCGACCCGACCCTGTCCACGCAGATGGCACTGGTACGCCGCCTGGTGGAGCTGGGCCGGGCCACGCGGGCCGAGTCGGGGGTCAAGACCCGGCAGCCGCTCTCGCGGGCCCTGGTCGCGGCCTCGGGCTTCGAGTCGCTCACGCCGGAGCTGCGCGCCCAGATCACGGAGGAGCTGAACGTCTCCTCCCTGGCCTCCCTCTCCGAAGTCGGCGGCTCACTGGTGGACACCACGGCCAAGGCGAACTTCCGCGCGCTGGGCAAGCGGTTCGGCAAGGGCGTCCAGGCGGTCGCCAAGGCGGTGGCGAACACCGACGCGGCGGCCCTCTCCCTCGCCCTGCGCGAGGGCACGGCTTCGGTGGAGGTCGACGGCGAGCAGGTCACCCTCACCCCCGACGAGGTCATCATCACGGAGACCCCGCGCGAGGGCTGGTCGGTGGCGTCCGACGCGGGCGCGACGGTCGCCCTGGACCTGGAGATCACCCCGGAGCTGCGGCGCGCGGGCCTGGCCCGTGACGCGATCCGCCTCATCCAGGAGGCCCGTAAGAACAGTGGCCTGGACGTGGCGGACCGCATCGCCGTCCGCTGGACCTCCACCTCGCCGGCGACGGCCGAGGCCCTGACGGAGCACACGCCCCTGATCGCGGACGAGGTTCTGGCCCTGGACTACGCACAGGGTGAGGCGGACGACACGTACGGCACCCCGTTCGAGGACGAGGGCCTGTCCCTGACCTTCCGCCTCCGCAAGACGGAGCAGTAGCCGACAGCACGCAGGGCCCGGCCGGAGACGTACGCATCCGGCCGGGCCCTTTCTGTTCCCCTGCCCGCCCCTTCCCGTAACCGGGGCTCCGCCCCGGACCCCGCGCCTCAAACGCCGGCGAGGCTGGATTTGCGACCCTGGGAATGGAGCCGAACCCGGCAGAACCAAGCCCGCACATCCAAGCCCCTCCGGCGATTGAGGAGCGGGGGTCCGGGGGCGGAGCCCCCGGTGCACGGGGCCACGGCAAAGGGCCGGGCCCCAGGGGAATCCCCGGGGCCCGGCCCTCTGCCTGCCGACGGCTACGCGCTCAGCGAGCGCAACCCGCTCAGTTGTCGTCCTCGTCGATCAGGAACCCACGCATCGGCGACGGCGCCTGCTGCATCGGCTGCGGCGCCTGCGGCCGCACCGGCGCCATCGGCTGCGTCATCGCGGGCGACATCTGCTGCTGGCCGCCACCGTACGACGGGCCACCGCCCATCGACTGGTTGCCGCCGCCCATCTGCTGGCTGCCGTGACCGCCGTGGTTGCCACCCATGGTGTGCCCCATCGCACCCGCACCGGCCGGAGCCAGCGAAGGCGACGGCGGCAGCGAGGCGGCGGCGGGCGTCCGCGGCGGAGCCAGCGAGTCGTCGGCCTGGGTCTCCAGCTGACGCAGCTGGCTCTCCAGGTAGGATTTCAGACGGGTCCGGTACTCGCGCTCGAAGCCACGCAGGTCCTCGACCTTGCGCTCCAGCGTCGCGCGGGCCGACTCCAGCGAGCCCATCGCCACGCGGTGCTTCTCCTGCGCGTCCCGCTCCAGGGCGTCCGCCTTGGCCCGTGCGTCACGCTCGAGGCCCTCGGCACGGCTGCGCGCCTCGCCGACGATCTTGTTGGCCTCGGAACGGGCCTCCGCGATCGCCTGGTCGGCGGTCTGCTGCGCAAGGGAGAGGACACGGGCGGCGCTGTCGCCGCCGGGGCCCTGACCGGGCTGCTGCATCTGCTGCTGCTGCATTTGCTGCTGCTGCATCTGCTGCTGCTGCGGGGCGTGACCGCCCATGGGACCGCCCATCGGGCCACCCATGGGACCGCCCTGCATCGGGCCGGGGCCGTGCGGGCCCTGCGGACCGGGGCCGTGGCCGCCCTGGGGGCCATGACCGCTGGGACCGGCAGGCAGCTGAGGAGCACCACCGGGCAGCTGGGGGGGACCCATCTGCGGGGGCTGCTGCTGCTGTACCGGCGGACCAGATATGGCGGCGGGCACCGGGGCCCCCGGCCGGTCCTGCTGCTCCGGCGGTTTACGCATTCCCTGCTGCTGCTGGTTCTGCGCGGCCGCACGCGTGGCGGCGGCCAGCTTGGCGCGCAGGTCCTCGTTCTCACGGAGCAGACGGGTCAGTTCCGATTCGACCTCGTCGAGGAAGGCATCGACCTCGTCCTCGTCATAGCCTTCTCGGAGGCGGACGGTCGTGAACTGCTTGTTCCGCACGTCCTCGGGGGTCAGCGGCATCTCTTCTTCACCTCTACGTAGTCGTCGGCAGTCGGCAAGACCGTATCGTTCACACGCTGCTCGCGAACTTGCCCACGAGATTGAGCAGAATGTAGACGATGATCATCAGAACGAAGAAGGACAGGTCAAGTGCCACGCCCCCGAGACGCAACGGCGGTATGAACCGCCGCAGAAGCTTCAACGGTGGATCCGTGACAGTGTAAGTGCCCTCGAGAACGACCACCATCGCCTTGCCTGGCTGCCATGAACGTGCGAACTGGAAGACATAGTCCATGACCAGCCGGAAGATCAGCACGATGAGGAAACACATCAGCGCGATATAGACCACATCCAGTGCGACGCCCATGTCCCGCGCTTCCCTCTCCCCTGGCTCTCGTAGCCCCGGCCTCCCGGCCGGGTTGTTCCCGGTGTTCTCAGCTCTGGTTGAAGAACCCGCCCTCTGCGATGCGGGCCTTGTCCTCCGCCGTGACATCGACGTTAGCAGGCGACAACAGGAACACCTTCTGCGTCACACGCTCAATGCTGCCATGGAGACCGAAGACGAGTCCCGCGGCAAAGTCGACAAGTCGCTTCGCATCGGTGTCGTCCATCTCCGTGAGATTCATGATCACCGGAGTGCCTTCGCGGAAGTGTTCCCCGATGGTACGGGCCTCGTTATAGGTCCTGGGGTGCAGCGTGGTGATCCGGTAGGGCTCCCGCTCGGACACGACCTTGGGCATGATCACCGGTGCGTTCTTCTCCATGTTCGGGCGGTCAGGTGTGATGGATGCCACGGGGGCGATTCGGGCGGGTCGTCCGCTTTCCGCCGGGAGCTGAACCGGTTCCCGCGGTGCGGGTGGCTGTACCGCTCGCACCGGTTCGTCCCGTTCCCGCTCCACCGGATGCGCGGGCTGATGCCGCCGCCGGTCGCGCTCGGGCTCCGGCTCGGGTTCGAATTCGTCGTCGGGGTCGAACCCCGGACCGTCGTACCCATCGTCCTCCACGAGGCCGAGGTAGACCGCCATCTTGCGCATCGCGCCGGCCATGCTCCGAGTCCTCCGCTCTGTGGTGGATCGGCATTCGTGTCACCAAGTGCCCGAGATCCACTCCGGCCTGCCCGCTTCGAGCGGGAATGACCATATTTTCTGCTGTGGTCCGACTTGCTTCGCGACGTTACCCGAGCCGGGGTCGGACTCCGAGTACCGCCGTACCGACGCGTACATGTGTCGCTCCGGCCGCGACCGCGTCCTCGAGATCCGCGCTCATCCCAGCAGAGACCATGTTCGCAGCCGGATGGTTCCCGCGCAGGCGGGATGAGAATTCCATCAGCCGGTCGAACGCGGCCCGCTGCCGGCCGGCATAGGGGCCGGCGAGCGGGGCGACGGTCATCAGACCGTCGAGCCTGAGCCCTTCCGCCGCCTCCACGGACGCGGCCAACTCCTCGATCGCGTCGGGCGCGACCCCGCCCCGGTCCCCGCGTTCGCCGCTCTCCGCGTCGAGGGCGACCTGGATGAGGCAGCCGAGCTCACGCTCACCCCTGACCGCCGCCGCCGAGAGCGCGGATACCAGCTTCACCCGGTCCACCGACTGCACCACATCGGCATAACCGGCCACGGAACGGACCTTGTTGGTCTGCAACTGTCCGACAAAGTGCCATGCGAGCGACAGATCCGCACAAGCAGCGGCTTTCGGCGCCGCGTCCTGATCACGGTTCTCCGCGACCTGGCGCACACCGAGTTCGTGCAGAATGCGCACATCGCTCGCGGGGTAGGTCTTGGTGACCGCGATGAGGGTCACTTCCTCCCGCTTGCGGCCGGCCGAGGCGCAGGCGGAAGCAATGCGTTCCTCCACCTGTGCCAGGTTCGCCGCGAGTTGAGCCCTGCGGTCCGTCATGTCCTATCAGTCCAACCAGACATATCCGGCGAGCCGTCCTGTGGTGCGGTCGCGGCGGTAGGAGAAATGGTCGCCGGATTCCAGGGTGCAGAACGGCGAGCTGTGCCGGTCCTCCACCCCCAGCTCGGCGAGCTGGGCGTGCACTCCGGCCGTGACGTCCACCGCGGGTGTTCCCCAGGAGGTCTCCGACCACGACGCCGGGACGACCCCGGCGACCTCGGCGCGCATCTGCTCCGGAACCTCGTAGCACCGTCCGCAGACGGCCGGTCCGGTGTGCGCGGTGATCCGGGACGGTTCCGCGCCGAGCGCGGTCATGGCCTCGACGGCGGCCGGTACGACCCCCGCGACCAGACCGGGCCGTCCCGCGTGGGCGGCGGCGACGACACCGGCCGCCGGATCGGCGAGGAGCACGGGCGTGCAGTCGGCGGTGAGCACCGCGAGCGGCAGTCCGCGCCGCGCCGTCACCACCGCGTCCACCGCGGGGATGTCCGGGGTGTCGCCCCAGGGGCCGTCGACCACGGCCACGTCGCGCCCGTGCACCTGGTTCATCCAGACCACCAGGGCCGGGTCGAGACCGAGGGAACGGGCGGCGCGGTCGCGGTTGACGCGGACGGCGGCGGGGTCGTCGCCGACCGCACCGCCGAGGTTGAGCTCCTCGTACGGAACGGCGCTCACTCCGCCCCACCTGTCGGTGAAGGCGAAATGGGCGCCGCCCGCCGAAGACTCCGCGGCTTCCACCGCGTGCTGCGGACCTATCACTTCAAGAAATCCGGTACGTCCAGCTCTTCGGCCTGGTTGTCCTGGTAGGGACGGGCCGTCGGGACGTGCGGCGGGGTGACCGGCGGCAGCGAGGTCTCGTTCGCCACCGGCGCCGGCTCGGCCGGGGTCTGGGGCTCCTCGCGCGGGGGCACGGAGCCCAGTCCGCCGGTCTGGCGCGCCGGTTCGGCAGCCCGGGCCGGCGGAGCCGGCTCCTCGCGCTTGCCGGCGCTCGATCCGAGGACGTTCTCCCGGCGGGCCGGCGGCTGTCCGCCGTCGAAGCCGGCGGCGATGACGGTGACCCGCACCTCGTCGCCCAGCGCGTCGTCGATGACCGCGCCGAAGATGATGTTCGCCTCGGGGTGGGCCGCCTCGCTCACCAGCTGGGCGGCCTCGTTGATCTCGAAGAGACCGAGGTCGCTGCCGCCGGAGATCGAGAGCAGGACGCCACGGGCGCCGTCGATGGACGCCTCCAGGAGCGGCGAGGAGATCGCCATCTCCGCGGCGGCCACCGCGCGGTCGTCGCCGCGGGCCGAGCCGATGCCCATGAGTGCCGATCCGGCCTCGGACATGACCGACTTGACGTCGGCGAAGTCGAGGTTGATCAGACCCGGGGTCGTGATGAGGTCGGTGATGCCCTGGACACCCGAGAGCAGCACCTGGTCGGCCGACTTGAACGCGTCGAGCACGCTGACCTGGCGGTCCGAGATGGACAGCAGCCGGTCGTTGGGGATGACGATGAGGGTGTCGACCTCTTCGCGGAGTTCGGCGATGCCGTCCTCCGCCTGGTTCGCGCGTCGCCGGCCCTCGAACGTGAACGGGCGGGTGACCACACCGATCGTCAGGGCGCCCAGCGAGCGTGCGATGTTGGCGACGACGGGTGCGCCGCCGGTGCCGGTGCCGCCGCCTTCTCCGGCGGTGACGAAGACCATGTCGGCCCCCTTGAGGACCTCCTCGATCTCCTCACGGTGGTCCTCTGCCGCCTTACGACCGACGGCCGGGTTCGCCCCGGCGCCGAGGCCACGGGTGAGTTCACGGCCGACGTCGAGCTTGACGTCGGCGTCGCTCATCAACAGTGCTTGCGCATCGGTGTTGATCGCGATGAACTCGACGCCCTTGAGACCGACCTCGATCATTCGGTTGATGGCATTGACACCACCGCCGCCGACACCGATGACCTTGATGACTGCGAGGTAGTTCTGCGGTGCTGCCACGTCGAAGGCCTCTCGCCTCGAGTTACGTGTCGTCGCTTCGCGGTAGTCCCGCCGCGACGACGGATGCCGATTGGGTCGGTCCGGACGCCGACCCAAACCCTAACCTTGAAGTTTAGGGTTACCAGTGTGTCTGCTTCTTGGACTCTTCCGAACAGGACACTAAGTCGACAAGTGGCGCACGTTCAACGAACACGCCGAACCTCCCGTTTTTCTTTTCACCCTATGTGATCACCCGTAGCGCTGACCAACCAGGGGGCTGGCCAGGCCAAACGCGCGTCAACTCTTCGACACCGCAGGGGCGGTGGGAGCACTCACGTCGAAGTGTCCCGCTTTGGGCGACGCTTTCATGAGAGCGGTGAGCACCCGTGCCTTCACGGGCCCTTGCTCACTGCTGCCCCACATCACGGTTCGCCCCCCGGTGAGTTCCAGGACCGCGGAGTCGTACGAGGCGACCCGCACGGTCTCGGTCTCCCCCGCGACCTTTCCCGGAAGGTCCCCCGCGACGCGCACCGCTTCCCGCAGCAGACGGTCACTGCCGAAGCGGCGCAGGCTCGCGGACCGATCGGGCGTCAGTTCCAGCAACGGCACATGCGCGGGCGCTTTGTCCACGGTTGCGAAGCGCACGCCTTTTGCGTCCACTTCAATGAACTTCTTGCCCTTTTCCACCAGCAGGACCGGTTTCCGTTCGGTCACTTTAAGGCTGACACCGTGCGGCCATGACCGTACGACATCCACGGAGTCGATACGAGGCAACTTCTGGCGCAACCGGTCAGCGATCGCTCCGGTGTCCACGGAGATCAGCGGGGATCCGACCGGGGCCGCCGCGGCGGCCTCCACCTCGCTCCTGGTCAGGACCTCGGTGCCGGTGCTCGTCACCCGCTCCAGCCTCAGCCAGGACGAGCCGTAGAGCACCCAGACCGTGGCCGCGGAGATCAGCACGAGGCCGACGGCGGCCAAAACCAGCCGCGTACGGCCGGTCAGTCCTCGCCCCTGGGGGCCGATGTGCGGCGGGCGGGCCGGGGTGTCGGCCCGCTCTGCCTCACCGCGCTGGGCGGTCGTCGGTCCCACGCTCGCTCCTTCGCCGGACCCGGGGCGCACACCCCGGGTCCGCACCGCCTCACGCCTGGCGGCGTGCGGCAATCGCCTCGTACACCATGCCGACGAGCAGGTCGTCGGCGTCCCGTCGCCCGAACTCCGCGGCGGCACGGGACATCTCGTACAGCCGGTGCGGATCCGAGAGCACCGGAAGGACGTTGCCCTGCACCCATTCCGGGGTGAGAGCCGCGTCGTCCACCAGCAGACCACCGCCGGCGTTGACCACCGGCTGGGCGTTGAGCCGCTGTTCGCCGTTGCCGATCGGCAACGGGACGTAGGCGGCGGGCAGCCCGACGGCGGAGAGTTCAGCGACGGTCATCGCGCCCGCGCGGCAGAGCATCATGTCGGCCGCGGCGTACGCGAGGTCCATCCGGTCCACGTACGGTACCGGGATGTAGGGCGGCATCCCGGGCATGTTGTCGATGCGCGGCAATTCGTTCTTCGGGCCGACCACATGGAGGATCTGGATCCCGGACCGCTGGAGCAGCGGCGCGATCCGCGTGACCACCTCGTTGAGGTGGCGGGCGCCCTGCGAGCCGCCGGAGACGAGCAGCGTCGGCAGGTTGGGGTCGAGGCCGAAGGCGGCACGCGCCTCCGGGCGGACCCGGGCCCGGTCGAGGGTGGCGATGGTCCGGCGCAGCGGGATGCCGATGTAGCGGGCACCGCGCAGCTTGCTGTCCGGGGTGGAGACGGCGACCCCGTGGGCGTACCGCGAACCGATCTTGTTCGCCAGGCCGGGCCTGGCGTTGGCCTCATGGACGACGATCGGGACCCCGACGCGCTTGGCCGCGAGGTAGCCGGGCAGGGCGACGTAGCCGCCGAAGCCCACCACGCAGTCCGCCTTGGTGCGCTCCAGGATCTGCTCGGCGGCCTTGATGGTGCCGCGCAGCCGCCCCGGGACGGTGATCAGCTCGGGTGTGGGCTTGCGCGGCAGCGGTACGGCAGGGATCAGTGCCAGGTCGTACCCCCGCTCGGGTACGAGCCTGGTCTCGAGTCCGCGCTCCGTGCCGAGGGCAGTGATTCCCACGGTCGGGTCCTGCCTCCGCAGGGCGTCTGCGAGGGCAAGCGCGGGCTCGATGTGCCCGGCGGTCCCCCCGCCGGCGAGTACGACATGCACCGAAATTCACCGCTCTCCGGACGAACGCTTCATGACGCGCCGTCTCATCGTCTTCCATCTGACCCCGGGCCTCCGCATGGCCAGGGCCGCTCTCGCCGCAGGGTCCTCTCGCGCGAAGGCGATCAGTAGCCCGACAGCGAACATGGTCGGCAGCAGGGCCGAGCCCCCGTAGGAGAACAGCGGCAACGGGACACCGGCGATCGGCAACAGACCGAGCACCGCACCGATGTTGATCACGGCCTGCGCCGTGATCCAGGTGGTCACGCCTCCCGCTGCGTACCTCACGAAGGGGTCCTCCGTGCGTCCGGCCACGCGGATACCCGCATAGCCTAGAGCCGCGAAGAGGGCCAGTACCGACAGCGTCCCCGCCAGGCCCAGTTCCTCCCCGGTGATGGCGAAGATGAAGTCGGTGTGCGGTTCCGGAAGTTGACCCCATTTTTCCACACTCGCGCCGAGCCCGGATCCGAACCATCCGCCGGAGGCGAGAGCGTAGATTCCGTGCACCGCCTGCCAGCACGAGTCGCCGGGGCCCGGCTCGGACGCGCCGATGCAGCCGAGCCGGGACATCCGGTTGGGGCTGGTCTTGATGAGCAGGAATCCGATGAGGCCGGCGAAGGCGAGCACTCCGGCGAAGAGCCTGGTGGGGGCGCCGGCCAGCCAGAGCAGGCCGAAGAGGATCGCGGTGAGGATGATCGCGGTGCCCATGTCGCCGCCGAGCATGATCAGTCCGAGCAGCATGAAGGCGACCGGCACGAGCGGCACCAGCATGTGCTTCCACTGGGCGAGCAGCCGCTTGTCCTGTTTGCGGGCGAGCAGGTCGGCGCCCCAGAGGATGAGGGCGAGTTTGCCGAACTCACTGGGCTGGAGCTGGAAGGGCCCGCCGAGGTAGATCCAGTTCTGGTTGCCGTTGACCGACATCCCTATCCCCGGCACCTGGACCAGGACCATCAGGAAGACCGTGCCCATGAGCAGCGGGTAGGCCAGCGCCCGGTGGAGCTTGACGGGCATCCTGGAGGCCAGCAGCATCAGCCCGGCCCCGATCACGGCGGCGAGGAACTGCTTGCGGAAGAAGTACGTGCCTGGCCGCGCCAGTTCCAGCGCCTTGATCATCGAGGCGGAGTAGACCATGACGAGGCCGAGCACGGTGATGAGCAGGCTCGATCCGAGAATCAGGTAGTACGCCGTCAGAGGGCGGTCCCAGGCCCGTCGTACCCGCTCGTAGGTCCTGCGCACCCCTGCGCCCCGGCGTGGCCCCGGCTGCCCGCCCCCGACTGCGGACGGGCCCCTGCCACGCGCCGCGGGGGGCCTTCGGGGCCCGGTGGCGGGCCGGCTCCGCAGGGCGGTCCCGGCGAGGGACCCGGGGCCCGCGGGCAGCGGTCCGGCGAGCAGGGGCGGGGTGAGCGCCCGGGTGATCGCGGCGGTGGCCCGTGAACGGCCGGCCCCGCGGGCGGCTGAGCTCTCGTCGGCCGGCATTGTCGCTGTCCCCTCCACTGCTCGTGCCCGGGGCTGTGCTGCTCATGGGCCGGTCCCCGGACCGTTCCGGTCCTCCGGGACAGTACGACGCGGGGACCGGGCCCGTCAGGCGCTCTCGTCGGCGAGTTCGCGGACCGCGTCTGCGAACGCCTCGCCCCGCTTGTTGTAGTTGACGAACATGTCCATCGAGGCGCAGGCCGGGGCCAGCAGGACGGTGTCACCCGGCCTGGCGAGCCGTGCCGCTTCGCGGACCGCCGCGGACATCGCCCCAGTGTCGGTCCGGTCGAGGTCGACCACCGGTACCTCGGGGGCGTGTCGCGCCAGGGCTTCGCGGATCAGGGCACGGTCGGCGCCCATCAGCACGACGCCCCTGAGCCGCTTCGCCGCCCCGGTCACCAGCTCGTCGAAGGTGGCACCCTTGGCGAGGCCGCCGGCGATCCAGACGATCGGTTCGTAGGCCGCGAGGGAGGCCTCGGCGGCGTGGGTGTTGGTGGCCTTGGAGTCGTCGATGTACGTGACGCCGGAGACGTCGGCGACGTGTTCAATGCGGTGGGCGTCGGGGCGGAAGGCCCGCAGCCCGTCCCGCACGGCCTTCGCCGGTACGCCGAAGGCGCGGGCCAGTGCCGCCGCGGCCAGGGCGTTGGCGATGTTGTGGGGGGCCGGAGGGTTGATGTCGCTCGTCTCGGCGAGCTCCTGGGCCTGCTTCTGCCGGTCGGCGACGAAGGCCCGGTCGACGAGGATGCCGTCGACCACCCCTAGCTGCGAGGGGCCCGGCGTACCGAGGGTGAAGCCGATGGCCCGGCAGCCCTCCTCGACGTCGGCCTCGCGCACCAGGTCCTCGGTGGCTCCGTCCTGCGCGTTGTAGACGCAGGCGACGCTGTTGCCCTCGTAGATCCGGCCCTTGTCGGCGGCGTAACCCGCCATGGAGCCGTGCCAGTCGAGGTGGTCCGGGGCCAGGTTGAGCACGGCCCCGGAGTGGGCCCGCAGCGAGGGGGCCCAGTGGAGCTGGTAGCTGGAGAGCTCGACGGCGAGTACGTCGTACGTCTCGTCGCCGAGCACCGCGTCCAGCAGGGACACCCCGATGTTGCCGACCGCGGCCGTGCGCAGGCCGGCCGCTTCGAGGATCGAGGCGAGCATGCGCACGGTCGTGGTCTTGCCGTTGGTGCCGGTGACCGCGAGCCAGGGTGCCGGTTCCCGGCCGTCCTGCCCCCGCAGCCGCCAGGCGAGTTCGACGTCGCCCCAGACGGGGACGCCCGCCTCGGCGGCCGCCAGGAAGAGCGGCTTGCCGGGCTTCCAGCCGGGGGCCGTGACGACGAGTTCGGTGGACTCCGGCAGGGTGTCGCCGTCGCCGAGGCGCACGGTGATCCCGAGCGCCTCCAGTTCGGCGGCCTGGGCGCGGGAGCGCTCGTCGTCGCCGTCGTTGACGACGGTGACCAGCGCCCCGCGCTCGTGCAGGGCACGGGCGGCGGGGATTCCGCTGACGCCGAGTCCGGCGACCGTGACGTGCTTGCCCTGCCAGTCCACGTTGCTCACTTCTTGGCTGCCCATCCCGCGTAGAAGAGGCCGAGTCCGACGATCACGCACATGCCCTGGATGATCCAGAACCGGACCACCACGAGGACCTCGGACCACCCCTTGAGTTCGAAGTGGTGCTGGAGGGGCGCCATGCGGAAGACCCGCTTGCCGGTCATCTTGAACGAGCCGACCTGGATGACCACGGACATGGTGATCATCACGAAGAGGCCGCCGAGGATGGCCATCAGGAACTCGGTGCGGGAGCAGATCGCGAGACCCGCGAGCGCGCCGCCGAGGGCGAGCGAACCGGTGTCGCCCATGAAGATCTTCGCGGGTGAGGTGTTCCACCACAGGAAGCCGAAGCAGGCGCCCATGAGGGCGGAGGCGACGACCGCGAGGTCGAGCGGATCGCGCACCTCGAAGCAGGCGCTGGGGTTGGTCAGCGTCTCCGCGTTGGCGCAGGACTCCTGGAACTGCCAGAGCCCGATGAAGGTGTAGGCGCCGAAGACCATCACCGAGGCGCCGGTGGCCAGTCCGTCCAGACCGTCCGTCAGGTTCACGCCGTTGGACATGGCGAGGATCATGAACAGCGCCCAGACGCAGAACAGCACCGGGCCGATCGACCAGCCGAAGTCCTCGACGAACGAGAGCCGGGTGGAGGCCGGGGTGTTGCCGTGGACGTCGGCGAACTGGAGCGAGAGCACCGCGAAGGCGATGCCGACGATCAGCTGGCCGGCCATCTTCGCCTTGGCCCTGAGGCCCAGCGAGCGCTGCTTGACGATCTTGATGTAGTCGTCGAGGAAGCCGACGAGCCCCATGCCGGTCATCAGGAACAGGACGAGGACGCCCGAGAAGCGCATGTCCTCGCCGGTGATCACCTTCGCCAGGACGTACGCGATGATCGTCGCCAGGATGAAGGCGATACCACCCATGGTGGGTGTGCCCTTTTTGCTGCCGTGGGTACGCGGGCCGTCGTCCCGGATGAACTGCCCGTAGCCCTTGCGGGCCAGAAGTTTGATCAGCAGCGGGGTGCCGACCAGGGTCAGGAAGAGCCCTATGGCCCCTGCGAAGAGGATCTGCCTCATCGGACGGCGACCTCGCCCTCGGTCGTATCCAGCAGTGCCAGGGCGACCTTCTCCAGGCCGACCGACCGGGACGCCTTCACCAGCACGACGTCTCCCGGGCGCAGTTCACTGCGCAACAGGTCGACGGCCGCCTGTGCGTCGGACACGTGCACCGACTCCTCACCCCACGAACCCTCGTTATATGCGCCCAGTTGCAGCCAGGAGGCTTCTCTTCCTCCGACAGCGACGAGCTTGCTGACGTTGAGCCGGACGGCGAGCCGTCCGACCGCGTCGTGCTCGGCGAGCGACGCGTCACCGAGCTCGGCCATCTGACCGAGCACCGCCCACGTGCGCCCCCCGTCTGCCCGTCGGGCCTTGCCCATGGCGGCCAGCGCACGGAGTGCGGCCTTCATGGATTCGGGGTTCGCGTTGTAGGCGTCATTGACGACCGTCACACCGTCCGGACGCTCGGTGACCTCCATGCGCCAGCGGGAGAGGGTGCCCGCCCCGGAGAGCGCATCGGCGATCTCGGTCACGGACATGCCCAACTCATGGGCGACGGCGGCCGCGGCGAGCGCGTTCGACACGTGGTGCTCACCGTACAGGCGCAAGGTCACGTCGCTGCACCCGGTGGGTGTGTGGAGCTCGAAAGCGGGGCGGCCGTCGTCGGTGAGCCGCACGTTCTCTCCCCGTACGTCCGCATCCGGGCCCTCCCCGAAGAGGAGCACCCGGGCTTTTGTGCGGGACGCCATGGCCCGCACGAGCGGGTCGTCGGCGTTGAGGATCGCCGCGCCGTCCTCCGGGAGGACCTCGACGAGCTCGCCCTTGGCCTGGGCGATGGCCTCGCGGCTGCCGAACTCCCCGATGTGGGCGCTGCCCACGTTGAGGACCAGGCCGATCCGCGGGGGCGTCAGGTCGGCGAGGTAGTGGATGTGGCCGATTCCGCGCGCACCCATCTCCAGCACGAGATGGCGGGTTTCCGCCGTGGCGCGGAGCGCGGTGAGCGGCAGCCCGATCTCGTTGTTGAGGGAGCCGGGTGTCCAGACCGTGGGCGCCTTGCGTTCCAGGATCTGGGCGATCAGGTCCTTCGTGGACGTCTTGCCCGCCGATCCGGTCAGCGCGACTACGGTGGTGCCGAGGCGTTCCACGGCGGCGCGGGCGAGGGCGCCGAGCGCGGCCACGACGTCGTCGACCACGATCGCGGGCACGCCGACGGGGCGGGCGGCGAGCACGGCCACCGCGCCGGCCTCGACGGCGAGCCGCGCGTAGTCGTGGCCGTCGACGCGCTCGCCCGCGAACGCGGCGAACAGGGAGCCCTGCCGCACCTCCCGGGAGTCGATGACGACGGGCCCGGTGACGACGGCGGACAGGTCCGGCACGTCGTGCGGCTGCCCGCCGACGATTCCGGCGATCTCGGCGAGGGAAAGGGCGATCACTTGGTCATCCCTGACTAGTTGTTCTCATGGGTGTGTACGCGGTCCTCGGGGGCCTGCGCGGTGCTCGTGCGTCCAAGGGAGCGTTCGATGGCCTCGCGCAGGACCTTCCGGTCGTCGAAGGGACGTACCACTCCGTGGATGTCCTGGCCCTGCTCGTGTCCCTTTCCGGCCACCAGCACGGTGTCGCCGGGCTCGGCCCGGGCGACCGCGGCGGCGATGGCCGCGGCCCGGTCGGCGTCGACGAGCACATCGCCGCGCTCGTGGACGGGCACCTCGGCCGCGCCGGAGAGCATCGCGGCGAGGATCGAGAGGGGGTCCTCGGAGCGGGGGTTGTCGGAGGTCAGTACGGCGGTGTCGGAGAGCCGTGCCGCGGCAGCGCCCATCGGGCCGCGCTTCGTCGTGTCGCGGTCGCCGCCGCAGCCGAGCACGATGTGCACCCGGCCCTCGGTGACCTTCTGCAGGGAGCGCAGGACGGACTCGACGGCGTCGGTCTTGTGCGCGTAGTCGACGACCGCGAGGTACGGCTGTCCGGCGTCGACGCGTTCCAGCCGGCCGGGCACACCCGGGACCTCCGCGATGCCGTCGGCGGCGGTCTGCGGGTCGACGCCCGCGACGGCCAGGGTGACGATCGCGGCGAGGGTGTTGGCGACGTTGAACGGGCCGGGCAGCGGGGCCCTGGCGGTGACGCGCTCGCCCTTGGGGCCGATCACGGTGAAGCTGCTGTCCCGGGGGCCGACCTCGACGTCCTCGGCCCGCCAGTCGGCGTCCGGGTGGCCCTCCGCGGAGAAGGTGACGACCGGGACGGACGCCTCCTTCACCAGCCTGCGGCCGTACTCGTCGTCGAAGTTGACGACACCGAGCTTGCTGCGCTGCGGCGTGAACAGCTGCGCCTTGGCCTGGAAGTAGTCCTCCATCCCGGAGTGGAACTCCATGTGCTCCGGGCTGAGGTTGTTGAAGACGGCGACGTCGAAGACGCAGCCGTCGACCCGGCCGAGCACCAGGGCGTGGCTGGAGACCTCCATGGCGACCGCCTCGACCCCGCGTTCGCGCATGACGGCGAACAGGGCCTGGAGGTCGGTGGCTTCGGGAGTGGTGCGCTCCGACTTGATGCGCTCGTCGCCGATCCGCATCTCGACGGTGCCGATCAGCCCGGTGCTGCGGCCGGCGCCGCGCAGCCCGCCCTCGACGAGGTACGCCGTGGTGGTCTTGCCGGACGTTCCGGTGATGCCGATCTGGAGGAGGCCGACGCCGGGCCGTCCGTAGATCTCGGCCGCGATGTCGCCCATCCGGCCGCGCGGGTCCTCGGTGACGAGGACCGGCAGGCCGGTGGCGGCGGCGCGCTCGGCGCCCGCCGGGTCGGTGAGAATCGCGGCCGCGCCGAGACCCTCGGCCTGGGCGGAGAAGTCGGCGCCGTGGAAGCGGGCACCGGGCAGAGCCGCGTACACGTCCCCGGGGCGCACGGCCCGGGAGTCGTGGGTGATGCCGGTGACCTCACCGGAATCCTGCGGTCCGGCACCGAGCCGGGCGGCCAGCTCTCCGATGGACGTCGGCCGGATCCGGTCCGGTCGGGGCGCTCCCGGGTAGGTCACAGGCGCGTCCTTCTGAGTGGTTTGGCACTGATCAGCGTGGGGCACGGCGGTGAGCGTACCGGGCGGACCCGGCCTCTCGCGAAGTGAGGGGCCGGGGTTGCGGTACTTCTCGTTCCGGTTCCCGGGATCAGGGGTGATGGTCGTCACTGAGGGTTCCCCCGAGTCACTCGCCGGGCTTGAAGGACACCGGCAGCCTGGCTGGATCGCTGCCGGAGGGAGGGGTCTGGAGGGTCTTCAGGGCGAACTCCATGACCTTCTTGTAGATCGGCCCGCAGATCTGGCCGCCGAAGTAGCTGCCCTTGGTGGGGTTCTGGATGGCGCAGTAGACGGTGATCTGCGGATCGTCCGCGGGGGCGAACCCCGCGAAGGACGCGGTGTAGCCCTTGTAGATGCCGCGTACGGGGTCGACACGGTTGGCCGTGCCCGTCTTGCCCGCGACCCGGTAGCCCTGGATGTGGGCCTTGGTCCCGGTGCCTTCCCGGTCGTCGACCACGGACTCCAGCATCTTCGCCAGGGTGTCGGCGGTCTTCTCGCTGACCACCCGGGTGCGTTCGGGGGCCTCGGACGCCGTGTAGCGGCCGTCGGCTCCCTTGGTCCCGCGGACGAGGGTCGGCTCGATCCTGACGCCGCCGTTGGCGATGGTCGAGTAGACCGACGCGGCCTGCATGGCGTTGAGCGAGAGGCCCTGGCCGAACGGGATCGTGTACTGCTGCGAGGTCGACCAGTCCTGGGGCTTGGCGAGGATGCCGGGCGACTCGCCCGGGTAGTCGAGCCCGGTGGTGCTGCCGATGCCGAACTTGCGCAGGTAGGAGTGCAGGACCTTGTTGGCCTCGGCCTGGGTCTTCCCCAGCTGCCCGGTGGCCAGGATGGTGCCGATGTTGCTCGACTTGGCGAGTACGCCGTTGAGCGTGAGGTACCAGGTGGGGTGGTCGATGTCGTCCCGGAAGAGCCGGTCGCCCCGGTGCAGCCGGTTGGGGACCGTGACGTGCGTCCCGGGCGTGGCCGCCCCCTCCTCCAGCACCGCGGCCATGGACATGACCTTGCTGGTGGAGCCGGGCTCGTACACGTCCTGGAGGGCCGCGTTGCCCAGGGCGGCCGAATTGCTCTGTGCGAGGTCGTTCGGGTCGTAGCCGGGGGCGTTGGCCATGGCGAGCACCTCGCCGGTCCTCGTGTTCTGGACGACCACGTAGCCGCGGTCGGCCTCGGACTTCTCGACCTGGTCGGCGATGGCGCGCTGGGCCGCCCACTGGATGTCGCGGTCGATCGTCAGCTCGACGTCGGTGCCGGCGACGGCCGGGATCTCCGTGGAGCCGGCGGTCGGCACGGGGCGGCCGCCCGCCTGGGCGTAGCGGATCTTGCCGTCCTCGCCCTGGAGCTGCTTGTTCAGCTGTGCTTCCAGGCCGCCGCCGCCCTTGCCCTCGGCGTTGACGAATCCCAGTATCCCGGCGGCGAGGTCGCCGTTGGGGTACACGCGCTTGGTGGTGGGCTCCTGGAGGACCCCGGCCAGCACGTTCGATCCGGGGCCGCCCTTCGCCTTGTCCTCGGCGGCCTTCTCCGCGAAGACGGACTTGAGGTCCTTGATCTGCTTCCAGACCTGCGGGGTCTGGCGCCGGGCCAGCACGGTGTAGCGGCTCTTGGGGGTGGAGAGCTTCTTCGCCAGTTCCGCCTCGTCCTTGCCGAGGATCGGGGCGAGCAGGGCCGCCGCCTGCTGCGGCGCGTCCGGGGCCTTGCTGTCCTCGGGCGTGAACAGCTTCGGGTCGGCCGTGATGTCGTGCGCGTCGACGCTGGTGGCCAGGGCGATACCGCTGCGGTCGGTGATCTCGCCGCGCTCGGCGGCGATCGTGTACTCCAGGTAGCGGTTCTTCTCGGCCTTGGCGGCGTACGTACTGGCGTCGACCGCCTGGACCTGGAGGAGTCGGATGACGAACGCCAGCATGACGAGGGTCAGGCAGAGGCTGATCAGGCGCAGCCGGGGGCGCGGACTGCCCAGCCGGATGGACCGTGAGGAGCCGCCTCGTCGCTTCCTGGCCACCGGGCGCCCCGGGCGCCGGGGGTCGGGGCGGGCGGCGGGCCGGGGGCGTCCCGATCCGCCGGCCGCGTTACGGGAGCGCGCGGGGCCGGGTACGCGGCGGCGCGGCGGTTCCTTGGACGGCACTGCGTCACCTGCCGGAGCTCGTCGGGGTCGGGGGGTTCGGGGCCGGTGCGGCGGGGGCCGTCGACGGCGTCGCGGGCGACGGCGACGCGGGACCGGAGGAGGGTGGAGAGCCCGCGGACACGGCGGCGCTCGCCCCGGATCCGGGGACGGCGGTGGGCGAAGGCTGCGCGGTGGCCCGCTCGGGCGCCCCGCGGACGGTGCCGTCGGGGTCGAGGAAGGCGGGGCTGCCGCCGGGGACCATGCCGAGCTCCCTGGCCCGGCGCTCCAGCGCGTCGGGTTCGGAGTAGCTGTCGACGTCCCGCTGGAGGGCCTGCTGCTCGTCGGTGAGCTCGGTGGTCTCCCGCTTCAGCTTGCTGAGCCTGAACGATCCTTCGTTGAGCGCCGAGTTCAGCAGGAGGAGCGAGATCAGGCCACCCGCGAGCAGCAGGACGACCAGCAGGACGAAGGGGGTACGGGCCGCGGTGCTCGGCCCCGACGGCATCAGCCGGGCGAGCCGGCCGGCCCGCCCCTTCATCTGCTCGGCCGTCCCGGTCACCGCGGTGCCACCGTCCCCGTCCGGCCGGCCCGTCCGGGCCCGCTCATCGCTCCTCCTCGCGGATCCGCTGGGCGCCGCGCAGCCTGGCGGGGGCGGCCCGCCGGTTCTCGGCGACCTCTTCCTCGGTGGGCAGCTCGGCGCCGCGGGTCAGCAGCTTCAGCCGGGGCTGGTAGCGCTCGGGGACGACGGGCAGTCCGGGCGGCGCCGTGTTGGCCGCACCGGCCGCGAAGACCTGCTTGACGAGACGGTCCTCCAGCGAGTGGTACGAGAGGACGGCGATCCGGCCACCGACGGCGAGGCTTCCCACCGCCGCCGGAACGGCCCGCTCCAGGACGGTGAGTTCACCGTTCACCTCGATGCGCAGGGCCTGGAAGGTGCGCTTGGCCGGATTGCCGCCGGTGCGCTTGGCGGCCTGCGGCAGGGAGTCGCGGATCAGCTCCACGAGGCGGGCACTGTTGCTGAAGGGTTCCTTCTCGCGCTCGCGCACGACGGCCGAGACGATGCGCTTGGCCTGCTTCTCCTCGCCGTACGCGCGCAGGATCCGCACGAGTTCGCCCGGCGGGTAGGTGTTGAGCACCTCGGCGGCGCTGACGCCGGTCGTCTGGTCCATGCGCATGTCGAGCGGCGCGTCCTGGGCGTACGCGAAGCCGCGGTCCGCCTCGTCCAGCTGCATGGAGGAGACACCGAGGTCGAAGAGCACACCCTGGACCTTGGGGATCCCCAGCCGGTCGAGGACCTCGGGGAGTTCGTCGTAGACCGCGTGCACCAGCGTGGCGCGGTCGCCGTACGGGGCCAGGCGCTCGCCGGAGAGCCGCAGCGCCTCCTTGTCCCGGTCCAGGGCGACCAGCCGGGCCTCGGGGAAGGCGGCGAGCAGGGCCTCGCTGTGCCCACCGAGCCCGAGGGTGCAGTCGACGACGACGGGGGGCCGCGGTCCCGTCGCCTCCAGAGCCGGGGCCAACAGGTCCAGGCATCGCTGGAGCATCACCGGGACGTGGCGGGTCTGGCTCAAAGCGCCCTCTCAGGCTCTGTCCCGTGTGGCCGTACATACGGTCTGGTCCCCGCCCGCCCGGAAGGGGAGGTCGGCCGGCGCCGGGGAAGGAGGCGTCGGCCGGCCGTCGAGCGGGAGAGGGCCGGGCCGCATGTACGCCGCACATCACGGGGAACTCGAAACAAGTAAAAACATGCGGAATGCGCAGGCGTGTCGGTAACTTCGCGTCACTTTAGTCCACCCTGCCATTCGATCCATTCCCGATCAATGAACCGCGCAGCGCGTCGCACCGCCGCGGCGGTGCGGGAACCTCACCCGGTCGGGTGCCTGCTCGTGAGGCTTGTGGGTTAGCTCACAACAAGGCACGTTGACGTTCTTTGTCCCCTTCCACAGCACGCCAGGAGGGGTCACGAACGCTAACGTCATACCTATGTCGACTTCTGCGCAGCCTTCCGCCGAGACCGATTCGTCCTCCTCCTCCGTGGCCCGTTCCGGAGGAACGGTCACCGACCGCCTGGTCGAACTGAACACGCGTTACGCGAAGGCGTTCACCGACCCCGGCATGGACGCCCGGCCCGTCCTGCACGTGGCCGTGGTCGCCTGTATGGACGCCCGCCTCGACCTCCACGCCGCACTCGGCCTGGAGCTCGGCGACTGCCACACCATCCGCAACGCGGGCGGTGTGGTCACCGACGACGTCATCCGGTCGCTGACCATCAGCCAGCGGGCGCTCGGCACCCGCAGCATCGTCCTCATCCACCACACCAACTGCGGTCTGGAGTCGCTCACCGAGGACTTCCGACAGGAGCTGGAGCGCGAGGTCGGCCAGCGTCCGGTCTGGTCGGTGGAGGCCTACACGGACGCCGACCAGGACGTGCGGCAGTCGATGCAGCGCGTGCGCACCTCGCCGTTCCTCCTGCACACGGACGACATCCGCGGTTTCGTCTTCGACGTGACCACCGGCTCGCTGCGCGAGATCCTGCCCACCACCTGAACCCCTCGACATACGGGCCACATCCGGCATATCGCACCCACTTATCCACAGGCGAGTGACACGAAGCGGTAACGGCAACAAGAATGCGGGTGTGACATCTCTCCGGGTCCTCCGGAGAGTGTCCGTATTTCGGGGTGGGCCGGGCATCTTTGTGCGTCGGCCCGTGCACAAGGGGCCGAGGAGGGCCGGGTGACGACCTATGACGATCGAGCGAGCCTCACAGATCTGACGACCACAGCGGAGCGGGTGCGCAGGTCGGTCGAGGGTGTGATCGAGGGCAAGCCTGAGGTCGTACGGCTTTCGCTGACCGTTCTGCTCGCCGAGGGGCACCTCCTGATCGAGGATGTGCCCGGGGTCGGCAAGACGATGCTGGCCAAGGCGCTGGCGCGGTCCATCGACTGTTCGGTGCGGCGCATCCAGTTCACGCCGGACCTGCTGCCCTCGGACATCACCGGGGTCTCGATCTTCGATCAGCAGCGACGCGACTTCGAGTTCAAACCGGGCGCGATCTTCGCCCAGATCGTGATCGGCGACGAGATCAACCGCGCGTCGCCCAAGACCCAGTCGGCGCTGCTGGAGTCGATGGAGGAGCGCCAGGTCACGATCGACGGCACGACCTACGAGCTGCCCGATCCCTTCATGGTCGTGGCCACCCAGAACCCGGTGGAGATGGAGGGCACCTACCCTCTCCCCGAGGCGCAGCGCGACCGTTTCATGGCCCGGGTGTCGATCGGATACCCGAGCGCCGAGGCCGAGCTCCAGATGCTCGACGTGCACGGCGCGGCCTCCCCGCTGGACGACCTGCAGCCGGTGGCGCACGCCCACGACATCGTGAAGCTGATCGACGCGGTGCGCACGGTCCACGTGGCCGAGGCCGTCCGGCGGTACGCGGTGCAGCTGGTGGCCGCCACCCGCCAGCACCCGGACCTCAGACTCGGCGCCTCGCCGCGTGCGACCCTGCATCTGCTGCGCGCCGCCAAGGCGTCGGCCGCACTGAGCGGGCGGGACTACGCCCTGCCGGACGACGTCCAGGCCCTCGCGGTCGCGGTGCTGGCCCACCGGCTGCTGCCGACGGCGCAGGCGCAGCTCAACCGCCGTACGGCGGAGCAGGTCGTGCTGGACATCCTGCAGCGCACCCCGGTGCCGACGTCGGGCAGCACGTCGGCGCCCGCGCAGCCCCAGCACCGGCCCGGCAGCCCGGTGTACGGCGGGCAGCCCGGCGCACGGCGGCTGTGATGACGGCCGGGGCGCCCGGCCCCGTGGACGACAGCGACGACAAGGGCGGCCTGCGGGCGGCGCTGAGCGGACTCACCACACGGGGGCGGTCCTTCCTGGCCGCCGGTGTGGCGGCGGCGGTCTGCGCCTACGCGCTGGGCCAGGGCGACCTGCTCCGGGTCGGCCTGCTGCTGGCGGTGCTGCCCCTGGTCTGCGTGACCGTGCTCTACCGCACCCGCTACAGGGTGGCGGGCAGCCGGCGGCTGTCGCCTTCGCGGGTGCCGGCGGGCTCGGAGGCGCGGGTCCATCTGCGCATGGACAACGTCTCCCGGCTGCACACGGGTCTGCTGATGCTCCAGGACCGCGTGCCGTACGTCCTGGGCCCCCGGCCCCGGTTCGTACTGGACCGGGTGGAGCCGGGCGGCGTACGGGAGGTCTCCTACCGGGTCCGCTCGGACCTGCGCGGGCGCTATCCGCTGGGGCCGCTGCAGCTGCAGCTGAGCGATCCGTTCGGGATGTGCGAGCTGACGCGTTCCTTCAACGCCTACGACACCCTGGTGGTCATCCCCCGTACCGAGCCGCTGCCGGCGCTGCGGCTGGCCGGGTCGGCCACCGGGTACGGCGACGGCAGGCAGCGTTCGCTGGCTCTGGCCGGCGAGGACGACATCATTCCGCGCGGCTACCGCCACGGGGACGACCTGCGCCGGGTGCACTGGCGCTCCACCGCGCGCTACGGCGAGCTGATGGTGCGGCGGGAGGAACAGCCGCAGCGGGCCAGGTGCACGGTGCTGCTGGACACCCGGCGGATCGCCTACCAGGGGACCGGGCCCGGCTCGGCCTTCGAATGGGCGGTGTCCGGGGCGGCGTCCGCGCTGGTGCACATGCTGGAGCGCGGCTTCGCGGTGCGGCTGCTCACGGACGAGGGGAGCGTCGTGCCGGAGGAGGGCGCCGACGGCTTCGCCGGGTCGACCCAGGACTCCGCGGACTCGGCTGGTCTGATGATGGACTCCCTCGCGGTCGTCGACCACTCCGACGGCGGCGGTCTCTCCCGCGCGTACGACGTGCTGCGCGGGGGCGACGAGGGGCTGCTGGTGGCGTTCTTCGGCGATCTCGACGAGGAGCAGACGGCGGTGGCGGCCAGGATGCGGCAGCGCAGCCGAGGGGCCGTCGCGTTCGTGCTGGACGGCGACGACTGGGCGCGCGGTGCCGAAGCCGTGCCGCCCGCGCCGGTCTCCGACCGCCTGCGGCTGCTGCGCGAAGCGGGATGGACGGCGGTGGCGGTGCCACCCGGGGTGGAGCTCGCCCGGCTCTGGCAGCAGGCGGGCCAGGACGGCGGCGCGCAGTCCTCCGTGGCAGGAACGACGACAGGGCTCTCCGGGGGATGGTCATGAGCGGGCGTACCCGACTGGCGCTCTGCGCCTTCGCGGCCACGATGATGGCGGCGGGGTCCCTGCTGCCCCTGGTCGAGACGTCGAAGTGGGTCCTGCAGGCAGCGTTCCTGCTGGCCGTCCAGAGCGGTGTGGGCGTGCTCGCCCGCCGGGTGCGCCTGGCGCGGGTCCTGACGGTCTCCCTCCAGGTGCTCGTCACCCTGCTGACACTGACCGTGGCGTTCGCCAGGGAGTACGCCCTGTTCGGCGTGGTGCCCGGGCCCCAGGCAGTCCAGGGGCTCGCCGAGCTGCTGACCATGGGCGCCGACGACGTCAACAGGTACGCCATTCCCGCACCGGCGACGGACGGCATCCGGCTGATGCTGATCGGCGGGGTGCTCCTGATCGGGCTCACCGTGGACGTCCTCGCGGTGACCGTCCGCGCCGCGGCCCCGGCCGGTCTGCCGCTGCTCGCCCTGTACTCGGTGGCGGCAGGGCTCTCCGACGGCGGGGCGGGCTGGCTCTGGTTCCTGCTCGCGGCGTGCGGTTACCTGCTTCTGCTGCTGGCCGAGGGCCGGGACCGGCTGTCCCAGTGGGGGCGGGTCTTCGGCGGGGTCTCCCGTACGTCGGGCGGTCTGGCGGCCGGCCTGGACGGGTCCGGGCGCGCCGTGGCGTCGGTCCGTACGGGACGGCGCATCGGCGCGGTGGCGCTGGGCATCGCGCTGGCCGTGCCCGCGGCCCTGCCCGCCCTGGACGGCGGGCTGCTGGGCGGCGCGGGAGGCGGGTCGGGCAAGGGCGGCGGCGGGGGCACGATCTCCGCGGTGAACCCGCTGGTCTCCCTGCAGAACAACCTCAACCAGCCGGAGAACCGGGAGGTGATGTCGTACCGCACCAACTCGGGGAGCCCGCAGGACTTCTATCTGCGCATCCTGGCTCTGGACCAGTTCAGCGGCGGCGAGTGGCGTCCGTCGACCCGCCGGCTGAGGGATGTCCCGGACAGGCTGCCGCAGCCGGCCGGGCTGAACGGGGACGTCGCCGTCACCGAGGTCAGGACGAACATCTCGGCCTCGCGCTCGTACCAGCAGACGTATCTGCCGCTCCCCTACCCGGCGAGCGAGGTGGACGTCCAGGGCCGCTGGCGGTTCGAGCCCGAGGGGCGCACCCTCGTCGGCGACGACGGGCAGACGACGCGCGGCGTGCAGTACAAGGTGAGCAGTCTGCTGGTGGAGCCGACGGCCGCGCAGCTCGCGGGGGCGATGGAGCCGCCTGCGGACCTGGTCCGTGAGTACACGCGGGTGCCCGGGTCGCTGCCCGATGTCGTCGAGGAGACCGCGAAGCGGGTCACCGCGGGCGCCGCCGACGACTACGAGCGGGCCGTGAAGCTCCAGGACTGGTTCGCCTCGGAGGGCGGTTTCCGCTACGACACGACGGTGACCTCGGGCACGGGCGGAGCGGCGATCGAGCGTTTCCTGCAGGCGAAGGAGGGCTTCTGCGTCCACTTCTCCTCCACCATGGCCGCGATGGCCAGGACCCTGGGCATTCCGGCCCGGGTCGCGGTGGGCTTCACGCCCGGCACGGTCCAGGCGGACGGTTCGGTGTCGGTCGGGCTGCGGGACGCGCACGCCTGGCCCGAGCTGTACTTCGAGGGTGTGGGCTGGACCCGCTTCGAGCCGACACCGTCCCGGGGCACCACCCCGGCGTACACGCTGCCGGACGCTCCCTCGCAGGACCCCAGCGATCCGGCGCTGCCGACGGACGGGGCCTCCGCTGCCCCCAGCGACACCCCCTCCACCTCGGAGTCCTGCCCGGCGCAGGAGCGTCAGCAGGGGCAGTGCGGTGCGTCCACGGCTCCCGGTGTGACGGACTCCGCCGGCCCCGGGACCCCGGCGGGCACGGTGGCGCTCTGGGTGCTCGGCTCCCTGGCGGTGCTCACGCTCCCGCTGGTGCCGATGCTCTGGCGGACACGGGCCCGGGGCCGGCGGCTCGGCTCCTCGGGAGGGCGTACGGCCGCCGATGCCGCGGCCAGGGTGATGGCCGCCTGGGACGAGATCACCGATTCGGCCTGGGACCACGGGATTCCGCCGGACGAGTCGCTGACCCCTCGCAAGGCCGCGGCGCGCGCCGTACGGCTGGGACGGCTGGACGGCCGGGCGGCCGCTGCGGTGCACCGGGTCGCGGGCGCGGTGGAGCAGGTGCTGTACGCGCCCGGGCCGGGCACGGCCTCCGCACCGGCCGAGGACGTACTGGCCGTCCGGGCGGGGCTGTGGGCCTCGGCCGGCCGCTGGGGCAAGGTACGGGCGACGCTCGCACCGCGTTCGGCCGTCCGGGTGATCTGGGCGGCATCGGAACGCCGGACGGCGTTCGGCCGCCGGTGGTCGGACCGTGTGGGACGGGAGCGCTTGGCGGCGCGGCTGCGCCGCCCGTCCCGGCAGCAGGGCTGACCCCCTGGTTCCGGGGGCGGGGGCGGGGGCGGGGGCGGGGGCGGGGGCATCCGGGGCCGGGGGCATCCGGGGGCCAGGGAAACCCATGCCGGGGAAATCCATGGCCGGGGCATCCTGCGCCCGGGGCCGGCCGCAGGCCGGTCGGCCCCGGCCCCGGATGCCGGGCCGGACACCGCCTGCCGGGGCGAGACGCACGTGAGGGGCGGTCGCTGTGAAGCGACCGCCCCTCACGTGTGAGGTCCAGCGTCAAGTTCTCGGTGTGCGCGATCCGCGTCCGGGGCCGGTGGCTGAGGCTGTCCACCGCCGGCCTGGAGGCGGAAGGCTCACTGGCCCTGTTCGTCGCGGCGGCGCTGCCACCGCTGTTCGATCCGGTTCATCATCGACCGGCGCTGCCTGGGATGTCGGCGTTCGCCTCCGCCCCCGCTCGCACTCCCTGCCGGCTGCTGCTCACCGGGCTTCGGCGCTTTGCGCCATCCGGTGACCGCCAGCACGGCACAGCCCAGCATGACGAGGAAACCCGCCACACTGACCCAGGTCTGCTGGAAAACCATTCCGGCCATGAGGAGCGCGATACCCACCAGAAAACCGGCTACCGCCTGGTAGACCCGTCGCCGGGTGTACCTGCGCAGCCCGCTTCCCTCAAGCGCTGTAGCGAACTTGGGATCTTCGGCGTACAGCGCTCGCTCCATCTGCTCGAGCATTCGCTGCTCGTGCTCCGAGAGCGGCACGGAGTCCTCCTCGTCGTCGGCCGCGGGGGCGACCGGTATGCGGCCCTTCCAGGATAGGCAGGGATTCGCCCCCGTGAAACCCGCCCTCTAGCCATAGCCAGTCCGGACCGCCATTTCGGCTCGGCTGCTGAGGCGTAGATTCCCCGACCTCCGATCCGTCATGCCGGATGGTGTCACCCGATCATACGGGGCCCGCGGCCCGATCGGGTGTTCCAGGCTGTACTCCGTCTGCAGCTGCGTTGCTGATCAGCCGGGCCGCCGCCGGTTCCGGGGCCGTACTCCGCCGGTGTCACGTCACGGCTCAGGCGCGCTTCTCTCCCAGAACGTGCAGCTGGGTCGCCACCGAGTGGAAGGCCGGCAGTTCCGCGACGGCCGCCTCCAGCCTGAGGAGCTCCTCCATCGCGCCCGGTTCCGTGTCCACGAGAACGCCCGGCACGAGGTCGGCGAAAACCCGCACAGCGTGGACCGCGCCGACCTCGATGCCCGCGTCGCCGACCAGTCGGGTCAGCTGGTCCGCGGTGAACCTGCGGGGCACGGGGTCGCCGTCGCCCCAGCGTCCGGCGGGGTCCGTCAGTGCCTGCCGGGCCTCGGCGAAGTGTCCCGCGAGCGCCCGGGCCAGGACGGCGCCGCCCAGGCCGGCGCCGAGCAGGCTCAGCGCTCCGGACGGGCGGAGCGCGTCGACCGCGTTGCGCACGCCCTCGGCGGGGTCGTCCACGTACTCCAGGACGCCGTGGCACAGGACCGCGTCGTAACCCGCGCGGTCCACCACCTCGAAGAGGCCGAGGATGTCGCCCTGGACGCCCCGGACCCGGTCGGCGACACCGGCCTCCTCGGCGCGGCGCTCCAGCGCGAACAGGGCGTTCGGGCTGGGGTCGACGACGGTGACCCGGTGGCCGAGCCGGGCGACGGGCACGGCGAAATTGCCGGTGCCGCCGCCGGTGTCCAGCACGTCCAGGGCTTCCCTGCCGGTCGCCTTCACCCGGCGCTCGAGAGCGTCCCTGAGGACCTCCCAGACCACGGCGGTACGGAGGGAGGCTCGGGGGCGCAGCTGGTCCGACACGGCAGTTGACTCCTCGGCACGGTGCCGCCACGGACGGCGGAGCGTGAACGGTGCAGGTGGTACGGGTGCTCTCCACCCTATTGCCTCGCACCGCCCGCACGGTCACCCCGCGTCGGGCCGCTGCCGCCCGGGCCCGTCCCTGCGGGGCTGTGGAAGGACGGGCTGGAGGACCAGCATCCGCTCGACCAGGCGCAGGAACATGGCCGCGTCACGCAGCAGGTCGTCGGCGTCGCGGCTGGTGGCCGCGCCGGGTATGCCCGCTTCCGCACGGGCCCTGCGCGGGGCACCGGAGGCGAACAGGGCGCTCCACTCGGTGAGTTCCGGTGCGATGTCCGGGAGGACCTCCCAGGCGCTGCGGATCCGCTCCCTGCGGCGCCTGCCGGTTTCGGGCCGGCCGCGGGCGGCGAGCACGGCGGCCGCGGTGCGCAGCGCGGCGAGGTGTGCGGTGGCGTACCGCTCGTTGGGCACGTCGAGGACGGCGGCCTCGTCCAGTCCGGCGTGTGCCTGGGCGAGCAGATCGAGCGCGGCGGGCGGCGCGGTGGTGCGGCGCAGCACGGGGTGGACGTCGGTTGCCGGACCGGTCAGTGAGGGGGCAGGGCTGCCTGCGCGGCGCCGCGGGGCGGCGGCTGCGGACGAGCTGGCCATGACGAACCTCCTGTCGTCGTGTGACGGCTCCGTGGCCGTATGTGTCCATCGTGACTGCCCCCACTGACAATCCCTCAGGTCCCGCCTCTGACCAGGCACTTTGCTTCGAGCGCGAGTTCGGGCTAGCTTTTTGCACTGACTGGTCAGTTCAAAAACTTGGGGGTGGGGTCGTGGACAGCCCGCACGGGGCGTCGCTGAGCGCCGAGGACTTCGGGCTGAAGGGCCCGCGCGGCTGGGCCTTCCGGGGAGTGGAGTTCAGCGCGGATCCCGGATCGCTCGTCGCGGTGGAAGGGCCCTCCGGCTCCGGCCGTACGTGTCTGCTGCTCGCGCTCACCGGCCGGATGCGCTCCACGCAGGGCCACGCCGAGGTCGGCGGTGAGCGCCTGCCCGGACGGCTCGCCGCCGTACGCGGGTTCAGTGCCCTCGGCCCGGTCCCCGGCGTGAGCGACCTGGACCCGTCCTTCACCGTGGCCGAGCACCTTCGGGAACGGGCGCTGCTGCGGCGCCGGTTCGGCGGTTCGCCGCGCGCCCTCCTGCGGCCCCGCGCCGAACGCGCCGCCACGGCGCGGGCGACGATCGACACCGCGCTGGAGGCCGCGGGTCTCGACCTCGCGGAGCTGCCCAAGGCCGAACGGACCTCCGTACGGGACCTGGAGCGCCTGGAGGCCCTGCGCCTGTCCGTCGCCCTCGCCCTGATGAGCCGTCCGCGGCTCCTCGCGGTGGACGACACCGACCTCAAACTCTCCGCCACGGACCGCGCCCTGGCCTGGGAGCTGCTGCGCACCCTCGCGGCCGACGGCACCACCGTGCTGGCCGTGTGCAGCGAGTCCCCCGAGGACGCGCTCACCGTGCGCACCCGCCCGGCGGCGGAGACCGATACGCCCGACGACACCACGACCGGGAAGGAAGCGGACGATGCGATCGCCGAGACTGGCCGCGCTTGAGCTGAGGCGGTTCGGCAGGGGCCGGATGCCCCGCGCCGCACTCGTGGCCCTCCTCCTGCTGCCCCTGCTGTACGGAGCGCTCTACCTCTGGTCCTTCTGGGACCCGTACGGGCGGCTCGACCGCATCCCCGTGGCGCTCGTCAACGACGACAAGGGCGCGAGCACCGGGGGCGAACACCTCGCGGCCGGTGACGAGATCACCGGCAAGCTGCTCGACTCGAAGGTCTTCGACTGGCACGAGGTCGGCTCCGCCGAGGCGGAGAAGGGCGTCGAGGACGGGACGTACTACCTCTCCCTGACCATGCCCGCGGACTTCAGCAAGCAGATCGCGTCGAGCGGCGGGGACTCCCCCGAGACCGGCGCCCTCGAGGTCCGTACGAACGACGCCAACAACTACATCGTCGGGCAGATCTCCAGGACGGTCTTCGCCGAGGTCCGCGGCGCCGCGTCGACGAAGGCCTCGCGCGGCTTCCTGGACCGGATCTTCATCAACTTCTCCGGCCTGCACGACTCCACCGCGAAGGCGGCCAAGGGGGCCGACGACCTCGAGAGCGGTCTGACGAAGGCGAAGAAGGGCTCCGAGGATCTCGCGGACGGCCTCAGGAACGCGAAGTCGGGCAGCGGCACGCTCTCCACCGGCGTCACCAAGCTGAACAAGGGCGCGGGCGACCTGGAGACGGGTTCCAAGCAGGTCGCCGGCGGTACCCAGCTGCTCGCCGACAAGGTCAACGCCGTCGCCGGGGACGTACGCCCCTTCCTGAAGGACAACGGGAAGGCCATCGGGGACACGGCCCGGCTGGTCGCGGACTCCTCGAAGGCCGTACGGGACAACCTCGACCTGCTGGTGGAGGCGGCGCCCACCGCCTCGGCCGCAGCCCACAAGGCCTCCGACGACCTGACCGAGGTCTACCGCCTCCGCTGCGAGGAGCAGCCGCTCCCCGACCCCGGGGTCTGCCCGCAGCTGAAGCGCGCCAAGACCGCGGCCGAGGACGTCGCCAAGGTGTCCGACGACGTGAACGCACTGGTCACGAACCAGAAGGGCGACCTCACCAAGCTGCGCACCCAGCTGACCGACCTGGAGAAGCAGGCCGACGCCCTGGCGAAGCGGGCGCCGGACCTGGACTCGGACCTCGAGTCGGCCGTGAAGAAGATCAACGCGCTCAACACCGGTGCGCACAAGGTCGCCAAGGGCGCCGACGCGCTCCACACCGGCCTCGGCACCGCGAAGACGGGGGCCGAGGACCTGGACGCCGGCGTCAAGAAGCTCAAGGCGGGAGCCAAGACGCTGGACAGCGGGCTGTACCGGCTGGGCGACGGCTCCGCGACGCTCGCGCAGGGTCTGAACGACGGGGTCGGCAAGATCCCGGACTACGACAAGAAGGACCGCGACGCCCGTACCGGTGTCATGGCCGACCCCGTGCAGCTGGCCTCCTCCTCGCTGCACGCGGCGCCCAACTACGGCACCGGCTTCGCCCCGTACTTCATCCCGCTCTCGCTGTGGGTCGGCGCGATGGTGGCGTACATGCTGATCCAGCCGCTCAACCGGCGGGCGCTCGCGGCCGGGGCCCCGGCCTGGCGGATCGCCTTCGCGGGCTGGCTGCCCGTCGCCGCGACGGGCCTGCTCCAGGTCGCCGCCCTGATGTCGGTACTGCACTGGCAGCTCGGGCTGCAGATGGCGCACGCCGCCGGGACGATGGGCTTCCTGGCGCTGGTGACCTGCTGCTTCGCCGCGATCGTGCAGTGGCTCAACGCCCGCTTCGGCGCGGCGGGCCGGATCCTCGTCCTGGCGGTGCTGATGCTCCAGCTGACCTCGGCCGGGGGCACCTACCCCGTCCAGACCAGTCCGGGGTTCTTCGGGGCGATCCACCCCTACCTGCCGATGACCTACGTCGTGGAGGGGCTGCGCCGGCTGATCACGGGCGGCGGACTCGGCCCGGTCTGGCAGGGCTGCGCGGTGCTGCTGGCCTTCACCGCGGGCGCGCTGGCGCTGACCGCGCTCTCCGCCCGCCGCAAGCAGGTGTGGACCCTGGACCGGCTGCACCCGGAGCTGAGTCTGTGACCGCGACGGAACCTGTGAGAATCGGGGGCATGGACAGCAGTAGCACCACGCGCCGCCAGGTCACCCGGCAGAAGCTCTACGAGGCGGCGGTGACCCTCATCGCGGAGAAGGGGTTCTCCGCGACGACGGTGGACGAGATCGCCGAGCGCGCCGGGGTCGCCAAGGGCACGGTCTACTACAACTTCAAGAGCAAGACCGAGCTGTTCGAGGAACTGCTGCGGCACGGTGTCGGGCTGCTCACCCAGTCGCTGCGGTCCGCCGCGGACGCGACGGAGGAGCGCGGCGGCACCCGCGTGGAGGCGCTGGACGCGATGATCAGGGCCGGTCTGGTCTTCATCGACCGCTACCCGGCCTTCACCCAGCTGTACGTCGCCGAGCTCTGGCGCACCAACCGCGCCTGGCAGTCGACCCTCCTGGTGGTGCGCCAGGAGGCCGTGGCCGTCGTCGAGGGGGTGCTCCGGGAGGGCGTCGCGGGCGGCGAGCTCAGCGAGGAGATCGATGTCCAGCTGACGGCCGCCGCGCTGGTCGGGATGGTCCTGGTGGCTGCGCTCGACTGGCAGGCGTTCCAGCCGGAACGGACGATCGACGACGTGCACTCCGCGCTGTCGCTGCTGCTGCACGGCCGGGTCAGCGGGCGCTGACCTCGCGCACGAAACGCCGGTCCGGTGGAATTCGATCCCCCCGAATTCCGCCGGACCGGCGTCCCGTACGGCCGCGGAGCCCTCCCCCGTGACCCCGTGTCCCCCGTGGTCCCGGAGCTCCGCGTCGTGCGCCCCCGTTACGTCCGGGGTGCCGCGCCGTTCCGCCGCCCCGTGCCGGCGGTCCGGGCGCCACGCCCCTTCCGTGGTCTCCACTCTTCCGTCCGCGCAGGTGGGGGCCCATCCGCATCCCTACTCATCTCCCGCACTAGGTAGAGATACTCAGGCCTGTGCGGAAGGGCCCACCCCCGCGTCCCGCGACTGGTTACGATCGCGTCCGTGTCCGTACTCCCCCTGGTGTTCACGAGTGGCTGGGCGAGCGGGATCAACGCCTACGCGGTGGTCCTCCTCCTCGGCCTCTTCGGCGCGACCGGTCTCGCCGACGAGGTGCCCGAGTCCCTCCAGCGCACCGATGTGCTCGTCATCGCCGGTGTGCTGTTCCTGTGCGAGGCGGTGGCCGACAAGATCCCGTACGTGGACTCGGCCTGGGACACCGCGCACACGGTGATCCGGCCCGTGGCGGGCGCGGTCGTCGCGGCGCTGCTGGCCGGGGGGAGCGGGTCGCTGCCGGAGCTCGCGGCGGGCGCCATCGGCGGCTCCACCGCGCTGATGAGCCATCTGGTGAAGGCCGGGACCAGGATGGCGGTCAACACCTCGCCGGAACCCTTCAGCAACGTCGGGGTCAGCGTCCTGGAGGACCTGGGGGTCGCCGGGATCATCACCTTCGCGGTCTTCCACCCTGTGGCCGCGGCCGTCATCGCCGGGACCCTGCTGCTGCTCGGACTACTGGTCCTGGTGTTCCTGGCCTCCCGGATCCGCCGGTTCCTGCGCCGCAGGGCCCGGCGCCGCGAGGAGAGACATCCGGCCGGAGCGGGCGGGCCCTGGCCTCACGGATGAGCTGTCGGTGGCACCCCTTAAAGTCACTGACATGGCACGAATTGCGGTGATCGGCGCCGGGACCGGCGCGATGGCGGCGGCTGCCCGGCTCTCCGTGGCAGGCCACCGGGTGACGGTGTACGAGCGGTCGGAGACCTACGGCGGCTCGCTCGGGCGGTATGCGCGTGAGGGCTTCGTCTTCGACACCGGCCCCGGGCTGCTGCATCTGCCCGCGGTCTACCGCGACCTGTTCGTGAAGACGGGCAAGGAGAGCCTGGAGCAGTGCGTCACGCTCTCCCAGGTCGACCCGGCGAGCCGCCATCTCTTCGCGGACGGCACCGAGGTGTCGCTGCCCAACGCCTCACGGGCCGGCGCGGTCGGCGCGCTGGACCGCTCGCTCGGCGAGCGGTCCGGCGCCCGCTGGGGAGACTTCCTGGACCGGGCGGGCACCGCCTGGAACAGGTCGCGCAGACCGCTGCTGGAGGAGCCGCTGCCCGAGGACCCGGGAGTGCTCGGCCGCGATCCCTACCCCGCGCTGCGCCGCCGCAGGCTGCTGCGCGCCGCCCGGCAGGCGGCGACGGTGGCGGAGGTGGGCGCCTGGGAGCTGGCGGACCCCCGCCTGGCGGCCCTGCTCGACGGCTACGCCCTGTCGTACGGCCTCGACCCGCGCCGCGCCCCGGCCGCCGCGGCCCTCCTGCCGTACATGGAGGAGACCTTCGGCACCTGGTACGTCGCGGGGGGCATGCGCGCGCTGGCCGACGCGGTGTACGAGCGGTGTCTGGCCCGCCGGGTGGAGTTCGTCTTCGGCGCCGAGGCGGTCCGGGTGCGGGAGAAGGACGGGCGGGCCGCGGGGATCGAGCTGGCGGACGGCAGGTGTGTGGAGGCAGACCACGTGGTCGTGGGCGTGCAGCCGGGGCCCGGGCTCCTGCCCGTCCGGGAGGAGCGGACCGCCGGGGCGCCCGCCGCTCCGGTGCCGGGCCGCTTCCTCGTCCTGCTGTCGCTGCGCGGCGCCCGGGAGGCCGGCGCGGTGCACCGGACGCTGGTGCACGCCGCGGACCCCGGCGCGGAGCAGGAGGCGGTGTTCGGCGGCGGGGTGGCGGAGCTCCCCACGGTGACGGTGCTGCGCCCGGACGATCCTGCCACCCGCCCCGACGAGGACCACGAGGCGGTGACCCTGATGGCGACGGTGGCGCCGCACGGTCCGGTCGACTGGACGGACACGGCGCTGCGCGAACGGTTCGCGGAGGTGGTGATCGGCCGGGCCGCCGAGGCGCTTCCGGGCCTCCGCGAGCGGATACTCCACGCCGAGGTGCGCACGCCCGCCGAGACCGCGGCCGACACCGGCGCCGAGGGCGGTTCGGTGCCGGCTCCGGCCCTGGCGGGGGCCGGGGGTGCGTATCTGCACTCCGGGAACCGCACCCCGCTGCCGGGTCTCTATCTGGCGGGCGGCTGGTCGCATCCGGGCGGCGGGACGGCCCACGCCGGGATGTCGGGGGCACTGGTCGCCGGACTGGTCGTGGAGGGTGACGGCTTCCGCGGCTCGCAGTGAGCCCGGCTCCGGCGCTCCGGAGCCGGCCGGCGGGTCAGTAGCGGTACTGCTCGTTCTGCCCGGTGTCGTACCCGTTGCCGTACGGGGCCTGGACGGGCGCCTCCGGCGGCAGCGGGGGGTACTGGTCGGCGTCGCGCTGCTGCGGGACCCAGACACCGCCCGGCGGGGTGTCGGTGTACTGCCCGTTGGCGTACGGGTCCGTGGGCTGCTGCTGGGTGCCGTAGGAGGGGTCGTAACCGCCGCCGTAGCTGTCGTACGTGGCGTACTGCCCGGTGCCCGCGGCGGTGTCCGTGCCGAGGTACGGGTCGGAGTAGGCGGCATAGCCCGCCTGGCCCGTGCCGTAGTCGTACTGGCCCACGTAGGTGCCCTGGTCCTGGTACGTCTCCTGGCCCTGGTAGCCCTGGCCGCCGTACGGGTCCTGGGGGGCCGGCTGACCGTAGCCGTTGTACGGGTCGTAGCCGGCGTACTGGGGCTGGGGTTCGCCGTGCTGGTCCTGCCGGTCGTCGCGGCCCGCCGGGACGGGGTCGGTGTAGATGCCGTACTGCCCGGTGTCGTCCGGCAGCGGCTCCGGTTCGTAGACCGCCGAGGGGGCGGCGGTCTCCGCCTGCTGCTGGTCCCCCTCGTACTCCACGCCGGAGACCTCGAGTGTGGGCTTGCGGCTCTCAGGGCCGCCCGCCCCGCGCCGGCGGCGGCTCTCACCGGGGCTGCCGCCTATGGCCCAGCCCGTCGAGAAGCCGCGCCGGAAGGAGAGCGTCACATACGTCTGGCCCGTCGCGAAGGCCACCGCTCCGACGGCGATCACCAGCACGGAGGGGATCAGAACGCCCAGGACCACACCGAGGAAGCCGGCGAAGGCGAGCAGCCGCCAGCGCAGGCGTGCCTTGTACTGCAGCAGCACCTCGCCCAGCAGCCACAGCGCCACTATGCCGAATGCGATGTAGAGGACCGTCCAGCCCACGCCCGCCCCCTCCTACGGCCACCGCCCCGGTTGGTGGCGGGTACGGCCGGTCAGGACTGCTTGTGCAGTCCGAGATTCTCGTAGATCTCGAGTGTCGCCGTCGAGTTGTTGAGCGTGATGAAGTGCAGCCCCGGGACACCCTCGGAGAGCAGTTTCGCGCAGAACTCCGTGGCGAACTCGATGCCAATGGAGCGTACAGCGGCTGGGTCGTCCTTCGCGGCGAGGATGCGTTCTTTCAGTGAGGAAGGCAGGGACGCGTTGCTGAGCTGCGCGAATCTCTCCAGCTGCTTGACGCTGGTGAGCGGCATCACCTCGGGAATGACCGGGGTGTCACAACCCGCAGCGACCACACGGTCACGCATCTGCAGATAGCTCTCCGGGTGGAAGAACATCTGGGTGATCGCATAGTCGGCACCGGCGCGGCACTTGTCCACGAAATGACCGATGTCGGAGTCCCAGTCGGTGGATCGCGGATGCATTTCGGGAAAAGCCGCGACGCCGACGCAGAAATCACCGGCTTCCTTGATCAGCCGGACGAGGTCCGCCGCGTACCGCACACCCTTCGGGTGTTCGATCCACTCGCCCATCGGGTCGCCGGGCGGGTCGCCGCGCACCGCGAGGATGTTGCGGATCCCGGCGTCGGCGTACTGCCCGACCATGTTGCGCAGCTCGGCCACCGAGTGGTCGACGGCGGTGAGGTGGGCGACCGGGGTGAGCGTGGAGTCCGCCGCGATCTGCTGGGTCGCCCGGACGGTCCCGGCGCGGGTCGAACCGCCCGCCCCGTACGTCACGGAGACGAAGCTCGGTCCCACCGCCTCGACCCGGCGCAGGGCGTTCCAGAGGTTCCGTTCGCCCTTCTCGGTCTTGGGCGCCCAGAACTCGAACGAGAACGACGTCTCGCCGGTCGCGAGCAGCTCACGCACCGTACGCGCGTGATCTGTCCTGGTGGAAGGTGTGCCAAGGGCCATAATGGGAGGTTAACCAGGGCCCGGCGGTACCCCAACCAGAGAGGGGGAATTGCCCGGAATGAGGTAGGTTTTGTCCACCCCTCGGACACCCTGCCGGACGCTCCCTCGGACACCCTGCCGGACGCCCCGTCGGTCGCTCCCCCGGGCGCCTTCCCGGACCGGCCCCGGATCTCGGCTCAGAGGGCGCGGGCCCGGATCCGCTCCGCGAGCGAGGCGGCCGCCCGGCCCGGATCCGCCGCCTCGGTGATCGCCCGTACGACCACGACCCGGCGGGCTCCGGCGTCCAGCACCTCGTCCAGATTGCCCGCGTCGATCCCGCCGATGGCGAACCACGGGCGCGTGGGGGCGAGCGAGGCGGCGTAGCGCACGAGGCCGAGGCCCGGGGCGTGCCGGCCGGGCTTGGTCGGGGTGGGCCAGCAGGGGCCCGTGCAGAAGTAGTCGACGCCCGCCTCTGCGACGGCGGCGTCGACCTCGGCCTCGGCGTGGGTGGAGCGGCCGATCACCACGTCGCCGCCCAGGACGGCGCGGGCGGCGGGAACCGGCAGGTCGCCCTGTCCGAGGTGGAGCACGTCGGAGCCGATGGCGTGGGCGACGTCGGCCCGGTCGTTCACGGCGAGGAGCGCGCCGTGGCGCTTGCAGGCGTCGGCGAACACCGCGAGGTGTTCGAGCTCCTCGGCCGCCTCCATGCCCTTGTCCCGCAGCTGCACGATGTCCACGCCGCCGGCCAGCACGGCGTCGAGGAACTCGGGGAGGTCGCCCTGCCGCTTGCGGGCGTCCGTGCAGAGGTAGAGCCGGGCTCCGGAGAGCCGGTCGCGAGGCGTGGACATGAAGATTTCCCCCGTCGGTACGTCGTTGGATCACTGCTGCGGCGGCTGCGCGCCCGTACGTCGGTGGATCGCCGCGCCGGCCGCCCGGTAACGGCGGAGTGCGGGCCGTGTGTGCCACGGCCCGCACCCCACTCACGGTCGTCCGGTCAGACGGCGAGCGCCTGGGCCCGGCGCTTCACCTCCGTACCGCGATTCTCGCTCAGGGCCTGCGCGGGGGTGCCGGGCAGGGTCGGGTCGGGGGTGAAGAGCCAGTCCAGCATCTCTTCGTCGTTGTAGCCGTCGTCCCTCAGGAGCGTCAGGGTCCCTGCGAGACCCTTGACCACCTTGTCGCCGTCGATGAAGGCGGCAGGCACCTGGAGCGTCCGGTTCTCACCACGGCGTACGGCGATGAGCTGGCCTTCCTTGACCAGCTGCCGTACGCGCGTCACCTCGACATCGAGCATTTCCGCGATGTCGGGAAGGTGGAGCCAGGCGGGGACGAGAGCATCGATCTTTACGTCAATCTCGGTCACAAGGACAAGCGTGCCATCCCGGACCGACAGTCGGTACCCGGGCCGCCCGTACGAGGCCGTGGCTACCCCTGGAGCACCGTCGATTTCAGCGGTACGGACGAGTCGGCGGCCCGCACCGGATCGATCCGCGCCCCCGCCTCGACGAGCTTGCGCCCCTGCGCCAGGTCCCGCGGCCGGCTCACGGCCAGCACGGCGACGAGGACGCCCTGCCGCAGCCAGCAGACCGTCCAGGACGGGTCCGCCGGGTCGCCCCGCCACAGCAGCGTGTCGGCGCCCGCGTGGTGGCCGGCGTACTGCACGAAGCGGCCGAACTGCTCGGACCAGAAGTAGGGCACCGGGTCGTACGTCCTGACCGCACCGTCCGCGAGGGCGGCGGCGACCGTCCGGGGCCCCTGCAGGGCGTTGTCCCAGTGGTGGACCAGGAGCCGCTCCCCGTAGCGGGCGGACGGGAAGGACGCGCAGTCGCCCACCGCGTGGACATCGGGCAGCGAGGTGCGCAGCGAGCTGTCCGCGGTGACCGAGCCGTCCGGGCCGAGCGCGATGCCCGAGTCCTCGAGCCACCCGGTGGCGGGCCGGGCGCCGATGCCGACGACCACCGCTCCGGCGGGGATCACACGGCCGTCCGCCAGGTGGACGGCGCCCTGCTCGACGCGCGCGACCCGGGCGCCGGTGAGGAGTTCGGCTCCGCTCTCGGCGTACCAGGCGGCCATCGGCTCGGCGACCTCGGCGGGCATGGTGCCCGCGAGGGGACGGTCGGCGGCCTCCACGACGGTGACCGCGCAGCCGGCCGCGCGGGCGGCGGTGGCGAACTCCGCGCCGATCCAGCCCGCTCCGACGACGACCACGTCGTGCTGCCGCTCCAGGACGGGCCGCAGCCGTGCGGCGTCGTCGAGGGTGCGCAGCAGATGGACTCCGGGCACGCCCTCGGAGCCGGGCAGCCCGACGGGCTCGGCGCCGGTGGCGAGGACCAGCACGTCGTAGGCGACGGGCCCCTCCGGGGTGTCCAGTTCGTGCGCCCCGGCACGCAGACCGGACACGTCGAGCCCCAGGCGCAGCGTGATGTCCAGGGCCTCGAAGTCGACGTCGAAGGCGGAGTCCTCCGCCTTGCCGAGCAGGACCGCCTTGGACAGGGGCGGCCTGTCGTACGGCTGGTGCGGTTCGGCGCCGATCAGGGTGACGGGGTCCGTGAAGCCCTGTTCGCGCAGGGCCACGGCCGTCTGCACCCCGGCCATGCCGGCGCCCACGATCACGACTCCGTGCGGCCGCCGTCCCACTGCCGGGTCCTGTGTCTGCTCGCTCACCCGTCCACCCTAGTCACCTGACGCATCGTCAGCTCACGAGCTCCTCAACCACGCTCGTCCCGCTGCCCTCCTGGGACTCCCACGCCCATGTCTCGTCCAGCCGCACCCGTCCGTCCAGGAGCTCGGTGACCGTGGAGGCGCAGTGGCCCGAGGAGGTCGTCCCGTCCTGCTTGAGCTGGACGTATCTGAAGTCGAGGGTGTCCCCCTCCCGGGTGCCGACGAGGTGCCCGCGGACGACGTCGCCGCCCGCGTACTCGGCCCAGATCCGGCCGTCCTGCTCGTGGTACGTGAAGCGGGTCCGGGTCCCGACCTGGCCGGGGGCCTGGTCGGCGACCGGCGAGAGGACGAGTCCGTCGAGTGAACGGGCCACGGGTACCGCTCCCTTACTGGCCGTGCGGGGTGGGGTCTAGGCTGGCCACCGTAAGGCACTCGCGGGAGTCCGGACGCACCGGGCTGAGAGGGAGGCTGACCGGCCTCCGACCGTACGAACCTGATCCGGGTCATGCCGGCGAAGGGAGGGGCTGGACGCCCATGCGCATCTCCGCGGACATCTCCGCAGACAGTTCCGACGTCCTGGTCGTCGGAGGCGGCATCATCGGTCTGGTGACCGCCTGGCGGTCGGCCCAGCACGGCCTGCGCACCACGCTGGCCGATCCGGAACCGGGCGGCGGCGCCGCCCGGGTCGCGGCCGGGATGCTCGCCGCCGTCACCGAACTCCACTACGGCGAGCAGACGCTGCTCGGTCTCAACGTGGCCTCCGCGGCACGCTATCCGGCGTTCGTGGCCGAGCTGGAGGAGGCGAGCGGGCAGGGGACCGGCTTCCGCGCCTGCGGCACCCTCTCCGTCGCGCTGGACTCCGACGACCGGGCGCACCTGCGGGAGCTGCACGCCCTGCAGCAGCGTTCCGGGCTGGAGTCCGAGTGGCTCACCGGCCGCGAGTGCCGCCGCCTGGAGCCGATGCTCGCCCCGGGCGTGCGCGGCGGTCTGCGGGTCGACGGCGACCACCAGGTGGATCCCAGGCGGCTGGCCTCGGCCCTGGTCATCGCGTGCGAGCGGGCGGGGGTGGCGTTCCGCCGCGCCTGGGTCCAGCGGCTCTCCGTCACGGGCGGCCGGGCGACGGGCGCGGTCCTGGCGGACGGTACGGAGCTCGCCGCCGGCCAGGTGGTGCTCGCCGGGGGCAGCCTCAGCGGCCGGCTCGAGGGCGTGCCCGAGGCGGTCGTGCCGCCCGTACGCCCGGTCAAGGGCCAGGTGCTGCGGCTGACGGTGCCGCCCGCGTACGCCCCCTTCCTCAGCAGGACGGTGCGGGCCGTGGTGCGCGGCAGCCAGGTCTATCTGGTCCCGCGTGCCGACGGTGAGCTGGTGGTCGGTGCGACCACCGAGGAGCTGGGCTGGGACACCACGGTGACCGCGGGCGGGGTGTACGAGCTGCTGCGGGACGCCCATGAGCTGATGCCGGGCATCACGGAGCTGCCGCTGACCGAGACCCGGGCCGGTCTGCGGCCCGCCTCGCCGGACAACGCGCCGCTGCTGGGCCCCACGGCGCTGCCCGGACTGCACCTCGCCACCGGGCACCACCGCAACGGGGTGCTGCTGACCCCCGTCACCGGCGACGTGATGGCCCATGTGCTGACCACCGGCGAGCTGCCCGAGCCGGCCCGGCCCTTCGCGCCGGACCGCTTCACCGCCGCGTCCCCGTCCTCCCCCGAAGACACCGCCCCCGCGCCGCAGGAGCAGCCCGTATGACACAGCCCGTGCCCGCCGATCACCCCGTCCGCGTCTCCGTCAACGGGGAACACCGCTCCCTTCCCTCCGGCACCGCCCTGGACACCCTGGTCGCACAGCTGACCACGGCTCCCTCGGGTGTCGCCGCCGCGGTCAACGAGGCCGTCGTCCCACGCGGCCAGTGGCCGGCCACCGCGCTCGCCGACGGCGACCGCGTCGAGATCCTCACCGCGGTCCAGGGAGGCTGACCATGTCCGACGACCTCTTCACGCTCGGTCCCACCGCGTTCTCGTCACGGCTGATCATGGGGACGGGCGGAGCACCCAGCCTGGACGTGCTGGAGCGCTCCCTGATCGCCTCGGGCACCGAACTGACCACCGTGGCGATGCGCCGGCTCGACCCGACGGTGCAGGGCTCGGTGCTCTCCGTCCTGGAACGCCTCTCCATCCAGGTCCTGCCGAACACCGCGGGCTGTTTCACCGCGGGTGAGGCCGTGCTGACCGCCCGGCTGGCCAGGGAGGCGCTGGGCACCGACTGGATCAAGCTGGAGGTCGTGGCCGACGAGCGCACCCTGCTGCCCGACCCGATCGAGCTGCTGGACGCCGCCGAGATCCTGGTCGACGACGGCTTCACCGTCCTGCCGTACACCAATGACGACCCGGTCCTGGCCCGCAAGCTCCAGGACGTGGGGTGCGCGGCGATCATGCCGCTGGGCTCCCCCATCGGTTCCGGGCTCGGCATCCGCAACCCGCACAACTTCCAGCTGATCGTCGAGCAGGCCGGGGTCCCGGTGATCCTGGACGCGGGCGCCGGGACGGCGTCGGACGCGGCGCTGGCGATGGAGCTGGGCTGTGCCGCTGTGATGCTCGCCTCGGCGGTGACCCGGGCGCAGGAGCCCGAGCTGATGGCGGCGGCGATGCGGCACGCGGTGGACGGCGGGCGGCTGGCCTACCGGGCGGGGCGCATCCCGCGCCGCCATTTCGCCGAGGCGTCCTCGCCGGCGGAGGGCCGCGCGGTGCTCGATCCGGAGCGCCCGGCCTTCTGAGATCCGGGCCACGGCGGCGGTTCCCCGTCACAGCACGTGCATCCCGCTGTCACGGCTCGGCACCGGAACGGGCCCCGGGAGACCTGGCCCATCCGCGGTGTCCGTGACAGCTCGTAGACTCGCCCCGTGGACACGACCCTCCAGGACCCGCTTGTCGGGCAGCTGCTCGACGGCCGCTATCGCATCGACGCGCGCATCGCCGTCGGCGGTATGGCCACGGTCTACCGGGCCATGGACACCCGGCTCGACCGGGTGCTCGCCCTCAAGGTGATGCACCCGGCCCTGGCGACCGACGCGGCGTTCGTCGAACGCTTCATCCGCGAGGCCAAGTCCGTGGCCCGGCTCGCCCACCCCAATGTGGTGGCCGTCTTCGACCAGGGTGCCCAGGGCGCGTACGTGTACCTCGCGATGGAGTACGTCGCCGGGTGCACCCTGCGTGACGTCCTGCGCGAGCGCGGGGCGCTGCAGCCCCGGGCGGCGCTGGACATCCTGGAGCCGGTGCTGGCCGCCCTCGGCGCCGCGCACCGCGCGGGCTTCGTCCACCGCGACATGAAGCCGGAGAACGTCCTGATCGGGGACGACGGCCGGGTGAAGGTCGCCGACTTCGGTCTCGTACGCGCGGTGGGGACCGCCACGGACACCACGGGATCGCTGCTGGGCACGGTCTCGTACCTCGCCCCGGAGCAGATCGAGCAGGGCACGGCCGACACCCGGTCCGATGTGTACGCCTGCGGTGTGGTGCTCTACGAGATGCTGACCGGCGGCAAGCCGCACGGCGGGGACACCGCGGCCCAGGTCCTCTACCAGCACCTGAACGAGGACGTCCCGGCACCGTCCGGCGCCGTGCCGGGCCTGGCCGCCGGGCTGGACGAGCTGGTGGCCGCCGCGACGGCGCGCAACCCCGACGTCCGCCCGGAGGACGCGGTGGCCCTGCTCTCGCGGTCCCGCGGGATACGGGCGGGGCTCACCGAGGAGCAGCTCGACGCGGTGCCGCCGCAGGCCATCGCCCAGGAGCACGACGCCGCCGAGGACCGTACGAGCGTGATCCCCAGGGTGATCCCGCCCGGCCAGGGCACCGCGCACCACACCAGCCGGCTGGAGATGCCGCCGTCCCCGCCCCAGCGGCCCGGGCGCGGGCGACGCGGCCTCCTGTCCGGCCGGGGCCGGCGCGGGCCGCTCGCCGTGCTCGTCGCCGTCCTGCTGGTGCTGGGGGCCGGCGCGGGCGTCTGGTATATCAACTCGGGCCAGTTCACCCGGGTCCCCTCCCTCCTGGGCCAGACGCGGAGCGCGGCCGAGAAGCGGCTCGCGGACGAGGGTCTCGATCTGAAGGGCGTCGAATACGCCTACAGCGACACGGTGAAGCGCTCCACGGTGATCAGCAGCGATCCGGGCTCCGGTGAGCGGATCCGGGGCAACGACGCGGTGAAGCTGGTGATCTCGCGCGGCCCGGAGATCGTGAAGGTCCCCGACGTCGAGTCGCTCGCCCTCGCCGAGGCCCGGCGCGAGCTGAAGAGGACGGGGCTCGCGCCCGGCATGGTGACGCGGGAGTTCAGCGAGGAGATCGACCGGGGCAAGGTGATCCGTACGGATCCGCGGGCCGGCACCGAGCGCCACCCCGACTCGGCGGTCGCCCTGGTCGTCAGCAAGGGCAGCCCCGTCGACGTGCCCGACGTCACCGGGCTCTCCGTCGAGGACGCCAGGGCCGCTCTGGACGAGGCGGGTCTCAAGACGAAGGTGCTGACCGACCGGGTCAACTCCCGCGAGGCGGAGGGCGACATCGCCCGGCAGACGCCCGGAAGCGGTGCGGAGGCCGCCGAGGGCGACACCGTGGAGCTGACGGTCTCCAAGGGCCCGCGCATGCTCCCGGTCCCGGACGTCACGGGGACGGACGTCGACGAGGCCAGGAGCACACTGGAGGAGGCGGGATTCGAGGTCAAGGTCGACCGCCCGTTCCTCTCCTTCAGCGACACGGTCAAGAGCCAGTCGGTGGAGGGCGGCGAGAAGGCCGCCGAAGGCTCCACGATCACCATCAGGACCAAGGCCCTGTAGACAACCCTGTAGACAACCCGAAGGCCGGCAGCACATGCGTAACCCCATCGGCGGCCACGTTCCCGTGGCCGGCGGACTCGCCAAGATCGGCCTCGGCTACGCCCGTGAGCTGGCGGCGGAGACCGTGCAGGTCTTCGTCGCCAATCCGCGCGGCTGGGCGACACCGCCCGGGAACCCGGCGCAGGACGAGCTGTTCCGCACGGAGTGCGAGGCCGGGGCGATCCCCGCGTACGTCCATGCGCCGTACCTGATCAACTTCGGCTCGCACACCGAGGCCACGGTCGAGCGGTCGGTCCTTTCCCTGCGCCACTCGCTGCGCCGGGCGCGCGCGATAGGCGCCCTGGGTGTGGTGGTGCACACCGGCTCGGCGACCGGCGGACGCCCGCGTGAGGTGGCCCTGGCCCAGGTGCGTACGCACATGCTCCCGCTGCTGGACGAGCTGACCCACGACGACGATCCGTTCCTGCTGCTGGAGTCGACCGCCGGGCAGGGCTCCTCGCTCTGCTCGCGGACCTGGGACTTCGGCCCGTATTTCGAGGCCCTGGACTCCCACCCCAAGCTGGGGGTCTGCCTGGACACCTGCCACATCTACGCGGCGGGCCACGATCTGACCGGTCCCGCCGGCATGCGGCAGACCCTGGATCTGCTGGTGGACACGGTCGGCAAGGGCCGGCTGAAGCTGATCCACGCCAATGACTCCAAGGACGTGGTGGGCGCCCACAAGGACCGGCACGAGAACATCGGCTCGGGTCATATCGGGGCCGGGCCGTTCCGCGAGCTGTTCTCGCACCCGGCGACCGAGGGCGTGCCGCTGGTCATCGAGACGCCCGGCGGCAAGGAAGGCCATGCGGCGGACGTGGCGCGGCTGAAGGAGCTCAGGGGCTCCGCCACCGGGTGAGAGCCGGGGCTCAGAGCTCGGGGCCGTCCCCGGGCTCCTCCTGGTAGGAGTAGCGCTGCTCGCTCCACGGGTCGCCGATGTTGTGGTAGCCGCGCTCCTCCCAGAAACCGCGGCGGTCGGCCGACATGTATTCGATGCCCCGGACCCATTTGGGCCCCTTCCAGGCATACAGGTGCGGGACGACCAGGCGCAGCGGGAATCCGTGTTCGGCGGTGAGCAGTTCGCCGTCCTTATGGGTGGCGAACAGGGTCCGGTCCGATGCGAAGTCGGCGATCCGGAGGTTCGAGCTGAATCCGTATTCGGCCCAGACCATCACATGGGTGACATGGGGTGCGGGCGGCGCCAGTTCCACCACCTCGCGGGCCAGGATTCCGCCCCATTCAGCTCCGAGCATGCTGAATTTCGTCACGCAGTGGAGGTCCGCGACGACGGAGGAGAAGGGAAGTGCCGTGAATTCCTGGTGATTCCAGCAGTGCTTGTCGCCGTCGGCCGTGGCACCGAAGACCCGGAACTCCCAGCGGTCCGGTTTGAACTTGGGCACGGGCCCGTAATGGGTGACAGGCCAGCCGCGCTGCAGCCGCTGCCCCGGCGGAAGCCCGGACTGCTCTGCTGTGCCGCGTTCCCGGCTTTCCGGCTGACCCATGCCTCCATGGTGACAGACAGCCAGGGGTGGTCATGACCAGGGGAGAGTCGATTCGGGCAACTCATACTAAGCGTGCACTTACTGGACGACCGTTGAGTGCGATGCGAGGATGCGCGCAAACATGCCTGGTTCAACCGGTTGGAAGGAGCCTCTGCGATGCAGGGCGACCCCGAGGTCCTCGAGTTCCTCAACGAACAGCTGACCGCCGAATTGACTGCCATCAATCAGTACTTCCTGCACGCGAAGATGCAGGACAACTTCGGCTGGACGAAGCTCGCCAAGTACACCCGCGCGGAATCGTTCGACGAGATGAAGCACGCGGAGATCCTCACGGACCGGATCCTGTTCCTGGACGGGCTGCCCAACTATCAACGGCTCTTCCACGTGCGGGTCGGCCAGACGGTCACGGAGATGTTCCAGGCCGACCGCCAGGTGGAGGTGGAGGCGATCGACCGCCTCAGGCGGGGCATCGAGCTGATGCGCGGCAAGGGCGACATCACCTCGGCGAACATCTTCGAGTCGATCCTCGAGGACGAGGAGCACCACATCGACTATCTCGACACCCAGCTGGAGCTGGTGGAGAAGCTCGGTGAGCCGCTCTACATCGCCCAGGTGATCGAGCAGCCCGACAGCTGATCCGCCGACGGCTCCTGCGCGGCGGCACGGCCCCGGGCGGGATGCTCAGGCGGCGTCGGAGAGCCTGACCTCGGACGTGGTGCCGAGAGCGGCGGGCGCCCCGGCCGGGGCGCCCGCCGGCGCCGTACGTCCCTCGATGAGCTCGCGGCGCGGGCAGTCGCCACGGCCGAGCAGTGCCTGGATCCTGCGGACGCAGCCGCCGCAGTCGGTGCCGGCCTTGCAGGCGGAGGCGATCTGGCGGGGTGTGCACGCTCCGCCGTCCGCATGCTGCTTGACCTGGGCCTCCGTGATGCCGAAGCAGGAGCAGACGTACATGCGGTTCACCTCCCGACGGGTCGATCGCGGCGCCGTCCCGATTTTTCGGTGAGGCTAACCTAACCTTACCCGTGAGCCCCTGACCACAAAAGCCCGGATACGCCTGTGGGGCACGGATCACATCGATCCGTGCCCCACGTGCGTCACCAGGGAAGATCCCCTACTGGTCGCGGTACATCTCGGCGACCAGGAAGGCCAGGTCGAGGGACTGGCTGCGGTTGAGGCGCGGGTCGCAGGCCGTCTCGTAGCGCTGGTGCAGGTCGTCCACGAAGATCTCGTGGCCGCCGCCGACGCACTCGGTGACGTCGTCGCCCGTGAGCTCGACGTGGATGCCGCCGGGGTGCGTCCCGAGCTGCTTGTGCACCTCGAAGAAGCCCTTGACCTCGTCCAGGACGTCGTCGAAGCGGCGCGTCTTGTGGCCGGACGCGGCCTCGAAGGTGTTCCCGTGCATCGGGTCGGTCACCCACACCACCTGGGCACCCGACGCGGTGACCTTCTCGACCAGCTCGGGGAGCTTGTCGCGGACCTTGTCGGCGCCCATGCGGACGATGAAGGTCAGCCGGCCCGGCTCGCGCTCGGGGTCGAGGCGGTCGATGTAGCCGAGCGCCTCGTCGACGGTGGTCGTCGGGCCGAGCTTGATGCCGATCGGGTTGCGGATCTTCGACGCGAACTCGATGTGCGCGCCGTCCATCTGGCGGGTGCGCTCACCGACCCAGACCATGTGGCCCGAGGTGTCGTAGAGCTGGCCGGTGCGCGAGTCGGTGCGGGTCAGCGAGGACTCGTAGTCCAGCAGCAGTGCCTCGTGCGAGGCGTAGAACTCGACCGCCTTGAACTCGGCCGGGTCGGTGCCGCACGCCTTCATGAAGTTCAGCGCGTTGTCGATCTCGCGGGCCAGGGCCTCGTAACGCTGGCCGGACGGCGAGGACTTCACGAAGTCCTGGTTCCAGGCGTGCACCTGGCGCAGGTCGGCGTAACCACCGGTGGTGAAGGCGCGCACCAGGTTCAGCGTCGAAGCGGACGCGTGGTACATCTGCTTCAGCCGCTCGGGGTCCGGGACGCGGGACGCCTCGGTGAACTCGAACCCGTTGACGGAGTCGCCGCGGTAGGTCGGCAGCGTCACGCCGTCGCGGGTCTCGGTCGGCTTGGAGCGGGGCTTGGAGTACTGCCCGGCGATCCGGCCGATCTTGACGACCGGCACGGAGGCGGCGTAGGTCAGGACGGCGCTCATCTGGAGCAGCGTCTTCAGCTTGGCCCGGATGTGCTCGGCGGACACGGCGTCGAAGGCCTCGGCGCAGTCGCCGCCCTGCAGCAGGAACGCCTCGCCCTTGGCGACGGCTCCCAGGCGGGCGCGCAGCTGGTCGCACTCGCCCGCGAAGACGAGCGGAGGATACGACTCGAGGTCCGCGAGTACGTCGCGCAGAGCCTCGGCATCGGGGTACTCGGGCTGCTGCGCCGCGGGAAGGTCTCGCCAGGTGTGGCCACCGGCGACGGAGGTATTGGCGTTCACGGTCACCTTGACAACATTACGGGGTCGGCGAGTGCGTCCCATCCGCCCGCTCAACAAATGAGACGCGCGCTCGTTTGTCCACCGCTTCCGCTAAGGTACGTGGCATGTTCGCGCAGACGACCCAGAACTGGTGGTGGACCGCTCATCCGGCGGCCCGCTGATTCATCGCGCGTACAGACTTCGCGAAGGCCGCCCGAGGGGCGGCCTTCTCTGCGTTCAGGAGCCGGGAGCCGTTCCTCCATCAGGAAGGAACACCCATGCCCGAGCCCACGTCCGACGGTGCCGGGAGCACGGCCGATGTGCTGTCCATGCTGCTCCGTGACGACGCCCCGCCCTTCGCCCTGCTGCGCAGGCGCACGCCCGGCCGGGACCACGACACCGTCGAGGTCCTGACCGGCGAGGTGCGGGAGGTGGACCGGCTCGCCGGCATCCCGGTGGGCGAGCTGCCCTCGCTGGCCCTGGTGCCCTTCCGGCAGATCGCGGAGCGCGGTTTCGACGTACGGGACGACGGGACCCCTCTCGCCGTGCTGGTCGCCGAGCGGGCGTACGAGCTGCCGCTGGCCGAGGTGCTCGCGGAGCTGCCCGGCCATGACGTGCGCGTCGAGGACGGTTCCTTCGACGTCCCGGACGAGGAGTACGCGGACATCGTCCGGCAGGTCATCGACAACGAGATCGGGCAGGGCGAGGGCGCGAACTTCGTGATCCGCCGGACCTTCGGCGGCGAGATCCCCGGTTTCGGCAGGGCCGACGCGCTGGCGCTGTTCCGGCGGCTGCTGGCGGGCGAGCGCGGGGCGTACTGGACGTTCGTCGTCCACACAGGTGGCAGCGAGCCCGAAGGGCTCTCGACTTCGGGGCGGCGGCGGGTGACGGGTGGGCGGACGCTGGTCGGCGCCAGCCCCGAGGTCCATGTGCGGATGTCCGGCGGGACCGTCGTGATGAACCCCATCAGCGGGACCTACCGCTACCCGTCCGAGGGGCCGACCGCCGAGGGTCTGCTGGCCTTCCTCGGCGACCGCAAGGAGACCGAGGAGCTCTCCATGGTGGTCGACGAGGAGCTCAAGATGATGTGCACGGTCGGCGACATGGGCGGTGTGGTGATCGGCCCCCGGCTCAAGGAGATGGCCCATCTCGCGCACACGGAGTACGAGTTGCGCGGGCGTTCCTCGCTGGACGTGCGCGAGGTCCTGAAGGAGACCATGTTCGCGGCGACGGTCACCGGCTCCCCGGTGCAGAACGCCTGCCGGGTGATCGAGCGGTACGAGCCCGGGGGCCGCGGCTACTACGCGGGCGCCCTGGCGCTGGTGAGCCGCGAGCCGGGCGGGGCGCAGACGCTGGACTCGCCGATCCTGATCCGCACCGCGGACATCTCGGCGTCGGGCCGGCTGCGGGTGCCGGTGGGCGCCACGCTCGTACGCCACTCCGATCCCGCGGGGGAGGTCGCCGAGACCCATGCGAAGGCGGCCGGGGTGCTCGCGGCGCTGGGGGTGAGGCCGGGCAGGCCCGAGTCGGAGGCGGACCGCCCGCGGCTGGCCTCCGATCCGCGGGTGCAGGCCGCCCTGGACGACCGGCGCGGCGGTCTGGCCCCCTTCTGGCTGCGGATGCAGGAGCGCACACGGGACCTTTCCGGCCATGCGCTGGTGGTGGACGGCGAGGACACCTTCACGGCGATGCTGGCGCACCTGCTGCGCTCCTCGGGCCTCACGGTGTCGGTGCGCCGGTACGACGAGCCCGGGCTGCGCGAGGCCGTGCGGGCGCACGAGGGTCCGGTGGTGCTGGGGCCCGGGCCCGGCGACCCGCGGGACGCGGCCGATCCGAAGATGCGGCTGCTGAGGGCGCTGGCGGCCGAGCTGGTCGCGGAACACCGCCACGGGCTGCTCGGTGTCTGCCTCGGCCATGAGCTGATCGCGGCGGAGCTGGGCCTGGAGATCGCGCGGAAGGCCGTGCCGTACCAGGGGGCGCAGACGCGGATCGATCTGTTCGGCAGGCCCGAGACCGTCGGCTTCTACAACAGCTTCACCGCGCTCTGTGACGACGCGGCGGCCCTGGAGCTGGGCGCGCACGGCATCGAGGCGAGCAGGGACACGGCCTCCGGTGAGCTGCACGCGCTGCGGGGCCGGGGCTTCGCCTCGGTGCAGTTCCACCCGGAGTCGGTGCTCACGCTGCGTGGCGCCGCGATCGTGACCGGTCTGCTGGCCGCGCTGCCGGTGGCCGGCTGAAGGACCTCGCAGCCGGGCGCCGGCTAACGCGCGGGCAGCGCGGGGACCAGGACGTTGTCGCTGCGGCGGCCCGCCAGGTAGTCGGTGACGTTCCGCACCGTGGCGTCGATGATCTGCCCCACGGCATCCCGTGTGTAGTACGCCTGGTGCGAGGTCACGATGACGTTCGGGAAGGTGACGAGCCGTGCGAGGGTGTCGTCGTCGATGCCCTCCACGGACTTGTCGACGTAGAAGAGCCCCGCCTCCGCCTCGTAGACGTCGAGTCCGACGCCGGTGAAGCGGCCGGTCCGCAGCTCGGTGACGAGCGCGCGGGTGTCGATGAGGCCGCCCCGGCTGGAGTTGACCAGGATCGCGTCGTCCTTCATCAGGGACAGGGCCTCCTCGCCGACGATGTGCTCCGTGGCGGGCAGCAGCGGCACATGGAGGCTGATCAGGTCGGCCTCGGCGAAGAGCCGCTCCTTGTCCACGTACGTCATGCCGAGCTCGGTGCAGGCGGGGTTCTCGGCGATGTCCCAGCCCAGCAGCTCCATGCCGAAGCCGTGGGCGATGCGGGTGAACGCCTCTCCGATCTTGCCCGTGCCGACCACACCGGCCGTGCGGCCGTGCATGTCCCGGCCGAGGAGCCCGTCCAGCCGGAAGTCGAAGTCCCGGGTGCGGCTCACCGCGCGGACGATACGGCGGTTGACGGCCATGGCCAGGGTCCAGGCGAACTCGGCGACCGAGTACGGCGAGTAGTACGAGACCCGGGCGACGCGCAGGGCGAGCCGTTCGGCGACGTCGAGGTCGATGTTGTTGAAGCCGGTGGAACGCTGGGCGATCATCTGCGTGCCGCCCGCCGCGAGGGTCTGCAGGACGCGGCTGCCGAGGTCGGCGTTGACGCTGGTGGAGATGATCTCGTAGCCCGCGGCGATCGGGGCGGTGTCCTCGGTGAGGAAGACGTCCAGACAGCGGACGTCGTGCAGGCCGGCGAAGGCCTTCTCGATCAGTGGCTTCTCGTCGGACTGCACGCCGAATGCCAGGATTTCCACGACGTCTCCCGGGTGAGGGGGTGGGGCCGGTCCTCGCGAATATACGGCCCGCACCCCCGGGGCGCCGCTCGGCCGTCAGACGTCGTCGAGGCCGGCCTCGATGGCGTAGCGCACGAGCTCCACACGGTTGTGCAGCTGGAGCTTGCCCAGGGTGTTCTGGACGTGGTTCTGCACGGTGCGGTGGGAGATGACCAGGCGCTCGGCGATCTGCTTGTACGAGAGCCCCTTGGCGACCAGCCGCAGGACCTCCGTCTCACGGTCGGTCAGCTGCGGGACCGCCCGCTGGTCGGGGGCGGCGGGGGCCGGGTCGGAGGCGAGCCGGCGGTACTCCCCCAGGACCAGTCCGGCGAGGCCCGGTGTGAAGACCGGGTCGCCCGCGGCGGTGGCGCGCACGGCGTCGGTCAGCTCCTGGGTGCTGGCCGACTTCAGGAGGTAGCCGGTGGCGCCCGACTTCACGGCCTCCAGGACGTCGGCGTGCTCGCCGCTGGCGGAGAGCACCAGGACGCGCAGCCCGGGGTGCGATCCGACGAGCTCCTTGCAGACCTGGACGCCGGGCATCCCCGGCAGGTTCAGGTCGAGCACCAGGACGTCGGGCACGGCGGCCCTGGCCCGGCGTACGGCGCCCGGGCCGTCGCCTGCGGTCGCCACCACGTCGAACCCGGACTCGGCCAGGTCGCGGGCGACGGCGTCGCGCCACATCGGGTGGTCGTCGACGACCATCACCTTGATGGCGCGCTCCTGGGACGTCTGTGCCTGCGGTGTACTCGGTGTGCTCATCGGGTCGTTCCTGCCTTCCCCCGTGAAACCTTCGGGACCTTCAGTTCGACCTCGGTGCCCTGGCCCGGGACCGAGATCAGTTCTGCTGTGCCGCCCAGATCGCGCAGCCGCCCGCGGATCGAGAGCGCGACACCGAGCCGGCCCTCCCCCTCCGCCTGGCCGAGCCTGCCCTCCGGGATGCCCGGGCCGTCGTCCCGGACCGTGACGATCACCTCGGCCGGCTCGTCCTCGACCAGGATCCACGCCTGGGCGTCCGGGCCCGCGTGGGCCCGTACGTTGTCCAGCGCGGCGCTCACCGCGGCGGCGAGCTCGCGCGCCGCGCCGGCCGCGAGCACCACCGGGGCGCCGGGCTCGGCGAAGGTGACCCGGGAGCCTGCGTGCGGGGCGAGCAGCGCGCGCAGGTCGGCCTCGGCACTCTCCGGCTCGTCCGAGCCGTCGGTCACCACCTCGCGGACCACCGCGCCCTCGGCGCTGTCCTCGGAGACCCGGGTCGTGGGGACCAGGCCGCTGGAGACCAGGGTCCGCAGGGCGACCTCCTGCTCCCCGGCCATCCGGCCGAGCTCCGCGGCCTCACCGCCCAGGGCCGTGCCGCGCCGCTGGACCATGGCCAGGACCTGGAGGACGCTGTCGTGGATGTCGCGGGCCAGCCGCTCCCGCTCCCGGGTGGCCGCCTCGATCTCCAGCGCCCGTGCCAGGGTGCGCTCACTGGCGCGGGCCACCTCGACGACGTAACCGATGGCGATGGAGGCGACCCAGACCAGCACCACGTTGTGGAAGGTGTCCTCGCTGGGCTCGCCGCGCTCGACGATGTTGGCGACGGCGACGAGGGTGGAGGCGAAGGCCGCCCAGCGCCAGCCGCCCTTCAGCGCGAAGGCGAGGACGGAACCCGCGGTCCAGATCGACGGCAGCGTCGGGCCGTCCATGTGCTGGGCGTCGAAGTCGGCGAGCGGGGTCAGGAGGATCCCGCCCATGGCGACGGTGAGGTCCAGGCCGAGGAAGCGCTTGGTGCAGCGGGCCGCGTTGGCCACCCTGGGCAGGGTGGCGAAGGTCCAGACGGCGAGGACCGCCAGGAAGGCCACGGCCACCCAGGGCCGCTCGTACTTCGCGTGGCCGAAGCCCGCGAGCAGCGCCGCGTAGACCAGTGTCAGCACGCGGTACGCGGTCAGCGCACGCCACAGCGGCTGCTCGACCGACATCCGTACGACCCGTTCACGCCCGGCCATGTGCTCTCCCCCGGTTCCCGCCCCTGTCCTGCTGCCCGCTCCGGGCCGGCCGCGCTCCTACGCGCCGGACCGTTCCGTTCCCTTGTCCTTCGCCTCCTCGGCGATCTGCCGCTTGGCCGCGGTGGCGTAGATGTCCACGTACTCCTGGCCCGAGAGCTTCATGATCTCGTACATGACCTCGTCGGTCACCGAGCGCAGGATGAAACGGTCGCCGTCCATGCCCTGGTAGCGGCTGAAGTCCAGCGGCTCGCCGATCCTGATCCCGGGGCGCATCAGCCTGGGCACCACCTGGCCGGGCGGCTGGATCTTCTCCGTGTCGATCATCGCCACGGGGATGACCGGCGCACCGGTGGCGAGCGCCACCCGGGCGAGGCCGCCGGGCTTGCCCCGGTAGAGCCGTCCGTCGGGCGAGCGGGTGCCCTCCGGGTAGATGCCGAAGAGCCCGCCGCTCTCGATGACCTGGATGCCCGCCCTGATGGCCGCCTCGCCGGCGCCGCGGCCGCCGGAGCGGTCCACCGGGAGCTGTCCCACGCCCTTGAAGAAGGCGGCGGTGAGCTTGCCCTTCACCCCGGGGGCGGTGAAGTACTCCGCCTTGGCGATGAAGGTGACCTTGCGGTCGAGGACGGCCGGCAGGAAGAAGGAGTCGGAGAAGGACAGATGGTTGCTCGCGAGGATCGCCGGCCCGTGTGCGGGGATGTTCTCCAGGCCCTCCACCCACGGCCTGAAGGCGAGCTTCAGGGACCCGCCGATGGAGAACTTCATTGCGCCGTAGATCAACTCTGGTGCCTCCTGTGTGCCGTCGATGAGACCTTAACCCGTGGGGCCGCGGCCTCCCCCGTCCGCTCGGGGCGGTATGCCTCACGGCTGCCCCCGCCGGTGACGGCTGCTCGGGCGGTGACGGCCCTGGTCGGTGTCGGTCCGGTCGCGTACGGTGAAGTAATCCTTTTGCACACCCCCCGCACCCCAGCCCGCTTCATGAACAGGAGACCCCGGTGCCGGTCCTCCCTGGAGCCGAGCCGTTCCGCCACGAGGGCGGAGAGGTCGGCGTCCTCCTCTGTCACGGATTCACGGGTTCGCCGCAGTCCCTGCGCCCCTGGGCCGACCACCTGGCGGAGCGTGGACTGACCGTGTCCCTCCCGCTGCTGCCGGGGCACGGCACGCGCTGGGAGGACATGGCGGTCACGGGCTGGCAGGACTGGTACGCGGAGGTGGACCGGGAGCTGCGGGCACTGCGGGCGCGGTGCGAGGTGGTCTTCGTGTTCGGCCTCTCCATGGGCGGCGCCCTGGCGCTGCGCCTCGCCGCGAAGCACGGGGACGCAATCGCGGGCCTGGTGCTGGTGAATCCGGCGAACAAGGTGCACGGCCTCTCGGCGTACGCCCTGCCGGTGGCCCGTCATGTGGTGCGGACGACGAAGGGGCTGACCAGCGACATCGCCCTGGCGGGCGCGGAGGAGGTCGGCTACGACCGGGTGCCGCTGCACGCCGCGCACTCCGTGCGGGCGTTCTTCCGGCTGGTCGACGCCGACCTGCCCCAGGTCACCCAGCCGATCGTGCTGCTGCACAGCCCGCAGGACCATGTCGTGCCGCCGGCGGACTCGGCGCGGATCCTCAGCCGGGTCTCGTCCAGGGACGTCGAGGAGATCCTCCTGGAACAGAGCTACCACGTGGCGACGTTGGACCACGATGCGGAGCGGATCTTCGACGAGAGCTACCGGTTCATCGACCGCCTCGCAACCGACGCTGGCAAGAAGGGGAGCACGTCCGGTGGCTGAGCACGACGCGGAGCGCGCGGGCAGTGACGAGGAGCGCGAACCGCGCCCCACGGAAGGAACGGCGGTCCCCGAGGGTTCGGAGGGGGCCTCGCTCGACGAGGCCGCGGCCTGGGAGGCGATCGTCGCGGGGTACGGCGAGGAGCCGCCGGACCCGCCGGGCGCCAAGCCGTTCAAGTCGATCGAGGACCTGGCCCTGCTGGAGGACGACCAGCTCAACGTCCTGGGCCCCTCGCCGGAGTCCGGCGCGGGCGACGACCCGGACAAGGGCGTGGGCGGGAAGACGCCGGGCGGGCCGCCGGAGAAGAAGCCGCTCGGCGGTTCCGTCGTCTTCGCGCCCGGGGTCGCGGGCCCGCGCGACTACGGCCTGGAGGAGCCCGGGGACGGCGACATCGACGATCCGGACGACAGCGAGGAGGGGCACTTCGTCCCGCCGGAGCCGCCGCCGCTTCCCGAGGCCGATGTGACGGCCAAGTTCGCCTGGCTCGCCGTGGTCGGCGGTCCGGTGCTGATGCTGCTCGCCGTGCTGATGCAGTGGGAGATGACGTGGTGGCTCACCACGCTCTCCATCGGCGGTTTCCTGGGCGGGTTCGCCACCCTGGTGGCGCGTATGCCCCCCGACGACGACGAGGACGACGACCCGGGGCGCGGCGCGGTCGTCTGACCCGCCGCGAAAGCCCCGGCTCAGTCCCCCGCGGGCACCCTGAGGGCGGCCAGTACGGGCAGATGGTCCGTGGCCGCCCGCAGGTCCGCGCCGGTGACGCCGGGCAGGCCCTCGGGGACGCCGCAGCCGAGCACCTCGATGCCGTCGGTCGCGAACACCGCGTCGATCCGCTTGCGCGGCGCGCCGGGCGGGAAGGTGAGTTCGCCGCCCCACGGCCGCACGGTCCGGCAGTCCTGGAGCCGCCCGGCCAGCCGCCGGAAGGCACTCCCCTCCGGTACGTCGTTGAGGTCGCCGGCCACCACGGCGTGCGGGACGTCCATCGCGTCGACCCGGTCCAGCACCATCTCCGCCTGCGCCCGGCGTTCCTCCCGCTGCAGACCGAGGTGGCAGCTCAGGACACCGATCCGGGTCCCGGCGACCCGTACGACCGCCGTGGCCAGACCCCGCCGGTGCTGTCCCGGTGTGAGCGGCAGCAGGATGTCCTCGGTGCTTTCCACGGTGGCCCGCAGGGAGCAGAGCAGCAGGGGCCCGGCCGCCGTGGCCCCGCCGCTGAGGATCACCAGGTCGGTCATGGCCGCGAGCCGGGCCGCCGCCTTGCGCCAGCGGAAGAAGCGCGGCGCCTCCTGGACGCACACCAGGTCGGGTGCGCAGGCGCGGATGACACGGGCCAGCGCCTCGGTGTCGTCGCGCAGCGAGCGGACGTTGTAGCTGAGCACCCTGATGACGGCCGAACCGTCCGGCTCGGTACGGGAGTCGGGCAGCGGTGTCTCCGTCGTGACCATGGGAGGCACGATACGACGGACGCCCGCCGCTCCCCGGAGGGCGCGACGGGCGTCGGACGTGCTGCGGTGCGGTCAGCCCTGGCGTGCCAGGTCCGCCGCGCCCACCAGGCCGGCCTTGCCGCCCAGTTGGGCCGCGAGTACCTGCGCGTGCGGGCGCCACTCGCCGCCGATCAGCCAGCGCCGGAACGACTTGCGGATCGGGTCGAGGACCAGTTCGCCCTCGTCCGAGACGCCGCCGCCGACGATGAAGGCCGACGGGTCGAAGAGCGAGGCGAGGTCGGCCAGTCCGGCGCCGGCCCAGCGGGCCAGCTCACGGAAGGAGTCGACCGCCACCGGGCAGCCCTGCCGGGCGGCCTCGCTGATGTGCTTGCCCTCGATGCCCTCCACCGTGCCGTCGCCGAGTCCCAGCAGGATCGGGGCGTTCTCCGGGGTGGCGTTGGCGCGCTGCTTCGCGTACCGCACGAGCGCACGCCCGGAGGCGTACTGCTCCCAGCAGCCCTGGCTGCCGCAGCCGCAGAGCAGGCCGTCCGGGACGACCCGGATGTGACCGAATTCCGCCGCCACACCGAAGCGTCCCCGGCGCAGCTTGTTGCCGATGATGATGCCGCCGCCCAGGCCGGTGCCGAGCGTGATGCAGATGACGTCCTCGTGGCCCTGGCCGGCGCCGAAGCGGTATTCGCCCCAGGCCGCCGCGTTGGCGTCGTTCTCGACGACGACGGGGAGGCCGACGCGCTGCTCGACCTTGTCCTTGAGCGGCTCGTGGCGCCAGTTGATGTTCGGAGCGAACAGCACGGTGGCACGCTTGTCGTCGACGTATCCGGCCGCGCCGATGCCTACGGCCTCGACGTCGTGCCCCTCGCTCGCCCCGGACACGGCGGCGCTGATCGCGTCCACGATGCCTTCGGCGGTCGGCGGGGTCGATACCTTGAACGTCGAGAGGATCCGGCCCTCTTCGTCGACCACTCCAGCCGCGATCTTCGTGCCGCCGATATCGACGCCGATGGTGAGTCCCATGAATCCCTCAGTTTCGGTCGAGCCCCGCTACGGCCAACCGTACCCGAGCCGGGGACGGGTATTTCCTGCCCAGGGTCGGTCCTGGGTCAGTCCAGGTCGATGTGTTCGCTGCCGCCGGTGCCCTCGTCGCGCGGGTCGGAGGGGTCGTCGGCGGCCGTCTTCCCTGTACCGGAGGTGCCTCCGGCACCTTCGGTGCCCCGGGTCCAGCGGCCTTCCTGGCCCTCGACCGCGGAGCGGTAGGCGGCGAGGAGTTCGTTCCCCGCGGCGGCGAGATGGTCGAAGAGGTCCGGATTGCGCTCGATGACGGGCTCGACGGCGGACTTCGCCTGCCGGATCACCTGCTGGACGGTGCCCTGGGCGGCCATGCCGAGCAGCGGCGACTGCAGCGAGGAGACCTTGTCGGCCACGGCGTCGATGAGCTTGCGCAGCTCGTCGGCGGCGGAGCCGGGCTGCTGTCCGTACTGGGCCCGGCGGCGGGCCTTCTCCGCCGCCAGGTCCTCGGCGCAGGCCTCCGCCCACGCGTCGTCGTCGACGGGACGATCGGTGGCTTCACTCATGGCGGACTCCTGCGACGCGGTTGCCTGCGTGACCGTGCGGGTCACGTACTACCGACGTTACCCGAACGGTGGTACGCCGTTCATTGTGTCCGGGGCCAGAGCGCGGGGTCAGGCGTGAACCGGACACGCAGGACGCCGTCGGTGAGCGCGGCCCCGGAGACGGTGCAGCGGCGCAGCGCCGACTCCAGGCGGACGATCCGGTGGAACGGTCCCGCGGTGAGCAGCAGTTCGTCGCCGCGCCGGACCAGCTTGAGGTCCTCCTTGACCGCCCCGGGCAGCGGCAGGCACCAGGCGATGACCCCGTCCCCCGCGTCCTCGGTCCACCAGGGGTCCCCGGCGTGTCCCGGCGCCCGGTCGTCGGGCGCGCAGGTCTCGGCGAGCAGGGCCAGGTCATCGGCGGTGCGCGGCTCACGGCCGAGGTGGGCGGTCTCGCGTACGGAGGTCCCGGGCGCCCACTCCTGGTGCCAGTGGTCCAGGCACTTCTCCTGCCGGGCGGCGAGATCGGCGAACCAGGGGTCGGCGGAGTGGCGGGGCAGGACCCGGGTGGCCACGAGGGAGTCGACGCGCAGTCCGTGCAGGGCGAGTCCCGTACGGGCGGAGCGGAGCGCCTCCTGGCCGGCCTGCCCGGGTTCGGCGACGAGCCGCACGGTGGTCGCGCCGTCCTCGATCAGCGCCTGGACCGCGGCGAGTTCGGCGTCCTTGCGGGCGGCGGCCTCGTACAGCCACTGGGCCGGCATCGGGACGCCGGCGAGCTGGGCGAGCACCGGGCGCAGGGCGCGGGCGGCCTGGCGCTCCCGGGGCAGGAGGCGGCGCAGATAGCGGCGCAGCTGCTCGGGCAGGGCGAGCAGGGCGAGGGCGTCGGTGAGCGGGGGCAGGTCGACGACGAGGACCTCGTAGCCGCGCTCCGCCCAGTCGCCCTCGACCGCCCGCCGCAGGGTGTGCAGGACGGCGAGCTGTGCGCTGCCCGGCAGTTCGGTGAGTTCCTCGCCGTCGAGCCGGTTGGCGCCGAGCAGGTCGAGCACCCCGGACGCCCGCCCCTGGAGCTCGAGCAGCTCGCCGCGGAAGTGCGCGGCGGAGTCGATGCGGGCGCAGTCCAGCCGCTCGGCGGCCTCCGCGGGCTCGGCGCCCGCCGGGAAGGCGGGCACGGCGTCGGCGGAGATCAGGAGGGTGCGGCGGCCGTCGCACGCCGAGGCGAGCGCGGTCGCCGCGGCGACGGTGGTACGGCCTGCGCCGCCGGGGCCGGTGACGAGGACCGTACGCACGTGATCAGGCCTTCGGGACGGACTCGACGCGCTTCTTCAGCCCGGCGAGGGCCCGGTCGATGATGACCTTCTCGGCCTTGCGCTTGATCATGCCGAGGAGCGGGATCTTGACGTCGACGGCGAGCCGGTAGGTGACCTCGGTGCGGTCACCGTCGCCCAGCGGCGCCAGCGCGTAACTGCCGTCGAGGGCGCGCAGCATCTGGGACTTGACCAGGGACCAGTCCACCTCGTACGGGCTGTTCCAGGTGTAGGCGAGGACGTGGTCGTCCTTGATCGCTCCGGCGTCCAGGACGAGGCGGACCTGCTCGGCGCGGCCCTGGTCGTCGGTGGCCAGGATCTCGGCCTCCTTGACCTCGCCGGTCCATTCCGGATAGCGGGCGAAGTCGGCGATCACTCCCATGACGTCGGCCGGTGCCGCCTCGATCGTGATGCTCGAGCTGGTGTGTTCAGCCATCGCCGTGGCCCTCCAGTGCGGTGTACCGGTCGCGTTCGGCAGAGGCCTGCCAGGTGCAGGCTATCGCGTGCCGGTGGCCCGCCCGTCCGCGCCCCGGCCCGTGGCCGGTGGCCGTGTCGCTCACGGCCTCACGGGCGGGGCCGTCACCACTCAAGGGCCCAGGGCCGCCCGCTGGAGGCGAAGTGGCCGACGTTGACGCACTCCGTGGCGCCGAGCCGCATCCTGCGGACCAGCGGCTGGTGGACGTGGCCGAAAATCGCGTAGCGGGGGCGGGTGCGGTGGATGGCGTCGAGGAGCGCGCGGCTGCCGCGCTCGAAGCGCCGGGCCACGGTGTCGTAGGTCAGCTCCGGGACGTCCGGCGGGATGTGCGAGCAGAGGACGTCCACCGGGCCGAGCGCCTCGACCTTGGCGGCGTACTCCTCGTCGCTGATCTCGTACGGGGTGTTCATGGGGGTCCTGAGGCCGCCCCCGACGAAGCCGAAGACCCGGCCTCCGATCTCGACCCGTTCGCCGTCCAGCACGGTGGTACCGGAATTGGCGTACTCGGGCCAGAGCGTGGGGACGTCGACGTTGCCGTACGTGGCGTAGGTCGGGGTGGGCATGACGGCGAACATCTCGGCGTACTGCTTGCGCACGGCGGACAGGATCGCCGCGTTACGGTCCACGCCCGCCCAGAGCTCGCGGCCGAAGGCGCGGGCCTCCTCGTAGCGGCGCGCGGTGCGCAGCTCGACGATGCGGTCGGCGTTGGCGACGCCGAACAGGTCGGGGAAGATGCCGCGCGAATGGTCGGCGTAGTCGAGGAAGAGGACCAGGTCGCCCAGGCAGATCAGGGCGTCCGCCCCGTCCCCGGCGCGCGCCAGCGCCTCCGCGTTCCCGTGCACGTCGCTGACCACGTGCACGCGTGTCCGTCGGGTGGGGGTTGTGTGCTGATTTCGCGGTGCGCCGGCTCGCATGGAGATCACCCTAGGTCTCTGTTCGCTGCTCTGGGTAGAGGCCGTCGGACCTGCGATTACTTCCGGATCGGGACACGGGTGGACTAATGTGCGCCGAAGGACCACTGATATGTGTGATGCATAAGACATCTGGCCGGAACCCCCTTTCCGGAACCGAGTACCGGTGGGTAACGTCCTGCCGGTCCAGTCGTGCTCACCCCACTGAGCATCTGCCAGTCTTGGACCGATCCGGTGCGTCACACAGAGCCGTGAACCGGAGCCCGATGAGGAGCAGCAGTCTTGCGCGAGTTCAGCCTTCCGGCCCTGTACGAGGTCCCCACGGACGGCAACCTGACGGATCTCATCCGCCGCAACGCCGCTCAGCATCCCGATGTCGCGGTGATGAGCCGGAAGGTGGCCGACGTCTGGACGGACGTCACGGCGACCCGGTTCCTCGCTGAGGTCGGAGAGACGGCCAAGGGCCTGATCGCGGCGGGCATCCAGCCCGGCGACCGGGTCGCGCTCATGTCCCGCACCCGCTTCGAGTGGGTCCTGCTGGACTTCGCCATCTGGAGCGCGGGCGCCGTCACCGTGCCGGTGTACGAGACCAGCTCCGCCGAGCAGGTCCAGTGGATACTCGGCGACTCGGGCGCGGTCGCGGTCGTCGTGGAGAGCGGCGCGCACGCGGAGTCCGTCGCCTCCGTACGGGACCGGCTCCCGGGCCTGCAGCACGTCTGGGAGATCGACCGGGGCGCCGTCGGCGAGCTCGTCACGGCGGGTGCCGGGGTCTCCGACGAGACGCTGGACCTGCGCATGGTGAGCGCGAAGGCCGACGACCCGGCGACGATCGTCTACACCTCGGGCACCACCGGCCGCCCCAAGGGCTGTGTGCTGACGCACCGCAGCTTCTTCGCGGAGTGCGGCAACATCGTGGAGCGGCTCAAGCCCCTCTTCCGTACCGGTGAGTGCTCCGTCCTGCTCTTCCTCCCCACCGCGCACGTCTTCGGCCGGCTGGTCGAGGTGGCGTCCGTGATGGCGCCGATCAAGCTCGGCTGCGTACCGGACATCAAGAACCTCACCGACGAGCTGGCCTCGTTCCGGCCGACGCTGATCCTCGGTGTGCCGCGGGTGTTCGAGAAGGTCTACAACTCGGCGCGGGCCAAGGCCCAGGCCGACGGCAAGGGCAAGATCTTCGACCGGGCCGCCGACACCGCGATCGCGTACAGCCGCGCGCTGGGCACGCCGGAGGGCCCCTCGGTGGGTCTGAAGGTCAAGCACAAGGTCTTCGACAAGCTGGTCTTCAGCAAGCTGCGGGCCGTGCTCGGCGGCCGCGGCGAGTACGCCATCTCCGGCGGCGCCCCGCTGGGCGAGCGGCTCGGCCACTTCTTCCGCGGCATCGGCTTCACGGTGCTGGAGGGCTACGGCCTCACCGAGACCTGCGCGGCCACGGCGTTCAACCCGTGGGACCGGCAGAAGATCGGTACGGTCGGCCAGCCGCTGCCGGGCTCGGTGGTGCGGATCGCCGACGACGGTGAGGTGCTGCTGCACGGCGAGCACCTGTTCACCGGGTACTGGAAGAACGACGCGGCGACGGCCGAGGCGCTGGCCGACGGCTGGTTCCACACGGGTGACATCGGCACGCTCGACGAGGACGGCTATCTCGCGATCACGGGCCGCAAGAAGGAGATCATCGTCACGGCGGGCGGCAAGAACGTCGCGCCCGCGGTGATCGAGGACCGCATCCGCGCCCACGCCCTGGTCGCCGAGTGCATGGTGGTCGGCGACGGACGGCCGTTCGTCGGCGCGCTGCTCACCCTCGACGAGGAGTTCCTCTCCCGCTGGGCCGAGGAGCACGGCAAGCCGGCCGGCTCGACGGCGGTCTCGCTGCGCGAGGACCCCGAACTGCTGGCCGAGGTGCAGCGGGCCGTGGACGACGGCAACGCGGCGGTGTCCAAGGCGGAGTCGGTACGCAAGTTCCGCATCCTGGGAGCGCAGTTCACCGAGGAGGCGGGCCACATCACGCCGTCGCTGAAGCTGAAGCGCAACGTCGTGGCGAAGGACTTCGCGGACGAGGTCGAGTCGATCTACCGCGGCTGAAGCCGGACGTACGCACGAGGAGGGGCCCCGCACCACGAACGGTGCGGGGCCCCTCCTCGTACCCGCTCAGAGCAGCGTCTTCGCCTTCTCCGCGAGCAGGTCCCAGCGCCATTTCTCCTCGACCCACGCCCGGCCCCGCTCCCCCATGCGGCGGCTCAGGTCCGGGTCGCCGAGCAGGGTGACGATCCGGTCGGCGGACTCCTCGGCGGAGCCGCCCTTCACCACCCACCCGGTCTCTCCGTCGAGCACGGCGTCCGGGGCGCCCCCCGAGTCGCCCGCCACGACGGGCAGTCCGGTCGCGGAGGCCTCCAGGTAGACGATGCCGAGGCCCTCGACGTCGAGCCCGCCGCGCCGGGTGCGGCAGGGCATGGCGAACACGTCGCCTGCGCCGTAGTGGGCGGGCAGCTCCTCCCAGGGCACCGGTCCGGTGAAGCGCACGGAGTCCTCGACACCGGTCTCGGCCGCCAGCTTCCTCAGCTGCCCGGCGTACGGGCCGCCGCCCACGACGAGCAGGACCGCGTCCGGCACCCGGGCCAGGATCGCGGGCATGGCCAGGATGAGAGTGTCCTGGCCCTTGCGCGGCACGAGCCGTGAGACGCAGACGACGACGGGCCGGTCCGCCAGTCCCAGCCTTGCCCTGATCCGGTCGCCGCCGGAGGCCGGGTGGAAGGTCTTCTCGTCGACCCCGGGCGGCAGCTGCACCATGCGGGCCGCGGCCTCCGGGGTGAGCGCGGCGGCGATCCTGGACCGGGTGTACTCACCGAGGTAGGTGATCGTGTCGGTGCCCTCACCGATGCGGCGCAGCAGCTGCCGGGACGCGGGCAGTTGCGCCCAGCCCGCCTCGTGGCCGTGCGTGGTGGCCACGATCCTGCGGGCACCGGCCGCGCGCAGCGACGGCGCCATCAGCCCGAGGGGCGCGGCCGCGCCGAACCACACGGAGGAGCAGCCGTGTTCGCGCAGCAGCCGGACCGCCCTCCGGGTGACGCGCGGGGTGGGCAGCAGCATCGTCGTACGGTCGCGTACGACGGTGAAGGGCTGCTCCGCGTCGAAGGCGGCGGTGGCCTCCGCGCCCTCCGTGCCGCGCTTCCAGGTGGAGGCGTAGACCACGATCCGCTCGGGGTCCATGCGCAGCGCCATGTTGTGCAGGAAGGCCTGGATGCCGCCGGGGCGGGGCGGGAAGTCGTTCGTCACGATCAGCGTCTTGTCCATCGCCGCCGACAGTACCGGGCGCCCCGACGGCCCTGCCTGACGGCTCCCGCACAGCCCGGGCCTGCATCATGGCGTCCATGACGGACAGGACGGACACGAGTGGCCGGGGGATCCGGGCTCTGTCCCTCGCCGTATGGGGTCTCACCCGGGCGGTGCTGCTGCTGTGTGTTTTCAAGGTGTTCACGGTGCCGGGCCCCGATGTCACGAGCGACGTCTCGGTGATCTACCGGGGCTGGTACGAGGTGCTCCGCACCGGCACGTACCCGCTGGACGACGTCACCTGGCAGTACCCGCCCGCGGCCGCCCTCGCAATGCTCTCCCCGGATCTGCTGCCGTTCCTGGAGTACGCCTCCGCCTTCTTCGTCCTCGTCCTGCTCTGTGACGCGCTGGTGTTCGGGCTGTTGCTGTACGCGGGCAGCCGTCCGGGGATGCGGGACGCGGGAGCCTGGCTGTGGGTGGCGGGTGTGCCGCTGCTCGGGCCGACGGTGTACGCCCGTTACGACCTGATGGTGACGGCCGTCGCGGTGGCGGCGCTGCTGGCGGGTGTGCGCCATCCCAGGGTGCTGGGGGCGCTGGCCGCCTTCGGGACGCTGCTGAAGGTGTGGCCGGTGCTGGTGCTGGTGGGTACGGCCAAGGGCGGGGCCACCCGCAGGTCCTGGTCGGCGGCGGCGGTGACGGGAGCCGTGCTGGCCCTGGTGGCCGCGGTGGCGGTGCCCGGGGCGTTCGCCTTCCTGACGTTCCAGCGGGACCGGGGTCTTGAGATCGAGTCGCTGGGGGCGCTGGTCTTCCATGTGGCCCGGCAGTTCGGCTGGGAGGGCCGGGTGGAGCTCCGCTACGGCTCGATGGAGTTCGCCGGGCCGCACGTGGCGCTGGTGAGCACCCTGGCCCTGGCGCTGAGCGTGCTCGCCTTCGGCTGGCTGCTGGTGTGGCGGCTGCGGGCCCGTACGTTCGCGGTGCACACCCCGGCGGACGCGGCGTTCACGGCGGTGCTGCTGTTCACGGTGACCAGCCGGGTCATCAGCCCCCAGTACATGGTGTGGCCGCTCGGCGTCGCCGCGGTGTGCCTGGTCTTCCGGGGCAGCCGGATGGCGCTGCCCGCGTGTCTGGTCCTGGTGGCCACGGCCGTCACCCTGCTGGAGTTCCCGCTCGGCTTCGCGCACGTGGTGAACAGCGACGGGGCGGGCCTGGAGCTCATGGCCGTACGCAACGGTCTGCTGCTCCTCGCGACGCCGATCGCCGGGCGGCGGCTGTGGCGGGACACCGTCCCGGGGGCGCGGCAGGGGCGCGCGGCGGAGCCGGTCAGCCCAGCCGGTCGCGCAGATACTCCCGCCAGCGCGCCGTGAAGTCCTCGGGCGTGGTGGAGAGCACCGTGTGCATGGCCTGCTCCACGGCCCCGTCCCGCCCGGAACGGCTCCCCACGGCCTCGTAGAAGGCGATCAGCTCCTCCTCGCCCCAGTCCCGCGCGATCAGCTCACAGGCCAGCCAGCCGCCCTCGTAGGCCCGTGAGAGCCTCGCCGCGTCCTCGCCGAAACCGAAGTCCTCGTCGGTCGGCAGCCGCGCGGGCAGGTCGCCGCTGCGGACCGCCTCGGCGAGCTCGGGTGCGATCTCGGGTGCGGTGCGGCTCTCCCGGCGGTAGGCGGTCCAGTCGGCGAACCCCTCGGAGAGCCAGACGGGCGTGGCGGCGGAGGTGTGCGCCCGGGTCGCCACATGGGTGGTCTCATGGGTGAGGACGACCCGCTGCCCGAAGTCGCCGAGCATCCCGTACGCCTGCGGATTGACGATCACCCGGTCCGCCGGCGCCCGGCCGGTGCCGCCGACCTCGCCGGTGGTGACGGCCGCTATGCCCCGGTAGCTGGCCGCGGGCGAGTCGAGCAGCTCCGCCATGTCCTCCACGGATCCGGGGACGAGCACCACGATCCGCTGCGCCCAGGGCTCCGGCCAGGTGCCGGTGACGGCGGGGACCGCCCGGTCCGCGGTGCCCGCGATCCGGCGCAGCTCGGCCGGCTGCCGGCCGACCCCGAGGACCAGGCTGTGGGTTCCCCGTACGACCTCGACGTCGCCCTGCTGCCAGAGCTGTTCCGGGGTGCCGTCGGCGGCGCGGTCGGCGGCGATGTACCAGGTGCGGCCGTCGCCCCGGCGGACCAGCTCCACCATGCGGGAGGAGGACATGGGTGCCGTGTCGTAGCCCTTGATCCGGTAGCGCAGCTCGACCTCGGCGGTCGCCCGGTCCTCGCCGTCGCCGGTCACGTCCTTCACCTCGTACGCCCATGACTCCAGCGGTACGTCGGCGAGGTTGTGCAGCTCGGTGCGCTGGGCGGCCCGGAAGGACGTGGCCCGGGGGTCGAGGCCGGCCAGGTAGGCGTCGGTGTCGTGCTCCATGACCGCCGCGGCGCGGCGGTCCAGCGTGGCGCCGAGCTCCTGCGCGGTGAGGCCGGTGGCGGAGTCCCCGGGACCGGCGCACGCGGGCGCGAGCAGCAGCACGGCGAGCACGGCACCCGCCGTGCGCCGTCCGCGGGTGCGCTCCCGCCGCGCGTCCTGTGTCCGAACAGCCATCGGGCCGATCGTACGGTCAGACGCGGGTGACCGAGGAGACGGGCATCATGCCGACGGGGTCGTAGCGCACCGCCGCGCCCGGGTAGGGGGCGTGGATGACCTGCCCGTTGCCCGCGTACATCCCAATGTGGCTCGCGTCCGCGCGGTAGGCGACCAGATCGCCGGGCCGCGCCTCGGCGAGCGGCACCATGCGGCCCGCGTACCGCTGCGCCTGCGAGGTCCTCGGCAGGCCGACCCCGGCCTGCGCGTACGCCCACCGCATGAGCCCGGAGCAGTCGAATCCGTCGGGTCCGTCGGCGCCCCAGACGTACGGGCGTCCAAGCGCCTGCCGTGCCGCCGTGAGAGCCGCCAGGCCACGCGCGGAGGCGGGGGCGTCGCCGGTGAGCCAGGGGGCACCGGCAGGCGCCGCGCGGCCCAGGGCCTCGCGGTCGGCGGCGGGAAGCGTGTGCAGCAGCTCCCGGGCCCGGGCCAGCTTTCCCTCCACGGTGCGCTTGTGGCGGGCCACCGCCGCACGGTCGCGTTCCAGGGCGGCGAGGGCCCCGGCGGCCTCCGCACGGCTCTGGGCGATCTTCCGCTGGGCGCGGTGGAGCTTGCCCAGGGTCACGGCCCGGCGCTCGCCCACGCGGTCCAGGGTGGCCGCCCGGTCCAGGAAGGTGTCCGGGTCCGAGGAGAGCAGCAGCTGGACCGACGGGTCGAGGCCGCCCGAGCGGTACTGGGCGCCCGCCATCGAGCCGAGGGACGCCCGCATCCGGTTGATGTCCTCCTGCGTCCGGGCGGCCGCGTCCTGGACCCTGGCGACCCGGCCGCGCAGCCGGCCCAGGCTCTCCCTGGCGGCGTTGTACTGCTCGGTGGCGCGCTCGGCCTCCACGTACAGCCGGTCGACCGCGGCCTTCGCCGACTCGGGGGTGTCCTCGGGTGCGGCGCTCGCGGGCGCGGCCCCGAGGGTGGCCGCCGCGGTGGCCGCCGCGGCGGACAGGACGGTGGCCCGGACGCCACGGTTGAGGCCGGGCCGGGTGGGACGGCGATGCGACACCACAGGAAGCCGCACTCCCTTCCGCTGTACGCAGATGTGCGCAGCCCCTGCCGCCCGGGATGGGCGGACCGACGACCGGGAGCTGCACGGCAGCGCAGAGAGTAACCGGACGGCTACGGGCCCACCAAAGGTCACGCCGGGTGCGGGGAGGGCGGGAAACAGCGGCGCCCCGCCGGTGACCTGTTGGTCTCCGGCGGGGCGGGGCGTTGCCGAGGGGTGCCGCGATTCGCCCGTTCGGGCGTCAGACGCGGACGCCGAACTGGAAGGTGCCCATGTAGTCCATCGACTCGTAGCGGACCACGGCACCGGGCTTCGGGGCGTGCAGGATCTGGTTGTTGCCCGCGTACAGGCCCACGTGCGAGGTGTTGTTGAAGAAGACCAGGTCGCCCGGCTTCAGGGCGCTGCGGCCTATCCGGACACCGTCGTTGATCTGGGTGTACGTGGTACGGGTGATCTGGACACCGGCCTGGGCGTAGGCCCACTGGGTCAGACCCGAGCAGTCGAACGAGTTGGGGCCGGTGCCGCCGGAGACGTACGGCTTGCCCTGCTGCGTGGACGCGGCCTGGAGGGCGGCGGCACCACGGGCGGACGCGGGGACCTCGTTGCCGAGGTCGACCCGGTCACCGGCGGCGCGGCTGGCGCGCTGCTCGTCGGCGGCCATCTTGGCGCGCTCGGCGGCGGTGAGGGTGTTCAGCAGCTTCTGGGCGTCGGCGAGCTTGCCCTGGTACTTCTTCTTGTTCTCGTTCAGCGTCTTGCGGACGTCGGCGAGGTCGGCGAGCTTGCCCTGCGCCTCCTGGCGCTGCTGCGCGAGGGTGCGCTGCTTCGCCTGGATCTTCTGCAGCGACTCGGCCTGCTTGGCCGTCAGCTGGTCCAGCGCGGAGGCCTGGTCGAGGAAGCTGTCCGGGTCCGAGGAGAGCAGCAGCTGGACCGACGGGTCGAGACCGCCGGAGCGGTACTGCGCGGTGGCCAGCGAACCGAGCTCGCCGCGCAGGGTGTTGAGCTCGTCCTGGCCGCGGGCGACCTTGTCCTGGAGCGCGTCGGCCTGCTTCTTGAGCTTGTCCTGCTGCTCCTTGGCGCCGTTGGCCTTCTCCGTGGCGACCTCGGCCTCGTGGTAGAGCTTGTCGACCTTGGCCTTGACCTCGCTCTTGGTCGGCTTGGGGTCGGCGTGGGCCGCCTGGGAGGTCAGGGCGACGGCCGCTGCGGCGGTCGCGGTGAGCACGGTCACACGGGTGCGGCTCGGCTGCTTGGGACGACGGTGGGACGCCACGAAGGCGAGCTCCTTCTTCCTCGAGCCGCCTACCGGGCTGTGGGGGGATACAGGCGAATCCCCGGCTCCGTGCACGTCACGGACTCGGCGGTTCCTTCGCCGTCACCCCGGATGGGCAATCAACCGTGCGAAGGTTCGAGGCCTGACCCTAGTGACCATCTTGTGATCAGTTCAAATCCTCACGAGCAAAATCTCGTCACACCAGGCACTTCTTTACTTTCATCACACTGCGTGTAGCGACGACTTGACGGTACGTTCCATAAATTCCGGCAAGCCACCCATGTCTCACATGACGCATCAGACGCGCGAAAGGCGCTTCAGGAGCAAGGCGGACGCGACCGGCCGCGCCCCGGCCTTCGCCACACCGTCGGCCACTTCACGGTCGGTGGAGACCACGACGACGGGCCTGCCCGGCGGTTCGGCGCGCGCCAGCTGCCGGATCAGCTCGTCGGCGGTCACCCCCGCCTTGCTGAACAGCACACGGACTCCGCGCGGCGGCGCCAGCAGGACCGGGACGGCCAGTTCGGCGCCGTCGAAGACACAGGTCATCTCGGCGCCGGTCTGCGCCGCGAGGACCGAGAGCCCGCCCAGCAGACGCAACCGCTGCTTCTCCAGCGGCATCTGGGGATAGCCGGTCTTGGTGACGTTGTAGCCGTCGACGATCAGATGCGCCTGGGGCAGCGCGAGCAGCTGGTCGAGCAGCGCCGGATCGGTCTCCGAAAGCGCCCTGGCCGCAATGTCCTTCGGTGACATCCGGCCGGGCTCCACCGCTTCGACGCCGTCCGCGGGGCGGAGCGAGGAGGGGGGCAGGGCGAGCTCACGGCGGAGCCCCTGTGCCGCGTCGAGCACGGTGTCCAGGAGCAGCCGCAGCCGCATGTCCTCGACCGAGCGGCCCTCCCTGGCCGCCCGGCGGCCCGCCTCGACGGAGGCCTCCGCCTCGGCCAGCCGCGCCTTGAGCCGGCGGGACTCGCTCTCGGCGGCGGAGACCTGGGCGGCGGCCTCGGCCCGCACGGCGTCCGCCTCGGCGCCGGCCTTGCGCAGAGCGGCCTCCCCGCGCTTCACCTCGTTGAGGGCGCTGCGCAGCTTGCGGTGCAGCGAATCGTTCTCCTTGCGCGCGGCGTCCAGCTCCGAGCGCAGCCGCTCGGTGTCGGCCCTGGTCTGGCCGCGGGCGTGGTCGAGTTCCTCGCGCAGCCGCTCCAGCTCGCGTCTGGTCTCCTCGTCCGCCCGCTCCGCGTGCGCCCGCTGGACCTCCTCGCCGGCCGCCGCCACCAGCTTGACCCAGCCGGCCGGCCGCAGCACGTACGCGGCGGCGGCCACATCGACGGGGTCGGCGGCGGCGGGCGGCGCACCGGACGTGAGGGCGTCGGCCAGCTCCGGCTGGGTCTGGCCGATCCGTTCGCCGATGCGCCGGCGGAACACCGGGTCGCTCTCCAGGGCGGCGGCCATCGCGTTACCCGCGAACTTGGCCCGCCTGCTGGGGGTGAAGCGTGCGTACTGCCGTAGCTGGGCGGGGAGTTCGCCGACGGTCAGGCCGCCGAAGGCGTCCGAGACCAGCGCCACGACCTTGCGGCGCACGCCTTCGGGCAGCGGACGGTCGAGCGACTCCGCGGTACCGTCGGCCGCGTCGGCCGGTCCGGCGCCGCCTGTCGGCTGCTCCACCATCCATCACCCCAATATGTCTGTCCGCACGACCCCGTCAGGAGTCGGCACCAGGCCTGTCGACCAGCTCGATCTGGTCCACGGCGTTGCACCAACGGCAGCGCACCGACTCGATGGTCTCACTGACCACCTCGCGCTCCTCGACACTCGACTCCCCGGCCAGGTCGAGATGCACGTACTCCACGACCTTCGAGGAGCGCGTCACATCGAAACGGGTCAGGTTGCCGCAGAGCGTGCAGCGCCAGCGGGTCCCGTCCGTCGGCTGGGGAACCGTCGTCATCGTTGCGTCCTCTTTCGTCGTTCGTCGAGTCTTGTACGTGCCCAGGTCTTCGATCTCGCGGTGCGCCGTCGAACTGCGGATGTCCTGCCGCAACCCTACGGCCTTGCGCATACCTATCGACACGGCGAGGCGGTCTGCCCCGTTCTCACCTGGTGCGTCATGCTCTGTACGTGACCGAGCGGCGGGAAGTCCACTGGCGGAAGCGGGCCCGGGAGCTCGGGGCGGCGGCCGCGGCGGGCGGTGCCCCGGTCACGTACGGGCTGATCGCTCTGTGCTGCGCGGTGTTCCTGATCAGCCCGCTCTCCGGGTTCAACCCCGTCTACGGCAGTGGCGACGCGCTGCTGGCCGCGCAGGCCGGGTACTTCGAGCGGTGGGGCGTGATCCCCAGCGAGCTCATGGACGGCTCCGCGCACGCGGCCCTGACCCCGCTGACCGCGCTCTTCGTCCACGGCAGCTGGCTGCACCTGCTGGGCAACCTGCTCTTCCTCTACGTGTTCGGCGCGATGGCCGAGGAGCGCATGGGCCGCACCGAGTTCACGTTCTTCTATCTCATCTGCGGCTACTTCGCCCTGGTGGCCTACGCCGTGGTGCACGCGGGGTCCGACCAGACGCTGGTCGGCGCGTCGGGGGCGATCTCCGCGGTGCTCGGCGCGTTCCTCTGCCTCTTCCCCCGGGCCCGTGTCACCAGCCTCTTCCCCTTCCTCTTCTTCCTGCCGCTGCGCTTCCCCGCCTGGATCGTGCTGGTGTTCTGGTTCGTCCTGCAGTGGCTGGCGGCGCAGAGCGCGGGCAGCGGCCCGGGCGTGGCGTACCTCGCCCACGTGGCGGGCTTCTCGGCCGGGTTCCTCTACGCCTGGGTGCGGTTCCGGGGGACTAGAGTGAAGTCTCCAGCCACGGCCACCGAGGGAGAAAGCCAGCCGTGATCACCGCGATCGTTCTCATCAAGACCAGCGTGGACCGGATTCCCGAGATCGCCGAGGCCATCGCCGCGCTGGACAGTGTCAGCGAAGTCTTCTCGGTCACCGGTACGTACGACCTGATCGCCATGGTCCGGGTGCCCCGGCACGACGATCTCGCCGACGTCATCCCCGGCCGGATCAGCAAGATCCAGGGCGTCGAGGCCACCGACACCCATGTAGCTTTCCGTACGTACTCGCAGCACGACCTCGAGGCGGCCTTCGCCATCGGTCTCGACGGCTAGTACGGCGTACTGCATACGGCTCCGGCCGGGCACGGGAGATGCCTCCCGTGCCCGGCCGGAGCCGTATCCGTGTCAGACCTGCGCCGCGCCCCGGTCGGGCACGCAGCGGCCCTCCTCGGTGCGGTAGGTCCAGCGGGCGCCCTTGCTCACCAGCTCGCGGACGGCACCCAGGAACCGCTCGATGTGCTCGTCCGGCGTGCCGGCGCCGAAGCTCACCCGGATCGCGTTGAGGGACCTCTCCCCCGGCCCGGCCTCCGGCGCGCCGCACTCGCCCGGGTCCTGGGGCTCACTGCCCAGCAGGGTCCGCACCAGCGGGTGCGCGCAGAACAGTCCGTCGCGCACCCCGATGCCGTACTCGGCGGAGAGCGCCGCGGCGAAGTGCGAGCTGTTCCATCCCTCGACCACGAAGGAGATGACGCCGACCCTCGGGGCGTCGCCGCCGAAGAGCGAGAGCACCTTGACCTCGGGGACGTCGGCGAGGCCCTCGCGGACCCGGGTCACCAGCTGCTGCTCGCGGGCGACCAGCCGGTCGAAGCCGGCCTCGGTCAGGGCCTTGCAGGCGGCGGCGATGGAGTAGACGCCGATGACGTTGGGCGATCCCGCCTCGTGGCGGGCGGCGGTGGTGTGCCACTCGACGTCCACACCGCCGTCGGTGCGCCGGGCGACCTTGCGGGAGGCGCCGCCGCCCGCGAGGTACGGCTCCGCGTCCACCAGCCAGTCGGCGCGGCCGGCGAGGACACCCGAGCCGAAGGGCGCGTACAGCTTGTGCCCGGAGAAGGCGACCCAGTCGACGTCCAGCTCGGCGATGTCCACCGGGTGGTGGGGCGCCAGCTGCGCCGCGTCGAGCACGATCCGCGCCCCGTGGGCGTGGGCGGCGGCGGCGAGTTCTCGCACCGGCCACAGCTCCCCGGTGACGTTGGACGCGCCGGTCACGCAGACCAGTGCGGGTCCGTAGGGCTCGCGGTCGGCCAGTGCCCGCTCCAGCGTGGCGACGGCCTGGTCCGGGGTGCGCGGGGCGTCGAGGTAGGTGACGCGGGCGTCGCGCCAGGGCAGCAGCGAGGCGTGGTGCTCGGTCTCGAACACGAACACCTCGCAGCCGGCGGGAAGCACGGCGGCGAGCAGGTTGAGGGAGTCGGTCGTCGAGCGGGTGAAGACCACCTGGTCCTCCGCACGGCAGCCGAGGAACTGCGCCACGGTCTCGCGGCTGCCCTCGAACAGATCGGTGGAGAGCTGCGAGAGGTATCCGGCGCCACGGTGCACGCTGCCGTAGTACGGGGCGTAGGCCGCCACGTCGTCCCACACCCGCTGGAGGGCGGGGGCGCTGGCCGCATAGTCGAGGGCGGCGTAGGTGACGTCTCCGCCCGTCACGAGCGGAACGGTGACATCGGCACCCAGAACCGGCAGCGGGGCACAAATGGACTGGTCGACGGCAGCGGTGGAGACAGACATGGCGAACTCCCGTAAGAGGCAGGCGAAATCCTCGCGCCGGCGGCAGTGCGCGGCAGCGCGGGAAGAAAGGAAAAGAGGTGTGCGGAGAAGGGCGTGGCGCCCTATCGCATTCGCTTGCTCACAAGAGGCTCCCTGGGACCAGGACCCCAAGGGGTGGCATCCGAACGATGCCGAGGGGCCCGCGCTTGCCACAGACCTCGCTGCCTGCGGCCTGGTCTTCACCCGGGGCACCCCGCCACGGACGGAGGGTTGCCGGACAGCGGGCCGGGGCCGTAGTCGCTGTCACTCATGACCTGCGCAGCATCTTGCCATACCCACGGTGACGCGCAAGGGCGCAGTCCGCGATCCGGACTGCGCCCTGGCTCACACCGTGCGCGCTCAGGCGTTGCTGGCCGCCACCCAGCGCTCCAGCGCGCCCTTGGCCGCCCCCGAGTCGATGGACTCGGCGGCCCGCGCGATCCCGGCCGAGAGCTGCTCCTCCAGCGTGCCCGCGCCCGGGTCAAGCGCGACCAGCGCGGCAGCGGTGTTGAGCAGCACCGCGTCCCGTACGGGGCCGGTCTCCCCGTCCAGCAGCCGGCGGGCCACGTCCGCGTTGTACGCGGAGTCGGCGCCGCGCAGCGCCTCGACGGGAACCAGCTCCAGGCCGACGTCACGCGGGTCGAAGGCCTGCTCGCGGACGGCGCCGTCGCGGACGATCCACACCCGCGAGGTGGCCGTCGTGGTCAGCTCGTCGAGGCCGTCGTCCCCCCGGAAGACGAGCGCCGAGTTCCCCCGGTCCGCCAGCACGCCGGCGACGATGGGCGCCATCTTCGGGTCGGCGACGCCGATGGCCTGGGAGCGCACCCGGGCCGGGTTGGTGAGCGGGCCCAGGATGTTGAACGTGGTCTGCGTGCCGAGCTCCTTGCGCGCCCTGGCGGCATACCGCAGGGCGGGGTGGAACTTGACCGCGAAGCAGAAGGTGATGCCCGCTTCCTCGGCGACGGCGACGACGCGCTGCGGCGTCAGTTCGAGATTGACGCCGAGCTTCTCCAGTACGTCGGAGGCCCCGCTGGCCGAGGAGGAGGCACGGTTGCCGTGCTTGACGACCTTGGCGCCCGTCCCCGCGACGACGATGGCCGACATGGTGGAGATGTTGACCGTCTTGGCCATGTCGCCGCCGGTGCCCACGATGTCGACCGTACGGCCGGGCACCTCGATGGTGTGGGCGTGCTCGTACATGGCGCGGACGAGTCCGGTGACCTCGTCGACGGTCTCGCCCTTGGCCCGCAGGGCGATCGCGAAGCCGGCGATCTGCACGTCGGTGGCCTCGCCGCTCATGATGCGGTCCATGGCCCACGCGGTGTCGTCCGCGCCCAGGTGCTCACCGCGCAGGAGGGGGGTCAGCACGCCGGGCCAGGTACGGGCCGCCACGCTGTCGCCGCCGTCCTGGGTCACAACGTTCATGGTCCGCTCCTGGGGTCCACAGCCGATACACGTATGCCTCCCACCCTATCCAGCCCCGGGGACAGCGAAGAGCCCCGTCCATCGGATGGACGGGGCTCCCGCTGTGGCGTTCAGCTGAGGTGATCAGTGGTGGCCGTGGCCGCTGGTGATCTCCTTGTACTCCTCGGCGGTGGGCTTGGCGATCTGGTTGTCCTCGCCGTAGTAGCTCCTGCTGAGCCTGGCCCGCAGCTTCTGCAGCGCCGACGGCTTGCGCTCGACACCGTTCTCGTCGACCGTCGGGCCGATCTCGAGCGGCTTGTACTGCTCGTGCGCCGTGAGCGTGTGCAGCTGCCCCTGGCCGAGCGGCTCGTGGATCTCGACGAACTCACCGTGCGGCAGGCGCTTGATGGTGCCGGACTCGCGTCCGTGCAGCACCTTCTCCTTGTCCCGGCGCTGGAGGCCGAGGCAGATCCGCCGGGTGACGACGAACGCCAGGACCGGTCCGACGAAGAACGCGATCCGGACGAACCAGCTGATCGCGTTGAGCGACAGGCTGAAGTGGGTCGCCCAGATGTCGTTGCCGCCGCCGATGAGCATGACGAAGTAGATCGTCACCCAGGCGACACCGAGCGCCGTCCGGGTCGGAGCGTTGCGCGGCCGGTCCAGGATGTGGTGCTCGCGTTTGTCCCCGGTGATCCAGGACTCGATGAACGGGTAGAGCGCGAGCGCCGCCAGGATCACACCGAACAGGACCAGCGGGATCAGCACACCGAGGACCAGCGTGTGGCCCCAGAGGTTGATCTCCCAGCCGGGCATCACACGGACGAAGCCTTCGGCGAAGCCCATGTACCAGTCCGGCTGGGCGCCCGTGGACACCTGGTCGGGACGGTAGGGGCCGAGCGCCCAGATCGGGTTGATCGAGGCGATGCCCGCGATGATGGCGATGAAGCCGAAGACCAGGAAGAAGAACCCGCCGGCCTTGGCCATGTACACCGGCAGCAGCGGCATGCCGACGACGTTCTTGTTCGTACGGCCCGGACCCGCGAACTGGGTGTGCTTGTGGAAGAAGACCAGGATGAGGTGGCCGACCACGAGCCCGAGCATGATGCCCGGCAGCAGCAGGATGTGGATCGAGTAGAACCGGGCGATGATGTCGCCGCCGGGGAACTCCCCGCCGAACAGGAACATCGAGATGTACGTGCCCACGATCGGCATCGACAGGATGGCGCCCTGCGTGAAGCGCACACCCGTGCCGGAGAGCAGGTCGTCCGGGAGCGAGTAGCCGGTGAACCCGGTGAACATGCCGAGGACGAACAGCAGGAAGCCGAACAGCCAGTTGATCTCACGCGGCTTGCGGTACGCGCCGGTGAAGAACACCCGGAACATGTGCACGAACATGCCGGCGAGGAAGATCACCGCTGCCCAGTGGTGGATCTGCCGGACGAGCAGACCACCGCGGACGTCGAAGCTGATGTCCAGCGTCGAGGCGTAGGCCTCGGACATCCGGATGCCCTGCATCGGCTCGTACGAGCCGTGGTAGACGACCTCGTTCATGCTGGGGTGGAAGAACAGCGTCAGATACACACCCGTGAGGATGATGATGATGAAGCTGTAGAGGCAGATCTCACCGAGCATGAAGGACCAGTGGTCCGGGAAGATCTTGCGCATGTTGGCCTTGGCCAGGCCGTAGATGCCGAGCCGGCCGTCCGCCCAGTCGGCCACCCGCTCACCGGCGGGCGCCTTGCGCTGTGTTTCCGTCGCAGTACTCATCCGCGCTCCCAGAAGGCAGGACCGACGGGCTCTTCGAAGTCACCGAGCGCCTCGAGGTTGCCCTCGCTGTTCACACCGATCCGCAGCTGCGGAAGGGGGTGACCGGCCGGACCGAAGATGACGCGGGCGCCGTCGGAGAGGTCGAAGGTGGACTGGTGGCACGGGCAGAGCACGTGATGCGTCTGCTGCTCGTACAGGCTGATCGGGCAGCCGACGTGGGTGCAGATCTTGGAGAAGGCCACGATTCCCTCGTGGGCCCACTCACGCTCCTGCTTGTCCTTGATGTTGTCCGGCTCGATCCGGATGATCATCAGGGCGGCCTTGGCGATCTGCGTCTGGAAGTCGTGCGCGTCCTCCTCCAGGCCCTCGGGCATGGCGAAGGTCAGCGAACCGACGACGACGTCCTCGGGGCGCAGCGGCTCCATGGTGTTCATGTTGACGAGCTGCTTGCCCTTGGCCCACAGGGTCTTGCGGAGCTTCTTCTCCGGCAGCGGACCGAGGTCGCGCAGCAGCACCACACCGGAGAGCGGCACCAGGGCCAGCGCACCGAACATGGTGTTGCGGATCAGCTTCCGCCGTCCGATCGCGGACTCCCGCGCACCGTCCGCGAAGTCGGCCATGACCTTGGCCTTGACCTCGGGCGTCGCCTCGATGGCGTGACGGTCGTCGGCCACCTCCACGTCGGACATCAGGGTGCGCGCCCAGTGGACGGCGCCCGCGCCGATGAGGAAGAGGGCCAGACCCAGGGTCAGCCCCAGGGAGAAGTTGAGCGCGCTCACATGGCCGAACGGCCAGATGTAGACGATCTTGTCGACCGGGAAGATGACGTACGAGGCGATGAAGCCGACCGTCGCCAGCATGGACAGCGTGAACAGGAAGGCGACGGCTCGCTCGGAGCGATTCGCAGCCCGTTCGTCGATGTCCTGGATGCGCGGCTTGTGGGCCGGCAGCCCCGGGTCGGCGAACGGGTCGCCCGCACCCTCTACCGCGCCGTGCGCGGTGCCCTGCTCTACCGGCAGGTTCTCTTCTGGAATCTGTTGGCTACTCATGACTTCTTGGCCTTAGCGGTGTGGGCCGCGACCCATACGGCGATGGCGACCAGGCCGCCCAGGCCGAAGATCCAGCCGAAGAGACCTTCACTGACGGGGCCGAGGCCACCGAGCGAGAGGCCGCCGGGGTCTTCGGACTCATCACCGTTGACGGTCTTGATGTACGCGATGATGTCTTTCTTCTCCTGCTCGGGCATGGTGCTGTCCGGGAAGGAGGGCATGCTCTGCGGGCCGGTCTGCATGGCCTCGTAGATGTGCTTCGGGCTCACGCCTTCGAGGTCCGGGGCGTACTTGCCGTTCGTCAGCGCGCCGCCCTTTCCGGTGAAGTTGTGGCACTGCGCGCAGTTGGTGCGGAACAGGTCACCGCCCTTGGCCACGTCCGCGCCGGCAGGGTCGACCTGGCTTCCGGTGGGCGTGATCGGACCGGCGCCCAGGGACGCGACGTACGCCGCGAGCTGGTCGATCTCGGCCTGGCTGTAGATGACCTTCTTCTTCGGGACCTGGGCGCCCGGCTGCTGAGCCGGCATGCGTCCGGTACCGACCTGGAAGTCGACGGCGGCGGAGCCGACGCCCACGAGGGACGGCCCGTCGGTGGTGCCCTGACCGCCGGATCCGTGGCAGCTGGCGCAGCCCACGGAGTAGAGCTTCTTGCCCTCGTCGATGGCGAGGGACTGGGCGGTTTCGTCGGCCTGCGCCTTACCCGCAGGCGCAAACGCGGCGTACAGCCCCCCGGTAGCCGCCAGCGCGAGGAGTAGTACGACGACCGCCGCCAGCGGATGGCGTCGTCGTGCGGAGAGCTTTTTCACGGATTACCCCGGTGTCAGGATCTTCTGCGTCGATGATGGGTGGGTGCGAGCCCGGTTACTTGATCATGTAGATCGTGGCGAACAGGCCGATCCAGACGACATCGACGAAGTGCCAGTAGTAGGACACGACGATGGCGGCGGTGGCCTGCTCATGGGTGAATCTCGAGGCCGCGTATGTCCTGCCCAGGACGAGCAGGAAGGCGATGAGACCGCCTGTCACATGCAGACCGTGGAAGCCGGTCGTCAGGTAGAACACCGAACCGTACGGGTCGGAGGACAGGGAGAGACCCGCCTCCTTGACCAGCTCGGTGTACTCGAGGACCTGGCCTCCGATGAAGATCGCACCCATCACGAACGTGATGATGAACCAGGTGCGGAGCTTCTTCACATCGCCCCGCTCCGCGGCGAATACGCCGAGCTGGCAGGTGAGAGAGGAAAGCACCAGGATCGTGGTGTTCGTCGCCGAGAACGGGAAGTTCAGATGGTGAGCCATCTCCTTCCAGTGATCGGGTCCCATCACCGATCGCAGGGTGAAGTACATCGCGAAGAGGGCCGCGAAGAACATCAGCTCGGAACTCAACCAGATGATGGTTCCGACGCTGGTGAGGTTCGGCCGATTGACCGACGGGTGCGCGTGCCCGGTTTCTACTGTCGTTGCTGTCGCCACGACCGACATTATGTCGGTCGCTTATCCCGCCCTCACTCCGGGGGGTGCCGTTCGGTGTGTCAGTGGGGTGTGTCCGCACCGAACGGCCCATCGAATCGCTGACTTCACCGGTGCTGACAGGCAGTCCGCCGGAGTACGATCCGCCCATCGGTTCATGCCCGCAGAGCCCCGAGAGCCCCCGAGAACACAGACGTCACGGAGGAACAATGCAGCCGACCGCCACGGTCCTGGTCTACAGCGACGACGCCAACACCCGCGAGCAGGTGAGGCTGGCAGCCGGGCGGAGGCCTGCGGCGGACGTGCCGCCGGTGGAGTTCCTGGAGTGCGCCACCCTGCCCGCCGTCCTGAGCGCCCTGGGACGGGGCGGCGTCGACGTCTGCGTGCTGGACGGCGAGACGGCTCCCGCGGGCGGCATGGGCGTCTGCCGGCAGATCAAGGACGAGGTCTTCGACTGCCCGCCCGTGCTGCTGCTGATCGGACGCCCGCAGGACGCCTGGCTGGCCACGTGGAGCCGTGCGGACGCCGCTGTGACGCATCCGGTGGACCCGGTCGACTTCGCGGACGCCCTGGCCTCGCTGCTGCGCCACAGGCTGGCCGTGGAGGCCTGAGGCGGAGGGGCCCCGAACCCCTCCGCGGTGTTCTTCCGGGGCGCGGCGCACTCCCGGCCGGGTCAGACCTGGGGGCGCAGCCGCGCCGTCCGGACGTCGGTGCCGGAGTCGGGGTCGGGCGTGGAGCCGCCGTGCAGGGCGCTGCCCTTCTGCCAGGCGTCCCAGGCCAGGTTCCAGTCGCCGAAGCCGTTGTCGAACGGCGTCATCGTCTCGCCGTCGCTCCCGACGACCTTGACGATGTCGCCCTCGCGTACGGTTTCGAAGAACCATTCGGCGTCGGCGGTGCTCATCCCCGTACAGCCGTGGCTGACGTTGGCGTTGCCCTGCGAACCCGTCGACCAGGGCGCCGCGTGGACGTACTCGCCGCTCCAGGTGACGCGTGTGGCCCAGTAGACGGGCAGGTCGTAGGACTCCGAGGAGCCGGCGGAGATGCCGATGCTCTCACCGCGCATGCGTACGAACTGTTCCTTGGCCAGCACCACCTTGACGCCGTTGCGGGTGTCGAAGCCGGGCTTGCCGGTGGTGACCGGCAGGGTGTTGATCACTTCACCGTTGCGCAGAACGGTCATGGAGTGGTCCGAGGCATCGGTGATCGCTTCTATGCGGTCCCCGGTGCGGAGCTTCAGGGGCTTGGCGGCGGCCCCGTACAGGGCGTTGGTGACCTTGATGCCCTTGAGGTTGCTGCGGACGTCGATGGTGGCGTCGGCGGGCCAGTACTCCTTGGGGCGGTAGTGCAGGGTCTTGTCGTCGACCCAGTACCAGGAGCCCGTGACGGCGGGGGCGGACCGGACCTGCAGCCCGCGTTCCACGGTGGCCCGTGAGGCCTTGTCGGCGACCGGAGCGCTGAGTTCCGCTGTGAGGGGCTGTCCGACGCCGTAGGTGCCCGCCTGCGGGCCGAAGGTGACCTTCAGGAACTTCTTGGCCGCGGCGGTGCCGAAGGCGTACGTACGGCTGCCGGGAGCGCCGTCGCCGTTCTCGGTGGAGACCTTGACGGTGTATCGGGTGCCGGCCGCGAGCGGGGTGGTGGAATGCCACCGCTTGCCGTCGGCGTCGAGTTCGCCGGCCAGGTGGCGGCCCTCGGTGTCGATGGCCGTCACGTCCGTGATCTTCGCGTCGTCGTCCTTGACGGTGGCTTCGAGTGGCTTGTCGGGGTCGGCCTTCTTGTTCTCGGCCGGACCGTTGAAGGAGATCAGGTCGGCGGCGTCGTAGGGCTCCAGGGACAGTTGATGGCCGTCGGGCTCGCCACAGGCGGTCGCACCCGCTACCAGGGTCACGACCAGCAGAGTGCAGCTCACTACGGTGCGGATGCGCGGCGTGTGGTTCATGAACCCACGCTAAGAAGATTCATCCGATCCAGCGCGTTCAATGACTGCAAACGGGGGCCCGGCCCGCTCATTGCTGAGCGGACCGGGCCCCCGTACGGGTGCGACTCGCCCGGTGAGGGCGTGTCGGGCACTACTGGGTGCGGTTCTCTCCCCGGTAGTACTCGAAGACCCAGCCGAAGAGGCCGATCAGGAGCAGCGGGGCCGAGAAGTAGGCCAGCCACCAGCCGAAGACGACGGCCATGAAGAGGAAGGCGCCACCGATGGCCAGCGAGAGCGGCTGCCAGCTGTGCGGGGAGAAGAAGCCCACCTCACCGGCCTCGTCCGCGATGTCGGCTTCCTTGTTGTCCTGGGCCATCGCGTCGACCCTGTTGGCCGTGAAGGCCAGGTAGAAGCCGATCATGATGGCCAGTCCGAAGGCCAGGACCAGTGCCGTGGTGCCGACCGGCTCCTTGGACCACACGCCGTACGTGACGGCCATGGCCAGCAGGAAGACGCTCAGCCAGAGGAAGAGCTTGCCCTGGATCTTCACTTGCCGTCCTCCTTGCCACCGACGAGGACCTTGTCACCCTCGGACAGGTGATCGAGCTGCTCGAGTGCCGCGATCTCCGGGTGGTGCAGGTCGAACGCCGGCGATTCGGAACGGATCCTCGGCAGGCTGAGGAAGTTGTGCCGCGGGGGCGGGCAGGACGTCGCCCATTCGAGCGAACGGCCGTAGCCCCAGGGGTCGTCGACCTCGATCTTCTTGCCGTACTTGGCGGTCTTCCAGACGTTGTACATGAAGGGAAGCATCGACAGTCCGAGCACGAACGAGGAGATCGTCGAGATCGTGTTCAGGGCGGTGAAGCCGTCGGCGGCGAGGTAGTCCGCGTACCGACGCGGCATGCCCTCGGCACCGAGCCAGTGCTGCACCAGGAAGGTGCCGTGGAAGCCGATGAACAGCGTCCAGAAGGTCATCTTCCCGAGCCGCTCGTCCAGCATCTTGCCGGTGAACTTCGGCCACCAGAAGTGGAATCCGGCGAACATCGCGAAGACCACGGTGCCGAAGACGACGTAGTGGAAGTGCGCGACGACGAAGTACGAGTCGGAGACGTGGAAGTCCAGCGGCGGCGAGGCCAGGATCACGCCGGTCAGACCACCGAAGGCGAAGGTGATCAGGAAGCCGACCGACCAGAGCATCGGTGTCTCGAAGGACAACGACCCCTTCCACATCGTCCCGATCCAGTTGAAGAACTTCACACCGGTCGGTACCGCGATGAGGAATGTCATGAACGAGAAGAACGGCAACAGCACGCCGCCCGTGACGTACATGTGGTGCGCCCACACCGTCACCGAAAGGCCGGCGATGGAAATGGTCGCCGCGATGAGGCCGATGTAGCCGAACATCGGCTTGCGGCTGAACACCGGAATAATTTCGGAAATGATTCCGAAGAATGGTAGCGCGATGATGTACACCTCTGGATGGCCGAAGAACCAGAAGAGGTGTTGCCAGAGCAATGCGCCGCCGTTGGACGCATCGAAGATATGTGCGCCGAATTTTCGGTCCACCTCCAGCGCGAAGAGCGCGGCGGCGAGGACCGGGAAGGCCAGCAGGACCAGGACACCGGTCAGCAGGACGTTCCAGGTGAAGATCGGCATACGGAACATCGTCATGCCGGGGGCGCGCATGCAGATGATCGTGGTGATGAAGTTGACCGAGCCGAGGATCGTGCCGAAGCCGGAGAAGGCCAGACCCATGATCCACATATCGGCGCCGACACCCGGCGAGCGGACGGCGTCCGACAGCGGGGAGTAGGCGAACCAGCCGAAGTCGGCCGCACCCTGCGGGGTGAGGAAGCCGGCCACCGCGATCAGCGAACCGAAGAGGTACAGCCAGTACGCGAACATGTTCAGCCGCGGGAACGCCACGTCGGGCGCGCCGATCTGCAGCGGCATGATCCAGTTCGCGAACCCGGAGAACAGCGGCGTCGCGAACATCAGCAGCATGATCGTGCCGTGCATCGTGAACGCCTGGTTGAACTGCTCGTTCGACATGATCTGCGTACCCGGACGGGCCAGCTCGGCGCGCATGAAGAGCGCCAGGAGGCCACCGATGCAGAAGAAGGCGAACGATGTGACCAGGTACATCGTGCCGATCGTCTTGTGGTCGGTGGTGGTCAGCCACTTGACGACGACACTCCCCGGCTGCTTGCGCCGCACCGGCAGCTCGTCCTCGAACGAGTCGTCTGCTGCCGCGGCACCCTGGGATTCATTGAGGATGCTCACAGTTTGTTCGTCTCCGCATTCCTGGCCGGGTCCGTCTGCTCGATGCCTGCCGGCACGTAGCCCGTCTGACCCTTCTCCGCCAGCTCCTTGAGGTGCTGCTGGTAACGCTCGGGAGAGACGATCTTGACGTTGAAGAGCATCCGGGAGTGGTCGACGCCGCAGAGCTCGGCGCACTTACCCATGTAGGTGCCCTCCTTCTTCGGCGTGACCTCGAAGGAGTTGGTGTGGCCCGGGATGACGTCCTGCTTCATGAGGAACGGCACCACCCAGAAGGAGTGGATGACGTCACGCGAAGTCAGGATGAAACGGACCTTCTCACCCTTCGGCAGCCACAGGGTCGGACCCGGGTTGCCGTTCTGCGGGTTACGCGTACCGGGGATGCCCACGTCGTAGACGCCGTTGGCGTCCGCGGGGAAGTCCTTCCGGAACTTGTCGGGGATGGCGTCGAGCTCCTTGGGGATCTCGTTGCCGGTGGAGGGCTCGCCCTCCACGTTCTCGATGTAGTTGAAGCCCCAGCTCCACTGGTAGCCGACCACGTTGATGGTGTGGGCCGGCTTCGGGCTGAGCTCGAGGAGCTTCGACTCATCGCGCGCGGTGAAGTAGAAGAACACCGAGACGATGATGAGGGGGACCACTGTGTACAACGCCTCGATAGGCATGTTGTACCTGGTCTGCTGCGGTACCTCCACCTTGGTCCTGCTTCGCCGGTGGAAGATGACGCTCCAGATGATCAGCCCCCAGACAAGGACGCCCGTGGCGAGCGCTGCCGCCCACGAGCCCTGCCAGAGGGAGAGGATCCGAGGGGCCTCTTCCGTTACCGGGGTGGGCATTCCGAGGCGGGGAAAATCCTCCCAGTTGTATGAACAACCGGAGGCCGTCGCCAGGACCAGGCCCGCAGTCAGCACCTGCGGCAGCTTCCGCCGCATCGGGCGCCGCGACGAGCGGTCGGAGCCGTTGGGACTCACGTAGCGCCTTCCCGAGAGTCTCGCCCGCACGGTCGGCGCGGCCGTCTCACTTGGTCGGTCGCCGGCCCTGACGCGGGCAGGGGTTTGGATGTTTATGCGGACCAAACCCTACTGGACGCTATTTGGGGCCGCGCGGGGAGGGTGCCCAACGCGCCGCACGACACCCCGAAGGGATGGAATGCGAGCCTCCGGCCGCCATCTGACGCCCCCTCTCCCCACCGTGACCACGGCCGGCCGCCTCCTCGCGCGGCCGCGCGGGCTAGCGTGACGGCGTGCCCTACTTCGACGCGGCTTCCTCCGCCCCCCTGCACCCCGTCGCCCGCCAGGCGCTGCAAGCCTCACTCGACGAGGGCTGGGCCGATCCCGCCCGGCTCTACCGCGAGGGGCGGCGGGCCGCGCTGCTCCTGGACGCGGCCAGGGAGACCGCGGCGGAGGCCGTCGGCTGCCGCCCGGACGAGCTCGTCTTCACCTCGTCCGGCACCCGGGCGGTGCACTCGGCGATCGCCGGCGTGCTGTCCGGGCGTCGGCGTGTCGGCCGCCATCTGGTGCTCTCGGCCGTCGAGCACTCCTCGGTGCTCCACTCGGCCGCCGCCCTCGAAGCGGCCGGGGGGTCGTTCACCGAGGTGCCGGTGGACCGGACCGGGGCGGTGGACCCTTCGGCGTACGACCGGGCCCTGCGGCCGGACACCGCGCTGGCCTGCCTGCAGTCCGCCAACCACGAGGTGGGGACCGAGCAGCCGGTGGTGGAGACCGCCGAGATCTGCGCCGAGGCGGGCGTGCCGCTGCTGGTGGACGCCGCGCAGTCGCTGGGCTGGGGGCCGGTACCGGGCCGCTGGTCGCTGCTGGCCGCGAGCGCCCACAAGTGGGGCGGGCCGGCCGGGGTCGGGCTGCTCGCCGTACGCAAGGGGGTCCGGTTCGCACCCCAAGGCCCCGTCGACGAGCGGGAGTCGGGGCGGGCCGCCGGTTTCGAGAACATCCCGGCGATCGTGGCGGCCGCGGCCTCGCTGCGGGCGGTGCGCGCGGACGCCGAGTCGGAGGCCGAGCGGCTGCGCGCCCTCGTGGACCGGATCCGGGCCGCGGTGGCGTCCCTGGTCCCCGACGTGGAGGTGGTCGGTGATCCGGTGCGGCGGCTTCCGCATCTGGTCACCTTCTCCTGTCTCTATGTCGACGGAGAGACATTGCTCCATGAGCTGGACCGGGCCGGATTCTCCGTTTCGTCTGGATCGTCCTGCACGAGCAGCACGCTGACGCCCAGCCATGTCCTGAAGGCGATGGGGGTCCTCACGGAGGGGAACATCCGGGTGTCGCTTCCGGCCCGGACGACGCGGGAAGAGGTCGGCCGCTTCCTCGACGTACTGCCGGGTGTGGTCGCCGAGGTGCGGGAGAAGCTCGGCGCACCGGCTCCGTCCGCGCCCTCCCCGGCACCGCGGGCCTCGCTCGTGGTCGACGCGCTGGGCAGGCGCTGCCCGATCCCGGTGATCGAACTCGCAAAGGTGATCGGAGAGGTACCCGTGGGCGGCACGGTGACGGTGCTCTCGGACGACGAGGCCGCCCGCCTCGACATTCCGGCCTGGTGCACGATGCGCGAACAGGAGTACGTGGGCGAGGAGCCGGCGGACCGCGGCTCGGCCTATGTGGTCCGCCGGCTCCTCTGAGCCCGTATCGCGTGCGCCCGGTCCGTCAGGAGAGGTGCTTACGGACCTCCGAGGCCGCCTCGTCCCCGTAGGCCTTGGTGAAGCGGTCCATGAAGTGGGTGCGGCGCAGGGTGTACTCCTGGGTGCCGACGGTCTCGATGACCAGGGTCGCGAGCATGCAGCCGACCTGGGCGGCGCGCTCCAGGCTCACGCCCCAGGCGAGGCCGGAGAGGAAACCGGCCCGGAAGGCGTCGCCGACGCCGGTCGGGTCGGCCTTGCGCTCCTCCTCGGCGCAGCCGACCTCGACGGTGTCCTCGCCGGCCCGCTCGATGCGGACGCCGCGGGCGCCGAGGGTCGTGACGCGGTGGCCGACCCTGGACAGGATCTCCTCGTCGCTCCAGCCGGTCTTGGACTCGATGAGCCCCTTCTCGTACTCGTTGGAGAAGAGGTACGTCGCGCCGTCGAGGAGGATCCGGATCTCCTCGCCGTCCATCCGGGCGATCTGCTGCGAGAAGTCCGCGGCGAACGGGATGCCCCGCGAGCGGCACTCCTCGGTGTGGCGGAGCATCGCCTCGGGGTCGTCGGCCCCGATCGAGACGAGGTCGAGGCCGCCGACGCGGTCGGCAACGCTCTTGAGCTCGATCAGCCGGGCCTCGCTCATGGCGCCCGTGTAGAAGGAGCCGATCTGGTTGTGGTCGGAGTCCGTCGTGCAGACGAAGCGCGCCGTGTGCAGGACCTCGGAGACCCGGACGGAGTCGGTGTCGACGCCGTGCCGGTCGAGCCAGGCGCGGTAGTCGTCGAAGTCGGCGCCTACGGCACCGACGAGGATCGGCTGCGTGCCGAGCACGCCCATGCCGAAGGCGATGTTGGCTCCGACTCCGCCGCGTCGCACGTCGAGGTTGTCGACCAGGAAGGAGAGCGAGACCGTGTGCAGCTGATCCGCGACCAGCTGGTCGGCGAATCGGCCGGGGAAGGTCATGAGGTGGTCTGTGGCGATGGAGCCTGTGACTGCGATGCGCACGGGGTGGCTGCTCCTGCGGAAGGCGAAGGGAACGCGTGAGCGCGCCCTCCGGGACGGCGTGACAGTTCACGCTACCCGGTGACGCCACCATGCCTGAAGGGGCAAAACTACCCGATAGTAGGTCTTTCTACCTGGGTGCTCCTGTGCATACGGTGCGGATATGTCGAACACCGTCGTTCCGCGTGAGTCCGTACCGCGAGAGTCCGAGATGAGCCTGGCCGAGCTGCGCGGTGACTGCGCGCGGATGGCGCCGCACTGGGTCGTACCCGCGAAGACCGCCGCGAAGCCGGTGGAGCCCTCCCGCATCCACGGGGTCAGGGTGCCGCCGTCCTCGGCCCGCCTGATCGACGGCATGTCCGACTACGGGGACTGAGCGGGACTCCGAAGGCTCCGAGGCGGTTCCCCGCGCATACGGGGGAACCGCCCGCTCCCCTGGCCCGTCCCACCGGTGTCCCCGCCCCGGGGACGGATGATGCGCCAGTGACGGCCAGGCAGCCGAAGGAGCGATCCGGTGAGCACCGAGCGACCCGAGAATGACGTGACCGGCCCCCGGCGGCGGCGCTCGCCGCTCGCCGTGGCCTCGGTGGCGGCAGCCGTGCTGCTGACCGGGGGCGGGGCGGAGTACTGGGCATCGACTGCCTCGGGGGACGGCGGTACGGACGCGGGCCGGGCTGCGGCCGGGGACGGCTCCCCTCCGCTGCTCGCGCTGGACCGCGCGGACAGCCCGTCGGCGCCCCCGGGCATCGCGCCGGGTGAGCCGGACCCCCATGGCGGCGGGACCGTGTACCGCGCCTCGGGCGAGCTGCCCGACGGCCCGGACGAGGCCGCCGTCCACCGCGCGACCGGCACCGTGACCTCGGCGGAGGTGGCACGCCTCGCGAAGGCCCTCGGGGTGCAGGGAACACCGCGTACGGAAGGCACGGCCTGGAAGGTCGGGAGCGACGGCGACGGTTCCGGGCCGTTCCTGAGGGTGACCAAGCAGGCGCCCGGGACCTGGACGTTCGCCCGGTACGGCTCCGGCGGCCCGGACGCGTGCGGGTCCGGGCCGACCTGCGCGAAGCAGGACCGGTCCCCCGCGTCCGGCTCCCCCGTCGGCGAGAAGGCGGCGAAGGCCGCGGCGGTGCCGGTACTGAAGGCCGTGGGGCAGGACGGCGCCGCGCTCGACGCGGACCAGCTGATGGGTTCCGTACGGGTGGTCAACGCCGACCCCGTGGTGGACGGCCTGCCGACCTACGGCTGGTCGACCGGGATCCAGGTGGGTGCCGGGGGCGAGATCGTCGGCGGCAGCGGGCATCTGAAGGGCCTGGAGAAGGGCGACAGCTATCCGGTGACCGGCGCGGACGACGCGCTGAAGCAGCTGAACGCGGAGAGCCGGCGCGCCGCGAAGTCCGGCGTCGGCGACTGCGCGACCCCGGAGCCGCTGGAGGGCGATCCGGCCTCGCCGAAGGCCGACTGCGGCGGGACCCCGCCGGCCACCACGATGACGGTCGGGAAGGCCCGGTTCGGGCTCGCGGCGCAGTACGCGGACGGCGAGCAGATCCTCGTACCCTCGTGGCTCTTCTCCGTGGAGCCCGCCGGGGGCGGCCCCGCGAGCACGGTCGTCCAGGTCGCGGTGGACCCGGACCATCTGGCGCCGGAGAGCACCCGGCCGGCCCCGGAGCCCACGAAGGACCCGCAGGGCAAGGGCCCGAGCCTCATCGCGTACAGCGCGGACGGGCGGACGCTGGACGTCACGTTCTGGGGCGGCGTGTGCAGCACCTACGCGGCCCGTGCCACGGAGGACGGCTCGACGGTGCGGATCACGGTCACCGAGTCGAAGCCGGACCCCGGCAGGGCCTGCATCATGATCGCCAAGGAGCTGACCCGGACGGTGACGCTGGATGAGCCGCTGGACGGCCGGAAGGTGGTCGACGCCGGGACGGGCGAGCCGGTGCCGCGCGGCTGACGCGACCGCCCGCGCAGACGACAGCGGCGGCGTTCCCGGATTCCGGGAGCGCCGCCGCTGTCGTACGACTCAGGGTTCAGCTGAAGGAGTCACCGCAGGCGCAGGAGCCCGTGGCGTTCGGGTTGTCGATCGTGAAGCCCTGCTTCTCGATGGTGTCCACGAAGTCGACGGAGGCGCCGCCCAGGTACGGGGCGCTCATCCGGTCCGTGACGACCTTGACGCCGCCGAAGTCCTTCACGACGTCCCCGTCGAGCGAGCGCTCGTCGAAGAAGAGCTGGTACCGCAGGCCCGAGCAGCCTCCGGGCTGCACGGCGACGCGCAGTGCGAGGTCGTCCCGGCCCTCCTGCTCGAGCAGGGTCCTGACCTTGTCTGCGGCGGCGTCGGACAGGAGGATGCCGTCGCTCACGGTGGTGGTCTCGTCCGATACGGACATCTGCTTCTCTCCCGGGTTGTACGGACTGCTTGCCGACGGTCCAACCATCGGGGCCGCGGATTCATTCCGGGCCAGGCGCGTGTCTGTTCCCCTTCATGCTCGCACACCGCATGCGCGGGGGGATGCGTCACATCGACGCTATGGACATCGTCAAGCTGACACGAAGCGGTTATGATAGATAACGTCAATTAGACGAAAAGGCGTTTCGCAGAAAAGAAAGGGTGCGTGTCGTGACCACCGCCCAGCCCCTGGATGTCCAGCCCACGCCCCTCGCCCTTCTGCTGCTCGGCCGCGAGGCCGACCCGCGGAGCGAGCGCGGGGTCGAATGCCCCGGCGACCTGCCCTCCCCGTCCGACCCGGACCTGGTGGAGCGGGCCCGTGCCGCCAAGGAGAAGCTCGGGGACAAGGTCTTCGTGCTCGGGCACCACTACCAGCGCGACGAGGTCATCCAGTTCGCGGACGTCACCGGCGACTCCTTCAAGCTGGCCCGGGACGCGGCGGCGCGGCCCGAGGCGGAGTACATCGTCTTCTGCGGTGTGCACTTCATGGCCGAGTCCGCGGACATCCTGACGGGCGACGACCAGAAGGTCGTCCTGCCGGACCTGGCCGCCGGCTGCTCAATGGCCGACATGGCCACCGCGGAGCAGGTCGCCGAGTGCTGGGACGTGCTGACCGAGGCGGGGGTCGCCGACCAGGTCGTGCCCGTCTCGTACATGAACTCCTCGGCCGACATCAAGGCCTTCACCGGTAAGCACGGCGGCACGATCTGCACCTCGTCCAACGCGAAGCGGGCGCTGGAGTGGGCGTTCGAGCAGGGCGAGAAGATCCTCTTCCTCCCCGACCAGCACCTGGGCCGTAACACGGCCGTACGGGACATGGGGATGACCCTGGAGGACTGCGTCCTGTACAACCCGCACAAGCCGAACGGCGGCCTCACCGCCGAGCAGCTGCGGAACGCGAAGATGATCCTGTGGCGCGGGCACTGCTCGGTCCACGGCCGCTTCTCGGTCGAGTCGGTCGAGGACGTACGGGCGCGGATCCCCGGCGTCAACGTACTGGTGCACCCGGAGTGCAAGCACGAGGTCGTGGCGGCCGCGGACTATGTCGGCTCGACGGAATACATCATCAAGGCCCTGGAGGCGGCCCCGGCCGGCTCCAAGTGGGCGATCGGCACGGAGCTGAATCTGGTGCGCCGACTGGCGAACCGTTTCGCCGCCGAGGACAAGGAAATCGTTTTCCTCGACAAGACGGTGTGCTTCTGCTCGACGATGAACCGGATCGACCTGCCGCACCTGGTGTGGACGCTGGAGTCCCTGGCCGAGGGGAACCTGGTCAACCGGATCCAGGTCGACCCCGAGACCGAGAAGTTCGCGAAGCTCGCGCTGGAGCGGATGCTGGCGCTGCCGTAGCGGAACGCCCGGACGGGAGGAAGGCCCCCGATGCCGTTGTTCGGCGTCGGGGGCCTTCCTGTGTGACTCGCGGGGAGTGTCAGGCCTTTGCGGGCTCCGGCTCCTCGGAGGTGGCTTCCTCCGCCTCGCCGGGGGCCGCCGCGCCGGACTTCGCCTCGCGCTTGGCCGCCTTCTTCTTGGCGCGGCGCTCCTTGCGGAGTTCGACCATCGCGTAGAGCGTCGGCACCAGGAGCAGGGTCAGCAGCGTGGAGGTGATCAGACCGCCGATCACCACGACCGCCAGCGGCTGGGAGATGAACCCGCCTTCGCCCGTGACGCCGAGCGCCATCGGGAGCAGGGCGAAGATCGTCGCCAGCGCCGTCATCAGGATCGGGCGGAGCCGGTGACGGCCGCCCTCGACGACCGCCTCGACGACGCCCATGCCCTGCGACCTGTACTGGTTGATCAGGTCGATCAGCACGATCGCGTTGGTCACCACGATGCCGATCAGCATCAGCATGCCGATCATCGCCGGGACGCCCATCGGGGTGCCGGTGACGATCAGGAGGCCGATGGCGCCCGTCGCCGCGAAGGGGATGGAGACCAGCAGGATCAGCGGCTGGATGAGCGACCGGAAGGTGGCCACCAGCAGCATGAAGACGATCGCGATGGCCGCCAGCATGGCCAGGCCCAGCTTCATGAAGGCGTCGTTCTGGTCCTCGGAGACACCACCGATGGTCGCGGTGGCGCCCTCCGGGAGGTCCAGGGCGTCGATCTTCGTCTGGAGCGAGGTGCTGACCGCGCCCGTGTTGTCGCCGGTCGGCTTGGCGGTGATCGTCGCCGCGCGCTGGCCGTCGATCCGGGTCATCGAGACCGGGCCGGGGACCAGCTCGACGTCGGCGATCTGGCCGAGCTTCACCGGACCGAGCTGAAGGGCCTTGAGCTCAGCCATCGTGGTGGCCGGGCTGGACGACTTCACGACGACGTCACGCTCGGTGTCGTCCATGATCGCCTTGCCGGACGGGGTGCCCCGCACCGCGCCCGCGACCGCCGCGCCGAGGGTGGTCTCGTTGAATCCGGCGTCGGCCGCCCTGTCGTTGGCCTTGACCGAGATACGCGGGACGCTCTGCGCCAGGTCGCTCTGGACATCGGTGACGTCCTTGAGTTCGGCGACCTCGCTGCGTACCGCTTCGGAGGCCTTCTTCAGGACGTCGGCGTCGGCGGCCTTGACCACGACGCTGAGGTCCTGGCTGCCGAAGCCGTCGCCCGCGGCGATCGTGGTGTCCCCGATGCCGTCGAGCTTGCCCAGGGCCTCGTCGATGCGGTCCTGGGTGGCGTCGAAGTCCGCCGAGTCCTTCAGGGTGACCTGGTAGGAGGCCTGGTTGGCGCCCGTGCCGCCGCCGAAGGCCGCCATGAAGCCGGAGGAGCCGACGGTGACCTGGTAGTCCTCGACACCCTTGTCGGCGGCGAGGACCTTCTCGACCTTCTGCGCGGCCTCGTCGGCCGCGGCCAGGCTGGTGCCGGGGGTCAGCTCCTGCTTGATGGAGAGGACTTCCTGCTCGCCCTGGTCGAAGAAGTTCGTCTTCAGCAGGGGGGCCATGCCGAAGGTGCCGAACAGGACCACGAAGGCGATGACGATGCTGGTGACGCGGCGCCGGGTGGCGAAGCGCAGCACCGGGACGTAGATCCGCTGGAGCCGGCTGGCGGCTTCCTTCTCCTCGGCCTTGCGGCGCGCCTCGTCCGGGTCTGCGGCGGTGCCCTTGGGGGCCCGCAGGAACCAGAACGAGAGGACCGGGACCACAGTCAGCGAGACCAGCAGGGAGGCCAGCAGGGCCGCCGTGACGGTCAGGGAGAACGAGCCGAAGAGCTGGCCGACCATGCCGCCGACCAGGCCGATGGGCAGGAAGACCGCGACGGTGGTGAGCGTGGACGAGGTGACCGCGCCGGCCACCTCCTTGACCGCGGTGATGATCGCCGACTGGCGCTCCTCGCCGTAGCCGAGGTGCCGCTTGATGTTCTCCAGGACCACGATCGAGTCGTCGACGACGCGGCCGATCGCGATGGTCAGCGCGCCCAGGGTCAGCATGTTCAGCGACAGGTCGCGGGTCCAGAGCACGATCAGCGCGAGGACCACGGAGAGCGGGATGGAGACCGCGGTGACCAGCGTCGAGCGGATCGACGCGAGGAACACCAGGATCACCACGACCGCGAAGAGCAGGCCGAGCGCACCCTCGGTGGTCAGACCGGAGATCGCCTTGGAGACGGCGGGCCCCTGGTCGGAGACCACGGTCAGCTCGGCGCCCGCGCCGAGGTCCTTGCGCAGGTCGGGGAGCTTGTCCTGGACGGCGTCCGAGATGGCGACGGCGCTGCCGTCCTTGTCCATCGTCGCCATCACTGCGAGGCTCGGCTTGCCGTTCGTACGGGTGATGGAGACCGCCGTGGACGGCTCCTGCTTCACCGTGGCGATGTCACCGACGCGGACCGGCTTGCCGGCTCCCCCCGACGCCGGGTCGGCGGCGGAGACCTTCAGGTCCTCGATCTGCTGGAGCGAGGTGTAGGAGCCGCCCACCTGGATGGTGCGGCTCTTGCCCGACTCGGAGAAGGAGCCGGCCGGGACGGTGGCGCCGCCGGCCTGGAGGGCCTGGGCCAGCGAGCCGGCGTTCATGCCGGCCGCGGCGAGCTTCTTGTCGTCGGGGACGACGGAGACCTGGAGTTCCTGGACGCCGTCGACGGCGACCTGTCCCACGCCGTCGATGTCCTCGAGCGCCGGGACGACCGTGCGGTCCAGCTGGTCGGCGAGCGCCTGCTGGTCCTTGTCGGAGGTGACGGCGAGGACAACGGTCGGGATGTCGTCCGTGGAGCCAGCGATGACCTGCGGGTCCACATCGTCGGGCAGCTGGATGCGGGCGCGGTTCACTGCCTGCTGGATGTCGGCGACGAGCTGCTTCGTGCCCTCGTCGCCGAAGTCGAAGGTCGCCATGACGACGGCGTTGCCCTCGCTGGCGGTCGAGGTGATGCCCTCGACACCGTCGACGGCCTTGATGGCGTTCTCGAGGGGTTCGACGACCTGCTTCTCGACCACATCGGGGGACGCACCCTGGTAGGGCGCCAGCACCGACACCATCGGCAGTTCGATGGTGGGCAGCAGCTGCTGCTTGAGCTGCGGGATCGCGATCGCTCCGAAAACGAGCGCGACGATCGAGATCAGCCCGATCAGGGCCCGTTGCGCGAGGCTGAATCTGGACAGCCAGGACATGGGTGGGTCTCTCTTCTGTGGCGTACGCGGCAGGTGGGCGGCTGTGCGGTGCCCACTTCGGCGGACACAGCGGGGACACAGCCCGCCCGTCTATACGATCGCCGGTTCGCCGAGCGAAAACGTCGGCCCCCGGGTTGCTTTCCTGTCCCGCGCATACCGCAGCTGGAGTAGCCCCGGCTCCACCCGTCACTCCACCCTGGGGCGGACCAGACCCGATTCGTAGGCAATGACGACCAATTGCGCCCGGTCCCGCGCCCTCAGTTTCGCCATGGTCCGGTTCACATGGGTCTTGACGGTGAGCGGGCTGACGACGAGCCTCTCGGCGATCTGGTCGTTGGAGTGTCCGCCGGCGACCTGGACGAGCACCTCCCGCTCCCGCCCGGTGAGCGCGGCGAGGCGCTCGGTGTACTCGGTGCCGTCCGGGTTCTCCGCGGCGCTGCCGCCCTGGGCGAGGAAGCTGGCGATGAGGCCCTTGGTCGCGACCGGGGAGAGCAGCGCCTCACCGGCCGCGGCGACACGGATGGCGTTGAGCAGTTCGTCCGGCTCCGCGCCCTTGCCCAGGAAGCCGGAGGCCCCCGCGCGCAGGGACTGCACCACGTACTCGTCCACCTCGAAGGTGGTGAGCATGACGATCCGTACGCCTGCCAGGTCCGGGTCCGCGCTGATCATCCGGGTGGCGGCGAGTCCGTCGGTGCCCGGCATCCGGATGTCCATCAGCACGACGTCGGCGCGGGTCGAACGGGCCAGGGCCACGGCCTCCGCCCCGTCGGCGGCCTCGCCGACGACCCGCATGTCGGGTTCGGAGTCGACCAGCACCCGGAACGCGCTGCGCAGCAGTGCCTGGTCGTCGGCGAGCAGCACCTTGATGGGCGTCATGCGCATCCCCCCCTGATCCCCGCCGTGCCCGGCCTGTCCGGTTCGCGCGTGCGGGACGTGACGGGCAGGATCGCATGGACCCGGAATCCGCCTCCGTAACGGGGCCCCGCCGTGAGGGTGCCGCCCAGCGCGGTGACGCGCTCGCGCATGCCGATCAGACCGTGCCTGCCGCCGTCGGCCGGGGCGGGGCCGGCTCCCCTGCCGTTGTCGAGCACGGTGACCTCCGCGGTCCCCCCGACCCGTACGACGCTCACCTCGGCCTTCGCACCGGCGCCCGCGTGCTTGCGCACGTTGGTCAGGGCTTCCTGGATGATCCGGTAGGCCGCGAGGTCGACCGCCGCGGGCAGCGGGCTGTCCGGGTCGGTGCAGGCGACCTCGACGGGGAGCCCGGCGTTGCGGAAGGTGTCGATCAGGCTGCCGAGGACGGCGAGCCCCGGGGCGGGTTCCGTGGGCGCCTCCGGGTCGCCGGACTGACGGAGCAGCCCGACCGTGGCCCGCAGTTCGTTCAGGGCGGAGCGGCTGGCTTCCCGTACGTGGGCGAGCGCCTCCTTCGCCTGGTCGGGCCGCTTGTCCATGACATGGGCCGCCACGCCGGCCTGGACGTTGACCAGGGCGATGTGGTGGGCGACGACGTCGTGCAGGTCGCGGGCGATCCGCAGCCGCTCCTCCGCGACCCTGCGGCGGGCCTCCTCATCACGGGTGCGCTCCGCGCGTTCGGCCCGTTCCCTGATCGCGTCGATGAACGCGCGTCTGCTGCGTACGGCGTCTCCCGCGGCCCCGGCCAGGCCGGTCCAGGCGAGCACGCCGAGGTTCTCCTGGCTGTACCAGGGCGTCGAGCCGACCACCATCGCGGCCACGGTCAGCACCCCCATGGTCAGCAGGGCGGCCCGCCAGGTGGTGGGGCGGTCGGTGCCGGCCGCGACGGCGAAGAGCGCGACGACCGCGCTCATCACCACGGGTGCGGGCGGATCCATCAGGAGGAACTCGACGGCGGACAGCAGCCCGGTCACCGCGAGCACCGCCACGGGCCGCCGCCGGCGCAGGACGAGCGCCGCGGCGGCGAGCACCATCAGCAGCACGCTGGCCGCTCCGGGCGTCCTGGCTCCGAGGACCGGCCCGTGGCCCGGGTCCGGCTCGGCGAACGACGCGCAGATCATGCAGACGAGCACGGCCACGGCGAGGCCACCGTCGAAGGCGAGGGGATGGCCGCGCAGCCAGCGGCGGGCGCGCACGAGCCCGGTTCCGAGGGTGGTCACGTCGGACTACGGTACGGCGTGCCGTCGAGGGGGCGGTCCGGACAGGTGTCCTGAGGGCGTCGCAGCACGATGCCCCGCGCCGGACGGGCCGGGCGGGGCATCGTGGGAGTGCGGAGCGGGCAGCCCCGGTCAGCCGGGGATGAGCCCGTCGTCGCGGAGCATGGAGCGCACCTCTTCGAGGGTGGCGTCAGGTGCCGGAAGGATCAGTTCCGACGGCTCCAGGGAGTCGTCGGGGAGGGGCGAGCCGAGCTCGCGCACCTTGTCCAGGAGAGCGTGGAGCGTGGTGCGGAAGCCGGGTCCGTCACCGCTCTCCATCTCCGCGAGGAGTATGTCGTCGAGCTTGTTCAGCTCGGCGACATGACTGTCGGCCAGTACGACCTGGCCCTCCCCCATGATCCGTACGATCATGACGCCGCCCTCACTGCTTGTCGAACTTGTGCGGGGACTGCTGCGACTGCGGTGCCGCGTCCTCGGCGCCGCCCTCGATGGCCTGCTGCTGCCCGGCGGAACCGCCGGCCAGCTCGGCCTTCATGCGCTGCAGTTCCAGTTCTACATCCGTACCACCGGAGATCCGGTCCAGCTCGGCGGCGATGTCGTCCTTCGCCGTGCCGGACGGGTCGTCGAGGGCACCGGAGGCCAGCAGCTCGTCGATGGCTCCCGCACGCGCCTGGAGCTGCTGCGTCTTGTCCTCGGCCCGCTGGATCGCCAGGCCGACGTCGCCCATCTCCTCGGAGATGCCGGAGAAGGCCTCGCCGATCCGGGTCTGGGCCTGGGCGGCGGTGTAGGTGGCCTTGATGGTCTCCTTCTTGGTCCGGAAGGCGTCGACCTTGGCCTGCAGCCGCTGGGCCGCGAGAGTGAGCTTCTCCTCCTCACCCTGCAGCGTCTGGTGCTGCGTCTCCAGGTCCGTGACCTGCTGCTGGAGGGCGGCGCGCCTGGACAGCGCCTCGCGGGCCAGGTCCTCGCGGCCGAGCGCGAGTGCCTTGCGGCCCTGGTCCTCCAGCTTGGACGACTGGCCCTGCAGCTGGTTCAGCTGCAGCTCCAGACGCTTGCGCGACGTCGCCACATCGGCGACACCGCGGCGCACCTTCTGAAGCAGTTCGAGCTGCTTCTGGTACGAGTAATCGAGGGTCTCGCGCGGATCCTCGGCCCGGTCAAGGGCCTTGTTTGCCTTCGCGCGGAAGATCATTCCCATACGCTTCATGACACCGCTCATGGGCTTCGCGCGCCCCCTTCTGACGGACTGAGCTCCAGCACTCCAACAGAACCCACAGTACGGGCCCTGTCTCCATTACCGCACTGTTCGAGCACGGATGTGGTCCTCCGCAAGGACGACTGCCGACGGTGACCGCTCCCGCCCAGGGAGTAGACGACCATCAGGGATGACGTCGACAACGTCCGTTCTGCCCCTGTCGGGACACTTTTCAGGACGCAGGCCGTTGCCGGATCGTTCCCGCCCGGTCCCCGGGAGTCGCGGCCGACCCCGTACCCTTGGGTTTTGTGTTCCGTAGCCGTTCCAAGGAAGAGAAGGCCCCCACCGGCAAGGTGACGGCGGACCTCTCCAAGCAGCCCCGCGACCCCCAGGCTCCGAAGGGTCGCCCCACCCCCAAGCGCAGCGATGCCCAGACGCAGCGCCGACGTGCCTCCAGCGGTGCGCCGACCGACCGCAAGGAGGCCGCGAAGCGCCAGCGTGAAGCACGCCGGGCCGACATGGCCCGGCAGCGGGAGGCTCTCGCGTCCGGCGACGAGCGCTATCTGCCGGTGCGTGACAAGGGGCCCGTGCGCCGCTTCGTCCGTGACTTCGTGGACTCGCGCTTCTGCATCGCGGAGTATTTCCTTCCGCTCGCAGTGATCATCCTGATCCTCAGCGTGATCCAGGTCCAGAACATCCAGAACATCTCGCTGCTGCTCTGGCTCGGCGTGATCGTGCTGATCGTCGTCGACTCCATCGGCCTCGGGTTCCGTCTGAAGAAGCAGCTGGCCCAGCGCTTCCCGGACACCCCGAAGCGCGGCGCGGTGGCCTACGGCCTGATGCGTACGCTCCAGATGCGCCGGCTGCGTCTTCCCAAGCCCCAGGTCAAGCGCGGAGAGCGGCCCTGAGCACGGAGACCTCCGGCTTCACGGGGGTGTCCGCCCAGTGGCTGGGCGGGCTCGGCGGACTGCGCAACACGGTCCGCCAGGAGCTCGTCGCCCGGCAGCTCGACGAGCAGATAGCCGCGCGCTATCCCGTGGGGCAGCGTCTGCGGGTGCTCGACGTCGGCATGGGCCAGGGCACGCAGGCGCTGCGCCTGGCGCGGGCCGGGCACTCCGTGACGGGCCTGGAGTCCGACGGCGAGATGCTGCGGACCGCGCGGGAGTCCCTGGCGGGCGAGCCCGAGGGCATCCGGGAGCGGGTGCGGCTCATCGAGGGCGACGGCCGTGACACCGGGGTGCACTTCCTGCCCGGCAGCTTCGACGTGGTGCTCTGCCACGGCGTGCTGATGTACGTCCCCGAGCCGGACCCGCTGCTTGCGGGCCTGGCCCGGATGCTGGCACCGGGCGGGCTGCTCTCCCTGCTCGTGCGGAACGCGGACGCGCTCGCGATGCGCCCGGGGACGGCGGGCGACTTCGACGCGGCTCTCGCGGCGTTCGACACGGACACGTACACGAACAGGCTCGGCCTCGACGTCAGGGCCGACCGGCTCGAGGTGCTGCGGGCCACCCTCGCGGGGATCGCGGCCCCGCTGCACGCCTGGTACGGCGTGCGGGTCTTCACGGACAACGTGAGCAACGACGCGGAGCTGCCCGGCCCCGAGGAGCTGGCCCGGGTGTTCGCGGCCGAGGACCGGGCGGGGCGGACCGATCCGTACCGCGGGGTGGCGGCGCTGCTGCACCTGTGCGGCGTACGCGGCTGAACCACCCGCCGTAGACCCGATGCCGTCGTACACCTGAGGCCGTCGTACGCCTGATCGGCCCACCAGCGCAGGCCGTCGGCACCGGGCCCTGGCGATACTCCGGGCATGGACGCAATCCCTTCCCGCAGCCGGGTACGCCGCTCGCTCACTCCCCTGGCGGCCGGCGCCACCGTGATCGCCCTGGCGGGCGGCTGCGCGGGGCCGGGCCCGGCCCCGTCCGCCGCACCGGCCCAGCAGGCGGCGGCGGTCCGGTCCGCGGGCGACCTGGAGGACCAGTACCAGACCGTCATCAGGGACGTGCTGCCCTCCGTCGTGCAGATCGGCGCCGGGGACGCGCTCGGCTCGGGCATCGTCTACGACGACAAGGGCCACATCGTCACGAACGCCCATGTCGTGGGCAGCGAGAAGACCTTCGACGTCAGCGTCGCCACCGGCGAGAAGGTGCTCAAGGCGTCCCTGGTCTCCTCCTATCCGGAGCAGGACCTGGCCGTCGTCAAGCTCGACGACGTCCCCGACGGGCTGCGGGCCGCGAAGTTCGGGGACACCGAGAAGGTAGAGGTGGGGCAGATCGTCCTGGCGATGGGCTCGCCGCTCGGCCTGTCCAGCAGCGTCACCCAGGGCATCGTCTCGGCCGTGGGGCGGACCGTCAGCGAGAGCAGCTCGGGCGGCGGCACCGGGGCGACGCTCGCCGACATGGTGCAGACCTCGGCGGCCATCAACCCGGGCAACAGCGGCGGCGCCCTGGTGAACCTCGACAGCGAGGTCATCGGCATCCCGACCCTCGCGGCGACCGACTCGGAGCAGGGAGGCGGCGCCGCACCCGGCATCGGGTTCGCGATCCCCGTCTCGATGGTGCGGACGGTCGCCGACCAGATCATCACGTCGGGAAAGGTCACCGACTCGGGCCGGGCCGCCCTGGACATCACGGGCCGCACCGTCGTCGACGACGACTACCGGCCCGCCGGTGTCGCGATCGTCAGCGTCCAGGAGGACGGGGCCGCGAAGAAGGCCGGCCTGCGCGTCGGGGACGTCATCACCCGGCTCGGCGACGCCCGGGTCACGACGATCACCTCGCTCTCGGAGGCCCTGGCCGCCGAGAAGCCGGGCCGGAAGGTCACGGTGACGTACACGCGGGGGGACTCGGCGAAGAAGGCCGAGGTCACCCTGGGCGAGATCTGAGAGCCGTTCAGGGGCGCGGGGCCACCCGGGGGCGGGTGGCCCGCCCGGACACCGGGGCCCGGGCGGGCCTGCGGGCCTCAGTCGGCCTGGAGGCTCATCGGGCCGTAGATCTTCGTCGCGTCCTCGAAGAGCGTCACCTGGTCCGCGCCGCCTTCGAGGAGCTCCTTCCAGAACTCACCGATCCAGGACTCCGCGTCGCCCTGAGTCGTGAACTCCTCCGGCTGCAGCGCCGGCTCCGTCTCCGTACCGTCGGACTTCTCGAACCGCCACGTCCACGCCATGTCCGCCTCCTGGGTCACGTTGCTCCCCGAAGACTAGTGGGTGTCCCGGGCGCGCAGGTGGTTCATGGACACGGGAGGATCGACACGTGGAACTGACACTGCTCGGCACCGGAGCCCCCGACGGGCTGCCGCGGCCCGACTGCCCCTGCGCCGTCTGCGCGTCCTCCCGCGGCACCGGGGCACGCGCCGCGACCGCGCTGCTCGTGGACGACGCGCTGCTGCTGGACCTCACCCCGGGCGCCGTGTTCGCCGCCGCCCGTGCGGGACACTCGCTCGCCGGCGTACGGCAGGTGCTGCTGACCCACCCTCATGACGGGCCCGCCGTGGAGCTGCCGGCCTCACTCCCGCCGGCGGGGCGTGTCCCGGACGGCCAGGAGCTGACGCTGATCAGCGGGCACCGGATCCGGGCCATGGCGATGGACTCCCCGGGCACCGGTTACGAGGTGACGGCGCCGGAGGGTGAGCGGCTGCTCTATCTGCCGCCCGGGGCCTCCCCCGCCGGTCTGGCCGACCCGGTGGCGGAGCCGTACGACATGGTCGTGTGCGATGTGACCGGACGGCCGGACGCCGTGGCCAGGCTGCGGGCCGTCCGGGCCGTCGGGCCCGCCACCGAGGTGATCGCCGTCCATCTGGACCACGACGCGCCGCCCGGACCCGAGCTGGACCGCCGGCTCGCGGCCGGCGGGGCACGGGCCGTGCCGGACGGGACGACGCTTCCGGTGGGCGCCTACCACGCGACACCCGAGGTGCCCCGGCGCACGCTGGTCACGGGCGGGGCCAGGTCGGGGAAGTCGGTGGAGGCCGAACAGCGCCTGGAGACCTTCCCCGAGGTGGTGTACGTGGCGACGGGCGGACGCCGCTCGGGGGATTCGGAGTGGGAGGCCCGGATCGGGCTGCACCGGGAGCGCAGGCCCGCCGCGTGGCGCACCGAGGAGACCTGCGAGCTGGTGGGGCTGCTGGAGGAGGATGGCCCGCCGCTGCTGATCGACTGTCTGTCGCTGTGGCTGACGGACGCGATGGACCGGGTCGAGGCCTGGGACGACGGCCGGTGGGCGGACGGCGGGGAGGAGAAGCTGCGCGAGCGGGTCGCGGAATTGGTCCGCGCGGTGCGCGGGACGCGTCGTACGGTCGTCGCCGTGACCAACGAGGCCGGCTCGGGCGTGGTCCCGGCGACGGCCTCGGGGCGGCGCTTCCGGGACGAACTGGGCCGGCTGAACGCCGCTTTCGCCGCCGAGTGCGAGCAGGTGCTGCTGGTGGTGGCGGGGCGGGCCCTGGTGCTGCGGGGCTGACCGGGGCGGGTGCGGGGCCGGGGGTGCGGGAGTGGGGCCCGGGTACTGTTCCGCACAGGAGCCCCCCGGCGGGTTCCGGCCCACCTAGCGACGACCCGCGAGGCAGACCCCCGTGAATCTGGACGACTTCTCCGACCTGATCGAACGCCCCGACGGGGGCGTACGGCGTGCTGCCGAGGAACGCCGGGAGCGGCTCACCGTTCCCGTCGGCGCCCTCGGCCGCCTCGACGAGCTGGGGGAATGGCTGTCGGCCGCCCAGCAGTCGGTGCCCGTCAAGGCGGTCGAGCAGCCGCGCGTCGTGCTGTTCGCCGGTGATCACGGGGTGGCCGAGCTGGAGGTCTCCGGCCGGGCGGCGGGGACCGCGCACGAGCTGGTCCGGGCGGTGCTGGACGGTGCGAGCCCCGTCGCCGTGCTGGCCCGGCGCTTCTCCGTGCCCGTACGGATCGTGGACGCCGGTCTGGACTGTGATCCGGAGCTGCTGCCCGAGGCCGTCGTACGCCACCGGGTGCGGCGCGGCAGCGGCCGGATCGACGTGGAGGACGCGCTGACCGCCGAGGAGGCCGAGCAGGCCGTACGCCTCGGGATGCGCGTCGCCGACGAGGAGGCCGACTCCGGCACGGACCTGGTGGTGCTGGGTGACCTGAGTGTCGGCGGTACGACGGCGGCCTCGACGCTGATCGCCGCCCTCTGCGGTACGGACGCCTCGGTGGTGACCGGGCGCGGCGGCGCGGGCATCGACGACCTGGCCTGGATGCGCAAGTGCGCCGCGATCCGGGACGCGCTGCGGCGGGCCCGGCCGGTCCTCGGTGACCAGCTGGAGCTGCTGGCGGCCGTGGGCGGCGCGGATCTGGCGGCCATGACGGGATTCCTGCTGCAGAGCGCGGTGCGCCGGATGCCCGTGGTGCTGGACGGAGTGGTCTCGGCGGCCTGTGCGCTGGTGGCGCAGCGGGCGGCCTTCCGGGCCCCGGACTGGTGGCTGGCGGGGCAGCTCAGCGGGGAGCCCGCCCAGCTGAAGGCGCTGGACCGGATGGCGCTTACCCCGCTGCTGGACCACGGGGTGACGGTGGGCGGGGGAAGCGGGGCGCTGCTGGCGCTGCCGCTCGTCCAGGCCGCGGCGGCGCTGGCGGCGGAGCTGCCCGAGCGCGCGCCGGAAGAACCGGAAGCGGAAGAGGAAGCGGAAGAGCAGTCCGGGGCCACGGAGCCCGCGGACACGACCGCCTGAGCGCCGCCGCCCCTTCGCGGGCGGCACGGTGGCGGGGCCTCAGGTTCCGCCGCCGGGGCGGGGGCCCGGCAGCGGGGTCCTGTCCGGGGCCCCGCCGATCAGGTCCTGGAACCTGCGGCGCGGGCCCGCCCAGCGCACATCGTGGTGATACGCCCTCAGCACCGCCCTGGCGCGGGCCCGGTGGCGCCGGCGGTAGAAGCGCTTCGCCCACAGCGAGGCGGGCCGGGCCAGCCGGAGTGCGCCGATCAGCGCGATGAACGGGATGAGGGTGCCGATCACCGCCATCCGGGCCTTGCCCTTGAACAGGGCGATCAGCACGAAGCCGAAGTTGACGAGGTAGGTCAGGACGACGCCCAGCCTGTTCTGCTGCTGATCATCACTCAGTTCGTCCACACCGAGCGGCGAGAACCCGGCGAGCACGAGCAGGACGAGCGAGGCGGTGAGGACGACCACCTCCACGCTCTGCCGGCCCTCCTCGGTCCAGTACACGTCGTCGAGGTGCAGGATGAGGGCGAACTCGTCGAGGACCAGGCCGGCGCCCACCGCGAAGACGACCGCGAAGATCCCGGCGGCCGCGCCGCGTTGACCGCTCGCGACCGCGCCGAAGCCTCCGACCACCGAGAGCACGACGCCGGGCACCACGTGGTGGACGTGCACCCCGCCGGGCGTGAAGTTGCGGAAGGGGCCCTTGCCTGCCCTGATCATCCGGGTGATCACGCGGGTGATCGCGAAGGTCAGCACGAACGCGCTCAGGGCGAGCAGCAGCGGGAGTTTGCCCGGCTCGACGATGTTCTGCTGGAACCAGTGACCCATGCCACCTCCTCCCTGAGACCCACCTCTGCGGCATTTTGGGTCACTCTGCCCGATCCGGCGTGCCGCCGCACCGGCTAGCCTGCGCGCGGTGACCTCCCTGAACAGCCACGGCCCGCGATTCGCCTTCGGCACCCTGACCGCGCTCCCCGTCCGCGTCTCCCGCTGGGACCGCGGCACCGCCCGCGCCGGCATGCTGTGCGCCCCGCTCGCCGGGGTCGTCGTGGGGCTGCTCGCGGCCGTGCCCGGCGTGCTGTTCCTGCTCGGCGGGTCGGGCCCCCTGGTGGCGGCGGTCGCCTCCGCCGCACTCCCGGCCGCGCTGACCCGGGGACTCCACCTGGACGGGCTCGCGGACACCGCCGACGGGCTCGGCAGCGCCAAGCCGGCCGAGGACGCGCTGCGGATCATGAAGCAGTCGGACATCGGCCCGTTCGGTGTGATCACCCTGCTGTTCGTGCTGCTGGCCCAGACCGCGGCGCTCTTCGAGCTGTACGGCCGCGGCTGGGCGGACGGCGCGCTCGGCACGGTCGCCGCCGCCGTCACCGCCCGGCTCGCGCTCACGCTGGCCTCGCGGCGCGGCGTCCCGCCCGCCCGGCCGGAGGGGCTCGGCGCCGCGGTGGCGGGCACCGTCCCGCCCCTGGGCGCCGCGGCCGTGGCCGGCGCGGTGGTCCTGTGCTGCGCGGCGGCGGGCGCGCTGCTGGGCGGATACGGCGCCGCCCTGCACCACGCCCTCGCCGCCCTGGCCGGTCTCGGTGCCGCGCAGGTGATGCTGCGTCACTGCGTGCGGCGCTTCGGCGGGGTGACCGGTGACGTGTTCGGCGCCCTGGAGGAGACGGCCGCCACGGTGGCGCTGCTGGCACTGTCCCTCGGCTGACGGCGCCCCTTCCGTGAGGACTCCCCCACCCCGGACGGCCCCGCCCCCGTGAGCCGGAAGCAGGGGCGCGCGTAGGCTCGTTCCCGGCGCGTCACGGCGGGATCTACGATGCGCTGGGCACGGTCGGCCCACCCCCTCGACCGGCACACAACTCAACGGAAGCGAGATTTCACCACCGTGACTGCTCTCACTCTCAGCACCTCAGGTGCGGCGACGCTGCGCGCCGACGCACTCGTCGTCGGCGTCGCCAAGGGCACTGGGTCCAAGTCCGGCCTGGTCGTCGCACCGGGCGCCGAGGCCGTGGACAAGGCGTTCGACGGGAAGCTCGCCGCCGTCCTGGAGACCCTGGGCGCCTCCGGTGCCGAGGGCGAAGTGACCAAGCTCCCCGCCCCGGCGGGCCTCAAGGTCCCGGTCGTCATCGCGGTCGGGCTCGGTCAGGTCCCGGCGAAGGACGAGGCGTACGACGCCGAGGCACTGCGCCGGGCCGCGGGCAGCGCCGCGCGTGCGCTGAAGGGCTCGAAGAAGGCCGGCTTCGCGCTGCCGACGGAGTCCGCCGAGGACGCCGGGGCCGTCGCGGAGGGCGCCCTGCTGGGTGCGTACGCCTTCACCGCCTACCAGGGCGGCGAGGACAAGCTCGCCCCCAAGGGCGCCAAGAGCCCGGCGAAGCTTCCGCTCGGCGAGGTCGCCCTGCTCGGCACCAAGCCGCGGGACAAGGCCTTCAAGGCCGCCGCCGAGCGCGCCGTCGCGGTCACCGAGGAGATCAACCGGGCCCGCGACCTGATCAACACCCCGCCGAACGACCTGTACCCCGAGTCCTTCGCCGCCGTGGCCACCGCCGCCGGCAAGGAGCACGGCATCAAGGTGCAGGTCCTGGACGAGAAGGCGCTCGTCAAGGGCGGCTACGGCGGTCTGCTCGGCGTCGGCCAGGGCTCCACGCACGGCCCGCGCCTGGTGAAGCTGGCCTACACCCACCCCAAGGCGGAGAAGACGCTCGCCCTGGTCGGCAAGGGCATCACCTACGACTCGGGCGGCATCTCGCTCAAGCCGGCCGGCCACAACGAGACGATGAAGTGCGACATGAGCGGTGCCGCCGCCGTGTTCGCCGCCGTCGTCGCGGCCTCCCGCCTCGGCCTCCAGGTCAACGTCACCGGCTGGCTGGCGCTCGCCGAGAACATGCCGTCGGGCAACGCCACCCGCCCGGGTGACGTGCTGCACATGTACAGCGGCAAGACCGTCGAGGTCCTCAACACCGACGCCGAGGGCCGGCTCGTGCTCGCCGACGCGCTGACCCGCGCGTCGGAGGAGAAGCCGGACGCGATCGTCGACGTGGCGACCCTGACCGGCGCGATGGTGCTGGCGCTCGGCAACCGCACCTTCGGTGTGATGGCCAACGACGACGCCTTCCGTACGTCGATCCACGAGATCGCCGAGGAGGTCGGCGAGGCCTCCTGGCCGATGCCGCTCCCCGCCGACCTGCGCAAGGGCATGGACTCCCCGACCGCCGACATCGCCAACATGGGCGAGCGGATGGGCGGCGGCCTGGTGGCCGGCCTGTTCCTGAAGGAGTTCGTCGGCGAGGGCATCGCCTGGGCGCACCTGGACATCGCGGGCCCGGCCTTCCACGAGGGCGCGCCGTACGGCTACACGCCCAAGGGCGGCACCGGATCCGCGGTCCGCACCCTGGTGCGGCTGGCGGAGCGCACCGCGGCCGGCGACCTCGGCTGAGTCCGGAGCCGGCACCGCGCGTGGACCCCGCGCGCAAGGTTCGCTTGCGGCGCAGACGGCCCCGGGCATACGTCCGGGGCCGTCGGTGTTCCTCACGGTGGAACCGACCGGCATATTTCCGGAAATCTGTACGTATCGGTAACCATCCGGCCGGGATCTTGATCCGGCTCGGAGCAGGGGCCCGCGTCCCGTCCGGACTCAACAAGTGCGAAGATGGGTTCTCGGCAGGACAGGGCCCCCACCACAGGGCCGAATAACGCAAGCGGCCGAACACCAGCCGACCGGCCGGTCACACCCCAGCGACGGGGCCCGGCGTACGGCGCACATGCATGGAGGACGTGACGTGGCGAACGACGCCAGCACCGTTTTCGACCTAGTGATCCTCGGCGGTGGTAGCGGCGGTTATGCCGCGGCCCTGCGCGGAGCTCAGCTGGGCCTGGACGTCGCACTGATCGAGAAGGGCAAGGTCGGCGGCACCTGCCTGCACAACGGCTGCATCCCCACGAAGGCGCTGCTGCACGCCGGCGAGATCGCCGACCAGGCCCGCGAGGCCGAGCAGTTCGGCGTGAAGGCCACCTTCGAGGGCATCGACATGGAGGCCGTCCACAAGTACAAGGACGACGTGATCTCGGGCCTGTACAAGGGTCTGCAGGGTCTCATCGCCTCGCGCAAGGTGCACTACATCGAGGGTGAGGGCCGTCTCTCGTCGCCCACCTCGGTGGACGTCAACGGCCAGCGCGTCCAGGGCCGCCATGTCCTGCTGGCGACCGGTTCCGTGCCGAAGTCGCTGCCGGGCCTGGAGATCGACGGCAACCGCATCATCTCCTCGGACCACGCGCTGAAGCTGGACCGGGTGCCGAAGTCGGCGATCGTCCTGGGCGGCGGCGTCATCGGCGTCGAGTTCGCCTCGGCGTGGAAGTCCTTCGGCAGCGACATCACCATCGTCGAGGGTCTGAAGCACCTGGTCCCGGTCGAGGACGAGAACAGCTCGAAGCTTCTTGAGCGCGCGTTCCGCAAGCGCGGCATCAAGTTCAACCTCGGCACCTTCTTCGACAAGGCCGAGTACACGCAGGACGGCGTGAAGGTCACCCTCGCCGACGGCAAGACCTTCGAGGCGGAGGTGCTGCTGGTCGCGATCGGCCGCGGCCCGGTCTCGCAGGGTCTGGGCTACGAGGAGGCGGGTGTCGCGCTGGACCGCGGCTACGTCCTCGTCGACGAGTACATGCAGACCAACGTCCCGACGATCTCGGCCGTCGGTGACCTGGTCCCGACCCTCCAGCTGGCGCACGTCGGCTTCGCCGAGGGCATCCTGGTGGCGGAGCGCCTGGCCGGTCTCAAGACCGTGCCGGTCGACTACGACGGCGTGCCGAAGGTGACGTACTGCCACCCCGAGGTCGCCTCCGTCGGCATCACCGAGGCCAAGGCCAAGGAGATCTACGGTGCGGACAAGGTGGTCGCCCTCAAGTACAACCTGGCGGGCAACGGCAAGAGCAAGATCCTGAAGACCGCGGGCGAGATCAAGCTCGTCCAGGTCAAGGACGGTGCCGTGGTCGGCGTCCACATGGTCGGTGACCGTATGGGCGAGCAGGTCGGCGAAGCCCAGCTGATCTACAACTGGGAGGCGCTGCCGGCCGAGGTCGCGCAGCTCATCCACGCCCACCCGACGCAGAACGAGGCGATGGGCGAGGCGCACCTGGCCCTGGCCGGCAAGCCTCTCCACTCCCACGACTGATCCAGTCCCGGGGACGACCGACCACTTCACACTTTCGTAAGGAGCAACTGAAACCATGTCGGTTTCCGTAACCCTTCCGGCGCTCGGCGAGAGCGTCACCGAGGGCACCGTCACCCGCTGGCTGAAGGCCGAGGGCGAGCACGTCGAGGCCGACGAGCCGCTGCTCGAGGTCTCGACCGACAAGGTCGACACCGAGATCCCCGCGCCCGCCTCCGGCGTGCTCGCGTCCATCAAGGTCGCCGAGGACGAGACCGTCGAGGTCGGCGCCGAGCTGGCCGTCATCGACGACGGTTCGGGCGCGCCCGCCGCCGCCGAGGCTCCGGCCGCCGAGCCGGAGGCCGCTCCGGCTCCGGCCCAGGAGGCTCCGGCGCCCGCCGCGGAGGCCCCTGCCGCCGAGGCTCCCGCCGCCGCTCCGGCCGGTGGTGCCTCCGGCACCGACGTCACCCTTCCGGCGCTCGGCGAGAGCGTCACCGAGGGCACCGTCACCCGCTGGCTGAAGGAGGTCGGCGAGGAGGTCGCGGAGGACGAGCCCCTGCTCGAGGTCTCCACGGACAAGGTCGACACCGAGATCCCCGCCCCGGTCGCCGGTGTGCTGCTGGAGATCGTCGTCGCCGAGGACGAGACCGCCGAGGTCGGCGCCAAGCTCGCCGTCATCGGTGCTCCGGGCGCCGCACCGGCCGCCGCTCCGGCAGAGGCCGCTCCGGCCCCCGCCGCTGCTCCGGCCCCCGCTGCCCCGGCACCGGCCCCTGCCGCTCCGGCACCGGCTCCCGCTGCTCCGGCCGCTCCGGCTCCGGCGCCTGCTCAGGCCGCGCCCGCCGCCCCGGCACCGGCTCCGGCCGCGCCCGCACCGGCCGCCGCTGCTCCGGCTCCGGCCGCTGCCGCTCCGGCCGCGCCTTCCGGTGACGACGGCGCGTACGTCACGCCGCTGGTCCGCAAGCTCGCCGCCGAGAACGGCGTCGACCTGGGCGCGGTCAAGGGCACCGGCGTCGGTGGCCGTATCCGCAAGCAGGACGTCGTGGCCGCCGCGGAGGCCGCCAAGGCCGCCGCCGCTCCGGCTCCGGCCGCCGCTGCCCCGGCAGCCAAGGCCGCGCCGAAGCTCGAGGCGTCGCCGCTGCGCGGTCAGACGGTCAAGATGACCCGCATGCGCAAGGTCATCGGCGACAACATGATGAAGGCGCTGCACTCGCAGGCCCAGCTGACCTCGGTCCTCGAGGTCGACATCACGAAGCTGATGAAGCTGCGCAACCAGGCGAAGGAGTCCTTCGCCGCCCGTGAGGGCGTCAAGCTGTCCCCGATGCCGTTCTTCGTGAAGGCGGCGGCCCAGGCGCTGAAGGCCCACCCGGTCGTCAACGCCCGGATCAACGAGGACGAGGGCACCATCACGTACTTCGACTCGGAGAACATCGGCATCGCCGTTGACGCCGAGAAGGGTCTGATGACCCCGGTCATCAAGGGTGCGGGCGACCTGAACATCGCCGGTATCGCGAAGAAGACCGCCGAGCTGGCCGGCAAGGCCCGCGGTGGCGGCCTCACCCCGGACGACATGTCCGGCGCGACCTTCACCGTCAGCAACACCGGTTCGCGCGGTGCGCTGTTCGACACGGTCATCGTGCCGCCGAACCAGGCGGCCATCCTGGGCATCGGTGCCACCGTCAAGCGTCCGGCGGTCATCGAGACCGCCGAGGGCACCGTCATCGGCGTCCGCGACATGACGTACCTCTCGCTCTCCTACGACCACCGTCTGGTGGACGGCGCGGACGCCGCCCGTTACCTGACCACGGTCAAGGCGATCCTGGAGGCGGGCGAGTTCGAGGTCGAGCTCGGCCTCTGAGCCGTACAGCAGCGGTCCAGCTGTAACCAGCCTCACCAGCGGCGCCCCCGTCCGGAACACTTCCGGGCGGGGGCGCCGCCGTATTGTCTAGACACCACCGGTCGCCCCCGGCAGCCGTGTCGGTGCACGCACCACCGGTTCGCCCCGAAGGAGCCCCCCATGACCCCGCCCGTCGTCCACTCGCTGCGCGAACAGATCCGCGAGCACATCGTGGAGGGGATAGTCAGCGGGCGCTGGAAGCCGGGTGAGCGGATCGTGGAGCGCCGTATCGCCACCGAGCTGGAGGTCAGCCAGACACCCGTGCGCGAGGCGCTGAGGGAGCTGGAGACGCTGCGGCTGATCGAGTCGGCGCCCAACAAGGGGGTCAGGGTCCGCAATCTGACCGCGGCCGACCTGGAGGAGAGCTATCCCGTACGGGCCGGGCTCGAACAGATCGCGGCGGAGCTGGCCGCCCCGGCCCTGGCCGAGGACTGCTCGGCGCTGACCCCGCACGTGACGGCGCTGTACGAGGCGGACCGGCTGGCCGACGGCGAGGCGCAGGTGCGGCACACGGTGGCCTTCCACCGGGAGATGGTGCGCGCCGCGGGCAACGCGGTGCTGCTGCACACCTGGGAGGGGCTGGGCATCGAGGTGTTCACGGCCCTGTCGATCCGCTGGCTGGGCACCGTGCAGAAGTCGTACGCCGAGGAGCACGAGGCCCTCATCGAGGCGTTCCTGCGGCGGGACCCGGCGATCGCCGTACTGGTGAAGGAGCACGTCCTCGGGTGCGCACCGCGCGCCTGAGCGGCCGGGGCCGTGCGCCCATCTGCGGGGACGGGCGCTCTACCGTGCAGGTCAGTGCCCGTTTCACCCCCTTGATCCCGTCACTCCGTGCCCCATTTCGCGGCACCGCATGCCACTTTTCTTCATATCGAGAAGTTTTGCCCTTCACCCTTTGATCGATCATCGATCGGCGACTTACAGTTCAGTCGCGGGCCCACCGGCCCGATCGCCCTGTCCTGCCAGTCAGGGCCTTCTCCACCCCCTCCCACTCCGGAAGGCGGCGATCATGACCGACCCCGTAGCAAAGCTTCCGAGCGAGCTCGACCAGCTCCCGGACCGCGACCCCGAGGAGACCGCCGAGTGGGCGGCCTCCCTGGACGCCGTCACCAAGGCCGCGGGCCCGCACCGCGCCGCGTACCTGATGCGGCGTTCGCTCCAGCACGCCGAGGGCGCCGGCATCGCGCTGCCCAAGCTGCTGGAGAGCGATTACGTCAACACCATCCCCACCTCCGCCGAGCCCGCGTTCGACGGCGACCTGGAGATGGAATCGAAGATCACCGCGTGGAACCGCTGGAACGCGGCCGCGATGGTCACCCGTGGCGCCCGGTACGGCGTCGGAGGCCACATCGCCACGTTCGCCTCGGCGGCCTGGCTGTACGAGACCGGCTTCAACCACTTCTTCCGCGGCAAGGAAGGTGACGGCTCCGGCGACCAGCTCTACATCCAGGGCCACGCCTCGCCCGGCATCTACGCCCGCGCCTTCCTCGACGGCCGCCTCGGCGAGCAGCAGCTCGACAACTTCCGCCAGGAGTCGGGTGGCGACGGCCTGCCGTCCTACCCGCACCCGCGGCGGCTGCCCTGGCTGTGGGAGTTCCCCACGGTGTCGATGGGCCTCGGCCCGCTCTCGGCGATCTACCAGGCGCGCTTCAACCGCTATCTGACCAACCGCAGGATCAAGGACACGTCGAACTCGCACGTCTGGGCCTTCCTGGGCGACGGCGAGATGGACGAGCCCGAGTCGACCGCCGCCCTCGCCCTCGCGGCGCGTGAGCAGCTCGACAACCTGACCTTCGTCATCAACTGCAACCTGCAGCGCCTCGACGGCCCGGTCCGCGCCAACTTCCGCGTGGTCCAGGAGCTGGAGGGCGCCTTCCGCGGGGCCGGCTGGAACGTCATCAAGACGCTCTGGGGCAACGCCTGGGACGAGCTGTTCCAGCTGGACACCACGGGCGCGCTGATCCGCCGCCTCCGCGAGGTCCCGGACGCGCAGTTCCAGACGTACGCGACGCGCGACGTCGCCTACATCCGCGAGCACTTCTTCGGGACCGAGCCCGCCCTCGTCGAGCTGGCGAAACTCCTGAGCGACGCGAAGATCGCCGAGTGTTTCTACAGCTCCCGCGGCGGCCACGAGGCCCGCAAGGTGTACGCGGCCTACCGCGCGGCCCTGGAGCACAAGGGCGCGCCGACCGTGATCCTGGCCCAGACGGTCAAGGGCTACACGCTCGGCAAGGGCTTCGAGTCCAAGAACGCCAACCACCAGATGAAGAAGCTGTCGATCGACGAGTTCAAGGGCATGCGCGAGCTGCTCGGCCTCCCGATCCCGGACAGCGCCTTCGAGGACGGTCTCGTCCCCTACGGCCACCCGGGCGCCGACTCCCCCGAGGTCCGCTACCTCCAGGAGCGCCGTGCCGCCCTCGGCGGTCCGGCCCCCGCCCGCCGGGTGCACGCCGTGGCGCTGCCCCAGCCGGAGGAGCGCGCGTTCAAGGCCCTGTACAAGGGGTCCGGCAAGCAGGAGATGGCCACCACCATGGCGTTCGTCCGCCTGGTGAAGGACCTGATGCGGGACAAGGAGACCGGCAGGCGCTGGGTTCCGATCGTCCCGGACGAGGCCCGTACCTTCGGTATGGAGTCGCTGTTCCCCTCGGCCGGCATCTACTCGCCGCTCGGCCAGACGTACGAGCCGGTCGACCGCGACCAGCTGATGTACTACAAGGAGGCCAAGGACGGCCAGATCCTCAACGAGGGGATCACCGAGGCCGGGGCCATGGCCGACTTCATCGCCGCCGCCTCGTCGTACGCGACGCACGGCGAGACGATGATCCCGTTCTACATCTTCTACTCGATGTTCGGCTGGCAGCGGACCGGCGACCAGATGTGGCAGCTCGCCGACCAGCTCGGCAAGGGCTTCATCGTCGGCGCCACGGCCGGCCGTACGACGCTGACGGGTGAGGGCCTCCAGCACGCGGACGGCCACTCGCACCTGATCGCGTCCACGAACCCCGCGTCGCTCAACTACGACCCGGCGTTCGCGTACGAGATCGCGGTGATCGTCAAGGACGGTCTGCGCAGGATGTACGGCCCCGAGGCCGAGAACGTCTTCTACTACCTGACGGTCTACAACGAGCCGAAGCAGCAGCCCGCGATGCCGGAAGGCGTCGAGGACGGCATCGTCAAGGGCCTGTACCGCTTCAAGGAGGGCGTGCCCGCCGAGGCGGACGCGCCGCGCCTCCAGCTGCTCGCCTCCGGTACGGCGATCCACTGGGCCCTGGAGGCCCAGGAGCTGCTGGCCGCCGACTGGGGCGTCACGGCCGACGTCTGGTCCGCCACCTCGTGGGGCGAGCTGCGCCGTGACGCGCTGGAGTCCGACGAGGCACTGCTCCGCGGCGAGGAGCGCGTGCCCTACGTGACCCAGGCGCTCTCCGGCGCGCCGGGCCCGGTCCTCGCGGTCAGCGACTGGATGCGCGCGGTCCCGGACTCCATCAGCCAGTGGGTGGAGCAGGACTGGTCCTCGCTGGGCACGGACGGCTTCGGCCTCTCCGACACCCGCGACGGGGCCCGCCGCCACTTCGGTGTCGACGCGCAGTCCGTCACGGTCGCCGCGCTGGCCCAGCTGGCCCGCCGTGGCGAGATCCCGGCCTCGAAGGTCAAGGAGGCGCGGGAGCAGTACGGCCTCTGAGGGACCGGCCGCCGTCTCCTCGCTCCGCACCGCAGGGCGGGCCCGCTCCGGGCCCGCCCTGCGGGCGTCTCCAGCCGGGCGCATGAACCGGAGCGCAACAAATCAATAACGTGATGCGATGAACCGACAGATCCGTGCAACGCGCAGCCGTGTTCGGCGGTCTAGGGGAGCGAGTCCCACGCCCTCGGGTGACGGGTCCGTTCCGGTTGGAGACCGGCCGGTGGATACCTGTCCCTTGAGCGGCGATTTATGGGCTCATACGGGTATATCAAACGAATACCGTTACGTGCGATGGGGCGGGTATCCCCCACTACCCCCCGGCACGGCCTTGAGGGGGCGCAGCATGACCACTGCCGAGAAGTTCCCGCCGCACACGTTGCGGGCCACGATCGTCGTACCGATCTACAACGCGTCCCACTACATAGAGGCGTGCGCTCCGTCCCTGCTCCGGCAGAGCATCGGTCCCGACCGGTACGAAGTCGTGTACGTCGACGACGGATCGACGGATGACTCCGCGGAGCGCCTGGACCGGCTGGCCGCCGCCCACCCGCACGTCCGCGTGATCCACCAGGAGAACTCGGGCTGGCCCGGCAAGCCGCGCAACGTGGGGGTGGCGAGCAGCAGGGGGGAGTTCGTCCAGTTCGTGGACCAGGACGACGAACTGGGCGAGGAGGCCCTGGAGCGGCTGTGCGCCCTGGGCACGAAGAACCGGTCGGACATCGTGCTGGGCAAGGTCGCCGGCACGATGCAGGCGCCGAGCACCGTGTTCGCCCGCACCATCGACCGCTGCTCGGTGCGCGACCACGGGCTGATGGACTCGCTCACCCCGCACAAGATGTTCCGGCGGTCGTTCCTCCTGGAGAACGGCATCACCTTCCCGGAGGGCAGGTGCCGGCTGGAGGACCAGCTGTTCATGGCCCGCGCCTACGTCGCCACCGACCGGGTCTCCGTGCTGGCCGACTACCCCTGCTACTACTGGATGCGCCGCGAGGACAAGGGCAACAACAGCAGCGCGCCGATCGACGTCAAGGGCTACTTCGGCAATCTCCGCCAGGTCGTCCAGGCGCTGAAGGACGGCACGGAGCCGGGGGCCGAGCGCGACGCGCTGCTCCGCCGCACCTACCGGGTGGAGATACTCCACCAGGTGAGCGAGCCCCGGGTGCTCAGCTCCACCCTCGACGTCCGTTCCCGTTTCGAGACGGTCCGCCGGCTCGTCGCGGACGAGTTCTCCCCCGGCGTACGCGAAGGGCTCCCCGCGGTGCAGCGGCTGCGCGCGACGCTCCTGGAGGACGGCCGCCTGGACGGTCTGCGCGCACTGGCCGAGCGCACCCGCACGCTGCGGGCACGGGCCGAGCTGGGCCGGCTGCGCTGGCGGGACGGCAGGCTGACCGCACCCCTCCAGATGGCCATGACGCATGCCGACGGCACACCGGTGATCATGCTGGAGCGCGACGGGCGCCTGCTGCTCGACCCCCGGCTGCTGGAGGGCAACCCGGCGGTCACGGAGTGGGAGATCGGCGACCCCCTGCGGGCGGCGAACGCACGCGTGCTCCTGAAGGACCGCAAGCGGCCGATGGGCTGGTTCCCCACCTGCGATCTCAGGCCCATGGTCGTCCCCGCGGGCCCGGGACGGAGCCGGCTGGTCGTCCGGGGCAGTCTGGAGATCGATCCGCTCACGGCGGCCGGCGGCGGCGCGCTCCAGCGCGGGATCTACGACGTGCGGGGCTCGGTACAGCTCCTCGGGGTGGGCAGGAGCGTCCGGATCGAAGGGGACCGGCGCAGCGAGCTGACGGCGGCCGGAGCCACCCGGGTCGGGCCGGACGCCGTCGGCGTCGTCCCCTACTGGACCGCGGGGGGCACACTCGCCGTCGACATGGACGAGTTCTACCACCGCATGGACGCCCTCCCGTCGCGCAGGTGGACCGTGCACATCCCGGCGCCGGCCCGCCGCCCGCTCGGGCGGACCTGGCGCAGTCTGCGTGCGAAGGTGCCGCCGCGCTGAGCCCCCGTCCCCGTGCCGCACCTCCGGGGACCGCCCGCGGAGGTGCGGCACGGGGACGCACAATGGCCGCATGCGTGCTGCCCGGCTGATCAAGATGGTGCTGCTCCTGCAGTCCCGGCCCTCCATGACCGCCTCCCAGCTGGCGGAGGAGCTGGAGGTGTCGGAGCGCACCGTGACCCGGGACGCCCAGGCGCTCTCCGAGGCGGGTGTGCCCGTGTACGCCGACCGCGGCCGGGCCGGCGGCTACCGGCTCGTGGGTGGCTACCGGACGCGGCTCACCGGGCTGGCCCGCGATGAGGCCGAGGCGCTGTTCCTGTCCGGGCTGCCCTCGGCCCTGCGCGAGATGGGGCTCGAGGACGCCGCCTCGGCGGCCCGGCTGAAGGTCTCGGCCGCCCTGCTCCCCTCGCTCCGGGACGCCTCGCGCAGCGCCGCGCAGCGCTTCCATCTGGACGCCCCCGGCTGGTACCAGGATCCGGCCACCCCCGAGCTGCTGCCCGCCGTCGCGGAGGCCGTCCGGGACGACCGGCTGGTCCGGGCGCGCTACCGCCGCCGCCCCTCGGACGAGGTGGAGCGCGAACTCGCCCCGTACGGCCTCGTCCTGAAGGCCGGGGTCTGGTACCTCTGTGCCCGGGCCGGGGACGACTTCCGGGTGTACCGCATCGACCGGTTCGCCGCCGTCGACGTGTCGGAGACCCGCTTCGCACGGGACGAGGACTTCGACCTGCCACGCTTCTGGGCGGAGCGGGCCGCGCAGTTCGCCCGGTCGATCCTGCGTACCGAGGTGACCGTACGTCTGTCGCGGGAGGGTGTACGGCGGCTTCCGCAGGCCGTGGACCGGGCGGCCGCCGCCGAGGCGCTGGCCGGGGACACCGCGCCGGACGCGGACGGCCGGCGCACGGTCGTCCTGCCGGTCGAGTCCGCCGAGGTGGCGTACGAGCAGTTGCTGGTCCTCGGGCCAGAGGTGGAGGTCCTGGCCCCCGCCGCCCTGCGCGAACGCTTTGCCGATACCGCCGAACGACTGCGCGACCTCTATCGCTGAAGTGGCCCGGAAGTGACGTCGAAGGCTTCAATTCGGTGTCTGGGCGTGCGTCGCCCGCCCTCGGGGCAGATGCTGGACCCGTGATGGACGAAACGGAGTTCTGGGAGATCATCGACAGCACCCGCGAGGCCGCCGATGGCGACCCCGAGGAGCACGCCGACCTGCTCGTCGAACGGCTGGTACGGCTCGATCCCGACTCCGTGCTGGACTTCGCCAGGCACTTCGAGGCCCGCTACAACCGGGCGTACCACTGGGACCTGTGGGGCGCCGCGGCGGTCCTGCTCGGCGGGGCGAGCGACGACGCGTTCGACTACTTCCGCTGCTGGCTGATCGCGCAGGGCCGGGAGGTCTTCGAGGGCGCGATGCACGACCCGGACAGCCTGGCCGAACTGCTGGACGACTTCGACGAGGAGCTCGACGGGGACGGCGAGGACCTCGGCTACGCCGCCGACGAGGCGTACGAGCAGCTGACCGGAGTGGTCGCCCCGGACCTGGGACTGCCCCCGCAGACACCTGAACCGGCGGGCACGCCCTTCGGCTTCGACGACGACGCGGCGCTGGCCGAGCGCTATCCCGCGCTCTGGGAACGCTTCGGGCCGGCCTGAGCCCGGGGCGGGCGCCGACGAGGCCCTGACGGGCCGCCGGCCGACGGCCCGTCAGGGCCTCGTCGTCCGTGTCGCCGGCTGCTCATGGGGCAGGATGGACGTCATGCCGCGCTCACGCATCGCCGTCACCGGATCGACCGGACTCATCGGGGCGGCGCTCGTGCGCTCGCTCCGGGCCGACGGGCACGAGGTGGTGCGCCTGGTGCGCCGCCCGGCCGCCACCGGTGACGAGGTGGAGTGGGACCCGAAGCGCCAGTACGTCGATGCGGCGGGCCTGGTCGGCTGCGACGCGGTCGTCCACCTCGCCGGGGCGGGGGTCGGCGACCACCGGTGGACCGAGGCGTACAAGCGGGAGATCCGTGACAGCCGGGTGCTGGGCACGGCGGCCGTCGCCGAGGCGGTGGCCTCCCTGGACACCCCGCCGAAGGTGCTGCTGTCCGGGTCCGCCATCGGCTTCTACGGCGACACCGGCGACCGTGCCGTCGACGAGAGCGCGCCGCCCGGCGAGGGCTTCCTGCCGTCCGTGTGCGTGGACTGGGAGGAGGCCACGGCCCCCGCCGAGGAGGCGGGCGTCCGGACGGTCCACGCGCGGACGGGTCTGGTCGTCTCCCGCCGGGGCGGCGCCTGGGGGCGGCTCTTCCCGCTGTTCAAGGCGGGGCTAGGCGGGCGGATGGGGGACGGCCGGCAGTACTGGAGCTTCATCGCGCTGCACGACCACATCGCGGCCCTGCGACACATCCTCGACACGGAGACGCTGTCCGGGCCGGTCAACCTGACAAGCCCCTCCCCCGTCACCAACGGCGAGGTGACGGCCGCCATGGGGCGGGTGCTGCGGCGTCCGACCCTGTTCACCGCCCCGGCGCCCGCGCTGAAGGCGGCGCTGGGTGAGTTCGCCGGGGACGTCCTGGCCAGTCAGCGGGTGCTGCCCGGCCAACTTCTCGACTCGGGCTTCGCCTTCGCCTTCCCGGGCGTCGACGACGCCATCCGCGCCGCGCTGCGCTGACCACGGCCCGGCGCTCCCCCGGCCCCGCACGGGCCGCCGTGCGACCCCGTGCACCGGTGCCCGGGGTGCGCGCGACTGCGCCGCTCTCGGCCATACACCTAGCCTCATCCCGAACTCGGGCATTCCGGGGGCCTGTTGGGGGCAATAGCCCCCCACCAGTCGCACCGACTCGGGGAGGGGCACGTGATCGGGGCACACACAGCAGACCACGCGGATGTGGTCATCATCGGGGCCGGGATCGCCGGCCTGTCGGCGGCCCACCAGCTGATCAGCGCGGGAGTGGGCGTCAGCGTTCTGGAAGCGGCCGCGCAGGTGGGCGGCCGGATGGCCACCCATGACGTGGACGGGTTCCGGCTCGACCATCTGGGCCCGCTGCTCAGCTCCGCGTATCCGGAGCTGAGCCGCACACCGGGGCTCGAAGGGCTGGTCCTGCGGGACTTCGCCCCCGGGGTGCTCGTCCACAGTGGGGGGCGGCAGTACCGCGCCGGGGACGTACGGAGCGCGCGGGGCGCACTCCGTGCCGTGCGCTCCCGGTCGAGCGCCCCTCGCGCGCCCCTGGGCGGGGCGATCGAACAGGCCAGGCTCGGTGCCTGGCTGGCCCGTCTCGCCACCACTCCGGACTCCCGGATCCTGGCGAGGCCGGACAGGGCCGCACTCGACGCGCTGTCGGCGCGCGGTCTGCCGCCCCGTACGGTCGGCGGCTTCCTGCGCCCCCTGCTCTCGGCGCTGCTCGGCGATCCCGGGCCGGCCACGTCCAGCCGCATGGCCGACCTCACCCTCCGGGACTACGCGCGCGGCCGGCTGTGCGTGCCCTCGGGCGGCTCCGCGACGCTGCCCGAGCTGCTGGCGGCCGCTCTGCCGCCCGGGACCGTACGCACCGGGGTGCATGTGACGGGAGCCGACATCACCTCCGTACGCACCAAGGAGCACGGCGAGCTCAGCTGCCGGTCGCTGCTGCTGGCCACCGGTGCGGGGGCCGCCGCCGAGCTGCTGCCCGGTCTGCGGATGCCCGCGTTCCATCCGGTGACCGTGCTGCACCACACCACCGGGGAGGCGCCCGCACCGCGGACCGGAGGGTGTCTGCTGCTGGACGCGGACCGTTCGGGTCCGGTCGCGCACACCGTCGTGATGAGCGAGGTCGACCCCTCGCGTGCCCCCCGCGGCCGGACCCTGATCACCTCCACGGTGCTCGGCCCCCCGCCACAGGACCTGGACGGCGAGGTGCGCGCCCATCTGGCCCGGCTGTACGGCACGCCCACCGACGGCTGGGAGCTGCTGGCCTCCCGTCACGACCCGGAGGCGGTCCCCGCCATGCCACCGCCGCACGATCCGCGCCGGCCGGTCCGGCTGCTCGCCGGGCTGTACGTCTGCGGTGACCACCGCGACACCAGCACGGTCCAGGGCGCACTGCGCTCCGGCAGGCGCGCCGCCTCGGCGATCCTCACGGACCTGGGGGTGCGCGTGCGGCAGGGCGACGGAACGGAGCTGCCGGCCGCCGCCTGAGCCCGTCGTTCAGCCCAGCGCGGCGACCCGGTCGCGGTATCCGCGTACGGCGACGGCGTCGCGGTACGGCTCCAGGCGGCGCTCGAAGTCCCGTACGTACTCCGTCGCGCGCACCGACCGCATCTCCGCCGCCTGCTGGGCCGCCTCGGCGCCCAGCAGGCAGGCCTGGTCCAGCTCGCCGAGGCCGAGCCGCGCGGAGGCGAGCACCACCCGGCAGAACAGCCTGCTCCGGGCGTACGCCGGCGCACGCAGCTGGAGCGACCGCTCGGCGTGCTGGGCGGCGACGCGGTACTGCTGGAGATCGCGGTGGCAGTGGCCGAACTCGTCGGCGAGCTGGGCCTCGTCGAAGTAGCGGGCCCAGTACGGCACGTCGTCCCCCGGCCGGGAGATCCCCAGCGCGCGTTCCGCCCGCACCAGTGCGGCGACGCACTGCCGGTTCTCCCCGAGGACGCCGTGTCCGCGGGCCTCCACCGAGTGCATCAGGGCCATGACGACGGGCGGTGCCGAGGAGCCGATGCCCTGCTGGGCGACGCGGGCGAGCTGGACGGCTTCCCTGCCGTGCCCGAGGTAGACCGCCTGCCGGCTCATCGTGATCAGGACGAAGGCGCCGTACGCCCGGTCCCCGGCGGCCTGGGCGAGCCGCAGCGCCTGGACGAAGTAGCGCTGGGCGAGACCGTGCGCCGCGATGTCGTACGAGGTCCATCCCGCGAGCCGGGTCAGATCGGCCGCGGCCGAGAACAGCCGGCGGCCCATCGTCTCGCCGTAGCTCCCGCGGAGCATCGGCTCGGCCTCGTGCTCCAGGTACCGGACGAGCGCCTGCCTGGCGTGCCCGCCGCCGTAGGCGTTGTCCAGCGTGCGGAAGAGCTCGCCCACCGAGCGCAGGGCGGCGACGTCACCGCTGCCGACCCGCTGGCCGGTGCCGCGGTCGGTCTGCCGCTGGCGCGGGACGCCGAGGAGCGGCGGCGCGGGAGCGGACGGGCGGGAGGGGGCGGGCCCGCGGGTGGAGCCGTGCCGTACGCCGCCGGGGCCCGCCCCGTGCGCCGCGCCGGGGGCCCCGGGGGCCTGCAGGGTGCCGGCTCCGCCGGACGACTGCTGGAGCCCGTGCGGCGCCCGGGCCCCGTGGCCCTCGGCGGGCGTACGGGGGGCGGGCAGGCCGGCGGAGCCGTTCGCACGGTCCTGCGGCTCGCCGCGGCCGACCCATTCGTCGGCCCGGCCGATCAGCCAGTCCCTGCTGGGCACGACCAGTCCGGCGGGCGTGAAGGCGATCTTGCGCAGCTCCGCATGGCTGCCGGAGTCCTTGCGCCACAGCCCGCTGACGATGTCGACGGCCTCGGCGGGCGTGGCCGCGAACTCCAGGCCCGCGTAGACGGGCGCACACGCGTCCAGGCCCAGGTCCTGTGCGGAGAGCCGGCGCCCGAGCCGTCTCGTGAAGACCTCGGCGATCAGCGCGGGGGTGGTGCCCCGGGGCTGCTGGCCGCGCAGCCAGCGGGTCACCGAGGTCTTGTCGTATCGCAGGTCGAGCCCGTGTTCGAGGCCGAGCTGGTCCACCCGGCGGGCCAGGCCCGCATGGGAGAACCCGGCCTCCGCGATGAGGGCAGCGAGCCGCCTGTTCGGGGTGCGCTGCGGAGGTCGTTCCGACATCAGCTGTAAGGTCTCCTGCCTTCGGCGCCGGGCGGGCAGCCCTTACGGGCTCCCCCACGTTTTGGGAGCGGGCGAGCCCGTCATGGAACGGCGCGAACTTAACCGCCCCGGCGGCGGTGGCGACGGCCTTCGCTCCACGTTCATCCGATCGTGTGAGGATTGTCCGATCGCTGACGGGCGGCGCCCCGTCCGTAACCTGCCGGACTCCGCCCTCCGGAGCGGTCGTACAGTGGCTCAGGGCGCACATCAGTGCATGGTGACGTGGCTCCGGGGACACCCCCCGGTCCTCCGGCACCGCGAGTAGGGAGGCACCCGAGTGAGTGAGCTGCGGTTCGTCCGTCTGGGATTCGGTGAGGAACGAGTCGACTACCAGGAGGCCTGGCAGAAGCAGCGCGAGGTGCATGCCGCCCGGTTCGAGGACACCGTCCCCGACACCTGCCTGCTCCTCGAGCACCCGTCCGTCTACACGGCGGGGAGGCGCACGACGGAGAGCGAGCGCCCTCTGGACGGCACCCCCGTCATCGACGTCGACCGCGGCGGGAAGATCACCTGGCACGGCCCGGGACAGCTCATCGGCTACCCGATCCTCAAGCTGCCCCGCCCGGTGGACGTGGTCGCCCACGTCCGCCGCCTGGAGGACGCCCTGATCCTCACGGCCGCGGAGTTCGGCGTGGAGACCAGCCGGGTCGAGGGCCGCAGCGGTGTCTGGGTCCTCGGCGACCCGGTCGAGGACCGTCCCGCGCTCGGCGGGCTCTCCCTCGACTTCGACCCCCGGCTGCACGACGAGGAGTTCGATGCCCGGCTGAACGGCCCCGAGTACGCGCCGTCCAACGCCGGACAGCGCCGCGAGGACCGCAAGCTGGCCGCGATCGGCATCCGGGTCGCCAAGGGGGTCACCATGCACGGCTTCTCCCTGAACGTGAACCCGGACAACACCTCGTTCGACCGGATCGTGCCCTGCGGGATCCGGGACGCGGGCGTGACCTCGCTCTCGTACGAGCTGGGCCGCGAGGTCACGATCGACGACGTGCTCCCGGTCGTCGAGGGACACCTGCGGGACGTCCTGGAGAACGCGGACCTCGCGCCCCGCGTCATCGCGCCGAAGGAGCCGGCCGCCTCCGCATAGGGGAGGCCGTAGGGAATAGGCCCCCTCGGCCACAGGTTGGCCAGACGCAAGGCCGTTCTAACCACGGGCGTACCCTGGTGTTCGCCGAAGAATCCAATGCAGCGAAAGCAAAGGGGTGCCGGAGTGTCCGGTGTCGCACCCGACGGGCGCAAGATGCTGCGCCTGGAGGTCCGAAACAGCCAGACCCCCATCGAGCGCAAGCCCGAGTGGATCAAAACCCGGGCGAAGATGGGCCCCGAGTACACGAAGATGCAGGCGCTCGTGAAGGGCGAGGGACTGCACACCGTGTGCCAGGAGGCCGGCTGTCCGAACATCTACGAGTGCTGGGAGGACCGCGAGGCGACGTTCCTCATCGGCGGCGACCAGTGCACCCGGCGCTGCGACTTCTGCCAGATCGACACGGGGAAGCCGCAGGCGCTGGACCGTGACGAGCCGCGCCGCGTGGGCGAGTCCGTCGTGACGATGGACCTGAACTACGCCACGATCACCGGCGTCGCACGCGACGACCTGGACGACGGCGGCGCGTGGCTGTACGCGGAGACCGTGCGCCAGATCCACGCCCAGACCGCGGAGCGGGAGGCCGGCGCCACCAAGGTGGAGCTGCTGATCCCCGACTTCAACGCGGAGCCCGAGCAGCTCGCCGAGGTCTTCTCCTCGCGCCCCCAGGTGCTCGCGCACAACGTCGAGACGGTGCCGCGGATCTTCAAGCGGATCCGCCCCGGCTTCCGCTACGAGCGCTCCCTGGAGGTCATCACGCGGGCCCGCGAGGCCGGTCTGGTGACGAAGTCCAACCTGATCCTCGGCATGGGCGAGACCCGCGAGGAGGTCAGCGAGGCGCTCCAGGACCTGTACGACGCGGGTTGCGAGCTCATCACGATTACGCAGTACCTGCGGCCCTCTGCGCGGCACCATCCGGTCGAGCGCTGGGTGAAGCCGCAGGAGTTCGTCGAGCTGAAGGACGAGGCCGACGCGATCGGTTACTCGGGCGTCATGTCCGGCCCGCTGGTGCGTTCCTCGTACCGCGCGGGACGCCTCTTCCAGCAGGCGATGGAGCGGCGCGGTGCGACCGCCTCGGCCGCACCGGCCGTGTGAATCGGCGCACAAGGAGCTACTGAGCGTCAACGCCCGCAACGACGCGGCCCGTACGTCCCCCGCAGGCAGGGGGCCCGTATGGGCCGCGTCGGCGTGCGCGCCGCCGAAATCAGAGTTTCATTGGTGTTTGACCGACCGGTCATGCACTGGTAACACCGAGCAGTGACCCTAGGTACATACGCGGTGGCTCCGCAGCCGCCGTCGTCATTGCTTCCCGCTACTCAGTGCGCGCCGGGCGCGCGCATCCGCTCCGAGGGGGAACACCCACGATGCATGCCGCACCGGTACGAGCCAACGCCATCCCGACCGTCACCACCGCGCTCCGCGCGGTCGAGTCGCTGCTGATGAGCAGCGGCCAGCGCACCGCCCGCCGCAACGCCTGGACGGCCGTCCTGGAGGACCGCCGCAGGGCACAGGACCGGGTCGAGGCGGAGCATGTGCTGAAGGCCGTGGCCGACCACCGTTCCTAGGTCGCTCCGGGGCCACGTAAACTTCGCTACATGGCGAGGAAGGCAAACACTGAAGGCGCGGACAGCGCCGAGAACGCGGGGCGGCTCAAGCAGATCGCCCTGACCTACAAGATGACCAGGCGGTCGGACCCCAAGGTGGGTCTCGTCGTCGCGGGTGTGGGAATCGTCACCTTCGGTGTCCTCCTCGCGATCGGTTTCCTGATCGGTCACCCCGTCTACGCGGGCATCCTGGGCTTCGTCCTGGCCTTCCTCGCGATGGCGATCATCTTCGGACGGCGTGCCGAGCGTGCGGCCTTCGGACAGATGGAGGGCCAGCCGGGCGCGGCCGCGGCGGTGCTGGACCGGGTGGGCCGTGGCTGGACCACGACCCCGGCCGTCGCGATGAACCGCAGCCAGGACGTCGTCCACCGGGCGGTCGGCAAGGCCGGCATCGTCCTGGTGGCGGAGGGCAACCCGAACCGGGTGAAGAGCCTGCTGGCGGCCGAGAAGAAGCGGATGGCCCGCATCGTCGTCGACGTACCGGTGCACGACATCATCGTCGGTGACGGCGAGGGCCAGGTGCCGCTGAAGAAGGTGCGCACCACGATGCTGAAGCTTCCGCGGGTCCTGACCGGCCCGCAGGTGACCGCCGCCAACGACCGGCTCCGGGCGATGGGCGACCTGATGAGCAACATGCCGCTGCCGAAGGGCCCGATGCCGAAGGGCATGCGGATGCCGCGCGGCGGAAAGATGCGCTGACCGAGCACGTACGCAGGAGAGCGGCCCCGGACGACGTACGCGTCCGGGGCCGCTCTTCTGGTCTCTGTCCGTCCTCTGTTGCCCGTACGGCTCAGATGCGGACCTGGACGGCGCGGGCCAGCCGGTCGTGGAGGCCGCGGCTGTCGCGGTCCCAGACGATGGCCGGGATCACCAGGAGCAGCAGCACCGTCCGCAGGACGACCCGCACGGTGCCGAGCCGCCCGCCGTCCTCGGCGACGACCCGCAGCCCCATGATCCGCTTGCCCGGGGTGGAGCCGACGGTCCCGACCGTGAGCAGGCTCAGCACGAGGAAGACGCCGAGCGCCCAGTTTCCCGCCGCCTGCTGGTCACCGCGAGCGATCAGCCCGTATGCGATCAGCATGCAGGCGGCCCAGTCGATGAAAAGGGCCCCGAAACGCCGGCCGAGCGGGGCCACGGACCCCGGGCCTTCCTGGGGCAGACCGAGGCGCTCGCCCCGGTAACCGAAGTCGGCGCCCATCTCCTCGGCGGCCGCGCGGGGCCCCGAGAGCCACGATCCGATTGCTTGCCTGTTGTCCACCCGACCACGGTACTGCGCCCACGTTTGTACCCGGCCGGGCGGGGCACCGAACACGTCGCCGAGGTGCTGACCACCGGCGCCCTGGTTAACTTGTGCGAAACAAATGGGTCATGCTGGAGAAATCCTGTCTGCCTATGGTCGGGTCCAGCGTGTGCCACCGCACTGGCCACACAGACGAGCTGCAACCCCGCCCGTTCCCGGGTCGGGAGTAGGAGGAGTTGGATGTTCCAGAACGCCGACGAAGTCCAGAAGTACATCGCCGACAACGACGTCAAGTTCATCGACGTCCGGTTCTGCGACCTGCCGGGTGTGATGCAGCACTTCACGATCCCTGCGGCGACCTTCGACCCGGCCGATGAACTGGCTTTCGACGGCTCGTCGATCCGCGGCTTCCAGGCCATCCACGAGTCGGACATGGCGCTCCGTGCGGACCTGTCCACGGCCCGTGTCGACCCGTTCCGCCGCGACAAGACGGTGAACGTCAACTTCTTCATCCACGACCCGATCACCGGCGAGCAGTACAGCCGTGACCCGCGGAACGTGGCCAAGAAGGCCGAGGCGTACCTCGCCTCGACCGGTATCGCCGACACCGCGTACTTCGGCCCCGAGGCCGAGTTCTACGTCTTCGACAACGTCCGCTTCCAGACGTCGGCGAACGAGAGCTTCTACCACATCGACTCCGAGGCCGGCGCCTGGAACACCGGTGCGGTCGAGAACAACCGCGGTTACAAGGTCCGCTACAAGGGCGGCTACTTCCCGACGCCGCCGGTCGACCACTTCGCCGACCTGCGCGCCGAGATCTCCATGGAGCTGGACAAGAACGGCCTCCAGGTCGAGCGCCAGCACCACGAGGTCGGCACCGCCGGCCAGGCCGAGATCAACTACAAGTTCAACACGCTGCTCGCCGCGGCCGACGACCTGATGCTCTTCAAGTACATCGTGAAGAACGTCGCCTGGCGCAACGGCAAGACCGCGACCTTCATGCCGAAGCCGATCTTCGGTGACAACGGCTCGGGCATGCACGTCCACCAGTCCCTGTGGTCCGGCGGCTCGCCGCTGTTCTACGACGAGCAGGGTTACGCGGGCCTCTCGGACATGGCGCGCTACTACATCGGCGGCATCCTGAAGCACGCCCCGTCGCTGCTGGCCTTCACCAACCCGACGGTGAACTCGTACCACCGCCTGGTCCCGGGCTTCGAGGCGCCGGTCAACATGGTGTACTCGCAGCGCAACCGCTCCGCCGCGATGCGTATCCCGATCACGGGCTCCAACCCGAAGGCGAAGCGCGTCGAGTTCCGCGCCCCGGACCCGTCCTCCAACCCGTACCTGGCGTTCTCGGCCCTGCTGATGGCCGGCCTGGACGGTGTCAAGAACAAGATCGAGCCGCCGGAGCCGATCGACAAGGACCTCTACGAGCTGGCCCCCGAGGAGCACGCGAGCGTCCAGCAGGTCCCGACCTCGCTCCCGGCGGTCCTCGACGCCCTGGAGGCCGACCACGAGTACCTCCAGGCCGGCGGTGTCTTCACGCCCGACCTGATCGAGACGTGGATCGACTACAAGCGCACGCACGAGATCGCCCCGATCCAGCTGCGCCCGCACCCGCACGAGTTCGAGCTGTACTTCGACATTTAATTGCTTTGTGTCTTAGTAGCAGTTCTACTCATGCACGCTGTCAGGGACAGATACTATCAGCCCTGTCAAGTTGAGTAATTGGCCCGATAAGCCAGCCGCTATTAAGGCAAAGCAGAGAAGGACCCTTACCGGGATTGGTGAGGGTCCTTTCTCGTTATGGCTGTAGAGAACTTCTAGCCGCTACCACTTGATAGTCAATAGTCTTGCCGTTCAAATCAATCTGAGGAAAGACACCCCTGATATCAAAGATGGTGGGCTTACCGTCAGACTCGGCATAGAGGATTTCCCCTGCCTTGTTCCTGATGTTACCTACCCTTGCGGTCAAGAGAGGACGGTAAGGCATGAACAACTGAATCCAGTTTTCGTTGTAGTAGCTACTTCCGAATCCCTTCCTGTCAGGCAACCACTGTTCAATTGACTGCCATGTCCTAGCAGAACCGCCAGTAGCTCTTACGCCTCTCGGATTCTCATAGTCCCAGTAAACCGGGATGGAACCACTTTCGTTCTGTTCTCCGAAATACTGTGTATAGATGTCAGCGCGCATTTCATAGCGCTTCATTGCCATAACTCTCACAGGATGTGCCACCCCCACTTGCCCCGCATTCTGCGAGTCTCGCGGTTCTGCCTCTTTAGCTCCTTGCGGTAATCCATCGGGGCAAACTGAAGCATTCGGCTCTTACGCCATGACACATTCCCGATAGCCTTTTGAGCTAGCGGAGCCAACCAAACATCCTTATTGCCAACAACCATCTTGTCATCACCATGAGAGTAAGACTCTAGATTCGGCTGCTCAAATACAGATGTTGGGTCCTCTTCCATATAGGCACACTGGTAAGCGACTGCCTTTCGTAGCCAAAGAATATCCGTTTCGTTGGTTACTAGTTCCGCTAGTCTTCCGCTAGCTGTTTCAATGATTGCCTGAGCCTTCTTCAAGGTAGCTAGGTCAACGGAAACCCCCGCGATTTCGTAAACGTCATCAACTGTTGCGAACACTATTCTTTAGTCCTCCAATCCTGGCACCACTACTACTCGCAGGGGTGTTGTGTAATCCGCTCCTGAGCCTGCCGAAAGCTTCAAAGCAATTCGGTAGTCTCCCGGAACATCAAAGAGGGAAGTAGCGGGCCACTCATAAGTAACCGTGCCGTTCTCCTCATCTGTGATTGCTGCTGTTCCTCCGGTACGCAAAACACCATCGGGACCGGACACAAGCAAAGCCGCGCCGGTATAGGCAGACAAGTCACGCGCATTGCCGTTCTCATCCTGTACAGGAATGAGAAGAGGCTCAACCGGGATTTGCCCGGTTACATAAGTCAGGCTCATTTACCTTCAATCTCCGTTCGTAGAATCTTCCTCGGTAGCTCTAGAGGAATCTCATTAGAGCCAAGGGTGAGGATTGCCCTTTTGCGAGCGAGCGTCATAGCTAGCTCTGTGTACGTAGGCCCGTCAACCAATTCAATGGTTGCTCCCATAGCCCCCGAAAAGGCAGCTACACCAGGGACACCCGCTTGAAGCGCCACAGGAGGAATCACAGGGGCCTCAAACGACAGTGAGGCTCCCAGGGTGCCCCGGAACGCTGCTAGGCCCGGAGAACCGGCCTCTAGCACCTTCTCGACCCCCGGCGCGGTTGCGCCTGAGTTGTAGTGAGCCAAAACCCGAGTGCTTGAGAGAGCCGACGAATAAACGGCGAACTCATCAAGCGTTCCGTTCAAGGCATAAGAGCCAGAGGCATAGCTAAGCTCTAGATTTCCGCTAGTGCTAGAAGTGCCAGGGCTTACCGTATTGCTTGCCACCTGTACCCCATCGAGATACAGGCGATTGGTTCCGCTATCTCTGATGACGACAACGGCATGATGCCAATTGCCATCTGTCACCGTTGCTGATGACGTGAGATTGATTCCGGGTGACTGTCCATCGTTTGCCACAAAGTACAGCTTTCCAGAACCGTTAGTGCTCAAGTAGAAATACGGGGACCTTGTATAGATACAGATAGTGCCATCCGTCTTAGTCGTCTTGAACCATGTTTCGATTGAATAGGTTCCGTTGAACAAAGAGGGGGCAACGCTGTATCTCGCATAAGCCAAAGCGGTATTACCGAAAGCCAAAGCACTATCAGAGCCGCCCGGAATTCCCGGCTGCCCTCTTGTGATGGCACCACCATAAGAAGCTGAGCCACCTAGAGAGCCAGCATTAGCAAGGTTGCCGGAAGCCTCATCGAGCTTGAAATAGATTGAGGGGCTATCCGCTAGCACCACATCTGAGTAAGCCATGATTCACCCCCTTATACCGTTGCTCGGAGGATTCCAGAATCCGTTGTAATTGCTGAAGACTCGGGGTCCTGGTAGAAGTATTCCCACTTGATTGTCATGTCTTGATTCGTAGCCGACTGAGTAGAGCCAAAGTCCAGGATTCCAAGGAGAGGCTTTCCCGAAACGGTGTCGTCATAGATAACCACGTATCGGAAGGATGCCGTAATGGAAGGCCAAGTAACGTCCGCAGCATCAAAGGTCCAAGCGTCATTAGCGTTGGAGTAAGTCCAAGTCTTAGACGTGAGAGCCTTACCGCCCGCCGTATATCCCGTACCTGACATTTCATAGGTAGAGACATCCGCCCACTCATCATGAGTGTCACGGTTAGGCGTATAGCTACCGGTTACCAAAGCCACCTTGATTGTGTCGTTGACCAAATCAATCTGCTTGCTTAGTGCCTTGCCAATGGCAGGGCCGTACCAACTAATAGTCATTGTTCATGCTCCTTTCATGAGAGAAGGGGTGAGGCTCGAAAACCTCACCCCTTTCAATCGGTCCTAAGCGGGGCTCAGGACTTGGTTAGCTCCAGAATTCCGAACGCTGAAGGCTGACCAACTGCGAAGCCCTTACGGGTACGCATCTTGAGCAAAGGCTCATCTGTACGCGCTCCGGCTTCCTCAACTAGGCGGTACTCCATTGGCGTACGGTCACCAAGAATTAGGTGCTGTCGGTTACCCGCTACAAGAAGAGGGTTACCGGCCGCGCCCGCAGCTCCACCCGCGCCACCTGGGGCACTTGAAGCGGTAGCAGACGTGATAGCGCCAAATGAGAAGTTGACCTGATATCCGAAGAGAGTTGACGGAGTTCCGGCAAGACCCTCAACGAAGATTGGACGACCATTTGAATCAACGATTCCACGAAGTACAGACTTGAACTTAGGGTGTGCAATTACAACAGTGTCAGCGTCATTCCAGAATGCGCCACCCTCAACAAGTGCGAGAGTGTCAGAAAGGGCCGCGTAAGTAGCTGCGGTAACACCAATCTTCTGACCTGAACCAGTCGCCTTGTAAACAGAGGTGAATGGAACAGTTCCAAGGTTTGCATTTGCTGTAGTACCAAGGCAAGCAACGTCAAGGTGAGTTGCATAAGCGGTAGCTACCTCAAGCTGATGAGAAGCGATGATGTCAACGTTGGCATCCTCTAGGTCTTCCTCAGCAACAACGAGAGCGTTCGTGAACTTGACGGCCTTTAGCTCGACATTGTCTAGCGTTGGGTTGTCGTCAACATACGCTCCACCCTTTGCCACAACGGTTGTTGCAGCGGCACCCGCGCGGGGAACCTCAGTAATGTTGCTGCCCATTACATAGTGACGGGCAACGGCCTCAATCGCTGAAGACTGAAGCACTCGGTTTAGAACTTCGGAACCATACTCCTCCGGTACCCAAGCATCGGCATTAACTCTAGCCATTTTTAGTTATTCTCCTGATATTTATTTAGTTGTCCGGAACACCTCCTAGGAGATATCCGGTAGGTGCTCACAGACACCTAATTCAATTGTTATTCAGTTATTCCTGATAAACCCGAGCCGGCTCGGGAATTCAGAATTCTTCGATTAGTGCTTTAGATAACCCGCAACTAGCTTTTCTGCGCTGCTCTTTGTAGGACTTGTTTCCCTCTTGTCTGAGGCGTCCGCACCGCTAATGCCGTTGGGCTTTCCCGCACCAAATAGCTCTGGGAAATCTTCCTTCAGAGAATCAATCTGGTCTGTCAGTCCCTCAAGCTCTCCGGATTCCGTCACGGTAATCTCTGAGAGGTTCAGCAACTTGCGAACCTTTGGGTTATTGATACCGGCCTCTGAAAGCGTCCTTTCGGCCTTGAGACCAATAGCCATGTCTCTAAAGGTGTTTCTCTCATTGCGGTAATGCGCTGCCTCTCCGTTTGCCTTCTTCAAGGCGGACTCCATAGCCGCAATATCGTTAGTCTTCTCTGTCGTGTCTTCCATTATTTCTTTTCCTCCGTCTCGGTAGTGTTCTCTGTAATGGAAATGGTTACTGTGTAACCCAATGTTTCAAATCTGTTCGCTGCTAGCTGTAGCTCATCAAGAAGACGCTTCTTATTCAGCTCTGCTTGCAGCTCCCTAATACGTGCTTCTACTTCCTCGTTCATGCAGCCTTCTGTTCCCCGGCCTCTGAGCCTGTCTCAAGGGCTGCTGTGTCGGCAGGCTGTACCGGCGTCGTCTCGACTCCTGTACGGCCCTCAGAGCCGCCCCTAGCGGCTTCCTGAGCCCTGAGAGCTGCTGTCGCTGCCCACTGGTCAACTAGAGCCTTGTCGTAACCCATCTCGTACATTCGCTGTTCGAATGGCAATCCGGCCTGTTGCTTCTTATAGGCAATCTCCCACGCTTCCTTTGTGTCGAACGTTTCCACTGCGCGCCAATGAACCTGTACGTCTTCCTTCATTCCCTGTGCCTCAAGGATGAATGAGAAGACCTTTCGCCATGTCGAACCAAAGGACAACTGACGCATCTTTGTCTTCTTCACTAGCGGAGCCTCAGCAACTCTTAGAGCCTCACCGGATGGCACATTTCCTGTTGGCTCGAAGTAATGCAAAGGTGTAGCAGTGACAGTAGCCATTGCGCGGATATTGACCCGCATAGGCTCAATAAACGTTGATGGGTCAGCGGAGTTGAATTCTCCGACTGCCTTGATTCCCTTGAGAACGGCCAGAGAGCCAGGCTGATTAGCTACATCAACTGTCTCTGAATCATCATCAAAGTCCGCGTTTTCTGATGAGCCCTCTTGAGTAAGTGCCCAACGCTGCGGGAATCCGTGGAAGTCGTTGGCTGCCATTTGAGTTACAACGAACTTGTTAATGGCATCCTGGGGACCATAGGCCCTAATGTGTTCCGGCGTACCCTCTGGCATCTCCGTACGGAAATGGAAGACCGGAATAACCTTCTGCTTCAAAGGATTAGCCATAACGCCGTTAGCGTCGGTGTACTCATCTACATAAGGCTTGAACTCTGACGGCTGAGGATTAGTGGTCAGCTTCTTGTTAAGGCTGATGTACTTTTCCCAGCGGTCCGGGTAATAGAGATTGACGCGAGTGCGTGTCTCTCGCTTCCCGTTTGTATCGACCGTGATTTCCCAAACCTTAGCGGCATAGCGCATTAGCTTAGGGTTTTCCTCATCGTAAATAACGATGGTGGTCTTTGGGGAGTTGTAATGCACCTGTAGGGAATCCCCATCAGGCAGAACCATTAGATAGGCGTCGCCATAAATCAGAGCGTTCTTATGGACCTGAGCAATGTCTAGCTGTAGCTCATCAGTAGCCCAAACTCTGTCGAGATACTGCCCGGCGTTCTCTGAAACGGCGGACACAGAGGTAATCTCTAGGCGGTTATTTACTGTGTCTACGGGGACAGCCGCAAAGTTAAGTCGGAATTCCCCGGCTGTATCCTTTAGGGCCTTATAGGCAGCCTTGGAGGTGAATACCTCTTCAGCTCTACCGTAGTAGTAATCTTCTGCGGTTTCGTAGTCGTTTCTCCTATCAAGAATCTCCTTAACCGCGATGGTTAGGTCTGTCATTTGTGTGTGTTATTAACTCCTTATACCTGAGTATAAGTCATTTCCTTTCTAATTGCAATTAGTGGTCCGAGCCGGCTCGGATATTGGATAAACAATTCCGAGCCCAACTCCATTCAATCTCAGATGTAACTCTGAGCTTTAATGCTTACCTGCACTTGAGGCTTACCGAAGAAGTACAGAACTCCGGAACAAACAGCGTCCACAACGTCGTCTTTCTGGACCTTAGGGAACGCATACATCTGTGTTGTCAGCGTGTCGAAATGGGCTTCATGGAAGACCTTTCCCCGCTGGTAGAAGTCAAGAGCGTGAGTTGCCCTTAGCTCCTTTGCTCCTACCGCTCTCTCTAGGCGGAGCTTTGCCGGAATCCCGTCAAAGACAGATTTCCATACGTCGCCACCCTGGTTGGACTCCACATAGACAACCTTGGCCCCGTAGCGCTCACAGAGGCTTGTCACAAGGTCTCGCAGCTCTGGACCGGGACTTACCTTGTGCTGTTCGGCGTAACGCACGTACAAGGCTTCCTGAGGCTTCCCGTTCTCATCCAAGCCACGGGAGATAACCGCAATTCCTGTGTAGTCGCTTCTCTTCTTGGTAGTAACCGCAGGGTCAACAACCAAGAGAGTGTTTCCATAACCGGCAGGCTTACCAATCTGAATATCCTTGTCCTGCCAATAGGCAGCATCAAGAGAGACCGGCCGGTTCATAAAGTTCATCTGAAAAGAACGAGTGCCCCGGATAGAGTCCAAGAACTCCATAGACCAGAACTCAGGCCAAAGAGAACGCTCTGAGCCGTCCTCACCCTTAACGATTGCCGGGAAGTAATGAACCCTAATGTTCTCATCGAGCACCCAACGCAAATCAGGGTCCAGAGAGTCGTAAAACTCAGGGTCCAACTTTTTCAAATTTTCTGTATTTGAAAGGGTTGTAGATATAGGCAATTCTGAGCGAATTACTTTAGTACCGCTTTTATGATGCCCCTCAAATTCACCAGGAATTCCGGGGAATTCAGATTCCTGCCATTCCCTAGCCTTTTCCTCAACCATTCTCATTTGGTCAATGACACTTCCCGGCATTGTGGTAGTTCCAGCAAATACCACACGGGCATAAATGTTCATTGGAAGAATGGCATTGAGAACGGTGCCCCTACGCTTAATAGCCTCATTCTCTGAATAGTTAGCCTCTTGAGGCTCAATGTCATCAAAGAGAATGAGATTGGGACGCACGTTATCAATCTTTAGTCCCAGAGTCTTTGAGTCCGCACCCTTAGCAACAAAGATGAATCCATTAGCCTGCCGGATTTGGTCTCTGCTCTGAGCAATCGCAGTGTTCTTGCGCTTACCGACAAGAGGAGTGCACAGGTCGGGGAAGTCTTGCCGTAGTGCCTTGTTGTTCTCTAGCTCTGTCTTGAACGTCTGTAGGTGCTCCTCTGCCTGTGCTGCTGAGTCGGCAAAGGCAGCAACGAACGTGATGTGTCCGTGTGCTGCGCCCCACATAGGAAGGATGGTGAATAGCCATGTGCTCTTGCCTCCATTCCTTGGGGCAATGAATGAGTCCCGGCTTTCTCTTTCCTTCCTTGGCTTATCAACCCAAGCCTTAGCGTATTCACACAGAGCCAAATGGAATTCACTAAGGCTGATAACCCCGGCTTCATTAGTGATGTGATGCCGCATGTACAGAATGGCAAAGAGAAGTGGATTGTTCTTTGTCTGTCTAATCCTGCCTTCTCGTGTAGCTAGGTCCTGTACTACCTCCTTTGGGAGTCCTGCAATGTATTCTTCAATCTTCATAGTGTTTGTCCTGGTTTATCCCTTCTTCTAGAAACCCGCTGGTCAATGGCCTGTGTGCATGAGTTGGACGCCAACTGAGACAGGCTCTTGCCGACACAGACTTTGTATTGCGCTTTGTAGCAACCCCCCGAGGCCGGCAAATACCCTTGGTACAAATAGTGATACAGAGATTGGCTGTGCGCCTTTCTCCGGGGTTGGATTACTGACCCTGGTCTCTGAGGTCAGACACCTTCTGTTCGTCGCTGTATGCCGCCTTCAAGAAGCTGTCTAGGGCTGCATCGGTCTCGGATGGCTGCTCCGTGCCGTTGCGGGTGGTTGCCTTGCCCTGAATCAGATTCATTGTCTCGACTGCCCGTTTCACACCCTCTGTCACCTTCTTGTATTCATCGGGGCTTAGCTCATCACTTGAGTTGATGTATTCCATTCCTCTATCGATGATGTCTTGCATGGCTACTAGTAGCTCTTCCTCCCGATACCACTGGTTAAAGGATGCCGACTTAGCCTTTAGGTCAGATAGGGCAATAGAGACGTTGAACTCCTTTGCCCACGAATTAGCCGTACTCCAACTGTTTGGATAGCCTAGTTCACGTCTTGCCCTGCTATGCCCGATTTCACTGGCCTTTTCCAGGTATTCGAGCTTTTCCCTTTCTGTGTACTTCTTCTGATTCACCATTTATTTCATTTACGAACGCGTGAGACCCAGGTATTACGTCTATTCACTCTTTTCTAGAGTGGCTTCTCTAGAGCTTTTCGATTCCTCTAGCCAAAGAAGAGTCTTGATGATTCTGCTTACCGACAAGGGATTAGCGTCTAGCTCTTTCGCTACCTGCTTTGGGTCTAGCTTTTCTCCGCTTCGTATCCTTTCTTTGATGTGGTCTATCTCAGACATCATTAGTTCTCTGTCTGATTCTCTTGGTCCGGTCATTGTCTCCTCTCTGACCCCGCCGTTTTCCTTCATTCCAGCTAGTTACCGAGTCACCTCAATAGCTCGGTATAAGAGAACCCCGGTAGCAAGGAGAAGAGCCTAGCCATGTGGCATAACTACCGGGGTCATCCTGATTTATTGGAGATGTAAGCAAATGAGTAATGAAGACTACCGATGCTTACTCTTTGAGTATAAGGGAATTCCCTTTCAAACTCAACTATTCTTGTTCTTTTTGTACCAGTCTCTAGACCTTTTACGGAAGACCTCCCTTCCTTCTTCTGTTGAATACTTCTCCTTTAGCCAATCCTTGTGGTAGGTGGGATTCTTCTTACGCCACCCGGCGAAATATTCTTTCTGACAGTCTCGGCATTTGGTGTGCAGTCCGTCTTTCTTTGCCCGGCTCTTCTGAAAATCCTTTTCAGGCTTCTTCTTCTTACATGTGCTGCATTGTTTCACTTCTTCCGAATCTCAACGATGTATTGAGACCCCTCCTTTCTTCCTAGCTCTAGTCCCTTATGCCTGCCGTAGAAGTAGGCAAGGGTAATGAGGATTGCCACGATGATTACTGTTGTCATGTCTCCCCTTAGGTAAACCCGCCCGGATTCGAGCGGGTGTCTCTCAAACGGTCTGTACGGCTTACCAGGACTCTTCTAGAAGCGCCGGGGTGTCTGGCACCACGTTGATTAGCTGAGCCTCTAGGAATTCGATACGTTCCCGGCAAGCGTCAATCTCTGCTTGCATTCTCGTCTTGACCTTTCCGACGATTTCCTTTGCGGATTCAAGGTCATCTAGGCTTACCGCTGTAATCGTTTGTGCTACGTCAATGTAGGAAACAACACGGGTTGTCGTCTCGGTTGCCCGGTAAAACCCGCCGTCTTCTGTGTGAAGTTGGTTGTTCAGTACCGGAATGCGCTTATGAATCTGCTTTCGCTCCGCAAGTTCAATGAGCCTTGAGGGTCCGCCTCTTACCACGTGCATACGGTCAACGTCCTTAGTCAATAGGTGCTGCTTAAATCTCGAACGCGGGTCCTTAGCGATTCCGATATAGACCAACTCACCGAACTTGTACAAGCCGTATAGGAATCTCTCGGCATCCCTGTCTGTTTCTGCCTTGTAGGTGACTGCATTTTCCAGGCAGGAATCATGGACGTGACTACTCTCAATTGATTCACCGCAAAGCAAGCAGTGTGTTACTTCCTTGCTCTTGAGGTCTCTCAATAGGTGAAGCCTGATGTCTTGCCACAGAGTCATACGTGCGGACCAAGGTGACAGTTCTTCCCTATCCTCGCGTACTGCTAGTGCATTAAACCTCTTCAATTGGTAACTACTAATCATCTTCTAGTCTCTTTTCTGTTATCACCTCCTTGCCTTTCAAGGGGTAGAAGCTTGCGGCCCTTAGGCCGCCCGCCCGGAGGGCGGAACTCAATTACTTAGGTTCCCAGCAAAAGAAGTGAACTACCTTCTTGCCGGGGTCCTTAGTGTGGTCATACCAAACCTTGACACCTTCTAGATAAGGTCTAGTGCAGATAGCGCAGAATCCATTGAACTTAGCGTGCATCTCAACCTTGTTGCCGTGTCTCTGTGGCTTCTTAGGCTTCTGCTTTCTCTGCTTTGTTGGGGGGTTCTTGCCAACCCTCTCCATCTTGTTCCGATGTTCCCAATTCATCCTTGCCATTAGATAACGTCCCTGAAGTTTCTACCCTTACGGGTTGGGTTAGTCCTATCGAACCGAGGACGCTTCTTAACGGTCTTCCTAAATTCGTAGTTAGTCATCCTTTCCCTAACTTCCTCATCGGAACAGTTGGAGTGAGCGAAAAACTTCCTTCCCTCCCAGGTGAGGCACTGCTCATCCTTGTTAATCATTCGGGTACAGAGAGAACAGAAAGTCTTGTATCGGCTTACCGTCTTAAACTCTGTTCCATCAAAGCCTAGAGTCTTCATAGTGTTTTTCCTTTCGTTGTTTAACGACTAATTTCGGGTAGGCGGATTCCGGTCTAAGGTTCCGTTGCATCCGGCCCCACAGAAAGAATCTGCCGCTTCTTATCCTTACTGCTCTAGAAGGTGCTTCCCCATTTGGATAACTCTTCTAGGCTCTACCCTGCGCTAAGGGGGGCTCGTAGGACTTTTCAAGTACGTGCCGGAACCGAAGTCTGCGCAAGCTTGGGGGCAAAAGAAAAACCCCCGGATTGGTGGGGCAAGCACCGTATCCGGGGGTTCTATGAAGACTTCTCAGTCTAAGCTTTGAAGTGTATTCCTAGGTAAACCTCTCAACGTTCTTGCCCAACGTTTTCTAACTACTACTACCTTACCATCTGGCAGGCTTCTTGTCAAGAATTCAGGTCCCTTATGAGGGTCGCCCTGCGGGCCTTTCCTTGGCTTTTTCTTGTCTCTTTCAGAGTACCATCCGTGTCAAGTCCCTTTGGTTTATCGGAGCCTTTTTCATAAAGCCCTGAATATCCGAGCCGGCCTGGACCCCCCATTTTAATTAGAAAGGGCTCAGACATTTTCCTAGGCGTCGTCCTGGACGTGGTTAGCCGGGGGTCTGCTATTCTCTTGCTCGCACGTACAACACAAGGAGAGAGAACGTGGCAAAGCGCGTAATCGTAGAGTCGGACCTTTCCGGAGACCCGGAAGCGTCTACCGTCCCGTTTGCCTTTGACGGGAAGCGCTACACCATCGACCTTACCGAGGAAGAGAAGGAGGAATTCGGCAAGCTTCTCGCTAAGTACATCGACGTAGCGGAGGAAGTCGAGAACGTACCGGCAAACGGACAGACCACGATTCCGAATCAGAGCAACGGTCCCGACCCTGCCAAGGTTCGAGCTTGGGCACGAGAGAACGGCATTGAGGTAAACGACAAGGGACGTGTTCCGCATTCCGTCGTGTCGCAGTACCTCAAGGCTCAGGAAGAACCGGCCGACGCATGAGCGGGTACCGCGTAACGGTCCTGGTGAACAACCAGCCGTCCGCCGAGTCAACCTGTGCCGACTGGACAGAGGTTCGGTCCGTCATCGGTGAGGGCGTAGAAGCGGCCCTGAGCGCTCTTGAGGAGTGGCAGAGGGAAGATGCCTACGCCCTGGACGTTCCGCCCCTACAGCGGGCGCTCACGCGTCCCGAGACCCAAGAGGCCGTAGACAGCTCCGGAGCTTGGGCCACACGTCTTGGGTCCGTACCGGTTCAACTCAGGGTCACCAGGGTCTAGCCTGTAGGGGCAAGTCGAGAGAACGGAGAAAGCATGGAAAAGGGCCGGTACAAAGTCGTCTCACTTCCTGGTGAGGGACCGTCCTACGAGAAGTGGGTAATTCTCGATTGGGAAACGTGGGGTTACTGCACGCTTCCCGATGACCCTGCAAGCGAACACCCAAATCTCCTGCCCCTGGAATGGACGCAGAAAGAAGGGGCTAAGCACTGGCTCAATCAGTGCTACCGAACGTGGGCACAGTGGGAAAAGCAGGGGAAGGAAGTTCCCCAGGGTTGGCGTCCGCTTCCCCCTTTGTCCTACGTCCCCTTTGACGGGGTGAACACCAACTTCAACTGAATAGCTGTCTTAGGTTCTGCGCAGACCTAAGAAGGCAGGCAAAAGGCCGGTAGTCGAAAGTTGGCTACCGGCCTTTGTCATGTGGTGATTGTGTCTACAAGGATTCCATTATCAGGGATTCGGTAATCCGCACTGTTCCAATTGCGCTTACCGCTGTTGCATGAACGGCAAAGAATCTGAGCGTTGGTTAGGTCGTCCCTTCCTCCGAGACTCAAGGGGATGACGTGGTCTAGGGCTAGGTCCTGAGTCGCCCCACACTCAGGACGGCCACAGACGGCCCCGTACGCCCTCTGTAGGGCTTGCCAGGCACCGGAAGGCATCTGACCCTCTGCTAGGCGCTCACGCGCCCGCCTACGGCTTCCGTGGGCTCTCACCTTGTCTCGGTTGGCCTGTCGCCACTCCCTCATGTACTCCGCGTGCTTCTCTTTATTGGCCCGGTAGTAATCCTTATGGCTAGCTAGTTTCTTCTCTCGGTTCCTTTCCTTCCAAGCATCATCCTTCTTCTTAACGCATGGCTTGCACCACCTATGCAATCCATCCTTACGGCTCTTGTCTTTGTGGAAATCTGTCAGTGGCGTTTCTACGCCGCACTTAGTGCAGTTCTTTGTCATACCTCTATTCTCTCGTGAAAGTCACCACAAAGCAAACAGGGCCCCTCCCGATTTGGGAAAGGCCCTGAGCTTTTTTCTGCGGCTATCCGAATACGCTAGCCACGGCTGACGCGATGTCCTTTTCTTCGTGCTGCACGTAATAGCGCAGACTCACCGCAACGTCATGATGACGCATTTGGGCTTTGAGGATGTTCGGGCTTACGCCTGCCGCAACAAGCGTAGTTGCGAACAGATGCCTTAGGGCGTGAGGGTTCAACTCAATGCCCAACTCTTTCTTGGCTTTGCGCTTAACGCCCCTGTAGACCGTGGCGTGATTGATTGCGCCTAGCTGATAGGTCGCGTACTCCTCTGCGAACCAATCGGGGACAATGACAGGCCCGGTGGTTTTGGCGGGGGTGATTTCGTTCTGTGGTGTCCTCTGTCGGTCAATGTTGATGACCTTGCCCTTAAGGGGCTGATTCACCAGAGACTCACCAATCCTCATACCGGCAAAGGTCATGCCGTAGACGTGAGGACGGTATTTCGAGTCTGCGAAAGCTTCCCTGACTTCCTGGACCGTGGGGAGGTCATAGACCTTTTGCTTAGGTGCAGGGGTAGGCACCTTGATTCCAAGACAGGCTTGGAGATTTACCGCGTGCTTCCTACGCGTGCTTTGAGTGATGACTGTGGAGAGTCGCCTACCCAATTCACGAACCGTTGCCTTCTCGATGGGAAGGTCTTCAATCTCCAAAGCCCTGAGAGTCTGGAGATAGGACCGATAGGTGTTGTCCTTGATGGCCCGCAATTCCAGCCGCTCATAGGCCAGAGCCAAACAGGTTCCCGACGTTGCCTGTCGAAGTTCCATGTCTACTTCGAACTCCCGCAAATTTCGCGTCCGCCGTGCACGAGTTCGAGCTGTACTTCGACCTCTAGGAACGTGGTGGTCCGCACCGCCGGTCCACCGAGCTGAGGTCAGGAAAACGAGCGAGGGCCGTCACCCCCTGTCGGGGTGGCGGCCCTCGCTCGTTTTCCGCGCAGGGCGGGAGCGTGGTGGTCCGGGTCCCGGCGTTTGGAAACGCCGGGACGGTAAACACGGTTCCTTGACAGCAGCTTCATACAACGTACGAGGTAGGAGACGCACCATGGGCATCATCGCCTGGATCATCATCGGTCTGCTCGCCGGCCTCATCGCCAAGGCACTGATGCCGGGCAAGGACCCCGGCGGCATCATCATCACGATGCTCATCGGTATCGCGGGTGGCCTGCTCGGCGGCTGGCTCGGCAAGGTCATCTTCGGGGTCGACTCCATCGACGGATTCTTCGACCTCTCCACCTGGATCGCCGCCATCGTCGGCTCGCTCATCCTCCTCGCCCTGTACCGCGTGATCACGGGCAACCGGCGCTCCCACCGCTGACCCGGCACTCCGCAGCCCCGCCGAACGGCTCCGCCTCCCCCTGGGGGTGCGGGGCCGTTCCGCGGTCCGGAGCGCGGGGATCCGCTCACGGCGCGACACCTAGACTGAGAGCCTTCGGGCCCGGCAGCGCGGCCCAGGCCGGACAGGAGCGCGAAGGTGGCAGCAGGGAACCCCGACGATCCGCCCGCCGAGGTGCTGGCGGACGCGGCTGCGGCGTTCGGGCTGCTGGCGTCGCCCCCGCGCCTGCACATCGTGTGGGCCCTGGCCGAGGGTGAGAGCGATGTGAGCGGACTGGCCCAGCGCGTGGGCGGTGCCCTGCCCGCGGTGAGCCAGCATCTGACGAAACTGAAACTCGCAGGCCTCGTACGCTCCCGTCGGGAGGGGCGGCGGCAGGTCTATTACGTCGACGACGCCGACGTGGTGACGGTGGTGCGGCTGATGATCGGCCAGCTGACCACCCGTGCCACGGGTGGTTCGGTACCCCGCCTCCGTGACCTCGGTGCCTGAGACCGCAACGGCGGGAAGTACCGGTCCTGCGGGTCCCGGGGAGCAGTGGGCGCGGCGGGCGGTGGGCGAACCGCCGTCCTGGTCCGGGCTCACCTCCCTCCAGGTACTGCGGCATCTGGACAGCGGGCCCCGCGGGCTCGTCGAGGCGGAGGCCGGGGAGCGGCTCGCCGGGTTCGGTGAGAACACGGTGCCGTCGTGGCACACGGCCTCCTGGCCCCGCCGCCTCGGTGGAAGCCTGCGCGACCCGTTCACCGCGGTCCTGCTGTGTCTGGGGCTGGTGTCGGCCGCTGTGGGGGCCTGGGGCACCGCGGGCGTGATCCTCTCCCTGGTGCTGGTCAGCTGTGTGCTGCGGGCGGGCGGGGAGCGCCGGGCCGACCGGTCCGTGGCCGAGCTGCGGAAGCTGGTGGCGACCACGGCGACCGTGCTGCGGCGTACGGCGGAGGACGGGGCACCCCGGCCGCGGGAGGTCCCGGTCGCCGAGCTGGTGCCGGGCGATGTGATCCGCCTCGGGCCCGGTGATCTGGTCCCCGCCGACGTGCGGCTGCTGCGCGCGAGTGGCCTCACGGTGCATCAGGCACCGCTGACCGGCGAGTCGGCGCCGGTGGCCAAGCATCCGGTCGACCTGCCGGAGGCGCGGGGCGGGCCGTTCGACCAGCCGCAGTCGTGCTTCCAGGGCAGCAGCGTGGCGTCGGGCAGCGGTACCGCGGTCGTCGTCACGACCGGGCCGCGCACCCGTTTCGCCGCCACCCGGAGCGGTCCGGGACGGCGTGCGGCCAGTGCGTTCGACCAGTCGGTGCACGGGATCTCCTGGGTCCTCATCCGCTTCGTGCTGCTGACCCCGCCGCTGGTGCTCATGGCCAACGCGGCGCTGCGCGGCCGGGGCTTCGAGACGCTGCCGTTCGCGGTGGCGGTCGCGGTCGGGCTCACCCCGGAGATGCTTCCGGTCATCGTCACGACCACCCTGGCCCGTGGGGCGTCCCTCCTCGCCCGTGACCACCGGGTGATCGTCAAGAGGCTCCCCGCGCTGCACGATCTCGGCGCGGTCGATGTGCTGTGCCTGGACAAGACGGGCACCCTCACCCAGGACCGGCCGGTCCTGCACCATGCGCTGGACGTGCGGGGCAGGCCGGATCCCGAGGTGCTGCACTGGGCCGGAGTCAACGCCTGGTGGACTCTCCAGCTCGCCGACCTGCCCGCCCCGGACGCCCTGGACGAGGCGATCCTGGACGCCGTCGGGGAGGACGAGCCACTGGCGTACGAGGGTGTGGCGGCGCTGCCCTTCGATCCGGTACGGCGTCTCTCCACCGCGGTCGTGCGCCGCCCGGGCCGCCTCGGTCTCCACACGATGGTCGTCAAGGGCGCCGCGGAGAACGTGCTCGAACGCTGTGTGCTCGCCGAGGACGAACGGGCCCGGCTGCTCGCGCTCGCCGCACGGGAGGCGCGCAGCGGCCTGCGGCTCCTCGCGGTCGCCACCGCCGAACGGCCCGCCCGGAACCGCGACCACACCCCGGCCGACGAGCGCGGCCTCACCCTCCTCGGCTTCGTCGCCCTGCGCGACACCCTCGCGCCGACCGCGGCGCACGCCCTGGAGGTCTTCGCGGACCGGGGCGTCGCCGTCAAGATCCTGACCGGTGACCATCCGGGCACCGCGGCCCGGGCCTGCGGGGATCTCGGGCTCGACCCCGGTGCCGTCGTCTGCGCCGACACCATCGAAGGCGTCACGGACGACGAGCTCGCGGACCTCGCCCGCCGCACCACCGTCTTCGCGCGCTGCGCTCCCGAGCACAAGGCGCGGATCATCTCCGTGCTGCGCGCCGGCGGGCACACCACGGGGTTCCTCGGCGACGGTGTCAACGACCTGCCCGCGCTCCACGCGGCCGATGTCGGAATCTGTCCGCGCGACGCCGTGGACGTCGTCCGTGAGAGCGCCGACGTGGTCCTGGCCGAGAAGGACCTCACGGCCATCGCGCACGCGATCACCTCCGGCCGGCACAGCAGCGTGAACATCGCCTCGTATCTGCGCGTCACGCTCTCCTCCAACCTCGGCAACGTGATCGCGATGCTCGTCACGGGCCTGATGCTGCCCTTCCTGCCGATGCTCCCGTCGCAGATCCTGGTGCAGAACCTGTGCTTCGACGCGGCCCAGCTCGCCTTCGCCTTCGACCGGCTCCACCCCGCCGCCCTCCGCCGGCCGACGGTGCTGCAGCCCCGCCGCTTCCTCCGCTTCATCACCGGTTTCGGGATGCTGGGAGCCGCCGCCGACCTGGCCACCTTCGGCGTCCTGGCGCTCGCCCTGCACGACGCCTCCGGCTCCGGTGAGGCGGCCTTCCACTCCGGGTGGTTCACCGAGAACCTGCTCACCCAGGCGCTGGTGATGCTGCTGCTGCGTACCGGTCGCCGCACCGTCCCGGGCGCCACCGTGAGCCCGGTCCGCCGGGCCGCCGCCGGCCTGGCCGTCATCGGCATCCTGCTGCCGCCCTCCCCGCTCGGGCCGCTGCTGGGGATGACCGCGCCGCCGCCCCTGTACTACCCGCTGCTCGCCGGGGTCCTCGCGCTGTACACGGTGGCGCTGAGGGTCAGCCGGTCCCGTTACGAGAAGGCCGGCACCGAGGGGTAGGTCCGCCCGCCCGGACCACCGCCCAAGCTTGTACAGTTGCGCAATCCAGCAATCTTCGGTTTGCATGACGAGAGAAAGGACGGGGTGGCGATGCTCCGTAACGGACTGGAACCCTGGCACCTGCTGATCCTGGCGATCGTGGTCATCATGCTGTTCGGGTCGAAGAAGCTGCCGGACTCCGCACGCGCACTGGGGCAGTCCCTGCGGATCCTCAAGAGCGAGACGAAGGCCATGAAGGAGGACGGCGCGGCGCCCGGCCACCCGGCCCAGCAGCCCGCTCCGGAGAGCGGCACCCAGGCCTGACGGCCCGGGCCGCCTCACGGCGCCGGCTGACCGGCCCCGACAGTTTCCGGGTTGCGCAAACGAGGGAACCATGGTGGCCGCCCGGGCGTTGGACGGGATGACGACACAGACCGGAAGCGATGGAGGAACACCCGTGGGAGTCAGCCTGGCCAAGGGCGGCAACGTCTCGCTCAGCAAGGAGGCCCCAGGCCTCACCGCCGTGACGGTCGGACTCGGCTGGGACGTGCGGACCACCACCGGCGCCGATCACGACCTCGACGCCAGCGCCCTGATGTGCACGGAGGCCGGCAAGGTCGTCTCCGACGGGCACTTCGTGTTCTACAACAACCTCACCAGCCCGGACGGTTCGGTCCAGCACACCGGCGACAACCTCACCGGTGAGGGCGAGGGGGACGACGAGTCCGTCAACGTGGACCTGGCGTCCGTACCGGCCGAGGTCGCGAAGATCGTCTTCCCGGTCTCGATCCATGACGCCTCCGCCCGGGGCCAGAGCTTCGGCCAGGTCCGCAACGCGTTCATCCGCGTGGTCAACCGGTCCGACAACGCCGAGCTGGCCCGCTACGACCTGAGCGAGGACGCCTCGACGGAGACCGCCATGGTCTTCGGCGAGCTCTACCGGCACGGCAGCGAGTGGAAGTTCCGCGCGGTGGGCCAGGGCTACGCCTCCGGCCTGGCGGGCATCGCCGCCGACTTCGGCGTCAACATCTGACGGTCCGGTACGCACGCCCCGAGCCGCCGGGGAAGGGGACCATCCACGGGACCCCTTCCCCGGCGGCTCGGCCCGCTCAGTCCGTCAGCAGTTCCCGCAGTTCGGTGACCGCCTCGCGAAGGTGGTCACCGAAGGCGTGCATCTGGCCGGCCACCGCCTGCGGGGTGCTCAGGTAGAGATTGAAGCGGTCCGGCAGCAGGACGTAGGCGATGCCGATGCAGCGGCTGCTCGTGGAGCCGAAGCCGAAGTACTGGATGTTCTCGGACGGCGCCGAGCTCGTGCTCAGGTAGTCGTCCCGCATCGTGAGCCAGCCCGGGGAGCGGTACAGGGCGGGCTGTTCGGTGACGCCGAGTTCGTCGCCGCGGCGGCGCTGGATCAGTTCCAGCTCCCAGAGGTGCTGCTCGGGAGCCTCGCCCGCCTGGCACTCCTTCGCCCGTGCCACATGGGCTCCGGCGGCGGCCCGGAACGCGGCGCGGCGGGTCTCGCGGTCCGCCGCCGGGTCGTCCATCGCCGCGACGAAGAGCGGCATCTCGGGGGTGACCACGCGCATCGCCTCGGTGCGGCCGTGGCGGTACTGGCGGGTGGCGATCGACTCGTACGTGGCTCCCAGGTGGCCCTTGGCGCGCTGGTGGGCCAGTTGGTACGCGGCCTGGACGAAGGCGTCCGGGGACACCCCGAGCGCCTTGGCCGCCGTGCTGCCGAAGTCGCCGAACGACACGGTGCGGGTGGCGGTGGCCTCGCCGTACGCGGCGAACGCCTCGGCCGCGGTGCGCACCTGGGCGCGCAGGGGCGCGTCCAGCTCGAAGGCCAGGGGGTGCGGAACCGGCTCGCCCTGGGGGCGGGCTCCGGAGCCGCGGGAGTGCTCGTCCGGCGAGGCGCCGAGCAGGGCGTCGGTGAAGCTGAGGATGGTGGTCCCGTCCAGCTCGCAGTGCTCGACGTTGATGCCGGCCCGCCCGTCCGCGTAGACGACGAAGGAGACGGCCTTGTCGAACCAGCGGTTGCCCCGGTCCCCGTACAGCAGTTCGTCGCAGGCGGTCTGGGTGTCCTCGGGCGCGAAGTCCTCCAGACAGACGCAGAAGAGCGCGGTCTCGATGTCCTCCAGCGTCCGGGCGTTGCCGGGGTGACCGTCGACGAGGGACGCCCTGGCCGCCGCCCACTCCGCCCGGGCCATGGTGGTGAGATGGCCGACCCGGTCCTCCTCGGCCGTGTGGACGTCGGCCTTGGTGACCGCGCGCAGCCCGGCCTCGATCTCGTCGAGGCCGTGCGGGACGCCGTCGGGGCCGAGCACGTCCAGCCGGAACATGGTGCCCCGGAAGTACACCACGATGTGCCGGGCCGTGGACGGTCCGGGCGCCTCGTCGCTGTACGGGGCGCGCACGGTGTCCAGCGGCACCCCGGGGACACGGGTCGTGGAGAAGAGGTACGCGTTCTGCACCATCGACTGGGGCACCCCGCGCTGCTCCACCGGCGCGATCAGCCCCTCGTCGAGCCGGCGCTTGTAGTGCAGCGCCCCCGCGACGAGCCCGGCCGCACGGTCGAGCTGCCCCTGGCCGGTGTCCTTGAACAGGAAGAAGAAGTTGGCGTTGAGCGCGATCCGGTCCCGGCGCCCGAGGTAGCGGTACGGCCAGAACGTGTCGAGCCAGCTGTGCACGCCCTCCGTCGCGTCGTACTCCTCGAGCGCCGCGTGCAGGGTCCGGCCGGGGCCGCCGGGCCGCAGGAACGCGGCGACCTCGGCCTCCGTCGCCGCCCGCTCCTCGGCGGTCAGCAGTGGGGCGCACCAGGCGAGGAACCTCTCGCAGCTCGCCTCGAGCGTGGGCAGCGGCACGCGCGGGAGGCTGCCTTCACGGGCGAAGGTCGCGCCGGCTGCTGCTTCCTGACTGACGTTCAATGCGGCTCTCTTCTCGGTGAGTGGGGATGGGTGGGTCTACCGGTCCTTCGGCCTGGAGAGATGGAGCTGAGCGTAGAGCCAGCCGTCCTCCTCCAGCCCGCTCGCGTCGACACCGGCCGCGTCCAGGCTGTCCAGGACGCCCCGTTGTTCCTGCGGGCCCGCGAACCGCCGCTGCTTGAAGACCTCGTCGACCCGGACCGTCCGGTAGCCCAGCTCGTCCAGGGCGGCCTCGACGGGGTCGAAGGGGAACATCCGCAGCACGAAGTGCGCCATCCAGGGGAGGCGGCCGTCCTGCGCGCGGACCACCCGGGTCAGGGTGCGCTCGGTGACGTAGCCGATGCAGCCCGTCGAGATCACCAGGTCCGTCCCGGCGAGGCGGTCGCGCTGTGCGGGCGTGGGGTCGTCCGCCTCCAGGTCGGCGTGGACGGTGTCGTCGAGGAACCCGGCCTCGTGCGCGTAGGCCAGGGCGCTGGTGGAGGCGTCCAGGCCGGTGAAGCGCAGGGCGTGCGCGGGGCTGCGGGAGCGGGAGAGGTCGCGGTCGCGCTCCAGGAGTTCGGCGCGGGAGGCGGGGGCGCTGCCGTCGTAGCGTGCGTACAGCTCGTCCATCGTGGCGTCGTACTTGAGCAGGGCGGCGTTGATCCCGTACGAGCAGCCGATGTCCAGCACCCGGGGGACGGCCACCCGTTCGGTCTCCCGGTACTCCTTGATGAGCTTGTCGAACCAGGGCTTGGCCAGTTGGGGGACGCGGTAGCCGAGCGGGCGGAGCACCTGGAAGTACGTGCGGGGGTCGGGCGCGGTGTAGATGTGGTCCAGCGAGACTTTTCCGGACGCGTCGAGACGCAAGGGGCTTCTCCTCGGTGGGGGCGCGTGGCAGGGCCTGGGACCGTTCGGAAAGGCCCTAGTCCAGCAGCTGGTCGCCCCGTACGGCGCGTCCCTCGGCGGCCAGGTGTTCGGGCAGGACGCGGCCGAAGAGCTGCCGGGTGCGCGACACGCTCCCGATGACGCCGGGGCGCTCGCTGTAGGCGAAGATCGCGCTGTGCCGGGCGAGTTCACCGCGTACGGGGCTGACGCGGTGCAGCGCGTAACGGCCCTTGAACAGCTGGAGGTCGCCCGGCCTCAGCGGCAGGCGCTCCGGCTGCCGTGCGCCGGTGCCGTCCAGGACTCCGCGCACGTCGTCGAAGCGCTCGTCCTCGGCGGACCTGATGTTCGGGCAGTACTCGAAGGAGCCGCCCTCCTGCGCCTCCTGGGTCAGCATGCTGACCGTGTACTCGTTGGTGTCGAAGTGCCAGGGGTGCTCCATGCCCGGCCGTACGACGTTGAGCACGAGCCCGGAGAGCGGGTCGGCGAGCTCGTACAGGCGGGGCAGCCCGAAGCAGTCGGCGACGAAGCGCTGGAACGACTCATGGGCGTAGAGCCTGCCGATGAGGGTGTCCCCGGGGATGCGGTCGCGGGCGACGAACGCGTTGCCGCGCTCGAAGGTGCGGCGGCCGGGGTGGCCCTCGGGCAGGTCGGCGTCCACGTCGATGTTGTAGACGTTGACCGTCTCGACGTCGAAGTACGCGTCCGGGGCGAGGGCGGCGCATTCCCGCCGCAGGACCTCGTGGAGCGAGGGCCGGATGAAGTCCGGCAGTACGGTGCAGCCGACCTCGGCCAGTTCGCGCCTGGCCCGCGCCACGACGGCGCGGGTTTCGGTGTGCCCGGGGTCCGACAGGGGGTAGTGGTCCGTGTCGACCACCTGGTCGAGCGTGATGGCTTGCAGAGTGCTCATCTGACCCTCTCCGCGCACATGTCGGTAACTCAACTGGCGAGTAACAGGGTTGAAGTTCCCACAGGCCCGCCGCGTTGTCTGTGACACGTCACACTTCCGGACGGCGCGTGCGGTGGCCAGAGGCCCTTTCCGGCCGCGCGCCGGAGCGACCGCGCCCGCACCCCCGGACGCGCCGGGGGTGCGGGCTGCCGGTCAGCGGCCGTAGCGGATCAGGGCACGGACCATGCGGCAAGTGGTGTCGGACGGCGGGTGGATGGCGAGGCGGTCGGCCGCCGCGCGGATACGGGCGTTGTCGGCGCTCGACGGCTGGTACACCCCGGTGTCGAGCAGGGCTATCGCCAGGCGCATGGCCTTCAGGCGGCGGTTGTGGGAGACATACCACTCACGGGGCCGGCCCGCGGGGAGCGGCTTCTTCCGCAGGGGCTTGTGGAGCGGCTCGGTCGTGACTGTGGCAACGGCCATCGGCAACCTCCTGGCACGGTGGTGGAACCCTCACGAACTCCCTCCATTCTACTGCCCCCCACTGACAATCGCCCCTGGCCAGAGGCCTTTTGGAGGTTCACTCCCGTACCCTGGGCCCCATGGAGATCTGGATCAATCCCGCCTGTTCCAAGTGCCGCAGCGCGCTGAGTCTGCTCGACGCGGAGGGCGCCGACTACACGGTCCGCCGCTATCTGGAGGACGTGCCGTCGCCCGAGGAGATCCGGGCCGTGCTCGACCGGCTCGGGCTGGAGCCGTGGGACATCACCCGGACCCAGGAGGCGGAGGCGAAGGAGCTCGGGATCAAGGAGTGGGCGAAGGACGCCGGTTCGCGCGAGCGGTGGATCGAGGCACTGGCCGGTCACCCGAAGCTGATCCAGCGTCCGATCATCACCGCGCAGGACGGTTCGGCCGTGGTGGCGCGGACGGACGAGGCGGTACGGGACGCGCTGGGGCGCTGAGGAGGACCGGGGGCGCCGAGCAGCAGGGACCGGGGCGCCGAGGAGGACCGGGGGCGCCGGCGAGGGGCCGGGACGCCCCCGCTCAGGGCTCCCGCCGCCCGGCCTTCCTCTGCAGCGCGAGGCGCCGCTCACGGAGGTCGGCCTGGCGCCGGCGGCTCGCCTTGCCGGCGGCGGCCCGGGCCTTCGCCTCGGGGTCCTTCCGCCGGCGGCCGATCAGCAGGAGCGCCCCGAACAAGGCCAGCACGATCACCAGGGCGAGGATGCCGAGGGTCGCCGCCAGCCAGTCGGGCAGGGAGTCCATGCCGTGGTCGCGGTACCTCTGGTTCATGGTTCCCTCTCCCCCCTGACGGACGGCCTTCGACCACCGCACCCTAGCGGGTCGTGCCGGCTCACCCCCTGCGGCTGCGCTCAAGCCCGCCCCAGCTGTGCCTCCGCCTCGGCGAGCACCTCGGTGAGGCGCAGCCCGAACCGTACGTCGCAGGGGTGCGCCTCCCCCGTACGCGCGGCCTCCAGCAGGGCGTCCACGGCCGCCCCGAAGGCTTCCAGGGCGCTGCCGCCGCCCTCGGGCAGGGCGAAGACCCCGTGCTCGCCCCGGAACTCGACCTCGGTGCCGGCCGCCGCCGACGGGGCGTCCAGGGCGAGGGTGACGGTGCTGGACGCCCCGGAGGCGTGGCGCAGCAGCAGATGGGTGGCGTCGGCGGGGCCGGGGGCCGCGACCACGTCCGTCACGTCCCCGAGGACCGGGATCAGCACCGAGAGGGCGTGCGGGCCGCAGTCCCAGAGGCCGCCCTTCTCGCGGCGCCAGGGCGAGGCGGCGAACTCGTTGCCGGTGCCCGGGGCGTAGAGGGCGGCAAGCCACTGGGCACGGGCGGTGAACCAGCCGCCCGTCGCGGCCTGTTCGGCGACCCAGCCGGCCGTGCCCTTCGCGAACCGCAGCGTGCAGAAGACCACGGAGGCGACCTGGGCCCGCTCCGCGGCGTCGGCGACCTCGCGCGCCGCGGTCACCGTCGTGGCGACCGGTTTGTCCAGCAGGAGGTGGCATCCGGCGTCGGCGGCCCGCACGGCCAGGGGCGCCTGGACGTCCGGCGGCACGGCGAACGCCACCGCGTCGCTCGCGGCCAGCAGCGCGTCGAGGCCCGCATCGCCGGTGTACGCCCCGGTGCCGTGGGCCGCGGCGAGCGCGTCCGCCGCCTCGGGACGGCGGCCCCATACGCCGCTCAGTACGACGCCGGGGTGGGCGGCGAGGGCGGGGGCGTGGGTCATGCGCGCCCAGGGGCCCGCACCGACGAGGCCGACCCGCAGCGGGGCGGTGGAAGCTGGAGGTGTGGTCATGGCGCCAGTCTGCCTGCCCGGCCCGGCGGTGCGGAACGTATCCAGTACGACGCAGGGTGAGACGCCCCGGAGCGGCGGGGACCTGCCGTCCGGCACACCCGCGAAACCTCGGTAACACCGGGTTCACATTCGGGCAACGGACGGGAAATCGCGTCTTGCCAAGCTGCGCACATAGACCGCAGCACCCGCAAAGGATGGCGTCCGTGACGTTCAAGGCTGAGTACATCTGGATCGACGGCACCGAGCCGACCGCCAAGCTTCGTTCCAAGACGAAGATCATGGCCGGCAGCCCCGCGCAGGGCGTGGCGGATCTGCCCATCTGGGGCTTCGACGGTTCGAGCACCAACCAGGCCGAGGGCCACTCCTCCGACCGGGTCCTGAAGCCGGTCTTCTCGTGTCCGGACCCGATCCGCGGCGGCGACGACATCCTCGTCCTGTGCGAGGTCTTCAACATCGACATGACTCCGCACGAGTCGAACACCCGCGCCTCGCTGCGTCCGCTCGCCGAGCAGTTCGCGGACCAGGAGCCGATCTTCGGCATCGAGCAGGAGTACACCTTCTTCGCCGGACACCGTCCGCTCGGCTTCCCCGAGGGCGGCTTCCCGGCCGCGCAGGGCGGCTACTACTGCGGTGTGGGCTCCGACGAGATCTTCGGCCGCGACATCGTCGAGAAGCACCTGGACAACTGCCTGAAGGCGGGCCTCGCCATCTCCGGCATCAACGCCGAGGTCATGCCCGGCCAGTGGGAGTTCCAGGTCGGCCCGGTCTCGCCGCTGGAGGTCTCCGACCACCTGTGGATCGCCCGCTGGCTGCTCTACCGCACCGCCGAGGACTTCGACGTCTCCGCGACCCTGGACCCGAAGCCGGTCAAGGGCGACTGGAACGGCGCGGGCGCGCACACCAACTTCTCGACCAAGGCGATGCGCGAGGGCTACGACGCGATCATCACCGCGGCCGAGTCCCTCGGTGAGGGCTCCAAGCCGATGGACCACGTCAAGAACTACGGCGCGGGCATCGACGACCGCCTCACCGGCCTGCACGAGACCGCCCCGTGGAACGAGTACAGCTACGGCGTCTCCGACCGCGGCGCCTCGGTCCGCATCCCGTGGCAGGTCGAGCAGGACCGCAAGGGCTACATCGAGGACCGCCGCCCGAACGCCAACGTCGACCCGTACGTGGTCACGCGGCTGATCGTCGACACCTGCTGCACCGCGCTGGAGAAGGCCGGCCAGGTCTGATCCGTCACCGGCACGGCATGAAGGGGCGTCCGCTCGCGGGCGCCCCTTCGGCGTGCCCGGCCGGCGCGGAAGGGGGATCGTGCCGGTACGCAAGGGGGGCGTGAGGAACCTGACACAGCGGTCCGTATCGACGGGTGAGAGAACACTGCTGCGCGGCGCCGATGTCTGCTTCAATGGGGGCATGGCCAGCTTCCAGTACATCGCGTCGGGTCGCAGCGACCTCGAGCCGTTCTGGCCCTCTCGTCAGCACCATGACTTCGACCGGGTGTGTTGCCGCGCGTGGAACGCGCAGGCCCTCTAAAGCCGCATCACCCCGGCCTTCGGCCCGCGCGCACGACGTACGTCCTCGACGACTCCTCGCGCGAAAGAGCTGACCCTCATGGCGAACACCCGTACCTTCTCCACCGCGTCCGCCGCCACCGCGGCGTCCGCGGTGTCCGCTGCGGCCACCACCACCGCTCGCACCCCCCTGTCCCCCAACCGCCGACTGCGTGCCGTCGACCGTGACGAGGTCGTCGAGTTCCCGGACGTGGCCGGCTTCCTGCCGCCGGGCGCCACCTGGCTGCCCGCGCCCCAGCACACGCTGCCGGCCCTGCCGGGCCGGCCCCCGATGGTCGGCTACCTGGTCCTCGTGCCCGCCGACCAGCAGCCGGCCCTGGCCGGGGCCGTGGCCTCCGCCCAGCACCGGGAGCTCGTGCCGGAGCAGGCGCCGCCCGGCACCGCCCCGGCGGGCGGTCCCGTGCGGATCGACTCCACACGGCGCACCGCCGCCGTGGACGGTGTCACCCTCGATCTCACGTACCTCGAATTCGAGCTGCTGGCCCACCTGGTGGCGCACCCGCACCGGGTGCACACCCGCGATCAGCTGGTGACGACGGTCTGGGGTTACGGGCATGTGGGCGACGGGCGCACCGTCGACGTCCACGTGGCCCGGCTGCGCCGCAAGCTGGGCGCCGAGCACCGCCGGTCGATCCAGACCGTGCGGCGCGTGGGCTACAAGTACGCGCCCTGATCACACCCCGCTCACACAGGAGGCCCCGGGTTCACCGCCCGGGGCCTCCCCCGTTTCATGGTGGTGCCAGGTACACCCCCGGCCGGGTGGCGGAACGGCTGACGGTGGCCCCCTCCCGGAGGCGAGACTGGGTGCCGAACGGGACCCGACAGGGACCCGGCGAGGGGAGACACCATCATGAGAACGGCACAGGGCCGGGTAAGGACCGCGCTGCTCACCGGTGGGCGGGCGTTCGTCCTGTCCTTCGCGAGCATCGCGGGCTCGACCACCCTCTTCGTCCTGTCGGTCCTCTCGATCGCCTTCGTCCTGCTGGGCATCGGCCTCGTCACCACCCCGTGGGTCATGGAAGCCGTGCGCAAGCACGCCAACCAGCGCCGGCTGCTGGCGGCGGAGTGGTCGGACATCCGCATCCCGGTCCCCTACCGGCCGTTCCCGAAGGATGTGCGCACCGGCTTCACCGGGCAGGTCGAGCGCACCACACTGCTGCTGAAGGACCCGGCGACCTGGCGGGACCTGCGGTGGCTGCTGCTCGACATGACGGCGGGCTACGTGGTGCTGGTCCTCGCCTTCGCGCTGCTGGTCTTCCCGCTGGAGGGGTTCGTCCTGGCGGCCGGGCTGTGGCGGGTGTTCGAGGACAGCACGTACTGGTACGGCTTCGTGCCGGTCAGCAGCCAGGCGACCGGCCTGGCCGCCGCGGCGCTCGGCATCGCGATCTTCCACGTCGGGCTGTTCGCGAGCAAGCCCCTGCTGCGGCTGCACTTCGTGCTCGCCCGGTCGGCGCTGGCACCCACCCAGGAGGAGCTCGCGCGGCGCATCGCCCGGCTCACCGAGACCCGCCACGAGGCCGTGGACACGGCGGCGTCCGAACTGCGGCGCATCGAGCGGGACCTGCACGACGGGGCGCAGGCCCGGCTGGTCGCCATGGGCATGAACCTCGGCACGATCGAGGCACTCGTCGAGAAGGACCCGGCGGAGGCGAAGAAGCTACTGGCGATGGCGCGTACGTCCTCCGCGGAGGCGCTGACCGAGCTGCGTGATCTCGTACGGGGCATCCACCCGCCGGTGCTCGCCGAGCGGGGGCTCGGGGACGCGGTGAAGGCGCTGGCCCTGCGGATGCCGGTGCCGTCCGAGGTGACCGTGGAGCTTCCCGGCCGGGCGGACGCCCCGGTCGAGTCGGCGGCGTACTTCGCGGTCAGCGAGGCCCTGACGAACGCGGTGAAGCACGCGGCCGCCGACCGCCTGTGGGTGGACGTGCACCACGCGGACGGCATGCTGCGGATTTCCGTCACGGACAACGGCAGGGGCGGTGCGGCCGTCGGCGCCGGATCGGGACTGGGCGGGATCGAACGCCGACTGGGTACATTCGACGGCGTACTGGCTGTCAGCAGCCCTGCGGGCGGCCCCACCATGGTGACCATGGAGATCCCTTGCGCGTTGTCCTAGCCGAAGATCTCTTCCTGCTCCGCGACGGCCTCGTACGCATGCTCGAAGCCTACGATTTCGAGATCGCCGCAGCAGTCGAGAGCGGGCCCGAACTCACCAGGGCACTGGCCGAGTTGGAGCCGGACGTTGCCGTCGTCGACGTCCGGCTCCCGCCGTCCCACACCGACGAGGGCCTGCAGTGCGCGCTGGCCGCCCGCCGCAACAGGCCGGGTCTGCCGGTGCTCGTCCTGTCGCAGCACGTGGAGCAGTTGTACGCCCGTGAGCTGCTGGCCGACGGCAACGGCGGCATCGGCTACCTGCTGAAGGACCGGGTGTTCGACGCCGACCAGTTCATCGACGCGGTACGCCGGGTCGCCGCCGGGGGTACGGCGATGGATCCGCAGGTCATCTCGCAGCTGCTGTCACGGCGTTCGGCGGACGAGCCGATGGGCGGCCTGACGCCCCGGGAGCGCGAGGTCATGGAGCTGATGGCACAGGGGCGTTCGAACGTGGCGATCGCCTCGCAACTGGTGGTCACCGAGCGGGCGGTGGCCAAGCACACCTCGAACATCTTCGGCAAGCTCGGCCTGCCCGTGTCGGACGACGACAACCGCCGCGTGCTCGCTGTCCTCGCCTACCTCGACCGGGGCTGACCCACGGGCGGCGGCCCTCAGCCCGCGAACCACCTCTCCGCGTCCAGCCGGAACGCGCCCGCGGGTGCCATCCTGCGCAGGTCCGCCTCCAGGGCCGCGACCCGCTCCGCGCCGAGGACTTCGGCCCACTCGGCGCGGATCCGGTCGAAGCCCTCGGCGGATCTGACCAGCATGTCGGCGCCGTGTGCGGTGACCCTGACCAATTTGCGCCGGCCGTCGTCGGGGTCGTCAACCCGTTCCACGTATCCGAGGCCCTCCAGCTTGTCGACCGTCTTCCCGGCGGCCTGCTTGGAGACACCCAGCCGCCGGCCGATCTCGCTGGCGCTCGCTCCCTCCCGCCCGACCGCCTGGAGCGCGAAGCCGTACGCCGGGCGCACGTCCTGGTGGCCGTGGGCGGCCAGGTCGCGGTGGAGCGCGTCGATGATCGACCGGAAGCCCGCGAACAGCAGCAGCGGCAGTTCGAACCCCGCCTCTCGGCCTTCGTTCCCGTCCTCAGCCATTGCGCACCTCGACAACCTGGTTTACCTTTTCGACAATCACGTTGTCGAGTTTACCGCGAGGGGACCCCATGTCCGGTACGCACTTCCCCGATCACACCATCGACTCGGCGCCGCCCGCCGCCCGTCGCACCATGGAAGCGATGGCCGGCAGGCAGGGCGGCCGTGTCCCGTCCGCGGTGGCCCGGCTCGCCACGTCGCCGGAGACGCTCAACGGCTTCCTCCAGGCGAGCGCGGCCTTCGAGTCGAGCACCCTGGACCCGCTGTCCCGCGAGGTCGTCGTCATGACGATGGCCACCCGCAACGAGTGCCACATCTGCGTGGAGATGCACACGGCGAAGCTGAGGGCGCTCGGCGCGGAGCCGGAGCTCGTCACCGTGCTGCGGGCACCCGGGGAGCAGCCCCTGCCCGACGAACGGCTGGAGGGCGTACGCCGGTTCACCCTCGCGGCGCTGGCGACGGCCGGCGCGGTCGGGGACGAGGACCTCCAGGACTTCCTGTCCCTGGGCTACACCTCGCGCAACGCCCTGGAGGTGGTTCTCGGCATCGGCGCCTACACGATGTCGACGCTGGCCAACCGGATGACGGGAGCCCCCGTGGACGCCGTGCCGGTGTAGTCCGCCGCACGGATTCCGCGGGGTGCTGAACGGATGGGGCTCCCGGTCCGTATGGGACGTCACGCTTCCGACTCGAAGCACTCGAAGCGGACTCGAAGCGGAGGAGTTCCATGGCACGCACATCGCGCAAGAAACGTTCGACGCTCACCAACCGGGCCGTCGTCGCCGCGGCAGCACTGTTCCTGGGGGGAGGCGGGCTGATCGCCGTCAATGTCTACGCGAGCGCGGGGGAAGGCGGGTCCGGTGCGCCTCCGGGGCAGTTCCGGAACGCGGCTCGTCAAATGTCCACCATCGACTGTCCCGACGCGGGGATCGCCCTTCCCGACATACCGGACGGGGCCCGCCCGGAGGTCGACCGTGAACTGGCTGCCATGGACACGCAGATCACCGACGCGTACCGGGAGTTCGCGGACCGCAAGGAGCGGATCGCCCGGGATCCGGCGCTCGCCGAGAACGCGGTGCTCGGTCCGCTGAAGAGCAAGCGGGCGGCCAGTCTCGACCGGATCGGGACCGCCGTCGAGCGGTCCGAGGGCCGACGGCCGCAGGGCCTGGAAGGGCTCGCCGGCTGCGGCCTGCGCGCCGATGACGACGGCAACGGCTCGGGCGGCGGTCAGGACGGCGGGGACGGCCAGGGCGACGGAGACGGCCAGGGGGACGGTCAGGACGACGGGCAGGACGGCGGCCAGGACCAGGGCGGAGGCCAGGACCAGGGAGACGGCCAAGGCGAGGACCAGGGCGGCGATCAGGGCGGCGACCAGGACCCGCAGGGCAACGGGCCCGAGGCGTCCGACTTCGTCGACATCCAGTCCGTCCAGCCCGACGGCGACCGCCCCCGCAACCGCCGGGGCGCCTCCCGGGGCACGTTCACCACCGACTGCGGCCGTAACGAGAACGGCAAGTTCAACCCGGACAACGTCATCGCGGCCCCCGGTGTGAGCAACGGCGCCCACCACATGCACGACTACGTGGGCAACCAGGCCACCGACGCGTTCGCCGGCGACGACCAGCTGGCCGCCGGGGAGACGACCTGCCGCAACCAGGGCGACCGGTCCACGTACTACTGGCCCGTGCTCCGCCTGCAGAACGGCCAGGACGAGAACGACGTGGACGCGGACGGCGGCGGCAGGGACCAGAACACCGGGGAGATCCAGACCCCGTCCCAGGTCACGCTGAAGTTCGTCGGCTCCCCCACCGGGAAGGTCACGGCCATGCCGCGCTTCCTGCGGATCATCACCGGGGACGCCAAGGCCTTCACCAACGGCGACGCCAACGCCAACGCCTCCTGGAGCTGCACCGGGTTCGAGGACAGGCAGCTCAAGGACAAGTACCCGATCTGCCCCGAGGGCAGCCAGGTCGTGCGGTCCTTCGCCTTCCAGAGCTGCTGGGACGGGCAGAACACCGACAGCGCCAACCACCGCACCCATGTGGCGTTCGCCCAGGACGACGGGCGGTGCCCGGGCGGCTTCAGGGCCATCCCGCAGCTGGTCCAGCGCATCGTGTACGACGTCCCGCCGGGACCCGGCTTCGCCGTGGACTCCTTCCCGGAGCAGCTGCACAAGCCCGTCACCGACCACGGCGACTTCATCAACGTCTTCGACGACAAGCTGATGAAGAAGGTGGTGAGCTGCATCAACGGCGGGCGTAAGTGCCGCTGATCAGCACCGGGGGCGGCGTCGTCGCCGCCCCCTCCATACCTGCGCGGTCAGCTCGTGCGGTGACCGGAGTGCCCTTCCTCGCTCCCCCCACTGCCACTGTTCCCCGAGTGGTGCGGCGAGGCGGTCTCCACCGTCCCCCCGAGCCGGCCGCGCAGCGCCGCGACCACGTCCGCGTCACCGACCGCGACCCATTTCCGGCCGACGAGATACGAGCCGCCGTAGTCGTTGGCCTCGTTGATCCACTCCCGCTGGCCGCGGTCGGTGGCGAAGGTCGCCAGGACGTAACGTCCGTCACCCGTCTTGCAGTTCGCCTGCCGGATCTCCTCGGCGTCGGTCTGCAGGTCCGGCTCGCAGCGCGCCTTGGACGCGAGCTGCTCCAGGGTCCCGCTCGCGGTGGGCGGTACGGCGGGCCGGTCGTCGCCGTCCGCTCCCCCGCCGCACGCGGTGAGCAGGGCGAACCCCGCCAGCACGGCCACGGACACCAGGCCGGTCCGTCCTCGTCGCCACTCCAGCTGCTCCACCATGCGGCCATCGTGCCCCGGTGCTCCCGGCTTTCGCGGGGAAACCGCACAACCCGCCCCGGAGCGCGCACGCCGGAGTGACCATCGCACCATTCGCTCGTTCAGCTGAATATGCCCCCTCTGCGAGCAGTACCGCCGTCCGCCGGCCGCCCGTACGCGGAGCAGGCCGCCGGGGAGCGTGCCGAGGCCGCGCCCGCCGAGCACTACGCCCGGCTGGCGCGGCTCGCGTATCTCGTGCTGGCGCCCTCCCTCGGCCGCAACCGCCGGGTGCTGTCGGCGCATTGGATGGCCCAGCGGGCCCTGGCCGGCGGGCAGGGCGCCGACCCGGCGGGCGCGTACGCGTACGTACGGCTGCGGGTGCTGCGTTCCGCGCTGGAGGCCGGGCTGCCGTTGCTCCGGTTCGGGCGGCCGCGGCGGGCGCAGTTCCCGCCGCTGGTGCCGCAGGTGTGGGGGCTGCGGCTGTTCCCGCACTCCTGCGGCGCGGACGAGCTGGCCCTGGAGCAGGCCCTGGCGGAGACGTCGGCCCCCTGCCGGGCCGCGCACGTGCTGCGGGGGCTCGAAGGGCTGGACGACGCCGAGGTGTGCCGGGTCCTCGACGCGGCGGGCGTCGACGACCCACGGGCGGCGCTGCTGGAGGCCGACGCGCTCACGGCGCCCCACGCGCTGCTGGCCTCACCGGAGTTCGACCCGTGCTCACTCCAGGTGCGGCCGACGGACCCGGTCCGCCGCCTGCGGCGCGGGCGCACCGTCCTGGCCGGTGCCGGCGCCCTGCTGGTCTGCGGGACGCTGCTGCTGATGCCGGGCGACGGCCTGGGCGGCCCGAGCGCCACGTCCGCACCGCTCTACTCACGCAACCACACCGCCCAGCGGGCGCTGGACCCCGCCTCGTTGCGCCGGGTGCCGGAGGGGCTCTGGCGGGGCTCCACCCGCCGGGACTTCACCGTCTGGCCGACGCGCGGCGACCGGACCGGGGACACCGGGCTGCTGGGCCGTGCCCTCGCCGCCTGGGCACGGCCCGGCCCCGCGGTGGTTCCGTCGGCGACGCCCGGGACGCCCGACGGTCCGCCGATGGGACCGCCGCAACTGCTGTACGCGGGCGAGGTCGGCCGGGCGGCCGTGGTGCTGTTCCACGACGGCCTGCGCGTCGTGCGCTACGCCGAACCGCGCAACGCCGATCCGTCCGGGGGCGCCGCGCTGGACTTCGCCCGGGTGGACGGCGCGGACGCGGTGACCGCGAGTGCGCTGGTGGTGCAGCGCCGCACCGGCCGGATCCGCTATCTGACGGCGCCCTGGGTGCGGGACGTCGGCGTACGCGATCTGCTCGCCCCGCACGGGGCGGCCCGGCCGCTGCTCCGTGACCGGCACGGGGTGACGGACCCGCTGACGGAGCCGGAGTCGGAGGAGGGGGGCCGGGCGGACTGCCGTTCCTGGCAGGCCCTCGAACTGCGGGACGGTGCCGCGGCGCGGCTGATGACGGATCTCGGCGAGCTCACCCCCGTACGCCTCACCTCGGGCTCTCCGGCGGCTCCGCACGACGTGTCGGGCCGGGCCGAGCGGGAGAGCTGGGCACGCACCGCCTGCCTCCTCCCCGCGGTGCGGTCCAACGGCGTCCGGTCGGTGAACTCCTGGCCGTTCGCGAGGCAGCGGCTGCCGGAGGGGGCGGGGGACGCCCTGTGGTTCTGCACCCGGGCGGACACCTGGCGGGGTACGGGCAGCCGGGTCCTGGCCCAGTTCCAGGCGCCGCCCGAGCTGTCGGGCGGTGCCGGGGCGCCCGCGGCGGTCGCGGCCCGTGCCGAGGATTCGCCGGACTGCGGGATACGCAGGCCGCGGGTGCTGGCGGGCGTGCTGTGGAAGTCGGAGACCGGGCGGTGGTACGTACTGGCGGCGGGCTCACGGCAGTTCGCGGCCCTGTCCGCGACCGGAGGGGTGCGGGGCCGGACGGCCGGGCGGCTGCTGGCGCTGCCCGCCAGCGAGGGCGACCGGCCCCGGCTGGCCGGGCTGCTGACGGACGGCAGCCGGGTGGGCTCCCTCCGCTGAGGCCGGGGCGGCGGGCGGACGAAGCCCGCTCGGCCTGCCCCGTTAGGCTGTCCGGCATGACGACCGGGGTGCGACGCAGGATGGGCGTCGATGAGCGCAGGGCCCAGTTGATCCGTGTCGCCCTGGAGTTGTTCAGTCACCGCTCGCCCGACGAGGTCTCGATCGACGAGATCGCGGCGGCGGCCGGTATCTCACGCCCGCTCGTCTACCACTACTTCCCGGGGAAGCGCAGTCTGTACGAGGCGGCGCTGAAGCGGGCCGCCGACGAGTTGGCCGGCCGCTTCCTGGAGGCGCACGAGGGACCTCTGGGGGCCCGTCTGATCCGGGTGATGCGCCGGTTCTTCGACTTCGTCGAGGAGCACGGCCCGGGTTTCGCGGCCTTGATCCGGGGCGGCCCGGCCGGTGGTTCGTCCACGGCCAACGCCCTGGTGGACGGGGTGCGGCAGGCGGCGTACGAGCAGATCATCGCCCACCTCGGTGTTCCGCACCCGCCCGCGCGTCTGGAGCTCGTCGTGCGGTCCTGGGTGTCGCTGGCCGAGTCGACGGCGCTGCTCTGGCTCGACGGGAAGCGCATTCCGCGCGGCGAGCTGGAGTTGCAGCTGGTGCACGACTTCGCGGCGCTGGCGGCGGTGAGCGCCGCGTACGACCAGGAGATGGCCGGCATCATGCTGCGGGTCTTCGCGCAGGAGCCGGCGGACGGCCCGTTCGGCGAACTGATCACCAGGCTCTCGGCCCTGGCCCCCGCCGCACCGGCCGTCCCGCCGCAGCGGTCTCAGCCCTTGCGGTAGGAGGCGTCCAGGTCGCGGACCTCGGCCGAGGCGTGGACGGTGAGGCCGTCGACGGGCTTCAGGTGCCCGGCCAGCAGCTCCAGGACGGCCTCCGTCAGCCGCGCCTTGGTCTCGGGGGTCCGGCCGGGCAGCATCGCGATGGAGACGTTCACGAGGGTGTCGCCCGCCGGGGCGTCGCCGACTACCGTGTCCTCGGCCCTGCGGAACCGGGTCTTGCAGGCGGGGACCTTGGTGGAGACGGTCTCGGCGACGAGCGGGTGCAGGGCCAGCGCGAAGCCGCGCCGGTCGAAGCTGTCGTCGAGCTCGGCGGAGTAGTCGACGGTGATCTGCGGCATCAAGCGCTCCTGATCGCGGGTGCGGTACGGGTCCGTATACATGTACAGCGTGCACGCACGTGTACGGCTTCAGCTTCCCGTGATCGCGCCGCCCGCACAAGGGAGCGCCGAAAGGGCCGGTCCCGGCCTCCGCCACGAGGGGCGGGGACCGGGACCGGTAGGCGGGGGGGGTTGGCGTCAGCGCCGGGAGAACACGGCGACCGTGCGTCCCGGGACGGTGAAGCCGCCCGACTTCCCTTCGTACGAGGACTTCTTGACCGTGGCGTCCGCGCCCGCCGCCTGGACGGGGTGGAGCGCGTACGCCTTCCCGGCGAGCGCGGGGACGACCTGGCTCTGTGTGCCGGGGGTGGCGTTCATGACGACGACCAGCTTGCCCAGGCGCATCGTGATCACCCCGGGGGTCTCCTCCTTGCCGGAGAGCGGGAAGGACAGGGTGTCCTGAACCTGCCCGGCGGTGGCCAGGCCGAAGTCCTTCTCGGTGGTACGGATCCTGAGCAGGTCCTGGTAGGCGGCGGACGCGCCCGTGATCTGCGCGCACCCGGGGGTGAGCGAGGCGTTGGTCAGCAGCGGCTTGCCGTAGGACCACTTGTCCTTGTTGTCGGCGGCGGGCGGCAGGCCCCGCCCGAAGCCGTTGCCCTTGCGGCAGTCCCAGTGCAGCGCGTTGAACCAGTCGCCGCTGTCGAAGGAGTTGCGGTCCAGCGACTTGGAGCGCAGCAGGTCGGTGCCGGCCTGGGAGAGCGCCGGTCCCTGCGAGAGCACGGCGGTCGCCATGGCCAGGACCTGCATGCGGGCCCGGTCGGCGGCCGAGGTGTCCGCGGGGAGCTTGAAGGCGAGGGCGTCGTAGAGGGTCTCGTTGTCGTGAGCGTCGGCGTAGGCGAGCGCGTCACCGGGCGCCGCCGCGTATCCGGCGGGGGCCCCGTTGTAGTCGACGGCCGAGCCCTTGACCGTACGGCCCTGGGTGTCGGTGAAGGTGTAGTCGGCGAGGTTGCCGGTGAGGCCGACCTTGATCAGGTCCTGGTAGTGGAGCAGCCGGGCCTTCTGTTCGGCCTCGGTGCCGTTGGCGGCCGAAGTGTTGGGGTCGGTGTAGAGGCCGGAGGCGAAGCCCTGGACGCCGGGGTCCTCGTCGAAGGGGCCGCCGCCGCGCACGGCGTCGCGGGCCCGGTCGGAGAAGGTGGCGATGCCGGTGCCGGCCATGTTCTTCTGGGTGGCCTGGACGAAGCGGGCGTCGTCGGCGATCTCGCCGAAGTTCCAGCCCTCGCCGTACAGGACGATCTTCTTCCCGTCGACGCCGTCCTTGGCGACGGTCAGCCCGTCGAGGGCCTTGCGGACGGCGAGGATGTTGGCCTTGGGGTGGTGTCCCATCAGGTCGAAGCGGAAGCCGTCGACCTTGTACTCCTTGGCCCAGGTGACGACCGAGTCGACGACGAGCTTGCCCATCATGGTGTTCTCGGGGGCGGTGTTGGCGCAGCAGGTCGAGGTGGCGACGGTGCCGTCCTCCAGGAGCCGCTGGTAGTAGCCGGGCACGATCCTGTCGAGGACGGACTTGTCGTCCTGGCCGGAGGCGACGGTGTGGTTGTAGACGACGTCCATGACGGTGCGCAGCCCGGCGCCGTTGAGGCCCTGGACCATCTGGCGGAACTCGACGGTGCGCTTCGTGCCGTTCGGGTCGGAGGCGTAACTGCCCTCGGGGACGGTGTAGTGCAGCGGGTCGTAGCCCCAGTTGAAGGCGTCCTTCGAGGCGGCCTTCGTGACGCAGGCCTGCTGTTCCTCGGAGTCGGGGGCGTAGACGGACAGGTCGCAGGCCGGCTGCTGCCGGCCGGACTTCTTCTCGGGGATCGTCCCGATGTCGAAGGCGGGCAGCAGGTGCACATAGCTGGTGCCGGAGCCGGCGAGCTGCTTGAGGTGCTTCATGCCGTCGGAGCGGGTGTCGGTGAAGGCGAGGTACTCGCCGGGGTGCTTCGAGGTGGTGTCCGTGACGGAGAAGTCACGGATGTGCAGCTCCTGGATCTGGGCGTCCCGCAGCGGCACGGCGGCGGGCTTCTTCAGCCCTGACCAGCCGCGCGGGGCGAGTTCCGGGGCGTCGAGGTCGACGACGAGACTGCGGGCGGAGTCGGTGGTGAGGGCGGTGGAGTAGGGGTCGGTGACCTTGTTGGTGACCATCTTCTGGACGGTGGGCGCCCAGACCTGGACGGCGTACCGGTAGGGCTTGCCCGTCCAGGACTTGTTCCCGGTGACCGACCAGACGCCGGTGCGGTCGTCGCGCCGCATCGGGACGCTCTTCCCGTCGAGTTCGAGGGAGACCGTGCGGGCGGTGGGCGCCCAGACGGAGAGCGTCGGGGTGCTCTTGCGGAAGACGGGCCCAAGGGCGGCGCCGCTCGCGGCCTTCCCGTACAGCGTGTCCAGGACGCCCGCGGTCTGTACGCCGGTGGCGGCGAGCAGGGCGCCGTTGGCGGCGCGCTGGGTGGCGATCAGCTGGCCGCGCAGGGATTCACGGACGCGGTCCCGGTCGCGGGGGTCGACGGTGAAGGCCGGGTAGTCCTTGAGGTGCGGGTACTTCGCCTTCTGCGCGTCGGTCAGCTGGGTGGCGCCGAGCCGGAGCCACCGGCCCTCGTCGGAGAGGGCGCCGTCGACGACGGAGATGCCGCCGTTCTTCGCGTACACGAGCTGCTGGCTGGTGGCGGCGGTGGCCTTCACCTTCCAGACGACGGTGTTCGCGTCGATCCACTGGGCCTCGGCCTTGGTGAGGTCGGGGGTGGGCACCCCGCCGGCCTGCGGCAGCAGGTAGCCGGGCTTCCCGCCGAGCATCCAGACCTCGTGCCCGTAGGAGGCGATGTCGAGGGACTGGTCGCTGGGGAGGTCCTTCTCGTCGCCCTTGTGGAGGATGTAGCTGAGCGAGGTGGCGCCGTCGGTGAGCGGGACCTCGAAGGTCACGCCGTAGGCGTCGGTCCGCACGGGCTCCAGCGGCTTGGCCCAGTCCGTGGGGGCGGCGGCACCCGTCCAGGTGTGCAGGCCCCAGCCGTCGTAGTTCCCGTCGGCGCGGTGGTAGTGCAGGACGGCCTTGGAGGTGTCCTGCGGCGGGGTCTCCGGCGCCTCGGTGGTCTGCTCGTCCTTGCCCTGCTCGACCCAGACCTGGCCGGTCGCCGCCAGGTCGACGGTGCGCCCGGGGCCGTCGGCCGTGCCGTTCTTCTCGATGGTGTACGGCACCGAGGAGGTGCCTTCGTCGAGGTCGATCCAGGCGAACGCGCCGTAGGCGTCGCGGCCGATGAAGTCGGCGCTCTTGTCGCCGGACTTCAGTTGCCAGCCCTCGTAGTCACCGTCGGACCGCTTGTAGTGGACGATCGCCTGGTCGCGTTCGACGGCGACGGGCTTCGGGGCGGGCGGGGCCTGGCCCGCGGTGCCGGCGGCCAGGGCGCTCGCGGTGCGTCCGGCGCGGTCGACGACGACGGCCTTGTAGCGCAGCGGCGTCCCGGCCTTCACGGAACCGTCCAGGTGCTGGGTGACCTTGTACGGGGCGTGGTCGGCGGAGCCGAGGGTGACCCACTTGCCGTTGCCGGTCTGCGCGGCGAACACGACCCGGTCGGTCCCGCCGCCCTTGACGTCGGCGGTGAGCTCGACGGTGCCGGTGGCACCTGCGGCCGGGGCCTTCAGGGTGACCGACGGCTTGGTGGCGGGGGTGCCGAGCGGCTTGTCGGCGCGGAGCACGATGCTGGACAGCGCGGGCACGGTGACCTTGACGCTCTTGTCGGAGCCGCTGCGGACGGCGCCGGAACCCCCGTACAGGGTGCGGAAGTTCATGCCCGCGGACTCGGTGGGCAGCTGGACGGTCCGCGCCTCGGTGCCATTGTTGGAGGCGACGAGGTACTCGTACGGACGCTTGGTGTCCGTACGGGAGAAGGCGTAGACCGAGTCCTTGGAGTAGCGCTCGGTCTGCACGCCGTCGCGCAGCGCCGGGTGTTCGGCCGTGAGCTTGGACAGGGCCGCTATGGAGCGGTAGAGCGGGTGGGTCGTGTCGTACGCGTCGGAGGCGTGCGTGCGGTCGGTGCCCAGCTGGTCGTCGTCGAGGTAGTCGGCGGTCCTCGACGCGAAGAGGGTCTGGCGGGCGTCCTTGTCACCGCCCGCGCCGGTGTAGCCCTGCTCGTCGCCGTAGTAGATCACCGGGTTGCCGCGGCCGAGGAACATCAGCTCGTTCGCGAGCCGGGCCCGGTCCAGGAGCTCGGCGTCGCCGGCCTTCGGGTTGTCCTGCTTCAGGAAGGTGCCGATCCGGCCCATGTCGTGGTTGCCGAGGAAGGTCACCTGCTCGTAGGCGTTGGCCTTGTCGGTGGTGTAGCGGTAGTCGTCACCGTAGACCGCGGCGAGCTTCGAGGCGGGGGCGCCCTGGGAGGCGTACTGCCGGGCGGCTTCCTGGAAGGGGAAGTCGAGCGTGGCGTCGAGGCGGCCCTGTGTCACGTAGGGCGAGGTGATCGCGGTGTCGGCGGAGTAGACCTCGCCGAACATGAAGAAGTCGTCGCGCCCGTGCTTGGCCGCGTAGCCGTCGAGGGCGGTGGCCCACTGGGTCCAGAAGTCGAGGTCGACGTGTTTGACGGTGTCGATGCGGAAGCCGTCGATGTCGAAGTCGCGGACCCACTTCTCGTAGATCTTCTCCATGCCGGAGACGACCTCGGGGCGCTCGGTCCACAGGTCGTCGAGGCCGGAGAAGTCGCCGTACTCGGTGGACTCACCGGCGTACGTCGAGTCGCCCCTGTTGTGGTACATCGTGGTGTCGTTGAGCCAGGCGGGGACCTTCTTGCCCGTGTTCTGCGGGGTGTACGGGAACGAGTCGGCGTCCACCTTCCCGACGCCCTGGGTGTCGTCGAAGGGACGGCCGTCCTCGTCGAGGTACGGGTAGGCGCCCTTGGACTTGTAGCCGTACTCCTTCTCGGCGTAGTCGACGGTGTCGGCGGTGTGGTTGGTGATGACGTCGAAGAAGACCTTCATGCCCTTGCCGTGGGCCTTGTCGATCAGCTTCGTGAGGTCGGCGTTGGTCCCGAAGTGCGGGTCGACCTGGGTGAAGTCGGTGATCCAGTAGCCGTGGTAGCCGGCCGAGGCGTCGTCCCCCGTGCCCTGGACGGGGCGGTTCTTGAAGATCGGGGCGAGCCAGATGGCGGTGGTGCCGAGGCCCTTGATGTAGTCGAGCCGCTGGGTGAGGCCCTTGAGGTCGCCGCCCTGGTAGAACCCCTTGTCCGTGGGGTCGAAGCCGGTCTCCAGCCGTGAGCCGGTCAGCCCGCCGCGGTCGTTGGAGGTGTCGCCGTTGGCGAAGCGGTCGGGCAGCACGAAGTAGAACTGCTCGCGGGTCAGGTCGTGTCTGGCCGGCTCCTCGGCGAGCTTCGCGTCCGAGGGCGGGGAGGGCGGTCTGGGCGCGGCGGACGCGGAGGCCGCCGGCACGACGGGCAGCAGCGCCGCGCACAGTGCGGCGACGGCTCCCCGCCGGAGGGTGGTTCGGGACACGGGCGGGTACTCCTCGGCTTTCGGGGGTGGGATCGAGCGGTGCGGGCCGGGGACGCCGTCGATCGCGGCCCCGGCCCGCAGGTGGTGGTTCAGCTGCGCCAGACGTCGGCGGTCAGGGCGACCTTGCCGGAGGCCGGCACGGTGGCGGTGCGGTTGGCACCGCTCTCCCAGGTGACGTTGCCGCTCGCGTCCTTGCGCAGGTACTTGTACTCGAAGGACGTCCCGGCGGGCAGGGCGACGTCGAGCTTCCAGACGGGGTACGTCGCCGGGTCGAGCTTCAGCGCACTGCCGGGGGCCCAGCTGCCGAGGGCGGCCTGGTTGCCGGTGACGTAGATGTTCTGGCCGAGCTGGGTGGTGGCGTTGACGCCGAAGGAGGCGCCGGACTGGCCCGTGCCGGGGTCGGGGTCGGGTGTCGTGCCGCCACCGGTGCAGGTGCGGGCGCCGGTGTGCAGCGCGACGGCGGTGTTGGAGCCGAGGGTGGCGGTGAACTGGCCGGATCCGTTGACGGTGACGCCGTTGCCGGACTGGACGTCGCAGTAGTCACCGGCGGGCAGCGACGTCTGGAACGTACGGGTCAGCGAGGAGCCCTCGTGGTTGATGGCGACGTACGCCTTGGAGCCCCGGCCGAAGGCGATCTGGTCGCCGCCGTTGTCCCACCAGTTCGAGACGGCCTCGCCGCGGGCGGTGTTGCGGAAGCCGACCATGGAGGCGATCTCGCGCCAGGCGTGCTGGCACTTCCAGCCGTCGCTGTAGCAGGCGTTCACCTGGCCGCCGTTGGGCGGGCCGGCGTCCTTGTCGGACCACTCGTAGCCGGAGTGGACGTCCGGGGAGCCGTAGGGGTAGGCCAGCATGAAGACGCTCGCCAGGGTGTAGTTGGCGCCGTCCTTGTAGTTCAGCGTCTCGCCGTTGCGCTCGGTGTCGTGGTTGTCGACGAAGACCGCCGACCTGCCCGACTCCATGAAGCCCCAGCCCTCGCCGAAGTTCTTCAGGTTGGCGAGGTTCTCGTTGTTGAAGGTCTGCTTGAGGCTGCGGGCGTAACGGAACTCCTGGACGTCGCCGCTGCCGAGGTACTCGGTGGGTGAGACGGCCTCGCCCGCGCCGTAGATGGCCTCGTGCTTCCAGTACACGCCGGGGTTGCTGAGCCGGGACTTGATGTTGGCGAGGTCACCGGCCGGCATGTGCTTGGCGGCGTCGATCCGGAAGCCGTCGACACCGAGGGAGAGCAGGTCGTTGAGGTAGCCGGCGATCCTGCCGCGTACGTAGTCCTCGCCGGTGTCCAGGTCGGCGAGCCCCACCAGCTCGCAGTTCTGCACGTTGGCCCGGTCGCCGTAGTTGTTGATCTGCGACTGGCAGTCGTTCATGTCGCTGACCGAATAGGTGCCCGGGTAGTCGTACTTGGAGTACGAGGAGCCGCCGGTGCCGGTGCCGGACCCGGCGGACATGTGGTTGATGACCGAGTCGGCGATGACCTTGACGCCCGCGCCGTGGCAGGTACTGACCATGTTCGCGAAGGCCGTACGGTCACCGAGCCGGCCGGCGATCTTGTAGCTGACCGGCTGGTACGAGGTCCACCACTGGCCGCCCTGGATGTGCTCCTGGGGCGGCGAGACCTGGACGTAGCCGTAGCCGGCCGGGCCGAGGTTGTCGGTGCAGGCCTTGGCCACCGAGTCGAACTTCCACTCGAACAGCACGGCGGTGACGTCCTTCTCACCGCCCGGCGCGGCCTGGGCCGTACCGGCGGCCGCGGGGACGGCGAGAATAGCGGCGCCCAGGGCGAGGGCGAGCGCGCCGGCGGACAAGGGTCTGTGTGCCATGAGGTTCCTCCTGCGGTGGGGGAAGAGCGGGGATGGCGGAGCAGCCTCACATGGCAACGCGCCGTGCCCTCAAGGCCTATGAAGGTTCTTGCAGCAAGGATGCAAAACCCTGTGTGCCGCAGACCGTACGATCCTGACCTGCCCCGGTCAACCCCCTGGACACGAGACGATTACGTCCCGCTCACATCCGCGAAATCCTGGAGATTTCTTCCTGCAAGGTCTTACGCAAAATATTGCGGGCCTGTTAAGTTCATCCCGACTCCGGCCCGGTCGGCCGGGGGCCCGGCACCCCGGGCCCCACGCGCCCGGCCGACCGGGCCGGTCATGACGTGGAGAGGTCCGGAAGTCGCTTCCCCGCCGGCCCATCCTGGGCCGACTCCCGGACCTCTCCCGTGCGTTGCCCCGCTAGGATCACCGTCACATGAGTACCGGACGCGTTCTGCGCACCCGCGAGCGGGTGTTCATCCGCATAGCCATCGCCTTCGTCCTTCTCATCGCCCTGGGCGGCGGGCTCGGCCTGGCGGCCGAGGGGATCGAGGGCCGCACCGCCCTGCGGGACGGCCCGGTCGGCGCCCTGACCCCGACCGACCGCCGGTGCGGCAAGGAGTCCTGCGGCTGGATCGGCACGTTCACGGGCACCGAGGGCACCGTCACGGAGCGGGACGTCCAGCTGAAGGACGACGTCGAGGTCCGCCGCGGCGACACCATGCCGGGCGCGATCGACGGCGTACGGCTCGCGGAGGACGGCGGGACCGCCTACACCGCCGACTACGGCTGGCGCGCACCGGTCGTGAAGGGCGCCGCCCTCGCCGTCGTCGGCCTGGCCGTCGCGACCGGCCTCTTCCTGATGCTGCGCCGCCACCGGGCCGGACGAGCCGGCTAACGCGCCACGCGGTGGTGGAGGCAGACGACTCCGGAGCTGAAGGTGCGGGTCCCCACGAGCTCGAGATCCACCCGGCGCTCGTGCCGGGGAAGGAACGGAACGCCACCGCCGACCAGCACCGGGTGGACCATGGACCGGTACTCGTCGATCAGACCGGCCGCGCTCGCCTCGGCGGCGAGGGTCGCGCCTCCGATCGCGATCTCGCCCTCCCCCGGCTCGGCCCGCAACCTCTCGATCTCCTCCGCCAGGCCGCCGGAGGCCAGGCGGGCATTGCCCTCCACCGCCGACAGCGTGGTGGAGAACACGACCTTGGGGAGCGGCTTCCAGAGCGCGGCCCATTCGAGCATGGAGTCGTCGAGCGAGGGATCCTGGTCGGCGGTCTCCCAATACAGCATCGTCTCGTACAGCCGTCGCCCCAGCAGGTGGACGCCGACCTGCCGGAGGTCGTCGATCCAGAAGCGGAACACCTCCTCGTCGGGCGCCGTCCAGTCGAACTCGCCGTCCGGCCCGACGATGTAGCCGTCGAGCGAGACACCCATGGAATACGTCACGCTGCGCATCGGAGAAGTCCTCTCGGTGTCCTGTCGGGGTGACTCATGGGCGCGCCGCCGCGGAACGCGGCGCGTTACCGATCGGTGGGAGCTACATCGTCGAAGATCTGGTCGGATGTCGTGACGACCGCTGCGTGCGCCAACCACCGACGGAGGAGCTCCAGGTCATCGCAGGTGGTGACCCTGTCCCGGGTGGTGTCGGTGATCTCGATGCCGCGGACATTCAGGATGAGCAGGACACCCTCGGCGTGACTCTCGACGCGGCCTTCAACGCGCCCTTCGACGCGGCCTTCGGCGCGGCCTTCGTCACGGATTTCCTCGGAGAGCGGCGAGGTGTAGAAGGAGAGATCCACGGCCACCAGGTTCCTCCACTGTGATGCCGACGGGCCGATGCCGGTACGCCGCGAAGAGCAACCGGCATCGGAGGACGCGACGCTACCGATCGGCGGGAGCTACATCGTCGAAGATCTGGTCGGATGTCGTGACGACCGCTGCGTGCGCCAACCACCGACGGAGGAGCTCCGGGTCATCGCAGGTGGTGACCCTGTCCCGGGTGGTGTCGGTGATCTCGATGCCGCGGACATTCAGGATGAGCAGGACACCCTCGGCGTGACTCTCGACGCGGCCTTCGACGCGCCCTTCGGCGCGGCCTTCAACGCGCCCTTCGACGCGGCCTTCGACGCGGCCTTCGTCACGGATTTCCTCGGAGAGCGGCGAGGTGTAGAAGGAGAGATCCACGGCCACCAGGTTCCTCCACTGTTGTGCAGCCGGGCGGTTGCCCAGGCCTTGTGCGATGAATTCGACGACGGGTCCAGCGATCGCTTCCGGTGTGTCGCGCAGGGCGACGGACATCGTCTTCAGTATCGCATCGACGTCCGGATTGTCAGCGTGTGTGATGGCGGCGAGTGTGGCGAGCGGCAGATCCTTGCGGGCTTCGGCCACGTTGGTGATGACAGGCATGTTGTGCGGTCCCGCCACCAGGGGGCGGGTGGTCACCGTCGGCCATTGGGGCAGGCCGATGGTGAGAGGGCGGGCGGCCCATGCGGCGGTCGCGTGATCCTGACAGACGACCAGGAGAAGGACCGGAAGCCGGTACTTGTTGTTCAGGTACGTGACGTAGTACGGCCAGCTGGCCGTCTTGCCCGGGTCCTTCTTCCCCTGGGCCTCGACCACGAGGAGGAACGGGCCGTCGTTCTCCGTCCCGATCCGCAGGAGGGTGTCGACACGCCGTTCGAGCGGCTCGGTTTCGGTGAGATCGACGGTCACGGGCTCCGCCGACACGACGGGCGGCAGTTCGAGCCCGAGGACGCCGGAGAGCTGGGACACGAGCTCCGGGTACTCCTGGAAGATGCGGTGCATCGCTTCGTGCGGTGCGCTGACCATGGGGTTCCGTTCGGGATCAGGCGGCTGTGGGCAGGTCGGTACGGCAGTCACGGCAGTGACCGGGGTGCCGTGAGCGGAAGGCACGGTCGCACCGGTCGCAGTTCTGGAGCGGGATGACGACCACGCGCGGGCGCGCGGCTTCCAGCTCGCGCATCCCGGGCAGCGGCGGCGGCAGGAGCGTGGAGATCCGGTGCCGCAGGAGCTTGGCCGGGTGCTTCAGCGGCACGGGCAGGTCGGCGGTGAGGGCATGCCGGACGGTGTCGGGCGGGGTGTCGCGTTCGAGCCAGGCGACGACTCCGGGCGTCAGTGCGCTGATGTCCGCCTCGGACACGACGAGTTGAGGCGCGTGGCGGCGCAGATCGGCGAGCAGCGCGGAGGCCGTGCGCTGGAGCTCCAGCGTGAGGGCCTGCGGCTGCGGAAGCGGCGGGGGTGGTGCCGTACGGGCGGTAGGCGCCGGTACGAGAACCGGGGCGGGCGGCGGTGGGGACGGCACCGGTGAGGCCGTCGGCGCAGGCGCCACGGGCTCGGCCGCGCCACGCGCGGGCCGGGGCCGGGGGAAGGTGGCGGGCGCGCCGGCGGCGATCGTGCCCGGCTGGTTGTACGAGACGGTCCGGGTCACGATGCGGCCGTCGGCGAGGCGTACGCGGCTGCGGTGCAGGTATCCGGCCGACTCCAACTCCCGTAGGGCGGCGGCGATACGGGTCTCGCTCTCCGGGAAGCGCTCGGCGAGCCGCTTGATGCCGATCCTCGCCCCCTCCGGCAGCGACTGGATGTGCGCGGCCAGCCCGATCGCGACGAGGGAGAGGCCACGGTGCTGGGCGAGGTGGTTACCGATGACGGTGAAGCCTGCGGCGTGCCGGACATTGCTGTGAATCACGCCCGAAACGGCGGGCCGGGCGGACGGAGGCGCGCTAATCTGCGGGGTATCCATCAGGAAGCTTCTTCTTCCTCGGTGGTCAGGCCCTCGATCGGGATGCCAGTCCCGTCGGGGGCCGTCGCATGTCTGTGACGGTCGAGGTGAGCATATGCCCGACAACACATGCAAAATCCAGCCCAGTTGCCCTATGTCACCCAAGTGAGTGACGAAGCGCGCAGGAGGGACGGGTTGGGTTGGGGAGGGTGATTTCCCGAGTTCTTTCAAAGCATTTAGCGTCGTGGCCCACCACGTCGCGGCCCACCGGGTCGCGGGCCACCGCGACCCGGTGGCGGCGGTCACCGTACGAGGTCGAGCTCGGCCCAGACCGTCTTGCGCGGGGCAGGTCCGACGTCGATCCCCCAACGGTCCGCGAGTGCCCCGACGATCAGCAGCCCGCGCCCCGACTCCGCGTCCTCGGGCGGCACCTCGGAGGCAGGCAGCCGCTCACTGCGGGTGTCGGTCACCTCGATCCGGAGAAGCGCATCACCGTGCACCGCGAGGCGCAGCCGGAAGTCCCTGCCCGGTACGCGGCCGTGCACGGCGGCGTTGGCGGCCAACTCGGCCACGACGTGCGCGGCGGGCCCGACGGGGATCCCCCAGTCGCCCAGATGGGCCGTGGCGAGGAGCCGGGCGAGCCTGGCACCCCGGCGCGTGGGAGAGAGCAGCACAGTGAACTCCCGTGTCGGAGCGGAATGTTCGGTTCGGGTGATTTCTTGGGTCACGTCACTCAGCGTGGCCCTGCCTGCATAGCGTGAGAAGCGACAAGCCGGTTACGTACGGTGATTGTCCAGTGCTGTCCCGGCTGTCCGGAGTGACCCCCGGGGACGACACGGGTTGGGCAGGAACGACAAGCGCGTCGGAAGTGGGGCACGGATGAGCGTGGACGAGGTCGGTACGGCACGCGGCAACGACGGGGCGGACGAACCCGGCTGGGAGGTCGACCCGGACGACGAGCCGGGCGCGGCACTGGTCACCTCTGTGGGCCGCCAGATCAAGGCCTGGCGTGAGTCAGCGGGAATGCGCGCCGGTGAGTTCGGGGCCGCGATCGGGTACGGGGAGGACCTGGTCTTCAAGGTGGAGAGCGGCCGCCGCATCCCACGCCCGGAGTTCCTGGACAAGGCGGACGAAGCGCTCGGCGCAGCCGGCAAGCTCGCCATGTTCAAGAGGGAAATGGCGGAGGTCCGATACCCGAAGAAGGTGCGAGACCTGGCACGACTGGAGGCCAAGGCCGTCGAACTGGAGGCGTATCACCACCACAACATCAACGGCCTGTTGCAGACCGAGGAGCACATGAGGGCGCTGTTCGCCTCATGGTTGCCGACCTACACACAGGACGAGACGGACCGAGTGGTGGGTGCTCGTCTGGCCCGGCAATCCATCCTCCACCGGACTCCCCTGCCCTCGCTGAGCTTTGTCCAGGAGGAGGTGACACTCCGCCGCCCGGTCGGAGGCACAATGGTTCTGCGTCGCCAACTCGAACATCTCTTGGAGGTGGGGCGATTGTCGAACGTGGCAATCCAGGTGATGCCGACGTGTCGCGAGGAGCATCCCGGGACGGGTGGGCTGATCGAGGTACTGCGATTTCCCGACGGTAGTGCGGTGGGGCGATCCGAGGGGGCGTTCAGTGGCCGTCCGGTCTCCGACCCGAAGCAGCTCAGGATCCTCGGATTGCGCTATGGCATGATCCGGGCGCAGGCTCTTACGCCACGTGAGTCTCTGGCCTTCATTGAGCAACTGCTGGGAGAAACATGATCCACAAGCCCTCTGCCGAGGGAGCCACGGAGCTGGAGTGGCTCAGGAGCAGCTACAGCAGCAGCGGTGACGGCAACGACTGCGTCGAGGTGGCGGCCACAACCTCCACGATGCACGTCCGCGACTCCAAGCGCACCGTCGGCCCCCACCTCGGGTTCACCCCCACCGCGTGGGAAGCCTTCGTGACGTACGCCGCCGAGAACTGACCCGGCGGCCCGATGACGTACGTACGGTTCCAGTCGCCGCACCGGAACGGGCGCGGGCGCTCGCATACGGCTCAGTAGGTGTGCCCCGGCCAGTGCGGGTCCTCCCAGCGGGCAGGGCCGGGAATGCCGAGCAGCCGTACCGCGTCGTGCAGTTCCTCGGAGGCTCCCTGGGAGGTGAGCCGTGCGGGGGCGTGTTGGGCCAGCCACGTGCTCAGTTCGGTGACCCTCCTCTCGTCGTGGTCCCAGGCGTGCCAGGGGAGTTCGTCGCCCAGCAGGTCGCACTCCCACAGGTCCACCGCCTCCGCCAGGCGCCTGTCGGCCGTGGGGTGGGTCGTCGCGGCCCACACAGCGAGCCAGGGAGTCACGGTGTCCGAGGCCTCGGCGCACAGGGCGAAGACGTCGGGCGCCGGCACGGCCACGTCGGGTGCCGTGAGGCTGTCGGCCCACCATGCGTGCAGGAACTCCCGTACGGAGGCTGCCTGACCGGCGGGCCATCGCTGCCACCTGCCGCGCGCGAAGGACCGGCCGACGTCGCCCATGTCGAAGAGCGGCTCCACCTGGCCTTCGACAAGGGCTGCCGCGAACTGAGGCAGGATGCGGCGCAGCACCGCCCCGTGATCGCGCCAGTCGACCGCTTCCCATGTGCGGCGCAGCAGGTCCGGGTCGAGTTCCGCGTCCGGTGTCTTGAGCTGGGCGAGCTCGTCCTCGCTCCCCCAGTGGCACTCACAGTTGGCCTCGTCCGGGACGGCCGTCATCCCACGGAACGTGGCGGCGACGTCGTGCAGCGCGGCATCGAGGCGGAGACGGGCCGGTGTCGGGGCGGGGAGAGTCATGGGCGGTCGCCTTCAGGGCTCCGGACGGTCGGACCGGCCGAAGAGAGCTACGTTACCGGCCTCCGGCTCCGCCCGACGAGGGACCGGCCGGAAAACCTGTGGGGCCGGGTCCCCCCTCCGGACCCGGCCCCACGTCTTCCCGCTGACGCGCCGGCTCAGGCGACCCGCGCCGCCGCCGTCGAGCCGCGTACCACCAGCTCCGGCTGGAACACGTACTCCGTGCGCTGCACGGGGCTTCCGGCGATCTCCTCCAGCAGTGCCCCCACCGCCGCGGCCGCCATCGCCTGCACCGGCTGGCGCACCGTGGTCAGGGGCGGGTCGGTGAAGGCGATGAGCTGGGAGTCGTCGAAGCCGACGACGGAGACGTCGCGCGGGACGTCCAGGCCCCTCCCCCGGGCCGCCCTGACCACGCCGAGCGCCATCAGGTCGCTGCCGCAGACGATGCCGGTGCAGCCGCGGTCGAGCAGTGCGCCCGCCGCGACCTGACCGCCCTCGACGCTGAACAGCGTGGAGCAGACGAGGAGTTCGGCCTCGTCGCGGTCCATGTCCAGCAGCGAGACGGCCGCGTCGACGAAGCCGTCGCGCTTGCGGCGGGAGGGCACGTAACGCTGCGGTCCGATCGCCAGGCCGATCCGCCGGTGCCCGAGCTCGGCGAGGTGGCCGACGGCCATGCGTACGGCTGCCTGGTCGTCGGGGGAGACGAACGGGGCGCTGATGCGCTCGTTGTAGCCGTTGATCAGGACGAACGGCACGCCGCGTTCGGTGAGCGCGGCGTAGCGGGCCGGGTCGGCCGAGGTGTCGGCGTGCAGCCCGGACAGGAACACGATGCCGCCCACGCCCCGCTCGACGAGCTGTTCGACGAGCTCGTCCTCCGTCGCGCCGCCGGGCAGCTGGGTGCAGAGCACGGGCGTGTAGCCGTGGCCCGCGAGTACCTGCTCCACGGACTGGGCGAACGCCGGGAAGATCGGGTTGGTGAGTTCGGGCGTTACCAGTCCGATGAGTCCGGCGCTGCGCTGCCGCAGCCGTACGGGGCGTTCGTAACCGAGGATGTCGAGCGCCGCGAGCACCCGCTGACGCGTGGTGTCCGCGACGCCCGGCTTCCCGTTCAGCACCCGGCTGACGGTGGCCTCGCTGACCGCGGCCTGACCGGCGATGTCGGAGAGCCGCAGCGCCGGTCCGGTCCTGGGTGCGGGGACGGTCACACCGTCCACCACACCGTGGTGTCGGCGGGCAGCTCGACCGTGTCGCCGTCGACGGCCACCGGGCCGCCGGCCAGCAGCAGGCGGCCGGGGGCGGGGATCCGCACCGGCGCGCCCGTCGTGTTGACGGTGCAGACGAAGCCGGGGCGGCCGAGGGCCAGCACGCCGTCGGGGGCGTCCAGCCACTCGACGTCCGTGCCGGCGCCGAGGCCCGGGTGCTCGCGCCGGGTGGCGATGGCGGCGCGGTACAGCTCCAGGGTGGAGCCCTCCGTGCCGTTCTGCGCCTCGACGGAGTACGCGCCCCAGGTGGCGGGCTGCGGGAGCCAGCTGCCGCCGGCGCCGAAGCCGTACGAGCTGCCCTCGCGGGTCCACGGGATCGGCACCCTGCACCCGTCGCGGAAGCCGTCCTGGCCCTCCGCGCGGAAGAACGACGGGTCCTGGCGGGCCTCGTCGGGCAGGTCGGTGACGTCGGGCAGGCCCAGCTCCTCGCCCTGGTAGACGTAGGCGGAGCCGGGCAGGGCCAGCATCAGCAGGGTCGCCGCGCGCGCCCGGCGCAGACCGAGCTCGCCGTCGCCGGGGGTGCGGATCTGGGTGCCCAGGCCCGGCGGGTTGGCGAAGCGGGTGGTGTGCCGGGTGACGTCGTGGTTGGAGAGCACCCAGGTGGTGGGGGCCCCCACCGGACGCATCGCGTCGAGCGAGGAGTCGATGACGGCGCGCAGCTCGGCGGCGTCCCAGGCGGTCGACAGGTACTGGAAGTTGAAGGCCTGGTGCATCTCGTCGGGGCGCACGTAGTTGGCGGTGCGCTCGACGGTGGGGGTCCACGCCTCGGCGACGAGAATCCGGTCGCCGGGGTACTCGTCGAGGATGGTGCGCCAGCTGCGGTAGATCTCGTGGACGCCGTCCTGGTCGAAGAAGGGCATGACGTCATTGCCCAGCAGCTTCAGCTGGTCGTGCGATCCGAGGTCCGGGAGGCCCTCCGCCTTGACCAGGCCGTGGGCGACGTCGACGCGGAAGCCGTCGACGCCCATGTCGAGCCAGAAGCGCAGGATGGAGCGGAACTCGTCGGCGACGGCCGGGTGCTCCCAGTTGAAGTCGGGCTGCTCCGGGGCGAAGAGGTGCAGGTACCACTCGCCGGGGGTGCCGTCCGGGTTCGTGGTACGGGTCCAGGCGGGGCCGCCGAAGATGGACTCCCAGTCGTTGGGCGGGAGTTCGCCGTCGGCGCCCTTGCCGGCACGGAAGTGGTAGCGCTCGCGCAGGGCCGAGCCGGGGCCCTCGGCGAGGGCGCGCTTGAACCACTCGTGCTGGTCGGAGGAGTGGTTGGGGACCAGGTCGACGATGATGCGCAGGCCCAGGCCGTGGGCCTCGCGGATCAGCCCGTCGGCGTCGAGGAGCGTGCCGAACATCGGGTCGATCGCCCGGTAGTCGGCGACGTCGTAGCCGGCGTCGGCCTGCGGCGAGGCGTAGAAGGGGCTGAGCCAGACGGCGTCCACACCGAGGTCCCGGAGGTACGGGAGCCGCGCGGTGACACCCGCGAGGTCCCCCATGCCGTCGCCGTTGCCGTCGGCGAAGCTGCGCGGGTACACCTGGTAGATCACCGCGTCCTGCCACCAGCCGGTGGGGTGGCCCGGGGCGTCGGCGGACGTGCCGGTGGAGGGGGCAGCGAGGTGCTGGGTCATGTCGTCCCTGGGGTGTCTGGGTGGGGAGCGGCGCCGGGACCGGGTCGGGGATCCGGCGCCGCCGTGACGGGTGCGGTCGTACGGTCGTACGGGTCTGTGCGTCAGCCCATGACGCGTCGGCCCATGACGCTCAGCCCTTGACGGCGCCGGCGGACATGCCGGTGACCAGGTGCTTCTGCGCGAAGAGGAAGACCAGGGCGGCCGGGATCGCGATGAGCACGGACGCGGCGGTCATCGGGCCCCACTGGGCGCCGTACTGGTTGACGAACTTCTGCAGTCCGCCGGCGAGCGTGAGGTTCTCGTCACCGACCATGAAGGCGGAGGCGTACGCCACCTCGCCCCAGGCGGTGATGAAGGAGTAGAAGGCGGTGACCGCGAGGCCGGGCTTGGCGAGCGGCAGGATCAGCCGCCAGAACGTGCCGAACGGGGTGAGTCCGTCGACCTGGCCCGACTCGTCGATCTCGCGCGGGATCGTGTCGAAGAAGCCCTTCATCATCCAGGCGCAGAAGGGCACCGAGATGGTGAGGTAGGTGATGACGAGGCCGGCCGGCTGGTTGAGCAGGCCCATCGTCGACATGATGTTGTAGATCGGCACGATGAGGACGGCGACCGGGAACATCTGGGTGACGAGCAGGGTCCACATCAGGCCGCGCTTGCCGGGGAAGCGGAAGCGGCTGACGGCGTAGCCGGTGGTGGCGGAGACGAAGACTCCGATGACGGTGGAGAGTCCCGCGACGATCACGGAGTTCGCGAACCAGCTCAGGAACTCGGTGTCCTTGATCAGGTTCGTGTAGTTCTCGAACGTCGTCTCTTTGAAGAAGCTCGTGGTCGAGGCGTACTTCGCGGGCTTCAGCGAGGTCAGCAGGACCCACAGCACCGGGAAGACCGCGATCACCGAGGTGACGATCAGGGTGAGGTGCAGGGCCAGGGAGGCGGCGGGCGAGCGCTCGCCGCGCTTGCGGACCTTGCGGGCGCTGTGCCGGGCGGAGGTTGCCGTAACGGTGGTCACCAGTTGTCTCCCTGCGTGCGGAGCACTCGCCGGTACACCATGGCGAAGAGCATCAGGAGTACGAGGATCAGCACGCCCCAGGTGGAGGACTGCGCGAAGTCGCGCGGGCTGATCTCGAAGGAGAATTTGTAGGCCTGGGTCACCAGGATCTGGGTGGCCTCACCGGGTCCGCCGCGGGTCAGCAGGAAGATCACCGGGAACATGTTGAAGGTCCAGATGGTGGAGAGCAGGACCACCGTGGTGGAGACCGGGCGCAGTCCGGGGAGCGTGACGTGGCGGAAGCGCTGCCAGGCGGTGGCCCCGTCCATCTCCGCGGCCTCGTACTGCTCGGAGGGGATCGACTGCAGTCCGCCGAGCAGGGCGACCATCATGAACGGCACGCCGAGCCAGACGTTGACGGCGATGACGGAGAACTTGGCCCAGGCGGGGTCGTTCAGCCAGGGTATGCCGTCGATCCCGGCACCGCCGAGGATCTTGTTCAGCAGGCCGTTGTTCTCGTTGTAGAGGAAGCGCCAGGCGAAGACCGAGACGAAGCCGGGGATCGCCCAGGGCAGGATCAGCGCCATGCGGTAGGCGGAGCGGCCGGCGATCCTGCGGTTGAGGATGTTGGCGAGGGCCATGCCCAGGCAGAAGGTGATGGTCACACAGGAGACCGTCCACACCAGCGTCCAGCCGAGCGTGCCGAGGAACTGGTTGCCGGTCAGGGCATCGGCGTAGTTGTCCAGGCCCACGAACTCGTACGTGGCGGGCATCTTGTTGACGCCGATGGACCGGGCGACGTTGCGCTCGTCGGCGTCGGTCATCGACAGCCAGATACCGCGGACCAGCGGGTAGCCGATGATCACGCCGATCACGAGCACGACGGGGGCGACCATGGTCCAGGCGTACCAGTGGACCGAGAGGGCGCGCCGGAGCTTGCTCGGTGGAGCGGATTTACCAGTACCGCGGCTCCGGCCGCGGGCGACGTCGTCGCCCGCGGCCTTCGCCACCGACTGGCTGGTGTGGACAGCCATCAGTCGGCCTGCCTTCCTGTGTTACTTCCAGCCCTTGAGGAGCTTGCGGTAGGAGTCGCCGGTCGCCTTGGCGGCCTTCTCCGGCGTGGTCTGGCCGGTGAGCACCTTGGTGTACTCGACGTTCAGCGGGGCGAAGAGGCTGCCGGTCTCCGGGATCCAGGGGCGCTCGACCGAGCTCTCGACGACGGGCTTGAAGAACTGGACGATCTCGCTGTCCACGGCCTCCTTCTTGGAGTACGCGGAGGTGCGGGTCGGCAGCAGGTTCAGCTCACCGGCGGTCTGCGCCTGGGACTCGACCGAGGTCATGTAGTCGACGAAGGCGTAGGAGGCGTCGAGGTTCTTGGAGCCCGCGTAGACGCCGAGGTTGTGGCCGCCCTGCGGGGCGCCCTGCGCGGCGGAGCCGGCCGGCACCGTGGAGATGCCGAGGTTCGCCTTGTCGGTGAACTCCTTGCCGGTCAGCGTGTCGGCCACGGCCCAGGGGCCGTTGATCATCATCGCGACGTCGCCGTTCTTGAACGCCGACATCATGTTCTCCCAGCCGTCCGTGGCGTCGGTCTTCGCCGTCCCGGATTCGACGAGGTCCTTCACGACACCGAAGGCCTTGACGCCCTCGGCGTTGTCCACGGTGACGGTCTTCGCGTCGGCGTCGACCAGGTCGCCGCCCTCGCCGTAGAGGAAGGAGAGGAAGTAGTACGAGTCGTCGCCGCGCAGGTAGAGACCGGTCTTGCCGGTCTTGTCCTTGATCTTCTTGGCGATGGACTTCAGGTCGGCGATCTTCGCGGGCGGCTCGACGCCGGCGTCCGCGAACATCTTCTTGTTGTAGAAGATGCCCATGGAGTCGATCACCTGCGGGACGGCGTACGTCTTGCCCTTGTACTTCGTCGACGCGGCGGCCTGCTTGAGGAAGTCGTCCTGGTCCTTCAGCGCCGCGGTGCCGTCCAGCGGGGCGAGGTAGCCGAGGTCGGCGAACTCGGGGGTCCAGGCGACCTCGGAGCGGATGACGTCGGGGGCGCCGGAACCGGCCTGGGCCGCGTTCTTGAACTTGTTCTGCGCCTCGCCGAAGGGGACGTTGACGTACTTGACGTCGACCTTCGGGTGCTTCTTCTCGAAGCCCTCGGCGATCTTCTTGAAGACCTTGTCCTCGCTGCCGACGTTCGAGGTGTCCCACCACGTCACCGTGCCGGAGAGCTCACCCGAGCTCTTGCTGCCGCCGGTCTCGTCGTCGCTGCCGCAAGCGGTCGCCGCGAGCGCCAGGGTCGCGACCAGGGCGGTGGCCGTTATGCCACGTCGCATCTGAACTCCTTCAACTGCCGTACCGCTCCGTCGCGGCGCCGGGTCGACGTGAACGTAACAAGGATGAAAGACGACCGAAAGACTTTGCGGAAGATTTCTGCAAGCGCTGCTGATCGTTACATTGGCGTGTCCGCAAGGTTGCCGTCAAGCCTCTTGACGGAAGCCCTTTCACCCTGCCCACGCCTGGCCAGGCCCGCTGTGGCAGCGGTAAGACGATCCCACCGGGGTGGCCGGGCCGGACCCGCAAGGCCTTGCAAGATGTTGCCGCGCGGAGGCCGCCGGCCGGTGATCGCCGGGCCGGAGTGCCCGGATCCCGTGCATGGTGGGCAATCCGACACGCGCCCGGTACAGTCCATTGCCATGACCGCACGGCTTGCCGATATCGCAACTCAGGCGGGGGTCAGCGAAGCGACGGTCAGCCGCGTACTGAACGGCAAGCCCGGTGTCGCTGCGGCCACCCGTGAATCCGTCCTCGCGGCGCTCGACGTCCTCGGGTACGAGCGGCCCGTCCGGCTGCGCCGTCGCAGCGCCGGACTCGTCGGCCTGATCACGCCGGAGCTGGAGAACCCGATCTTCCCAGCGCTGGCCCAGGTCATCGGCCAGGCGCTCACCAGGCAGGGCTACACACCGGTGCTGGCGACACAGACGCCGGGCGGCTCCACCGAGGACGAGCTCACCGAGATGCTCGTCGACCGCGGTGTCTCGGGGATCATCTTCGTCTCCGGACTGCACGCCGACACCTCCGCCGACATGCAGCGCTACGAGCAACTGCGCGCCCAGGGTGTCCCCTTCGTCCTGGTCAACGGCTTCTCCCCCAAGGTGCAGGCCCCGTTCATCTCCCCCGACGACCGGGCGGCGATGCGGCTCGCGGTGACACATCTGGTCGCGCTGGGTCACCAGCGCATCGGCCTGGCGGTCGGACCCAAGCGTTTCGTGCCGGTGCTCCGCAAGATCGAGGGGTTCCACGCCACGATGCGGGAGCAGCTGGATCTCACCGCCGACGCCGTGGAGGAGCTGATCCAGCACTCCCTGTACACACTGGAGGGCGGCCAGGCCGCAGCCTCGGCGCTGATGGAACGCGGCTGCACCGCGGTGGTGTGCGCGAGCGACATGATGGCGCTCGGTGCGATCCGGGCGGCCCGCCGGCTGTCGAAGGACGTTCCGCGCGACCTCTCGGTGGTCGGGTACGACGACTCGCCCCTCATAGCCTTCACCGATCCTCCGCTGACCACGATCCGGCAGCCGGTGACCGCGATGGGCCAGGCCGCGGTGCGCACCCTGCTGGAGGAGATCGGCGGCACGCCCGCACCGCACAGCGAGTTCGTGTTCATGCCCGAACTCGTCGTACGCGGTTCAACCGCCTCGGGTCCGGGCCCCTCCCCGGCTCCCGGCTCCCGTCGGTGACGTACTGGATGTGCGACCGGATCCCGATCGGAGGATCATCGGGCGGAGGGGGACGTATCTGGCAGACTCTGCGCCTATGGGTGAATCGCACGTGACCACGCAGGAAGACCGCACGGCGGCCACCCCGTCACCCGTCGCGGACGGGATGGCGGTGTCCGGTTCGACGCGGGCGACGCCCCTGTCACGGATGCGCCGCGCCCGGCCCTCACTCCGTTCGCTGCGCTCCCCGCGCCGCCCGCGCCTCTGGTTCGAGATCCTTCTGATCGGGGTCAGTTACTGGCTCTACTCGCTGGTGCGCAACGCCGTCCCGGAGCAGAAGGCCGCGGCCCTGCGGAACGCCGACTGGATCTGGTCCCTGGAGCACACCTTCGGGCTCGCCTTCGAGGAGACGGTCAACCGGGCCGTCAATTCGGTGACATGGCTGATCGTGTCGATGAACTACTACTACGCGACGCTGCACTTCATCGTCACCATCGGTGTGCTCATCTGGCTGTTCCGCCGCCATCCGGGCCGCTATGCGGCGGCCCGCCTGATCCTCTTCGCCACCACGGCGGTGGCCCTGCTCGGCTACTACGTCTTCCCGCTGGCACCGCCCCGGCTGATGAGGGGCGGCGGCTTCATCGACACGGTGATGCTGCACCAGACATGGGGCTCGATGGCCTCGGGCAACTTCAAGCACATGTCGAACCAGTACGCGGCGATGCCGTCGATGCACATCGGCTGGTCCCTGTGGTGCGGTCTGACCATGTGCGTGCTGGCCACCGCCCCCTGGGCGCGCATCCTGGGCGCCCTGTACCCGGTGGCCACGCTGGTCGTGATCGTGGCGACGGCGAACCACTTCTGGCTGGACGCGGTGGGCGGGATGGCCTGTCTGACGTTCGGCATCGCCCTCTCCTACGCCTGGTACGGGTCGCTGCCGCACCGCCTGCCGAAGCGGGTGCAGCGTCCCGGCGCGGCCCGTCTGCGCGCCCTGCGGAGGCCGCCCGCCCGGGCGCCCCGGCTGGGGCCCCGGGCCGACACGTCCACGTCACCCGCCGGAACGGGCACGCCCGGCGACTGAGGTGCTGCCGCCCGCACGACCCGCGGCACCACCCGTCCCACCCCCGGGCAGCACCCGCCGTGTCACCCCGCGGCGCCGTAGAACCGCTCCTCGACGACCGCCCGGGCCCGCCGGGTGATCCGCCGGTAGTCCTCCAGCATGTCCCCCGCGTGCCCCGGCTCGTAGCCGAGGTACCGGCCCACCGCCGTGAGCTCACGCGGGTTCGAGGGGAACGTGTCGCCCGGCCGCCCCCGCACCAGCATCACCGCGTTGCGCACGCGTGAGGCCAGGACCCACGCCTCGTCCAGCGTCTGCGCCTCCTCGGCCGGGATCAGCCCCGCCGCGCACGCCGCCGCCAGCGCCTCACGCGTGCGCGGGGTGCGCAGCCCGGGTTCCTCCCAGCCGTGCTGCATCTGCATCAGCTGGACCGTCCACTCGACGTCGCTGAGCCCGCCGCGGCCCAGCTTGGTGTGGAGCGTCGGGTCGGCGCCGCGCGGCATGCGCTCGGACTCCATGCGTGCCTTGAGCCGCCGGATCTCCCGGACCGCGTCGTCGCCCAGCCCCTCCGCCGGGTAGCGCAGCGGGTCGATGAGCTCGACGAACGCGCGGCCCAGCTCCGCGTCGCCGGCCACCGGATCGGCGCGCAGCAGTGCCTGGCTCTCCCAGATCAGCGACCAGCGCCGGTAGTAGGCCTCGTACGACTTCAGGGTGCGTGCCAGGGGCCCCGTCTTGCCCTCCGGCCGCAGGTCGGCGTCGATGAGCAGCGGCGGGTCGGCGGTCGGCAGCTCCAGCAGTCTGCGCATCTCGGTGACGACGGCGTTCGCGGCCCGGGCCGCCTCCTCGTCGCTGACCCCGTCGCGGGGTTCGTGCACGAAGAGGACGTCCGCGTCGGAGCCGTAACCCAGCTCGTGCCCGCCGAAGCGTCCCATCCCGATGACGGTGAACCGGGTCGGCAGGGTGTCGCCCCACCGCTCCCGGACGGCGGCGCGCAGGGCCCCGGAGAGGGTGGCCGCGTTGAGGTCGGTGACCGCGGACCCGACCCGGTCGGCGAGGGCGCCCGGGTCGGGTTCGGCCGGGTTGTCCTCGGTGCCGTACGAGCCGATGATGTCGGCCGCCGTCGTACGGAACAGCTCCCGCCGCCGTACCCCGCGCGCCACCGCGACGGCCGCTTCGGCGCCGGGGGCGCGGCCGACCGCGGCCAGCACCTCCTGTTCCAGGTGGCCCCGGCTGCGCGGCTTCAGCCCCTCCGGGTCGCCGAGGATGGCGACGGCCTCCGGGGCCCGCATCAGCAGGTCGGGGGCGAGGCGGCCGGCGGACAGGACCCGGGCGAGGTTCTCGGCGGCGGCTCCCTCGTCGCGCAGCAGCCGCAGGTACCACGGGGTCTTGCCGAGGGCGTCGGACACCTGGCGGAAGCCGAGGAGCCCGGCGTCCGGGTCGGCGGAGTCCGCGAACCAGCCGAGCAGCACCGGCAGCAGCGTGCGCTGGATCGCGGCCTTCCGGGAGACGCCCGACGACAGGGCTTCCAGGTGGCGCAGCGCGGCGGCGGGATCGGCGTAACCGAGGGCCTCCAGCCGGACGACGGCGGCCTTGGCGCTGAGCCTGCTCTCGCCGGGGGCGAGCTGGGCGACGGCGTCCAGGAGCGGCCGGTAGAAGAGCTTCTCGTGCAGCCGCCGTACGACGGAGGCGTGCCGCCGCCAGGCCCGGTTGAGCTCGGCGACCGGGTCCGTGCGCAGTCCGAGGGAGCGCCCGAGCCTGCGCAGGTCGGCCTCGTCCTCGGGGACGAGGTGGGTGCGGCGCAGCCGGTAGAGCTGGATGCGGTGCTCCATGGCGCGCAGGAAGCGGTACGCCTCGTCCAGCTGCGCGGCGTCCGCCCGCCCGACGTATCCGCCGTCGGCGAGGGCCCGCAGGGCCTCCAGGGTGGAGCCGGCGTGCAGGGAGCTGTCGCTGCGGCCGTGGACGAGCTGGAGCAGCTGGACGGCGAACTCGACGTCCCGGAGTCCGCCAGGGCCGAGCTTGAGCTCCCGGTCGACGCGGTCGACGGGGATGTTGTCGACGACGCGGCGGCGCATCTTCTGTACGTCGCCGACGAAGTTCTCCCGGTCCGCGGCCTGCCACACCAGCGGGGACACGGCCTCGACGTACGCCGCCCCGAGCTCGGGGTCCCCGGCGACCGGCCGGGCCTTGAGCAGCGCCTGGAACTCCCAGGTCTTGGCCCAGCGCTGGTAGTACGCGAGGTGCGAGGTCAGGGTCCGTACCAGTGGTCCGTTGCGGCCCTCGGGGCGGAGGTTGGCGTCGACGGGCCAGATGGTGCCCTCGACGGTGGTGTCGGAGCAGATCCGCATCAGATGGGCGACGAGCCGGGTGGCGGCCTGCATGGCGCCGCTCTCCTCCGCGCCCTCGATGGGCTCGCCCACGAAGATCACGTCGACGTCGGACACGTAGTTCAGCTCGTGGCCGCCGCACTTGCCCATCGCGATGACGGCGATCCGGCACTGCGCGGCGTCGGAGGGCGCGTCGGCGCGGGCGATGGCGAGCGCCGCCCGCAGGGTGGCCGTCGCCAGGTCGGCGAGCTCGGCGGCGACCTGCGCGACATCCGTCGTCCCGCACACGTCGCGGGCCGCGATGGACAGCAGGGACCTGCGGTAGGCGACCCGCAGCGAGTCCGGGTCGACGGCGTCGCTGAGCATGTCCTCGAACTCGGGGACCCCGGGGTGCAGATCGGTGGCCTCGTAGGTGACCAGCACCTGCCAGTCGCGGGGGTGCCGTGCCAGGTGGTCCCCGAGCGCCTCGGAGGCGCCGAGGGCGCCGAGGAGCCGGTCCCGCAGCGGTTTGGCCGTGACGAGCGTGTCCAGCAGGATCTGCCGTTCGTCGGCCTCCTCGGCCTCGACGAGCCGTACGAGCCCGTGGAGGGCCAGATCGGGGTCGGCGGTCGCTCCGAGGGCCTCGAAGAGGACGGGATCGGCCCGTACGGAGGAGAGCTCGGGCAGGTCCAGCAGCCTTTCGGCGGCGGACGGGTCGGTGAAACCGTGCCGCAGCAGTCGGGTGAACGTACTGCTCCTGCGCCCCGGCACCGTCGTCATCCTGTGTCTCCTGCCCGCCGATCACACATGTCCGCCCTTCGAGCCTAGCCCCCGCCGATGAATTCGGAGCGGGAGCGGAGTCCGCACTTCACGGGGACGATCGGGGAGAGGACCCCGCACGCCGCGACACCGCTCCTGGAGGCCCGAAATGCCGGAGAAGGACACCCCCGACGCCGCCGAGACCAGCCTGGACCCGCACTACAGCAGCGAGGGAGCCACCGCCCGCCCCTGGGCGGAGGCGGTCGCGCTGCTGGAGCGCGCGGAGCTGTACTGGCTGTCCACGGTCCGGCCCGACGGCCGCCCGCACGTCACCCCGCTGATCGGTCTCTGGTCGCAGGGTGCGCTGCACTTCTGCACGGGGCCCTCGGAACGCAAGGCGCGCAACCTGGCGGCCAACCCGGAGGTCGTCCTCACGACCGGCGCCAACTCGCTGACCCACGGGTTCGACGTGGTGGTCGAGGGCCGGGCCGCCCGGGTGACGGACGAACGGCGGCTGATCGCACTGGCCGAGGCCTGGGAGACGAAGTACGGCGCCGACTGGCACTTCGGCGTCACCGACGGCATGTTCTCCAACGGTGCGGGCGGCCGTGCGGAGGTCTTCGCGGTGGCCCCCAGCACGGCCTTCGGCTTCGCCAAGGGAGACCCGTACGGCCAGACGCGCTGGCTCTTCGCCTGAGCCCTGGCGCCCGGGGCCCCCGGCACCCCTGGCCCGCCGGCTACCGGGGCCGGGTGCCGATGACGACGGTGGCGTACAGCTCCTCGGAGACGACGACGCGCGCGGTCAGTCCGCCGCTCCCCACCGTCTCCTCGGCGCGCGCCGCCTGCCGCTCGCTCGTCTCCACCAGCAGACTGCCGCCGGGGGCCAGCCAGTCGGTCGCCTCCGCGACGACGCGCCGCATCACGTCGAGCCCGTCGCCGCCTCCGTCGAGCGCGACGAGCGGCTCGTGGATGCGGGCCTCGGCGGGCAGCAGCCCGACGTCCTCGGTGGGCACGTACGGCACGTTGGCGAGCAGGACGTCGACCCTGCCCCGCAGCGACCGGGGCAGGGGCGCGAAGAGGTCGCCCTCGTAGACGGTGCCGTGTGTTCCCACGTTGCGCCGGGCGCAGCGCACGGCGGCGGGTTCGACGTCGGCGGCGTGCAGTTCGGCCTCACGCAGCGAGGAGACGAGTGCCCTGCCGAGGGCGCCCGTACCGCAGCAGAGGTCGACGACGACCGCCCGGTCGGGTGCGAGCGCCTCGGCCTGCCGTACGAGGAATTCCGTACGCCGCCGGGGCACGAAGACCCCGGGGTCCACGTCGATCCGCAGCCCGCAGAACTCGGCCCAGCCGAGGACGTGTTCGAGCGGCAGGCCGGCGACGCGGCGTTCCAGCATGGCGGCGAGTCCGGCGGGGTCGGCCGCCGTGGAGAGGAGGAGCTCCGCCTCGTCCTCGGCGAAGACACAGCCGGCGGTGCGGAGTTCGGTGACGAGGGCGGAGAAGGTGAGCGGGGGGACGAATTCCTGCATGGTGCGGAGCCTTTCGGGATGACCGATGGGCGCTCCGCGATCGCTCAGGCCCGGTGGGCCGTACGACGGCGAGGGGTGAGCGCCCAGCCTGCTGAAGCGGTAATGGGTCTCACCTCCTGGGTCGGTCCCGTCTTCGGGAGGGGTCACACTACCCGAACCGGGCCGCGCCCCTCATCGCTCTTCCGCTCCTCCTCGGGGCAGGTGGGCGCCGGGTGTGCGGCCGTAGGCCCGGCGGAACACGTCGATGAAGGCGCTGGCGGACGACCAGCCGCAGGCGTGCGCCACGGTGGTGACGGGGGTTCCCTCGGCGAGCATCACCAGGGCGCGGTAGAGGCGGAGCTGGGTGCGCCACTGGGGGAACGTCATGCCGAGGTCGCTCCTGAACAGCCGGGACAGGGTGCGGTCGCTCGCGCCGACCTCCCTGCCCAGCGCGGCGAGTGTGCGCGGGTCGCCCGGGTCGGCGTGCAGGATCGCGCAGAGGGCCCGCAGCGCGGGGGCGGTGGGGGCGGGCAGGTGCACGGGCATCTGGGGCGAGGCGCGCAACTGGTCGAGGAGCACGGCCCGCAGCCGACGGCGGGCGGGGCTCCCGTCGTCGGGGGCACGCGTGTAGGCGAGGATCAGTTCGCGCAGCAGGGGGCCGACCGTCAGCACGGCCGGCTCGTCCAGGCCGAGCGGGTTCTCCGCCGGGGGCAGCCCGACCAGGTGGAGTTCGAGTCCGCCGTGGGCCTGATGGGCGTGGACGGTCCCGGCGGGCACCCAGACCGCGCGGTTGGCGGGCGCGACCCACGTGCCCGCCCCTGTGGTGACGGCCAGCACTCCACGCGCCGCGTAGACGATCTGGTGGTCGTCGTGGCGGTGGGCGTCGATGGCAGCCCCGGGTGCGACCCACTGGCTGCGGGTGGGCGCGGTCGGCTGGTGGCGGAATTCCGGCATCGGTCGGCAGATTATCGGAAGCGCGACGGGGTGCGGGGCCGTGACGATGACGGTGTGCCAGCGAACAGAACGATCCTCCTGCTGTCGGTCGGGCACGGCTGCGTGGACGTCTACCAGGGCTCCGTGGCCGCGCTCATCCCCTTCTTCGTCGCCGAGCGGTCGTACACCTATGCGGTGGCGTCGGGCATCGTGCTCGCCGCGTCGCTGCTGTCCTCGGTCGCCCAGCCGCTGTTCGGCGTGCTCACCGACCGGTGGGCGCTGCCGTGGCTGCTGCCGGCGAGCACGCTGCTGGGCGGGGCGGGGGTCGCGCTGAGCGGCCTCGGCGGTTCGTACGCCCTGACCCTGGTGTTCGTCGCGGTGTCCGGTGTCGGGGTCGCGGCCTACCACCCCGAGTCGGCGCGTGTCGCGCGGATCGCCTCCCTGGGCAGCCACACCGCGATGGGCTGGTTCTCGCTCGGCGGCAACATCGGCTTCGCCGCCGCGCCGTTCATGGTCACGGCCGCGATCGCCGCCGGGGGCCTGCGCTTCACACCCCTGCTGATCCTGCCGGCCCTGGTGGGCAGCGTCCTGTGCCTGCCCGTGCTGCGTGCCCTGAGGAGGGCCGACGCGGCGGCGGGGAAGGGGAGTTCGGCGCCACCGGCGGAGCGGGAGCACGACGACACCAGGTCGTTCGTCAAGCTGTCGTGCGCGGTGGCCTTCCGGTCCGTGGCGTTCATGGGCCTGAGCACGTTCATCGCGCTCTACGCCCGGCAGCGCACGGGCGGCGGCACGACGTCGGGCACGGTGGCGCTGTCCGTGCTGTACCTCGGCGGCGCGGTGGGCACCGTGCTCGGGGGCCGGCTCGCCACCCGGTTCGACCGGGTCGCCGTGGTACGCGGCGCGTACCTGGCGGGCATCGTCGCCGTCGCGGGCACGGTGCTCGTCCCGGGGCCCGCCCTGTACCTCTTCGTGGCGCTGACCTCCGCGAGCCTGTACGTCCCGTTCTCGCTCCAGGTGACGCTCGGTCAGGACTACCTGCCGTCGCGGATGGGCACGGCGAGCGGGATCACTCTCGGGCTGGCGGTCAGCGTGGGCGGCGTCGCCGGTCCCCTGATCGGGGCGCTGGCCGACGCGACGTCCCTGCGTACGGCCCTGCTTCCGCTGATCCTCATGCCGGGACTGGCCTGTCTGATGGTGAGCACGCTCCGGGAGCCGCCCGTGCACCGGCTCGTGGCGCCCGCGCCGGTGCCCGAGCGGCAGCCCTGAACAGGGACCGGCGGGGCCCCGGGCACGGTCCGGCCGGGGCCCCGGGCGGGGTCAGAGATCCACGCTGTCGCGCAGCTTCGTCGGCGTCAGGAAGAGTGTCGCGATGACACCGACCACCGCGATACCGGCCGAGATCAGGAAGATGTGGCCGGTCGCGTCACCGTAGGCGGCACGCACCACTTCCTGGATCTCCGGCGGCATGGCGGCGATGTTCAGCGTCGAGCCGCCCGAGGAGGAGGCGGCCGGATCGATGCCCAGCTTCGTCAGCCCGTCGGCGATCTTCGTGGCGACCTGGTTGGCGAGCACCGCGCCCAGCACGGAGACACCGATGGTCCCTCCGAGCGAGCGGAAGAAGGTGATCGCACCGCTGGCTGCGCCGAGTTCGCTGAACGGGACGGTGTTCTGGACCACGAGCACCAGGTTCTGCATCGACATGCCGACGCCGGCGCCGACGGCCAGCATGCCCAGCGACACGATGACCAGCGAGGTCTCGTGGTCGATCGTGGACAGCCCCAGGAAGCCGAGGGCGAGCACGATGACACCGGTGATGATGTACGGCTTCACCTTGCCGGTCCGTGAGACGAGGCGGCCCGCGACGGTCGAGGAGACGAGCACACCGAACATCAGCGGGATGGTGAGCAGTCCGGCCTCGGTCGGCGAGTTGCCGCGGCCGATCTGGAAGTACTGGCCGAGGAAGACCGCACCGCCGAACATCGCCATGCCCACCGCGAGGCTCGCGATGATGGCGAGGGCGGGGTCCCGGCGGCGTACGACGTGGAGCGGGACGACCGGCTCCTTGACCCGCGCCTCGACGAGGACGGCCACGGCGAGGATCACGACGCTCGCACCGACCATGACGCCGGTCTGCCAGGAGATCCAGGCGAAGTCGTTGTCGACGAAGGTGACCCAGAGCAGCAGGAGGCTGACGCCGGCGGCGATGAGCGTGGCCCCCAGGTAGTCGACCTTGACGTCCGGGCGGCGGATCTCGGTGAGGTGCAGGGTGCGGGTCAGCAGCACGAAGGCGACGAGGGTGAACGGTACGGCGATGAAGAAGCACCAGCGCCAGCCGAGCCAGGAGGTGTCGGTGATGAACCCGCCGAGCAGCGGCCCGCCGACGGTGGCCACGGCCATGACCCCGCCGAGGTAACCGTTGTACCGGCCGCGCTCCTTGGGGCTGATCATCGCGGCGATGATCACCTGGACGAGCACCTGGAGCGCGCCCATGCCGAGGCCCTGAATCACACGGAAGCCGATGAGCTGCCCGGTGGTCTGGGCGAAGCCGCAGGCGATCGACGAGACGACGAACAGGCCGATGGCTATCTGGAGCAGCAGTTTCTTGCTGAACAGGTCGGCGAGCTTGCCCCAGATCGGGGTGGAGGCCGTGGAGGCCAGCAGGGTCGCGGTGACGACCCAGGTGTACTGCGACTGGGTGCCGTTCAGCGATCCGATGATCTGCGGGAGGGCGACCGAGACCACCGTGCTGCTGATCATCGCCACGAACAGCACGATCAGCAGCCCGCTCAGGGCGCGCATCACGTGGCGGTGGTCCATGGGCGCGGCCTCTGCGGGCGCGGCCGTTTGTGCGCTCACGCGCAACCTCCGGGGCATTCGAGGGAGCACCCGAGAAGGAGGGTGCAGGGAAGAGGGGGAGCGGAGAGGAAGCCTTCATCATACATGCACAGTGGGCAATATTGCCCACTGTGCAAGTTTTCCGGTGGCGTAGATAATGGCCGTATGGAAAGCCCTGTGGGACTGCGGGAACGCAAGAAGGCGGCCACGCGGCAGGCCGTGCACGAGGCGACGATGCGGCTGACCGTCGAGCACGGCTTCGACCACGTGACGGTGGAGGCGGTGGCCGACGCGGCCGGCATCTCCCGCAGGACGTTCTCGAACTACTTCACCAACAAGGAGGACGCCCTCCTCTACGGCGAGGAACAGCTCATCGGGTCGCTGGTGCGCGCCGTCAGGGACCGCCCCGCCGACGAGCCGGCCTGGACGGCGCTGAGGGCCGCGGTGACGGAGTTCTCGCGGCGCGTCGAGCCCCCGGAGCGGGAGTGGGCGATCCGCACGAGGCTCGCCATGCGCCACCCCTCGCTCCTGGCCCGCCAGCTCGCCAATCACGCGGAGCTGGAACGGGACCTGGCGGACGCCATAGCCGTACGCCGGGGCCCCGCGAACGACCCGGTCCGTCCGGTGGTCATGGCGGCCGCGTTCCTCGCCACGCTGCGGATCGCGATGCGCATGTGGATCGAGGAGGACCTGGCCCGGTCACCCGGAGAGGTGATCGACGAGGTCCTCCAGGAGATGGCGCGCAGCTTCGACTGAGAGCGGCCGCCGGGGCGCGGGGGCCGGTTCAGATCACGACCCGGTAGCCCCCCGGCGACGCGGGACGACCCGCACCCCGTACTCCTCGCACCCCGTACTCCTCGCGGCCCGCGCCCGAGCGGCCCGCCACTACGACCGCCACCACCGGACACAGGGCGCCCAGAACGAAATCTGAAGGGGCTAAGGACAGTTGCCCGCGGTGCGGAGGGCGGCGAAAGTGCCGAAACCCCTACCGATATCCACCCGCCGCAGTCAGCAGACCGTGCCCGGCCCGGCCGCCGTGGCGCGGAGGAGGTCGCGGAGGAGGGGGAAGTCGATCGCTTCGGGCCTGCGGAAGCGGAGGCATCCCTTGCCCATGTCGTGCCCCTCCAGCCGCTCGGCGAACGCCTCGCGGACGTCGCTGCGCAGCAGATAGACGGAGATGTACTGCTTCTGGCTAGCGAAGGCGACCTCTCCGACGCCGCCCCGCTCGTAGGCGGGCATCCCGTACGCCATCACCTCGGTGAACCCGGTCAGCTCCGCCCGGCACAGGTCGCGCAACCGGGTCAGGGCCTCCCTGCGTTCAACGGGCACCTCGGCGAGGTAGCTGTCGACGTCTTCCGCCTGGCTCTGCACCATGCTCCGAGGGTAGGCCACGCGGCGCGACGCATCACTCGCACGAACCTCACCTGCCGAAACCGAGGCGGCCTTTCCCTGAAGAAGGAAAGGCCGCCTCGGATTTCAAAGAAATCAGGTCACGGTGAGGTCGGTCGTACCACAGGTGGACGTCCAGACATCCCGGGTCGCATATTCGCCGATACACGCCTGGTAATACACGTACGTCCCCTCGGGGAGCCCGTAATTGCAGTCGTTGTACCCGTTGTTCGCCCCGTTGGCGTCCCAGCAGTAGTGGTACTGGGCATCCGGGCCGGTCTGGCGCCACCGCCCGACGGCCGAGTGATGGTCGGCGCTGACGTCCGTCACCCTGAAGTGCTCGCCGTAGGCGAAGAACTTGGCTTCTGCGGAGTAGGTGGTGTCGTAGACCCACACCCCCTCCGCGGCAGCCGCACTTCCCGACAGACCCACGCTGATCGCGAAGACTCCGGTCATGGCGACCAGACCCCTGACGATCCTTCGGAAAGACTTCCCCACTGCTTTTCCCTTCCCCCATGCCCGCGCACAATTGCCGATCGGCACATCGCAGCGGGCCGCCTGTTCCCCTTTGTTCGCCATCGCGTCGAGAACCGACCTGCGATGATCATGAGGATGCGGCCGACAGGCTAACGAAGAGAGAACACCTCGGCAAATCACGGAGCGCATTCGCCAGGGAATGCCCTTCCTGTCGGTTATCTCCGCCCGGCCTCACCGTTGTCGGAGGCGGACGGCCGTGATCGCGTGCCGTTCGACGCCGGTGACCTCGATGGTCCACTGTGCGAGCCGGACGGTGTCTCCGGGCTGTTGCGGCAGCTCCCCGAGGCGGGCCAGGACGAGGCCGGCGACGGTGGTGAACGGGCCGTGGACGGAGTCGCCGAGGTCGATCCCGAGGTCGGGCAGGTCATGGAGGGGAAGGCTGCCGGGCAGGAGCAGTGAGCCGTCGGGCTGGGTGCGCACGGTTGCCGTGTCACGGTCGGCCTCGTCGTAGATCTCACCGACGATCTCCTCCAGGAGGTCTTCGATGGTGACGATGCCGTCGACGGAGCCGTGCTCGTCGACCACGAGAGCCAGTTGCTCGTGGGCGGCCATCAGCCGCCCCAGCGCTTCGGAGACCTTCACGAAGTCGGAGAAGAACAGCGGTGGGCGGGCGAGGGCGCTGACGGGGGCCGTGTCCCCGCCGGTGGTCAGGTCACGGAGGTGGACGACGCCGAGAACATCGTCGATGTGGCCGGCGCCCAGGACCGGGGCCCGGGAGTGGCCCGAGCGGGCCAGAGCGAGACGAGCCCGGGCCGTGGGCATGTCGCCGGGCAGGGTGAAGACCTCCAGGCGCGGCACGAGGACGGCTCGCAGCGGGCGCTCCTGAATTTCCAGAGCCCTGGAGATGATCGTGCGCTGCTGCGCGGTGAGACCTCGGTGGCTGATGACCATGTCCCGCAGCTCTTCCGGCCCGGGCGGCTGCTGCGCCTCGCGCGGGTCGCCGCCGAACAGACGCACCACCAGGTCCGTGGACTTGCCCAGCGTCCACACGGCGGGGCGGGCGGCGGTCGCCAGGAGGTCGAGGGGTGTGGCCGCCACCAGGGCCCACCGCTGGGCGTACTGCATGGCCAGGCGTTTGGGCGCGAGTTCGCCCGCGACGAGGGTGACGAAGGTCAGGAGCAGGGTCACCAGGGCGATGGCCAGCGGTTCGGCGGCCCGGCCGGTGAATCCCAGGAGGGGGACCAGCGGCTCGGCCAGAGACACCGCGGCGGTGGCGGAGGCCAGGAATCCGGCGAGTGTGATGCCGATCTGGATGGTGGCGAGGAAGCGGTTGGGGTCCTCGGTCAGGTGGAGCAGCCGTGCCGCACGGGTCCCCCCTCGCTTCCGCAGCCGGCGCAGCTGGCTCTCGCGCAGGGAGATCAACGCGATCTCACTGCCGGCGAAGAGCGCGTTGAGCAGGATCAGCGCGGCGATGAGCGCGAGGTCGAACCCGTAACCGTCCATGGGCGCCACCGTGTCATCCGTGGGGCCGCATCGCTCTCACACGGCGCTGCCGTGGTGTCGCGGGCGGCCGTACGGCCGGATCGGCGACCGCACCGCACCGCGGCCGTCAACGAGGTTCGGTGGGTGCCCGCACCACGGCGACGGAACAGTGCGCATGGTGCAGCATGGCCTGGCTGACCGACCCCAGCAACAGCCCGACGAAGCCACCACGCCCCCGGGCTCCGACCACGAGCGTCCGCGCGGAGCGGCTCGCCTCGATCAGCGCCTCCCGGGTCCGGCTCCGCGTCACCCGGTGCTCCACGGCCACCCCCGGGTACCGCTCCCGACGCCCCGCCAGCGCCTCGTGCACCAGGCGCTCCTCCGTATCGGCAAGTTCACCCGGCCGGGCGGCGTACGGCTCCGCGGCGTTCTGCGGAGGGGGCAGAGGTGCGTTCCACGCGGTCCAGGCATGCAGCGCGGTCAGCGGCTCCCCGCGCAAGGACGCCTCCTCGAAGGCGAACTCGACCGCCGCGTCGGCGGCCGGCGATCCGTCGCAGCCCAGGAGAATCCCACGGCCGGGAGACGCCTGCTTCCGCGCCAGGAGGACCGGGCACTGGCTGTGGGCGGCCAGATGCACCGCCGTCGATCCCAGCAGCAACCCTACGAACCCGCCCAGCCCCCGGCTGCCGACCACGATCAGCGGGGCCTGCCGGGACTGGGCTTCCAGCACCGTCAGCGGCTCGCCCGTGACCACCGCGTTGGTGACCTCCAGCTCGGGCTCGACGGACCGGGCACGTTCCACCGCCTCGGCCACGATCCGGCCCACCATGTTGCGGAGCCCGCCCCCCGGCGGCCCCACGGACGGTGCTCCCTGATGCACGTGCATCATCGGCCAGATGAACGCGTGCACCACCCTGAGCCCGCGTCCACGCAGCCGCGCCTCGCGGGCCGCAAGATCGACCGCGTCCAGACTCGACGCCGAACCGTCCACACCCACGACAACAGGCGCACTCACGACGACCCTCCGATCTTCAGATGTACCCCCGTCCCGCTTACCACGTTTCCTCACATGCGCCCGTCCCGCCAACGCGTGCGGGCGACACGACGAACCCGCTGGGGCAGAATGCGGACAAGGCAGGCATTCGCCCCGCAGGTGTGAGGGGTCTCCCGTGCTCGATGTACCGCTCTGGCTCTGGGCCGCGTTCGTCGTCACCGTGGTCGTGTCGCTGACCGTGGATCTGCTCGCGCACCGGGACACGCATGTCATCGGGTTCAAGGAGGCCGCTGCCTGGAGTGCGGTGTGGGTCGGTCTCGCCCTCTCCTTCGGCGCGATCGTCTTCCTGGTCCTGGGCACGACACCAGGGGTCGACTACACCACCGCGTGGCTGCTGGAGAAGAGCCTGTCGGTCGACAACCTCTTCGTCTTCGCGCTGATCTTCGCCTACTTCAAGGTGCCGCGCGCCTACCAGCACCGTGTGCTGTTCTTCGGCGTCATCGGCGCGCTGGTGTTCCGAGGCGTCTTCCTGGCCGCCGGAGTGGCCCTGGTCAGCCGGTTCACCGCAGTGCTGTTCGCCTTCGCCGCGGTCCTCTTCTACAGCACGTACAAGATCCTCAAGGGGGACGAGGACAGGTTCGACCCGGGCGGGAGCATCGCCGTGCGCCTGCTGCGCAAGGTGGTGCCGGTCCGGGACGAGTACGCCGGGACGAAGTTCTTCGTGAAGGAAGCCGGCAAGCGGGTCGCCACCCCGCTGCTCGCCGTCGTCGTGGCGATCGAGGCAGCCGATCTGATCTTCGCCGTGGACAGCGTGCCCGCCGTCCTCGCGGTCAGCGACGAGGCCTTCATCGTCTACACCAGCAACGCGTTCGCCATCCTCGGCCTGCGCGCTCTGTACTTCCTGCTCGCCGGGCTGCTGGACAAATTCCGCTACCTCGGCCAGGGCGTCGCGCTGATCCTCGCCTTCATCGGCGTGAAACTCATCCTTCAGGCGTCGCACAAGCTGATCAGCACCAGTATCCCGGAGATCCCTTCTCCCATCAGCCTGGCGGTGATCGCCACGATCCTGGCCGTGTCCGTCCTGCTGAGCATCCGGCACCCGAGCTCGGCCACCGCGCGGAAGGCGGAGGATCCGGGCGACGAAGACTGACGTCGGGCCGGCGGTGCGCGCACCGCCGGCCCGAAGCCCCCACTCCTACGACGGCCCCCGCTACAGCACCGGCAGCAGGTTCTTCAGCTCGAAGGCCGTGACCTCGCTGCGGTACTCCTCCCACTCCTGCTTCTTGTTGCGCAGGAAGAAGTCGAAGACGTGCTCGCCCAGCGTCTCGGCGACCAGTTCGCTCTTCTCCATCAGCGAGATCGCCTCGCCCAGGTTCTGCGGGAGCGGCTCGATGCCCATCGCGCGGCGTTCCGAGTCGGAGAGGGCCCAGACGTCGTCGTCGGCACCGGCCGGGAGTTCGTAGCCCTCCTCGATGCCCTTGAGGCCCGCGGCGAGCAGCACCGCGTACGTCAGGTAGGGGTTGGCGCCGGAGTCGATGGAGCGGACCTCGACGCGGGCCGAGCCGGTCTTGCCGGGCTTGTACATCGGGACGCGGATCAGCGCGGAGCGGTTGTTGTGGCCCCAGCAGATGTACGAGGGGGCCTCGCCGCCCGCACCCGCGGAGCGGCTGGAGCCGCCCCAGATGCGCTTGTACGAGTTGACCCACTGGTTGGTCACGGCGGAGATCTCCGCGGCGTGCGTGAGGAGGCCCGCGATGAAGGAGCGGCCCACCTTCGACAGCTGGTACTCGGCGCCCGACTCGTAGAAGGCGTTGCGGTCGCCCTCGAAGAGGGAGAGGTGGGTGTGCATGCCCGAGCCCGGGTACTCCGAGAACGGCTTCGGCATGAAGGTGGCCTGCACGCCCTGCTCCAGCGCGACCTGCTTCATGACCAGGCGGAAGGTCATGATGTTGTCGGCGGTGGAGAGCGCGTCGGCGTACCGCAGGTCGATCTCCTGCTGGCCGGGGGCGCCCTCGTGGTGGCTGAACTCGACCGAGATGCCCATCGATTCGAGCATGGTGATCGCCTGGCGGCGGAAGTCCATGCCGACGTTCTGCGGGGTGTGGTCGAAGTAGCCGGAGCTGTCGGCCGGGGTGGGGCGGCTGCCGTCGACCGGCTTGTTCTTCAGCAGGAAGAACTCGATCTCCGGGTGGGTGTAGAAGGTGAAGCCCAGGTCGGAGGTCTTCGCGAGGATGCGCTTGAGCACGAAGCGAGGGTCGGCGAAGGAGGGCGAGCCGTCCGGCATCAGGATGTCGCAGAACATCCGTGCCGTGCCCGGGGCCTCCGCGCGCCAGGGGAGGATCTGGAACGTGCCGGGGTCCGGCTTCGCGATCATGTCCGATTCGTATACACGGGCGAAGCCCTCGATCGCGGAGCCATCGAAGCCGATGCCCTCGTCAAAGGCCTGTTCGAGCTCGGCCGGGGCCACGGCGACGGACTTGAGGTAACCGAGAACATCGGTGAACCACAGCCGTACGAAGCGGATGTCGCGCTCCTCAAGCGTCCTGAGGACGAATTCCTGCTGCTTGTCCATAGCCACATCCTTGCAGTTCAGACGGTCCGTGCACCACCGCCCGGGGTAGGGGAGACACCTCAGTATCACGACCCGGGATTTCACCCAGATTACGCACACGGTGTGAGAGAGAGCACGCGGCCACCCACTACGATCGGCGCCCGTGGTGTGCAAGGGCCGCAGCCGCTCGGCCGTGGCCCGCCGCGACCGGGAATTCCCGCTCCGCTTCCGTCCCTCCCGACCCCTTGGCAGAAGGACCCGACGTCATGAGCTTCGACCGCAGGACCCGCGCAGAGCAGATGCGCGACGCCGACCGTGCGCACGGCCGCCACAGCCATGTCGTCGCCATAGGCCTGAGTGCCGTCGTGGTCGCCGGACTGCTCGGTTTCGGGTCCTACATGCTCCTGGAGAAGTCCGAGGCGAAGGAGAAGCTCGGGGGCGGCCTGGCCCAGGACGCCAAGCAGACCGAGCAGGGGGAGAAGGACCTCGCCGCGGGGCCGATCGCGGGTGAGAAGACGTGGGACGCGACGAAGCTGACCCGCGACCACGTCACGACCGACGTGACGTACCCGATGGAGCCGCCCGTCGGCGGGAACCACAATCCGGCCTGGCTGAACTGCGACGGCGTCGTATACGAAAAGGCCGTCCCGAACGTCAACGCCGTGCACGCCCTTGAGCACGGTGCGGTCTGGGTGACGGTCAGCGAGAAGGCCTCTCCCGACGCCGTCGCCGCACTCGCGTCCCGGGTGAAGAGCACCCCGTACTCCCTGATGTCCCCGTACGAGGGACAGGCGGGGGCGATCATGCTGAGTGCCTGGGGCAAGCAGGTCACGGTGGACGGCGCGGACGACCCGCGGGTGGCCGCCTTCTTCGCGAAGTACGTCCAGGGCGCGCAGACGCCCGAACCGGGCGCGCCGTGCACCGGCGGGGTCGACGGGTGAGCCGGGCGGGCAACCTGCGTACGCGGTGGGTCGCAGGTTCCGCGGTGGCCCTCGCCCTGCTGTTCGCCGGCGCGGCGACGGTCGCCTCCGCGCGGGGTGACGGGGCTCCGGCCGCACCCCGTACGCCGTCGGCGCGGTCCGCGGACGCGGGCTTCGCGCGGGACATGGCCGTCCACCATCAGCAGGCCGTGGAGATGTCGTTCATCGTGCGGGACGGCACGCAGGACGAGGACGTACGGCGTCTCGCCTACGACATCGCCAACACGCAGGCCAATCAGCGGGGCATGCTGCTCGGCTGGCTCGATCTGTGGGAGCTGCCGAAGACGGCGCCGGACGGGCAGGGGCCGATGGCCTGGATGACCGGCGACGGTCACAGCGGTCACGAAATGGAGGGCATGGAGGGCATGGATCATGATGCGGCCGCCCTCATGCCCGGCATGGCGACCAGGACCGAGCTCGGCCGGCTCCGGGCGGCCCGTGGCGAGCAGGCCGAGATCCTCTTCCTGCAGCTGATGACCGACCACCACAAGGGCGGCGTCGCGATGGCCCGCGGCTGCGCCGAGCGGTGCACCGTGCCGGTGGAGAAGCGCCTGGCCCGGGGCATGGTCGAGGCCCAGCAGTCCGAGCTGGACCTGATGGCGGACATGCTCGCGGCGCGCGGGGCGGCGCCCCGTTCCTGAGCGCGGGACCGGCCCGGCGTACGCCCGAACGGGTGACAGCGTTCGCGTGCGCCGGGCGGGCCCGCGACGATGGAAGGACTCGGGGCCGCACACCAGTGCCCACGGGCACGCAGGAGGCAAGCCCATGACCACGGCCAAGGACATCATGCACACGGGGGCCCACTGGATCCCCGCCCACGAGACGCTCGACCGCGCCGCGCAGATGATGCGTGACCACAAGGTGGGGGCGCTGCCCGTCTCCGCCAACGGTGAGCAGGACCGGATGGTCGGGATCATCACCGACCGCGACATCGTGATCGGCTGTGTGGCGGAGGGACACGATCCGTCGAAGGTGACGGCGGGCGAACTCTGCGAGGGCACCCCGCGCTGGATCGAGTCGTCGGCGGACGTCGACGCGGTGCTGGAGGAGATGCAGAGCCATCGGATCCGCCGGCTCCCGGTGGTCGAGGACAAGAAGCTCATCGGCATGATCAGCGAGGCCGACCTGGCGCTCCACCTCTCGGACGAGCAGGTCGCCGGCTGGGCGGAGATGGTCTACGCCCGCGCCTGACGCCCGCGCCTGACACCCCCTGACCGGGCACCGTCCGCACCCGCCCGGCGCCCGGTCCCGCGCCCCGGACGGCCGGGCGCCCCGCCACGGCCGGGCGCCCCGCACGGATCCGGACGGCCCGGCGTCCCGGACGGAGCCCACGGCCCGGCGTTCCCCGCACGCAGGAGGAGCGCCGGGCCGCCGGGTGTCGGGGCCGCACCCTTATACCGGCCAGGGGTACGGTGCGCAATATGTCTGAAATGCCTACTCGTCGCGCCCTGCTCGGCGCCGGTATCGCCCTCGCGGGAACAGCAGGCCTCGCCTCCCGGGCCGTCGCATCCCCGGCCCACGCCTCTCCCGTCCGCGCCCCCTCCCCCGCGCGCGCCGCCGACCAGTACGTCACCCCCGACGGACCGGAGGTGGTGGACGCCGAGACCCGGCGGGGCGCCGGGCCCCTGCGGACGGTCTCGCTCACCGCCGCCGCGTCCCGCTTCGAGCTGGGCGACGGCCTGACCGTCCCCACCTGGGCGTACGGGGACCGTCTGCCCGGCGAGGCGATCCGGATCACGGCGGGCGACACCCTGGAGCTCGCCCTGGCCAACCATCTGACGCAGAGCACCACGATGCACTGGCACGGCCTCTCGATCCGCAACGACATGGACGGGGTCCCGGGGCTGACCCAGCAGCCGATCAAGGCAGGCGCCGACTTCACCTACCGGTTCGCGGTCACCCGCCCGGGGACCCACTGGATCCACCCGCACTCCGGGGTCCAGCTCGACCGGGGGCTGTACGCGCCGCTGATCGTCGACGACCCGAAGGAGCCGCTCGCGTACGACAAGGAGTGGATCGTCGTCCTGGACGACTGGCTCGACGGGGTGGACGGCTCCACCCCCGACGCGGTCCTCGACGAGCTCACCAAGGGCCGGGGCACCGCCCATGACGCGGCCGGTCACGACACGGCGCGCGCGGCCGGCGCCGAGGGCCCCTCCCGGCTGCTGGAGGGGGCGGAGAGCGACCTGCTCGGCGGCCACGCGGGCGATGTCGCCTACCCTCACTACCTGATCAACGGCCTCAGGGCCCAGGCCCCTTCGGTCTTCGAGGCCCGGCCCGGCGACCGCATCCGGCTGCGCGTCATCAACGCCGGCGGGGACACCGCGTTCCGGCTGGCGCTCGGCGGCCACCGGATGACGGTGACGCACACGGACGGCTTCCCGGTGCGGCACACGGAGACCGACGCCCTGCTGCTCGGCATGGGCGAGCGCTACGACGTGCTGGTGACGGCCGGGGACGGGGTGTTCCCGCTGACCGCCCTCGCCGAGGGCAAGGGCGCGTCGGCCCTGGCCGTGCTGCGGACGGGGACGGGGGCGCTGCCGCCCGCCTCCGTACGGCCCGTCGAGCTGGACGGCGAGCTGGTGACGGCCGACCGGCTGGCCCCGGACGAGTCGGTGGCGCTGGCGGCGCGTGAGCCCGACCGGACCGTACGGATCACGCTCACGGGCTCCATGGCGGCGTACGACTGGGGCTTCGACGGCAAGAGCTACGACCCGGCGGCGCGGCTGCCCGTCCGGGCCGGGGAGCGGGTGCGTCTGGTCTTCACCAACCGCACCTCCATGTGGCACCCCCTCCACCTCCACGGCCACACCTTCGCGCTGGCGGGCACGGGCCAGGGGGCCGGCCTCGGGGCGCGCAAGGACACCGCGGCGATCCTGCCCGGACGCACGCTGACGGTCGACTTCGACGCGGACAACCCGGGGCTGTGGATGCTGCACTGCCACAACGTCTACCACGCGGAGGCGGGGATGATGACGGTCCTCGGCTACCTGCGCTGAGCCACCCCGCACGTCCCCGTCCGGAGGCGGCACCCCGCCTCCGGACGGGAGACTCCAGGACATCGCGTCAGTCAGACGATTACACTGGCGGGGTGCCTCAACTACGTCTCGCACTCAATCAGATCGACGCGACCGTCGGTGACCTCGCCGGCAACTCCGAGTCGATCGTCCACTGGACCCGGCACGCCGCCGAGCAGGGCGCCCACCTGGTGGCGTTCCCCGAGATGGTGCTGACCGGGTACCCCGTCGAGGACCTGGCCCTGCGGTCCTCGTTCGTCGAGGCCTCCCGGACGGCGCTGCGCGTCCTGGCCGCCCGCCTCGCCGACGAGGGCTTCGGGGAACTGCCGGTCGTCGTCGGCTACCTCGACCGCTCGGAGCACCCGGCGGCACGCTACGGCCAGCCCGCCGGTTCCCCGCGCAACGCGGCCGCGGTGCTGCACCGCGGGCGGGTCGCGCTGAACTTCGCCAAGCACCACCTGCCCAACTACGGCGTGTTCGACGAGTTCCGGTACTTCGTGCCGGGCGACTCGATGCCCGTCGTGCGGGTGCACGGCGTCGACGTGGCGCTCGCGATCTGCGAGGACCTCTGGCAGGACGGCGGACGTGTCCCGGCCGCGCGGGCCGCCGGTGCCGGGCTGCTGCTGTCGATCAACGCCTCGCCGTACGAGCGCGACAAGGACGACACCCGGCTGGAGCTGGTCCGTAAGCGCGCCCAGGAGGCCGGGTGCACGACGGCGTACCTGGCGATGATCGGCGGCCAGGACGAGCTGGTCTTCGACGGGGACTCCATCGTCGTCGACCGGCACGGCGAAGTCATCGCCCGCGCACCGCAGTTCGCCGAGGGCAGCGTGATCCTCGACCTGGACCTGCCGGCCGCCGCGGCCCAGGCGCCGTCAGGGGTGGTCAACGACGGGCTGCGCATCGACCACGTGGTGCTGAGCGCGGCTCCGCTCCCCGCCTACGCGCCGGAGCTGGCCGGCGGGTACGCGGAGCGGCTCGACGACGACGAGGAGCTGTACTCGGCACTGGTCGTGGGCCTGCGCGCGTACGCCGCGAAGAACGGGTTCAGCAGCGTCCTGATCGGGCTCTCGGGCGGCATCGACTCGGCGCTCGTCGCGGCGATCGCCTGCGACGCGCTGGGGGCCCGGCACGTGTACGGCATCTCGATGCCCTCGAAGTACTCCTCGGACCACTCCAAGGGCGACGCGGCCGAGCTGGCCCGGCGTACGGGGCTGAACTTCCGCACCGTACCGATCGAGCCGATGTTCGACGCGTACATGGGGTCGCTGGGGCTCACCAATCTCGCCGAGGAGAACCTCCAGTCGCGGCTGCGCGGCACGATGCTGATGGCCGTCTCCAACCAGGAGGGCCAGATCGTGCTGGCGCCGGGCAACAAGTCCGAGCTGGCGGTGGGCTATTCCACGCTGTACGGGGACTCCGTCGGCGCGTACGGGCCGATCAAGGACGTGTACAAGACGTCGGTCTTCCGCCTCGCGAAGTGGCGCAACCGCGCCGCCGAGGAGCGTGGCCAGACCCCGCCGATCCCGGAGGCGTCGATCACCAAGCCGCCGAGCGCCGAACTGCGCCCGGACCAGGTGGACACGGACTCCCTGCCGGACTACGACGTGCTGGACCGGATCCTGGAGCTGTACGTCGACCGGGACCAGGGCCGGGACGCGATCGTGGCGGCCGGGTTCGACGAGGCCCTGGTGACGAGGACGCTGCGGATGGTGGACACGGCGGAGTACAAGCGGCGGCAGTACCCGCCGGGCACGAAGATCTCGCCGAAGGGCTTCGGCAAGGACCGCCGGCTGCCGATCACGAACCGGTGGCGCGAGTCGGGCTGACGCGGGGCAGCCCTTAGGGCATCTGCCCGATGCCGGTGACCCGCCTCAGTCGTCAGCATGGCCCCAGGTGCGGGCCGGGCGACGGGGCGGGGTGCGGCAGGATGGTGCTGGGAGCGGTGGTGCGGGACCGGACGGCCCTACTCTGTCTCACGGGGCTGCTCGTGTCGGGGTTCGGCACCTCGGCGATGTGGCTGACGGCGGGTGTCTGGGTGAAGTCGGCCACCGGGTCGGACAGTCTGGCCGCCCTGACGGTGGCGGCGATGTGGGCGCCGGTCCTCGCGGGGCCCTGGCTCGGGGCGGTCGCGGACCTGGTGCCCCGCCGGGCCCTGCTGATCTCGGTGAACCTGGTGATGGCCGGGCTGATGGGCTCGCTCCTCCTCGTCGGCCCCGACCACCGGATCGGGGTGCTCTTCGCGGTGCTGGTCGTCTACGGCGTGAGCGGGGTGCTGCTGGACGCGGCGGAGGCGGCGCTCGTGGCAGGGGCGGTCGGCCCTCGGCTGCTGGGCGACTTCAACGGGCTGCGTACGACGGCGAACGAGGGCATGAAGCTGCTCGCGCCGCTCGCGGGCGCGGGGCTGTTCGCCCGGTACGGCGCGGTGCCCGTGGTCGCGCTGGACGCGGTGACGTTCGCGCTGGCCGCGCTGGTCTTCGCGCGGCTGCGGGTCCGCGAGCCGGCGGGCGCGGCGCGCACGAGGGTGCGCCGGGGCGGTACGGCGGCGGGGATACGGCTGCTGCGCGGTTCGGCGGTCCTGCGCCCGCTGGTGTGCGCCGGAGCGCTGACGATGCTGCTGGCGGGGCTCAACGGGGCGGCGGTGTACGCCGTCGTCGAGGCGCTCGGCCGCCCACCGGCGTTCGCCGGGGTGCTGTACGCCTTCCAGGGCGCGGGTTCCGTGGCGGCCGGGCTGCTGGCCGGTCCGCTGCTGCGGCGGATGCCGGAGCGGGCCTTCGCCGGGGCGGGGATCGCGGTGTTCGCGGTGGCCGTGGGCGCGCGGGCGCTGGGCGGTGACGCGGTGGCCCTCGCGGCGAGCGCCGCGATCGGGGCCGGCCTGCCCTGTGTGCTGATCGCCGCGATGACGGCGGTGCAGCGGGAGACGCCGGACGCGGTGCTGGGCCGCACGGCGGCGGCGGCCAACTCGCTGATGACGGTGCCGAACGCGGTGGCGCTGGCGGGCGGCGCGGGGCTGGTCGCCGTGGTGGATGTCCGGCTGCTGCTTCCGCCGGCGGCGCTGGCGGGACTGGTCACAGCGGCCTGGCTGGGCTCGGGCCGGCGGGGCTCGGGCCGGCGGGGGCGCGTGTCCGGCGCCCCCGCCGGGCCGTCATCGTCGTAGGCGCTCAGGCGGAGTGGGTCTCCACCGGCTCGTGCGCCTCGCTGCGGGCGGTGCCGGACGCCACGACGCGCGAGGTGCCCGGGGTACGGTCCAGCACGCCCGCCGTGACCGCAACGGCGAGTCCGGCCACGGCCAGCACCGCGCCGACCAGGGCCGGAGAGGTCCAGCCCCAGCCCGCCGCGATGGCGACCCCGCCGAGCCAGGCCCCGCCCGCGTTGGCGAGGTTGAAGGCGGAGTGGTTGGAGGCGGACGCCAGGGTGGGGGCGTCCTTCGCCTTGTTCATCACGAGCATCTGCAGCGGTGTGGTCGTCATGAAGCCGACGCCGCCGAGCAGTACGACCATGACCAGCGCGGCCCACTGCACATGGACGGTGAACGGGAAGACGACTAGGACGACCGCGAGGGCGCCCAGCGAGCCGTAGAGGGTGGGGCGCAGCGCCCGGTCGGTCAGGGGTCCCGCGGCGAGTGCGCCGAGGGTCATCCCGATGCCGAAGAGGGCGAGGACGAGCGTCACCGAGGACTCGCCGAAGCCCATCGCCTCGGTCGTCATGGACGAGAGGTAGGAGTAGACGGCGAAGACACCGGCGAAGCCGAGGACGGCGGTGAGCAGGCCGAGGACGACCTGCCGGTTGCCGAGCGCGCTCAGTTCACGGCGTACGTTCTGGTGCGCCTCGACGGGGATCTGCGGCACGAGGCGGGCGAGCGCGGCCATCGCGGCCAGGCCGATCACCGCGACCACCATGAACGTGGCGCGCCAGCCGAGGTGCTGTCCCAGCAGGGTGGCGGCCGGTACGCCGACGATGTTGGCCACGGTCAGGCCGAGGAACATGGTGGCGACGGCACGGGCCTGGCGCCCGTCGGGCACGAGGCGGGCGGCGACGACCGCGCCGACGCCGAAGAAGGCACCGTGCGGCAGCCCGGCCAGGAAGCGGCCGGCCAGCAGCCAGCCGAAGTCGGGGGCGAAGGCGGAGGCGAGGTTGCCGACGGTGAAGACGGCCATCAGCAGCAGGAGCATCCGCTTGCGCGGGATCCTGGAGCCGAGGCCGGTGAGCAGCGGGGCACCGAGGACGACGCCGATCGCGTACGCCGAGACGAGGTAACCGGCGGTGGGCACGGACGTTCCCAGATCGTCCGCGACGTTGGGCAGCAGGCCCATCATCACGAACTCGGTGGTGCCGATGCCGAAGGCGCTCACAGCGAGGGCGAGCAGGGCCAGGGGCATGGAGAGGACCTTTCGGGCGGGGGCCCGCCCGGGCCGTGGAGGGCCGGGCGGCGGCGGTGTGTGTGCGGGAGCGTCGGCTTCTTTGCCGGGACGGGTTATGTATCCCGTCGGAACAAAGTCTCTCAGACGTTTTATGCCCGGACGTGAACATGCCGTTGCGTCGGGGTGTGATGTGGACGTCACTCGGCCGGTCCACCCCCGGGCCGGAAGTCCGGTTCGCAGCGTGCTCGCCCACCCCGGATACACCGCCACCGGACTGCAGAAGGGCACCCCGGTGGGCCTGTGGCGCCTGCTGCTCGGCCGCATCGGCAACCCCCTGTTCGCCCAGCGGCCGGAGCACGGCGCCCTGCCGCAGCTGTTCGCGGCGACCGACCCGGGGGTGCGGGGCGGCGAGTTCATCGGCCCGGACGGCCCGGCCGAGCTGCGGGGTGCCCCGGTGCGCGCCAGCCCTTCACCGGCATGGGCCGACCCGGCGACGGGCGTACGCCTGTGGGAGCTGTCCGAGCGCCTGACGGAGGTGCAGTACGCGCTCTAGGTGACGGCAGGGCGGAGTGGACGGCGACGAAGACGCCGAGGAGGAGCAGCAGCGCCCGGCGCCGGGGCCAGGTGCGCCCGGTGTGAGAAGGAGACCCCTTGTGCGGAACCGTCGGAGGAACGAGCGGTGTGCAGGGGATGCGGGCCGCGCCCGTCGTCACGCGCGGGGGCGCGAGGACAGCGACACGGTGGAATGTCCGGTGTGCGCACGGGACATGAGAGGGGCGGGAGAGCGTACCGCCTCACCGAAAGGCGGCGGCGGCGCTCACAGCTGCACGCGGGCCGCGATCGGCAGGTGGTCGCTGTCCGTGGCGGGCAGGGTCCAGGAGGCGAGGGGTTCGACGCCCCGGACCATGATCTGGTCGATCCGGGCCATCGGGAACGCCGCCGGCCAGCTGAAGCCGAAGCCGTCGCCCGCCGCGCCCTGGGTGGAGCGCATCTGGGCCGTCACCGCGTGCAGCGAGCGGTCGTTCATGGTGCCGTTCAGGTCGCCGAGCAGGACCACCCGCTCCAGGGGTTCGTCGGCGATCGCCTCGCCCAGCGCGTCCGCGCTGTCGTCGCGCTGGTTGGCGGTGAAGCCCGCGTTCAGCTTGACCCGCACGGAGGGGAGGTGGGCGACGTACACCTTCACCTTGCCCTCGGGGGTGGTGACCGTGGCCCGCATGGCGCGGGTCCAGCCCAGCTTGATGTCGACGGGGCTGGAGTCCGTCACCGGGTACTTGCTCCACAGGCCGACGGTGCCCTGGACGGAGTGGTGCGGGTAGCGGTCGGCGAGCGCGTCCTCGTACGCCGCCACCTTGCCGGTCGGCAGTTCCTGGAGCGCCACGATGTCCGCGCCGGAGCCCGCGACCTGCTGGGCGGTGCCCGCGGGGTCGGGGTTGCCGGCGTTGACGTTGTGCGTGGCGACCGTGAGGTCGCCGCCGGTGCCCGACTTGTCGGCGAACAGCAGGCCGCCGAAGAGGTTGAGCCAGACCGCGACCGGCAGGACGAGGGCGATCACCGCGGTGGCGGAGCGCCGGACCAGGCCGAGGATCAGCAGCACCGGCAGGAGCACGCCGAGCCAGGGCAGGAACGTCTCGATGAGGCTGCCCAGGTTGCCGATGGTGTTCGGGATGTCCGAGTGGAAGACCATCACGACGGTCAGGAACACCGAGCAGAGCGCCAGGAGGATGCCGCGCCGCCAGATGCCCCGGTCGGAGGCCAGTCCGTGTAGCAGGGCCCGGAATCGGGAGCCCGCCCGGGGCCCCGCGTCGGCGTCCTCGGTGTCCGCCCTGTACGCCTGCACCATTGCGCTCGTCCTCACTGCCTTGCCGTACACATCACCGCGCCTCCCGACCCTAGGCGATGGGTGACGCCGTTCCTGCCGTCGACGACGGCCGTACTGCCATCAGGACGACGGATCCGGTGCGGAGGGTTCCGGCCGCGGGGTCGGTTGTGAGGCTCGTGACAGTACGCTCACGCCGGGGCGGCCGCTGGTTCCTCGGCTGTGACCTGCGCGTTCGCCGAATGCGGCGCGAGGCCCTGGAGGAGGGTCCGGATGATGCGGTCGGCCAGGTCCTCCGGCAGAGCCGCGTCGGGGCGGTGGACGGTACGGACCAGCATGGGCCCCAGGAACAGATCGTCCATGAGCTCCACGTCGAGGTCGTCGCGGAGCTCCCCGGCGTCCACCGCCCGCCCCACGGCGGCCAGCATCGCGTCGCGCCGGGGCCCGATGACGGTGGTCTGGTACTCGGTCCAGAGCCTGGGGTGCTTCTTCATCTGCACGAACACGTTGTGCAGGAGGGTGGAGGAGCGCTGGGCGAGACCGCGCGTCCGCATGGACTCCAGCAGGACGCGCAGATCGTCCAGGCCGGCCGTGCCGGAGACGGTGGGCTCGGCGGGCTCGATGTCGCGCAGTACGTCGACGAAGAGCTCCTCCTTGCCGCTCCAGCGGCGGTAGATGGTGGCCTTGCCGACGCCCGCGGTGCGGGCGACGCGCTCGATGGACAGGCCGTCCAGGGTCTCCCCCGACTCCAGCAGCTCCACGACGGCGTCCAGGATCGCCCGCTCCGCGGCCGCGCTGCGGGGGCGGCCGCGGCGAGGCTCCTGCCCCTGGCAGGGCGGGCCCGCGGCCGGGTCCTGCCCGGGGTCCTGCACCGGGTTCTGTGCCGCCTGCCGCACGTGGGCCGCCTCTCGCTGCGCCGTCCGCCGTCGCTGTTCGCCGTACGTCCGGTTCTCGGTTCGCCGTACGTCCGATTCTCGCCGACCGGCCGGGGAAGAGCGACACTCCCCCGGCCGGGGGCGGCGGATCAGGACTGGCGCGCCGGCTCCTCGGCTGCCTGCTGGACTCCGGCCGGCTCGCCCGGGTCCGGCTTCCCCTGCGCGGGAGCCCGGCCCGGCAGGAACGCGGCCACCACGGCCGCGCCGATCAGGGCGACCGCCGCCGAGCCGAGCGCGGTGACGTGCATCGCCCCGATGAAGGCGTCGTTCGCCGCGGCGACCAGCGGTTTGCCGGCCGGGCCCAGCTTCTCGGCGACGCCGAGGGTCGCCTCGATGGACTCGCCCGCGACGTCCCGCGCGGCGGCCGGTACGCCGTCGAGGTGGCCCTCGATGTCGCCCCGGTAGACCGTGGAGAGCACCGAGCCGAGTACGGCGATGCCGAGCGCCCCGCCGACCTGGCGGAACGTGTTGTTGATGGCGGAGCCCGAGCCCGCCCGCTCGCGCGGCAGGGCCTGCATCACGGCGACGGTGACCGGCGGCATGATGTGCGCCATGCCGGTGCCCTGGACGAAGAAGACCAGGCACAGCACCCAGAGCGGGGTGTCCGCGTCGAACAGCGCGAAGGCCGCGAGGCCGGCCGCGACGAGCAGCATGCCGACGGTGCAGACCGCCTTGGCCCCGAACCGGTCGACGACCAGCCGGGCGCGCGGCGCGAAGATCATCTGCGCGGCGGCGAGCGGCAGGATCAGCAGCCCGGACTCGAGCGCGGTGTAGCCGCGCACGCTCTGCAGGTAGAACGCGGAGAAGAAGGTGACGCCCATCAGCGCGAAGAAGACCAGCGCGATGGCGGCGACAGCGGCGGAGAAGGCGGGCTTGCGGAAGTAGGAGATGTCGATCGACGGGTGGGTGCTGCGCTTCTCGTGCCAGACGAAGCCGGCGAGCACCAGCAGACCGCCGATCAGCGGTGCGAGGACGGTGAGGTCGGTGAAGGAGGCGAGCTCGCCGCCGCGGATGATGCCGTAGACCAGCAGGACCAGGCCGACGATGGACAGGACGACCCCGAACGGGTCGACGCGGCCGGGGTCGGGGTCCCGGGAGTCGGGCACGAGGATCGCCATGGCGACGAGCGCGATGACCACCACGGGCACGTTGACCAGGAAGATCGAGCCCCACCAGAAGTGCTCCAGGAGCAGCCCGCCGGTGATCGGGCCGATCGCGATGCCGAGGCCGACGCTGCCGGCCCAGATGCCGATGGCCTTGGGCTGCTCGTCGCGCTCGAAGACGTTCATCAGGACGGCGAGGGTGGCGGGCATCACGAACGCCGCGCCGAAGCCCATCAGCGCGCGCCAGGTGATGAGCTCGCCGGGCGAGGTGGAGAGCGCGGCCAGGGCCGAGCCGATGCCGAAGACGAGGATGCCGGCCAGCAGGACCTTCTTGCGGCCGATGCGGTCGCCCAGGAGTCCGGCGGTGAAGAGGAGGCCCGCGAAGACGAGCGTGTACGAGTTGATCGCCCACTCGAGCTCGCTCTGGGTGGCGCCGATACCGGTCGGCGCGGGGCTGGCGATCGTCTTGACCGCGACGTTCAGGATCGAGTTGTCCAGAACGACGATGAGCAGGCTGAACATGAGGACGCCGAGGATGGCCCAGCGGCGGCGGTGGACCGCCTCCGGGACGCGGGGCGCGGCGGCGGGAGCGCCGGACGGTATGGACATGCGCCCGACCCTAGCCGACTTCCAATACGAGACCGTCTCGTATTGGAAAGACTTTACCCGGTTGCCGCGCACCGCTCACCGGGCGCGGTGGGCCCACTTCCCGGGAACGGTTCCGGGATGCCACCATGGAAGGGATCCGGGGACGCCGTCAGGGCGCCTCGAGATGACGAAGGAGCCGTTGGCCATGTCGCTTCAGGCTGCGCAGAACCAGTCCGCCACACCCGCGGGCCCCACTCCCGGCGCCGGCAAGGCGCTGTACGGGGGCAAGAGCACCCGCCGCATCACCGTCCACGACATCACCGCCGCCAGTGAGCGCGGCGAGAAGTGGCCGATGCTCACCGCCTACGACGCGATGACCGCGTCCGTCTTCGACGAGGCCGGCATCCCGGTCATGCTCGTCGGCGACTCCATGGGCAACTGTCACCTCGGTTACGAGACGACCGTGCCCGTCACCATGGACGAGATGTCCATCCTCTCGGCCGCCGTCGTACGGGGCACGAAGCGCGCCCTCATCGTGGCGGACCTGCCCTTCGGGGCGTACCAGGAGGGCCCGGTCCAGGCCCTGCGCAACGCCACCCGGCTGATCAAGGACGCCGGTGTCGGCGCGGTCAAGCTGGAGGGCGGCGAGCGCTCCCACGAGCAGATCCGGCTCCTGGTCGAGGCCGGGATCCCGGTCATGGGCCACATCGGCCTGACCCCTCAGTCCGTCAACGCGATGGGCTACCGCGTGCAGGGCCGCGGCGAGGAGGCGGCGCAGCAGCTGCTGCGCGACGCGAAGGCGGTGCAGGACGCGGGCGCGTTCGCCGTCGTCCTGGAGCTCGTACCGGCCGAGCTGGCCGCCGAGGTCACCCGCACCCTGCACATCCCGACCGTCGGCATCGGCGCCGGGCCCGACACGGACGCGCAGGTGCTGGTCTACACCGACATGGTCGGTCTGACCGGCGGCAAGGTCCCACGCTTCACCAAGCAGTACGCGAACCTGCGTCAGGTGCTCACCGACGCCGCCAAGGAGTACGCCGAAGAGGTCGTCGGCGGCACGTTCCCGGCGGCGGAGCACACCTTCCACTGACGCCCTCACGACCACTGCCGCACCACCGACAGCCCGCCGACTTCCCCCATCGGCGGGCTGTCGCCTGCTGTGGGCCCGCTGTCAGCGACATGTCGGTGACTTGTCGGTGACGGCTGGTCTGATGGTGTCCATGAAGCGACACGACAACAACCTCAGGGACGGCAGGAACGCCGTCGAGGTGCGAGGGCTGGTCAAGCACTACGGCGAGACCAAGGCGCTGGACGGTGTGGACCTCGACGTACGCGAGGGCACCGTCCTCGGCGTGCTCGGCCCCAACGGCGCCGGCAAGACCACCCTCGTACGCTGCCTGTCCACCCTGATCCTGCCCGACGCCGGGCACGCGGTCGTGGCGGGCTACGACGTGGTGAAGCAGCCCCGGCAGCTGCGCCGCACCATAGGCCTCACCGGCCAGTACGCCTCGGTCGACGAGAAGCTCTCCGGCTGGGAGAACCTCTACATGATCGGGCGGCTGCTCGACCTGCCGCGCAAGAAGGCCCGGTCCCGCGCCGACGAGCTGCTGGAGCGCTTCTCGCTCACCGACGCGGCGAAGAAGGCCGCGATGGACTACTCCGGCGGCATGCGGCGCCGGCTGGACCTGGCCGCGTCCATGATCGGCAGCCCTGCCGTGCTCTATCTGGACGAGCCGACGACGGGGCTCGACCCCCGTACCCGTAACGAGGTCTGGGACGAGGTGCAGCGCATGGTCGCGGAGGGGGCGACCGTGCTGCTCACCACCCAGTACATGGAAGAGGCCGAGCAGCTCGCCAGCGAGCTCACCGTGATCGACAAGGGCAGGATCATCGCGCGCGGCGGTGTCGACGAGCTCAAGGCGAAGGTCGGCGGCCGCACCCTCCAGATCCGGCCGTCGGACCCGGCCGAGCTGGCCGCGATGGCGCAGGCGCTGCGGGAGACCGGTCTCGACGGGGTCGCGGGCGCGCAGGCGGTCCCGGACGAGGGCCTGCTGTACGTACCGATCCTCAGCGACGAGCAGCTCACCGCCGTCATCGGCCTGCTGGGCACCCGGGGCTTCTCGCTGGCGCACGTCGCCACCGCGCTGCCCAGCCTGGACGAGGTGTTCCTCGCCATCACGGGCGACAAGGCCACCGTCACCGACACGATTCCCCAGGAGGTCGCGGCATGAGCACGACGACTCTGACGCCCACCCCCACCGACCCGGCCACGACCGCCCGGGCCACGGACCTCCACGACGAGGGCCGGATCGGGCTCCGGAACAACCTGCGGCACATCGGGGCGCTGGTGCGGCGCAATCTGCTCCAGATCAAGAAGGATCCGGAGTCGATGTTCGACGCGCTCCTGATGCCGGTCATCTTCGTGCTGCTGTTCGTCTACGTCTTCGGCGGCTCGGTCGGCAGCAGCCTGGGCGGTGACCGGCAGGACTATCTGAACTACCTGATCCCCGGCCTGATGGCGATGATGGGCATGAACATCGCCATGGCCGTCGGAAGCGGTGTCAACGACGACTTCCGCAAGGGGGTCATGGACCGGTTCCGGACGATGCCGATCGCCCGTTCCTCGGTGCTCATCGCGAAGATCGTGGTCGAGCTCGGCCGGATGATGGTCGCCACGCTGATCCTGCTGGGCATGGGCTTCGCGCTCGGCCTGGAGCTCCACGGATCGGTGCTGGGGCTGGTGGGGGCGATCGCCCTGGCCGCCGCGTTCGGCGCCGCCATCATGTGGATCTTCATCCTGCTCGGACTGACGATGAAGACGGCCCAGGCTGTGCAGGGGATGGGGATGATCGTGATGATGCCGCTCCAGTTCGGCTCCTCCATCTTCGCCCCGACGCAGACGATGCCGGGCTGGCTTCAGACGTTCACCGACTACAACCCGCTGTCCAACCTGGCCGACTCGGCCCGTGGCCTGATGATGGGCGGCCCGCTCGGCCACTCGGTCTGGCTGACGCTCGGCTGGACCGTGGTCATCACCGCGGTGATGGCACCGCTCGCGGTGTCGAAGTTCCGCAAGAAGTCCTGACGCACCACCGGGCGGCCGGGGTGGGTCACCGGCTAGTCGGCGTACGTCTCCGCGAGGGCGGTGGCCTCCTTCTGGGAGAGGCCGCCGCCCTCGGTGTACGCGGCCTCGTAGGCGGCGTCCCCGAGAACACCGCGGGCCAGCCCCTCGGCCGCGGCGACGTTGCTCCGCTCCAGCGACGTCGTCACGTGCTCGTCCGGCAGCAGCGCCGCTCCCGCGCCCAGCAGCCGCGCCGCGAGCGTGGCCCGCCGCTCACCGCCGAGCCCCGCCAGCGCCCGTGCCACGGTGACCAGGTGGAGTACGTGCATCTGCGGGGCCACCATCTGCGACAACCGGTCGTCGGCCAGGGCCAGCGCCTCCTGGCCGCGGGCCAGGGCATCCGCGTACAGCCCCTCCTCGTTGTCCAGCCAGGCGACGCCGCCCAGCACGAACGCCTCGAAGAACCCCATGGACGCGTCCCTGAAGTGCTCGTGCAGCACGGTCAGTTGCTCACGTGCCTCCACGGTCCGGCCGGACATGCCCAGATACATGGCCAGGAAGAACCGGGCGAACGCCGTCGCCTCGTGTCCCGCGTGCCGGCCCTCGGCCAGCACCTCCCGGAGGATCGCCTCGCCCTCCGCTCCCCGGCCGAGCTCCGTCAGCGCGGCGGCGTAGCGCGTACGGAGCACCAGCACCTGGGCCCGGGCGCCGAGCTTCTCCGCGTAGCCGATCGCCGCCAGGTAGTCCTCGGCGGCCCGGGCGCAGTCGCCCGTCTTCTCGTTGGCCTCGCCCCGTGAGGAGAGCGCCTCGGCCGCACCCCAGTCGTCGCCGAGGCGGCCGAAGATCTCCAGGCTCTCGTCGGCGTCCGCACGGGCGGCGGCCGCCCAGTCGGGCCGGTTGGCCAGCACGTTGGCGCGCATCTGGAGCGTGGTGGCCAGCTCCCAGTCGTCGCCGAGCTCCCGTGCGGCGTGGACCGTCTCGTCCAGCAGCTCCCTCGGGTCGGACACGTCCCCGGTGAGCATCACGGCGAAGAACCAGAGCATCCCCATGCTGCGGCAGGTCTGCGGCTGCCCGGCCCGGTAGGTGGCGGCGACGACCCGCAGCCGTTCCAGACCCGCCTTGTCGGCCCAGACGTCCATCGCGTGGTCCAGGCTCGCCATCCCCACCAGCGCGACCTGGCGCCGCGCCTCCTGGAGCAGCTCGGGGCCCATCGGCGGCGGCGCGTCGGTGCAGCGCTCGACGAGCGAGGGGGCGGGGCGGGCGGGCCCGGCGAAGGGGTCGGGGCCGAGCGCGGAGGCGGCCTCGGCCCATTGGAGGGCGTCGCTGCGCAGGTCCCGCATCTGCCAGTACCAGGCGAGCGAGAGCACCATGCAGAGCGTCTCCTGCTCGTCGCGGGCGGCCACGGCGTGCCGGAGCGCGGTGCGCACGTTCTCGTACTCGCGCTGGAGGAGTTCGAGGGCGGCGAGCTGTCCGGGGCCCCGCAGTTCGGGGTCGGTGGTGCGGGCCAGCTCCCGGTAGAACACGAGGTGCTGCCGTTCGACGGCGTCCCGCTCCTCCGCCTCGCCGAGCCGTTCGGCGGCGTACTCCCCGACGGTCTCCAGGAGGCGGTAGCGCATCCGGCCGTCCGCGGCGGGTGCGGCGACGACGAGGGACTTGTCGACGAGCGAGCCGAGCACCCCCGCCACGTCCTGCCCGTCCTGCAGCCGGTCCGCGCAGACGGCCTCCGCGGCGCCGAGGGTGCAGCCGCCGGAGAAGACCGACAGCCGCCGCAGGACGGTGCGTTCGTCCTCGTCCAGGAGGTCCCAGGACCAGTCGACGACCGCGCGCAGGGTCTGCTGGCGCGGCAGTACGGTGCGGCTGCCGCTGGTCAGCAGGCGGAACCGGTCGTCGAGACGGCCGGCGATCTGACGCGGGGTGAGCATGCGCAGCCGGGCCGCGGCCAGCTCGATGGCGAGCGGGAGCCCGTCGAGACGGTGGCAGATCTCGGCGCAGGCCGCCGCCGTCTCCTCGTCCGCGTCGACCCGGAAGCCGGACAGCGCGGCGGCCCCCCGGTCGGCGAACAGGCGCAGCGCCACCGGATCGGGCAGCGGGTCGACCGGCCGTACGAACTCACCCGGTACGCCGAGGGGTTCACGGCTGGTCGCGAGCACGGTGAGCCCGGGGCAGCGGGCCAGCAGATGGTCGGCGAGGGCGGCGGCGGCCTCGATGAGGTGCTCGCAGTTGTCCAGGAGCAGCAGTATGCGGCGCCCGGAGCAGCGTTCGGTGAGCCGGGCGAGCGGTTCGCCCGCGCCCCGCTCCGCCGCCCGGAGCTCCTCGGCGCCCGCCCCGCGCAGCACGGTCTCGCGGCCGCCGAGCGCGGTGAGGACGGCCTCCGGCACCGCCTCGGGGTCGTCGACCGGTGCGAGCTCGGCCAGCCATACGCCGTCCGGCCAGGCGGCCCGGTCGACGGACTCGGCCACCTCCTGGGAGAGCCTGGTCTTGCCCGCGCCGCCGGGGCCCAGAAGGGTGACCAGCCGGGCCCGGGTCAGGTCCTCGCGCAGGGCGGCGATGTCCGCCTCCCGTCCCACGAAGCTCGTGAGCCTGGCCCGCAGATTGCCCGCCGGCGCGACATGGGGGGCGGGCACGGGGGCCGGGGCGGGCGGGTCCTGGTGCAGCAGCCCCTCGTACAGGGCGCGCAGTGCGGGTCCCGGGTCGGTGCCGAGCCGGTCGGCGAGCAGGGTGCGCACCTCGTCGTACGCCGCGAGGGCCTGCGCGGTGCGTCCGGCGTCCCGCAGGGCCCTGATGCGGAGGGCCTGGAGGGGCTCGTCCAGGGGGTGGTCGGCGCAGAGCCCGGCGAGCTCGGGCAGCGCCTCGGCTGCTCGGCCCTGCGCGAGGGCGGCCGCGATCCGGGTCCGCCGGGCGTCCAGCCGCCTGGCCTCCCAGCGGGCCGCGGCCACGGCGCGGTCCGGCAGGTCGGCGAGGGCGGGGCCGCGCCACAGGGCGAGCGCGTCGTCGAGGACGGTGGCGGCCTTCGCCGCGTCACCCTCCTCCAGGGCCCGGGCTCCCTCGCCCGCGAGCCGCTCGAAGCGGTGCAGGTCCACGGCGTCCGGGTCGGCGGCGAGGCGGTAGCCGTCGGCGGCCGACTCGACGGCGTCGCGGCCCAGCGCGCGCCTGAGCCGGCCCACGAGGGCCTGGAGGGCGCCGGGGGCGTCGGCGGGCGGGTCGCCGTCCCAGACCTCGTCGACGAGGACCCCGGCGGGGACCGCACGGCCGGGCTGCAGGGCGAGCACGGTGAGCAGGGCGCGCAGCCGCGGCCCGCCGAGTGCGACGGCCGTGCCGTCGGCGCGGAGGGCGCGGGTGGTACCGAGGATGCCGTAGTGCACGCGCCCATTGTCCGTGACGGCTCCTCCCCCGGGGAACTGCCACCCGTCCGTGAGACGTTCTCGCCGTTTCACCCGTACGCTCGAGGGCTCCAGCCGCCGTCCAGCCCCTCAGGAGAGCCTGCGATGACCACCGCGTTCCGCCGACCCAGCGACCGGCGGGTCAGCCCGATCTTCCTCGGGATCGTCGCCGTCATGGCCGTCTCGGGCTGGGCGGTGTGGACGGACTTCGCCGAGCAGACCGGCTTCGCGGTCTTCCTCTTCGTCACCGCGGCGTGGATCGTCTCGCTCTGCCTCCACGAGTACGCGCACGCGCGCACCGCGCTGCACAGCGGTGACATCTCGATCGGGGCGAAGGGCTATCTGACGCTCAACCCGCTCAAGTACACCCACGCCCTGCTGAGCATCGTGCTGCCCGTGCTGTTCGTGATCATGGGCGGCATCGGTCTGCCGGGCGGGGCGGTCTTCATCGAGCGGGGCCGCATCAGCGGGCGCTGGAAGCACAGCCTGATCTCGGCGGCCGGCCCCCTGACGAACGTGCTGTTCGCGATCGTCTGCACGGCGCCGTTCTGGCTGGACGCCCTGGACGGCGTTCCGCTGACCTTCCGGTTCGCGCTGGCGTTCCTGGCGCTGCTCCAGGTGACGGCGGCCATCCTGAACTCGCTGCCCGTGCCGGGCCTCGACGGCTACGGCGTGATCGAGCCGTGGCTCTCGTACAAGGTCCGCCGTCAGGTGGAACCGTTCGCGCCGTTCGGGCTGATCGCCGTCTTCGCGCTCCTGTGGGTCCCGGAGGTCAACGGGTTCTTCTTCGACGGGGTGGACGCGCTGCTGCGGGGCCTGGGCGTCAGCGAGGTCGAGACGTACTGCGGGCTCGACACCTACCGCTTCTGGCAGGAGTGGTTCGGCGACCAGGACCCGGGCTGCGCGCTGATCCGCTAGGGCCTTTCGTTTGGATCAGGCCGGATCAGGGAGCGGGGTCTGGTGCCGTGCATCGCAAGGCGGAGGAGGGAGTCAACGCGGAGCGTTTGGGGTCTCCCCTGGTCGAGCGGAGCCGAGACCTTGGGGAAGAGTGACGACAACGCCGCGAGGTGCGGCACCAGGGCACGCGAGCCCGGCCTGATCCAAACGAAAGGCCCTAGGCCGCTTCGGCGCGGGATTCCGCCCGCTGCCGGCGCAGGTAGAACCACGCCATGTTGGAGGAGAGGCCGGCCAGCAGCACCCAGACGACGCCCGGCAGGATGCTGCCCTGGACGAAGGAGACCACGGCCGCGGCGACGGCGAGGACGCAGACGATGCTGGCGTAGAGAGCGAGGCGGGGCATGAGGGCTGGTGCTCCTGTCCGGGGATGGTGCGCGGTCCCGTCCAGTGTCCCTCATGCCCGTTTCGGCTCCGGGCAGGGCCCACCGGCAGCCGCTCCTACACGTCGGTGGTGCGCAGCCCCGCGTGTGCCTTGTAGCGGCGGTTGACGGAGATCAGGTTCGCGACCAGCGACTCCACCTGGTGCGCGTTGCGCAGCCGGCCCGCGAAGACGCCTCGCATGCCGGGGATGCGGCTCGCGAGCGCCTGCACGGTGTCGGTGTCGGCACGTGCCTCGCCCAGCACGAGCACATCGGTGTCGATCTCCTCGATCGTCTCGTCCTGGAGGAGCACCGCCGACAGGTGGTGGAAGGCCGCGGTGACCCGCGAGTCGGGCAGCAGGGCGGCGGCCTGCTCGGCGGCGCTGCCCTCCTCGGGCTTCAGGGCGTAGGCGCCCTTCTTGTCGAAGCCGAGCGGGTTGACGCAGTCGACGACGATCTTCCCGGCGAGTTCCTCGCGCAGTGATTCCAGCGTCTTGGCGTGGCCGTCCCACGGCACGGCGACGATCACGATGTCGCTGCGGCGCGCGCACTCCGCGTTGTCCGCGCCCTCGACGCCGTGGCCCAGCTCGGCGGCGGCGGCCTCGGCACGGTCGGCGGCGCGCGAGCCGATGACGACCTTCTGTCCGGCGCGCGCGAAACGGTAGGCGAGGCCACGGCCCTGGGGGCCGGTACCGCCGAGTACGCCCACGGTCAGGCCGGACACATCGGGGAGGTCCCAGGGGTCCTTGGCGGGGGGCTTGGGGGCGCTTCCACTGTCATTCGTAGTCATGGAGCCGACCCTACTGCCAGGTAGGGATGGCCGCTCCGGCCCGGCCCCACGCTTCCCGTTCGGGTGGATCGGAGGCGTTCGGGGGGTCACGGGGCCGGGACAGCGGCATGATGCCGGGCCATGGATGCCGTACGTGTCGCGTTGCTGCGTGAGGTGCTCGCCGGGACGGAGTGGCCGGAGGCGGCACGGGGGTTCGCCCGGACCCTGCGGTCCTCGGTCGTTCCGCAGGGCGGCGGGCTGCTGCTGGTGGGGACCGAGGTCTACGAGCCGTGGCACATGGCCGCGCACCTGGTGGACGAGTCGACGTGGTCGGGGCTGCCGCAGCTGCGCCCCACGCTCGTACGCCACCGGGTGGAGCCGGACGACCCGGTGCACCTGGCCGTGGGTCTGGGCCGGATCGAGGCGGCGGGGCGCGGTGAGACGCTGCTCGTGGTGGCGCCCGAGCAGCCGGACGGCGGCCTGCTGGAACGGGTGCACGACGCGCGGCGGGCCGGGGCGACGGTGCTCGCGCTGGACGGCGGCGACCCGGAGGTGCGGGGCCTGGCCCATGAGGCGCTCACGGTCTCCGACGGCGACGAGGTGGACCTGGACACGGTCCAGCACCTGGTCAGCGCGGCGGCGGGAGAGAACGGCGCCCCTTCTCCCCGGGGCCGCCGCACCTTCCGCGACCGCCTCTCCCGCCTGGCCGACCAGCTGACGGCGCCGCCCCCGGCCCGCTGGTGAGCGGCCACGGGCCGGGCATGCGGGACGTCGCGGATGCCGCCTAAGGCGTCTCGTCCGTGGGCTTGTCCGTGCGGTCGTGCCACTTCGGGTCGTTCTCCCACTCCAGGTTCCGCTCACGCGCCGTGTCCATGGCGTGCTGGGCCTCCCCCGGGGTGGCGTACGGGCCGAACCGGTCCTTGCCCGGGCACTCGGGGCCCTCCTCGACCTTCTTGTGTTCCAGGCAGTAGTACCATTCGCCCGGTTTGCCCACCGTGCGCTTCTTGAACAGGGCCATTGCGGGATCCTTTCCTCGTTGCCATGGTGCCCCGAGCACGCTGGTTAGACTCGCTGACATGTCTGGCCAGTCGCTTCTCGTACCAGGGGAGATCACTCCCGTCCGTTCCGTGCCCGGAAGGATCCGGCGCCCCGAGTACGTGGGGAAGCCCGCCCCCACGCCGTACACCGGGCCCGAGGTCCAGGACTCCGACACCGTGGAGCGCATGCGGATCGCGGGCCGTATCGCGGCGCAGGCGATGGAGGAGGCCGCCAAGCACATCGCGCCGGGGGTCACCACCGACGAACTCGACCGGGTGGCCCATGAGTTCATGGTGGACCGCGGGGCGTACCCGTCGACCCTCGGTTACCGGGGCTTCCCGAAGTCGCTCTGCACCTCGCTCAACGAGGTCATCTGCCACGGCATCCCCGACTCGACCGTGCTGCGCGACGGCGACATCGTGAACCTCGACGTCACGGCGTACATCGACGGTGTGCACGGCGACAACAACGCCACCTACCTCTGCGGGGACGTCGACGAGGAGTCGCGGCTGCTCGTGGAGCGCACCCGGGAGTCACTGAACCGGGCCATCAAGGCGGTGCGTCCCGGACGGCAGATCAATGTGATCGGGCGCGTCATCGAGTCGTACGCGAAGCGGTTCGGCTACGGGGTGGTGCGGGACTTCACCGGGCACGGGATCAACTCCTCGTTCCACTCCGGGCTGATCATCCCGCACTACGACAGCCCGCACGCGACGACCGTGATGCAGCCCGGGATGACGTTCACCATCGAGCCGATGCTCACGCTCGGGACCCATGACTACGACATGTGGGACGACGGCTGGACCGTGGTGACGAAGGACCGGAAGCGGACGGCGCAGTTCGAGCACACACTGGTCGTGACGGAGACCGGGGCGGAGATCCTCACGCTTCCGTAGCGCGCCGATTTTACCGACAGACGGTCGGGAACCTGTTGACTTAGGTATGCCTAAGTAGGAGGATCAGCATATCGGTGCGCGGCAGCATGTACAGCTGCTGCCGGTACATCCGTTTCTGTCCGGACTTCCCGTCCCCTCGGTCCCCGGAGGCCCGCCTTGGACTCGACCGCCACCACCACGCCCTTCTCGACGCTCATCCGCACCGCCTCGCACGAGCAGCACACGGAGGCGGAGTCCTCGTCCTTCATGAGCGACATGCTCGGCGGACGGCTCGGGGTGGACGCTTACACGCGCTACACCGAGCAGCTGTGGTTCGTCTACCGGGCGCTGGAGGACGGCGCGGAGGCCCTGCGCCAGGACCCGGTCGCCGGGCCCTTCATCCAGCCGGAGCTGATGCGCACGGCCGAGCTGGAGCGCGACCTGGGTCATCTGCGGGGCGAGGGGTGGCGCGAGGGGCTGGAGCCGCTGCCCGCGACCGTGGCGTACGCCGAGCGGGTCGCCGAGTGCGCCCGTGAGTGGCCCGCAGGTTATGTGGCCCACCACTACACCCGTTACCTCGGCGATCTCTCGGGCGGCCAGATCATCCGCGGTACGGCGGAGAAGACCTGGGGCTTCGAGCGCAAGGGCGACGGGGTGCGGTTCTACGTGTTCGAGCAGATCTCCAACCCGGCCGCGTTCAAGCGGGAGTACCGGGAGCTGCTGGACGCGGTGAACGCGGACGATCTGGAGAAGCAGCGCATCGTCGACGAGTGCAAGCGCGCCTTCGCGCTGAACACCGCCGTCTTCCGCGAGCTGGGCGAGGTCTTCCCGCTGAGCGCGTGATCAGGAAGCGACCACCAGAAGGACGCGGCCCCCGACCTCCATCGTGCCGTCCGGCGCGGGTGCGGTGAGGATCTGGGAGCCGCGTCCTTGTGTGATGTTCAGGGCCCGGCCGAGTTCGGCGCTCAGCAGCATCGCCGCGGCGCCGGTCGCCTCGTCCTCGTCGATGTGGTCGTCGCGCCGGGGGAAGGCCCGGGCCCGTACGCGGCCGGCGGCCTCGTCCTCCCAGGCCCAGACGTAGAGCCAGCCCTCGCCGGGCGGCGGCTCCGTCAGCGCCTCGACCTCCGCGGCCGACGCGTATCGCTCCAGGGTCCTCGGCGGCGCCCACTCCGGGCGGGCCGTGATCCAGGTGAACTCGCCGTCCTGGCGGGCCGTCACGTCCCCGACGGGCAGCTCCAGCACCTCCAGGTCGAGCAGCCAGGCCGCGCCGACGAGCGGGTGTCCCGCGAACGGCAGCCGCAGCCCGGGGGTGCGGATGTCGACGGTGCCGCGCTCCGGGTCGTCCACGAACACGGTCTCGCTGAAGCCGAGCTTCCGTGCGAGCGCCTGCCGGGACTCGTTGCCGGGATACCTGCGCCCGTCGCGCACGACGCCCAGCGCGTTGCCGTGGCGGCCGTCCGGGCCGCAGAACACGCGCAGTACGTCGATGCCTTCGGGTACCTCGAAGTCGTTCACACGCGCATTCAAGCACCGCGCGGGGCCCTCCTACGCCACAGGGCCGCACCGGCACGATGTGTGCCGGTGCGGCCCTGGCGCCGTGGGGGGACGGGGATCAGGCGGTACGACGACGACGCGCCGCGATCACCACTCCGGCGCCCGCCGCCACGACGACGCCCGCGGCGGCGGCGAGGGCGCCGGCCGGGACGTCGGAGCCGGTGGAGGCGAGGGAGGCCGAGCCCCCCACGGTGCCGCCGCCGACGGTTCCGCTGCCGCCGGTCGTGGAACCGGTGGTGGAGCCGCTGCCGCCGGTGGTGCCGGATCCGCCGGTGGCGCCCGGGAGTTCGGCGTCCTCGTCGAGGGCGACGGAGACGGTCAGGGCGTCGAGCTGGGTGCCCTCGGTGTACATGCCGCCGAATGCCTTGGTGCCGTCGGCGGTCAGGGTGGCCGGCACGGCGGAGAGGGTCACCACGCCGTCCTTCGCGGCGAGTTCACCGCTGGGGAGCTTCAGGTCGGCGAGGGCGAGGTCGGTGTAGGTGGTGACCTTCTTGGTCTCCCGGTCCTTGCTGGAGACGTCGGCGACCAGGGTGCCGGCGCCGTCCTTCACCTGGACCTCGAGGCCGGTGAGGGAGAGGTCGAGCGTGTAGGCGTCGCCCTCCTTGTGGCCCAGGAAGCGGACCTGGCCGTCGAACTCGGCGTCCAGGGTCTGCTCGTCGGCGTCGAAGCTGCCCGTCGCGTCGGGGAAGTGGTAGCCGGTGGCCGAAGCAGTGGCGCCGCCCGTCGTCTCGACCTTGCCGTTCGCGATGGGGCCGGTGACGTAGGAGCGGAAGGACTCCTTGACGCCCCAGTCCAGGGTGCCGTCCACGAGCTCGCCCTGCTCGGCCGCCGGGGTGGTGGCCGACGCGGTGGGGGCCGGGGTGGTGGGCTTCTCCGTGGGCTTCTCCGTGGGCGTGACCGTCGGCTTCTCGGTGGGCTTCTCCGTCGGCTTCTCGGTGGGCTCCTCCGTCGGCTTGTCCGTCGGCTCCTCGGTCGGGGGTGTGACCGCCTTGACCGACAGGGTGGCCGGGTCGAGGACCTCGCCCTCCGCGTACATGCCGTTGAAGGCGGCGGAACCGGCCTTCGTCAGCTTCGAGGGGATGTCCTTGAAGACCATCGCGCCGCCCTCGCCCTGGCCGGGGCGGACCCCCGACAGGTCGAGCTCGGCGAACGCGACGTCGTCCTGGGTGCCCTCCGGGGTCTTCAGGTCGACGGTGACGGCGCCGGAGGTTCCGGCCGTGGAGACCTTGACGTCGGAGATGGTGATGTCGAGGACACCGCCGTGGGCGTTGAAGTTGACGCTGCCGTCGAAGGCGGTGTCGGTGCCGTGGGTGGTCGTGTCGTACGTGCCCTTGCCGTTGCCGAAGGTGAAGACCCCGTTGCCGGCCGCCTGGGTGGCGCCGTCCTTGACGGTGATCGTGCCCGCGCCGCCGATGTATCTGCGGAAGGACTCCTTGAAGCCCCAGTCGAGCGTGCCGTCGGTCAGCTCCATGGTGGCCGCGGGCGCGGCGGCCGGAGCCGTGGTGTCGGCCGCGAGGGCGGGGAGGGCGAACGTCGCGCCGAGGGCGGCCGCGGTGGCGACAGCGGCGGCGAGGGCTATGGGGCGGCGGGTGGCTGCCATGACAGTGACTCCTGGTGGACGTAAGTGATGAGAGGGGATGTCAGGTGTTCCGTGCCGCACCGCGGCGACGGGCCGCGTACAGCACGCCGGCGACGGCCGCGATCAGCACGGCCCCGCCCCCGACGGCGAGAGGGATGAGGGAGCCGGAGTCCTCCGCCGCCGGCTGGGCGGCGGGGGTTCCGGTGGGCTGCGTGGCGGGCGTGGCGGAGGGTTCGGCCTCGCTGCCCAGGTCGGGCAGTGCGGGCAGTTCCGCCTTCGCGTCGACGGCGACGGCGAGGGAGACCGGGTCCATCGCGGTGCCGGCCCTGTAGAGGGAGCCGAAGGCCTTGGCCCCCTCGGCGGTCAGGGTCGCGGGGGCCTCGGTGAGGACGGCGAGGCCGTCCTCGGGCGCGAGGTCCGCGGCGGCGAAGGTGACCAGGGGCACGGCCTTGTCGGTGGTGCTGCCGCTGGTGACGTCGGCCAGGAGCGTGCCCTTGCCGGAGGCGGTCCGTACGGCGAACCCGGCGAGCTTCAGGTCCAGTCCGTCCGCTCCGGTGAAGTGGACGCTGCCGGAGAAGGTGGCGTCCAGCTTCCGCTTGCCGTCGTACGTGCCCTTGCCCTGCGGGAAGCGGAAGAGCGCCCCGCCGTCCTGGGCACCGTCGGCGAGTGTCCACCTGCCCTGGCCGATGGAGCCGGTGACGTACTCGCGGAAGGTGCGGCGCACGCCCCAGTCGACGGCCGCGTCCTCGAAGCGGCCCGCGTTCTCCTTCTTCTTCGTCGTCGCGGAGGGCGACGGGGAGGAGGCGGGGGACTTCGAGGGCTTCGCGGCGGCAGGTGCCTTCGTGTCGACGGAGAGGCTGACCGCGTCCAGCGGCGTCCCGGCCGTGTAGTAGCCGGCGAAGGCGCTCGCGCCCTGCGAAGTGAGCGTCGCCGGGACGTTGTTGAGGCCGATGGGCGTGGAGCCGCCCTTCATGTTGATCCCGGAGAGGCCGAGGTTGGCCAGCGGCACCTGGGACGAGGTGGTGACCCGGCCGCTCCCGCGCTCCTTGCTGACCATGTCGGCGTAGAGGGTTCCGCCGCCTCCGGAGATCCGGACCGTGGGGCGGCTGATGGTGAGGTCCAGCTCGTAGCCGCCGGCCTTCTTGTGGCCCACGAAGTGGACGCCGCCGGAGAAGCCTGCCTGGAAGGCACCGCTCGCCGGGTCGTAGGTGCCGGTGGCGGAGTGGAAGCGGAACTGGCTTCCGCCGACCGTCGCGGCCCCGCCGGTGAGGCTCCAACTGCCCTGGGCGATGGGCCCGGTGACGTAGCTCTGGAAGGAGGACTTGATGCCCCAGTCCAGTCGGCCGCCCTGCACCGTGCGGCTCGCCGCCTGCGCGGCGGTGGCCGGGAGCAGCGCTCCGAGCAGCACCGCGAGGAGCGCGACGGCGGACGCGCGGACGGATCTGGACGGCGGCATGGAGCCCTCCCGGGAGCAAATGATGAGGTAAGGCTAACCTAAACTAGGTGAGGCGAGGCTAACCTAATACGACCCAGCGGATGCCGGAACCCCCTCGTCACTCCGCTCCCGTGACAGCTCAGGACGGTGCACCCGTGCGTTTGCCCCACTACTCCGCCGCGGCGGGCCGAAGAACCGTGCGACGGCGTACGGTCCGGCTCGGCGCCCTGACCGCCGTGGTGACGCTCGCCGCGGTCCTCACCGGCTGCGGCGGCACGGGGAGCGAGGCCGCCGGACCCGCCTCCGCGGCGAGCGCCTCCGCGGCGGCCGATGCCGTCGAGCCGCTGGCCAAGGCGCCGGAGCCCCGACTGCCCGTCACCGTGCGCTCGGCTGACGGCAAGGACGTCACCGTCACCTCCACGGACCGGATCGTGCCGCTGACCGGATCGCTCAGCGAGATCGTGTTCACGCTCGGCCTCGGTGAGCAGGTGGTGGCCCGCGACATCACCGCCACCTTCGAACAGGCGGAGAAGCTCCCGGTCGTGACCCGTGCGCACGACGTCTCGGCCGAGAGCGTGCTCTCCCTGAAGCCGACGGTCGTCCTCGCGGACACCACGACGGGCCCGGCCGAGGCGATCGACCAGATCCGTGACGCCGGGATCGCCCTCGTCGTCGTCGAACCCGCCAAGGAACTCGCCGATGTGGGGCGCCGGATCGACACCGTGGCCGCGGCCCTGGGCGTGACGTCCGCGGGCGACGAGCTGGAGGCGCGTACGCAGTCGCGCATCGCCGCCGTGCAGAAGACGATCCCCGCGCGCCGGAAGAACGACGGGGGCGGCGGGGGCGACGCACCGCGCGTCGCCTTCCTCTACCTGCGTGGCTCGGCCTCCGTCTATCTGCTGGGCGGCCGGGAGTCCGGCGCGAGTTCGCTCCTCGAAGCGGCGGGTGCCGTCGACGCGGGCAAGGCCTCCGGGCTGAAGAAGGACTTCACCGCCATCACCAGCGAGGCACTCGCCGAGGCCGCGCCGGACGCGATCCTCGTCATGACCAAGGGCCTCGAATCCGTGGGCGGCGTCGACGGACTGGTCAAGATCCCCGGTGTCGCCGAGACGCCCGCCGGGATGGACCGCAGGATCGTCTCGATCGACGACGGGGTCCTGCTGAACTACGGTCCGCGCACCGACCGGGTGCTGGCCGAACTCGTCGAGCAGCTGTACCCGGAAGGCGGGAGGAGCGAGTGACGACCGCCTCCTACGACGGATCCGCCGCGAAGGCCGAGAAGGCCCCGGGGCGGCGCGGCAAGGCGTTCGTCCTCACCGTCTCCCTGTCCGTCGCGCTGCTCGTCGGCTGTCTGCTCTCCGCCGGGCTCGGCGCGTACAGCATTCCCCTCGGTGACGTCCTCTCCTCCGTCCAGCACCGGGTCGGCCTCGGCGGACAGGCGCTGGACCGGGTCGGCGAGAGCGTCCTGTGGAACGTACGGCTGCCGAGGGTCGTCCTCGCGCTGCTCGTCGGCTCCTCCCTGGGGTGCGCGGGCGCGCTGATGCAGGGCGTGTTCGGGAATCCGCTGGCCGAGCCCGGGGTCATCGGGATCTCCTCGGGTGCCGCGGTCGGAGCGGTCGCCTCGATCGCACTCGGGCTGACCTTCTTCGGCAACTGGACGATCACCGTCTGCGCGTTCGTCTCCGGTCTCGCCACCGTCCTGCTGGTGTACGTGCTCTCCCGGTCGGGAGGACGGACCGAGGTGGTGACGCTGATTCTGACCGGGATCGCCGTCAACGCCTTCGCGGGCGCCCTGATCGGCCTGTTCATCTTCTTCGCCGACAACGCGCAGATCACCCAGATCACGTTCTGGCAGCTCGGCTCGCTGTCCCAGGCGACCTGGCCGAAGGTGCTCGCCGTACTGCCGTGCGCGGCCCTGGGACTGCTCGTCGCCCCGTTCTACGCGAGGAAGCTGGACCTGCTCGCGCTCGGCGAGCGGCCGGCCCGGCACCTGGGCGTCGATGTCGAGAGGCTGCGGATCGTGCTCGTCCTTGTCGTGGCGCTGCTGACGGCGGCGGCGGTCGCCGTCGCCGGGATCATCTCCTTCGTGGGGCTGCTCGTCCCGCATCTGCTGCGGATGGCGAACGGCCCCGGGCACCGCTTCCTGGTGCCCGGCAGCGCGCTCGGCGGGGCACTGGTCCTGGTGGCGGGCGATCTCGCGGCGCGCACCGTCGCCGATCCCGCCGAGCTCCCGCTCGGTGTGCTGACCGCCCTCTTCGGCAGCCCGTTCTTCTTCTGGCTGCTGCGCAGGACCCGTCGTAGGCAAGGTGGTTGGGCGTGAACCCGTTCAAGTCGCTGCTCGCGGCCCGGAGCCGGGAGCTGCCCTCCCCCGTGCCGGCCGGCTCCCCCTCCGCCGAGGTGGCCGGGGTCGGAGTCCGGCTGGGCCGGCGGCCGGTCCTGGACTCCGTGGAGCTGACCGTACGGGCGGGCGAGGTGCTGGCCCTCGTCGGACCGAACGGGGCCGGGAAGTCGACGCTGCTGTCGGCGCTCGCGGCGGACCTGCCCGTGGACAGCGGAGAGGTACGCATCGACGGACGGCCGGCGTCCGGCTGGTCGGCTCCTGAACTGGCCCTGCGCCGGGCCGTCCTGCCGCAGTCCGCCGCGCTCGCCTTCCCGTTCCCGGTCGAGGACGTCGTACGGATGGGACGGGCGCCCTGGGCGGGGACGGCCCGGGAGGACGAGGACGACGCGGCGGTCGCCGGGGCGATGGCGGCGACGGAGGTGACGGAGTTCGCCGCCCGCCCGTTCTCCGCGCTGTCCGGCGGCGAGCGGGCCCGGGTCGCCCTGGCCCGCGTGCTGGCGCAGCGCGCCCCGCTGCTGCTCCTGGACGAGCCGACGGCCGCGCTGGACCTGCGCCATCAGGAGCTGGTGCTGCGGATCTGCCGTGAGCGGGCCGCCGCCGGTGACGCGGTGGTCGTGGTGCTGCACGACCTGGGTCTCGCGGCGGCGTACGCGGACCGGGCCGTGGTGCTGCACGGCGGCCGGGTCGCGGTGGCCGGGCCGCCCGCCGAGGTGTTCACGGACACGCTGCTCGGCGAGGTGTACCGGCAGCCGGTCGAGGTGTTCCCGCACCCGCGGACCGGGGTGCCGCTCGTCGTCCCGCACCGGGCCCCCTGATCCGGCCGGCCCTCCTCATGTCACGGTTGGGCGCTGTATCTCATCCCGTCGCTCGCGCTGTTCGCCTCCCCGGTAGGGTTCAGGCGGTCAGTGCGGACGACGGATCAGAAGGCGCAGAAGGCAACGGATGACAAGGCTGGGTCGACTGGCGGCGGGACTCGCGACGGCGACGGTGCTGAGCGTGACGGCGAGCGGCTGCGTAACGGTGCACGGCGAACTGGAAGTCGTGCCGGGAGCGACGGAGTCCGAGGCGGCGAAGGCCCTGGAGGACTTCACCGTCGCGTACAACAAGGCGGACAAGGCGTACGATCCGGCGCTCGACGAGGACCGGGTGACCGGTTCGCTCGGCGCGATCAACCAGGCCGGTCTGGCCGCGCGGCGGAAGAACAGTCCGGAGGGCAACGCGCAGCACAAGCCGCTGGAGCTGACCGACGCCTCGTACGCCATTCCCAAGAAGGCGGGCTGGCCGCGCTGGTTCGTCGCGGACACCGACTCCAACCGTGACCAGGACGGCGGGAAGCAGGACACCCGCTGGCTGCTGGCGTTCGTCCGTACCGGGCCGGACGCGCCGTGGAAGGTCTCCTACCTGGCGGTGGCCTCCCCGTCCGAGATACCGAAGTTCCGCAAGGACGCGGACGGGTGGGCGCAGCCCGTGCCCTCCGCCGGCACGGACGCCACGCTGGCCACCCCGCCGGGTGAGCTGAGCACCACGTACACGGACTACCTCACGGACGGTGCCCCGGACGTCTTCGCCCCGGGGTCGATGACCTCGGGCTGGCGGGACGCGCGGAAGAACACCCGCAGGGCGGGCTTCTCCTACCAGTACGTCGACCAGGCGCTGGACTCGGGGACGTTCGCGCCGCTGGGTCTGACGACGGAGGACGGCGGGGCGCTGGTCTTCTTCAGCAGCAAGCACTTCGAGCGGCAGACGGCGGCGCAGGGGCTTCGGCCGACGGTCACCGCGGACGTGGAGGCGCTGCTGACCGGCGAGGTGAAGAGCACCCTCACCAAGGAGCGGGTCTCCAGCCAGCTGGTCTACGTGCCGAAGAAGGCCGCGGGAGACGCGTCGGATACGGACGGCAAGGTGCGCGTGCTGAACCGGCTGCCCGGTCTGGTCGCGGCGCAGGGGTCCTGACCGCCCTCAGCCGTGGGGCGGGGTGCGCCCCTCCCAGTGCGTTTCGTGCGGCGCTCGACGACGAAGGGCCGGTCCGGCGAGGCGAGCGCGGCGGGCAGCCGGGAAAGGACAGGTCAGCGGCTCATCGGCCAGGCGACGGCGTCGTGGTCGCTCGCGTCGGCCGTGTCCGCGTACTGCGCGCAGGCGTCGGTGAGCGTCTCCAGGAGGGTCAGCGGATCGGGGAGGGGGTTCTCCGGGCCGCGGATCCAGTGCACGTCCAGCTCACCGGGGAGCCGGGCGGGGGGCAGCAGGACGTAGCTGCCGCGGCAGTGCCAGCGGAGCCCCGGATGCTCGTCCATGGTCTCGGGGTGGCAGTCCAGCTCGCAGGGCCACCACTCGTCCTCGTCGTCGGGGGTGCCGCGGGTGGCGGTGAAGAAGAGCATCCGGTCGGTGCCGGACTGGGCCACGGGGCCGACGTCGATGCCCGCCGCGAGGAGCCGCTCCAGAGCGGCGCTCCCCGCACTGAGGGGGACGTCCAGGACGTCGTGGATCAGGCCCGTCGCGGTGATGAAGTTGGCCAGCGGCTGGTTGGCCGCCCAGCGCTCGATCTGTGCGCGGTCCGTCGTGGACTGCGTCTGCCAGGCGAACGAGATGGGGTGCCGTGCGGGCGTCGGACAGCCGATGCGCTCGCACGAACATCGGTAACCGGACGGGTGCGCCGCGGGTGAGACGGGCATCCCTGCCTCGGCGACGGCCAGGAGCAGCGCCAGCCGCGCCGCGTCGTCGGCCTCCGGCTGTGTTTTCGGCCGCCTGCGCAGCCACTGGGAAATCCTGCCCTCTGTGCCGCGATAGCGGCCGGAATCGGCGCCCATCTATCCCCTCACCTCAGCGGTTTCCACTCCATGGTCCCACCATCCTGCTCCTCGGGTGGCCAGAGTTCCCAAGCGGGGTGCTCGGGCGGTCGCGCAGAGGTCGGCACACTCATACGGAATGTCATGAAATGCGCCGCCCGCCTCATGGCCGGATCAAGATCCCCCGCAGCGCGAGGTCGACGACGGAGTCCGCGTACGCATGGGTGAGCGGAAGCGTTCTCAGCAGCCAGCGGTGGGTGAGCGGGGCGATCAGAAGCTCCAGCGCGATCCGCGGATCGACGTCCGCGTCCACCTCGCCGGCCTCCTGGGCGGCACGCAGGCGTGTGACATACAACTGGAGCTGCGGTTCGAGCAGGTTTTCGACGAATTGGGCCCCGAGTGCCGGATCGATGACCCCCTCGGCGGTCAGGGCCCGGGTGGGCGCCTCGGTCGCGGGATCGTTCAGTTCGTCGACCGTGGCCCGCAGGACCAGCTTGAGGTCGGCCGCCAGGTCACCGGTGTCGGGGATCCCGTACGCGCCGTCCGCCCCGGCCCCCTCCGCCTCGGCCGCCCGGCGGGCACTCGTGGCCACCTGGTCGAGGAACGCATCCATGAGCACGGCGGCTTTCGACGGCCACCAGCGGTAGATCGTCTGCTTGCCGACCCCGGCCCGGGCGGCGATACCCTCGATCGTCGTCCTCGCGTACCCCACCTCGCCCACGAGTGCGAGCGCGGCGTCGTGGATCGCGCGGCGGGAGCGGTCGCTGCGGCGGCTGGAGTCGGGGGCCTTGTGACGGGAGTCGGGGGCCTTGTGGGATGACATCCGGCCATCCTAGGGGCCGACGGTCCGATACGTATCGTCTTGTGTGCCCTCATGTACGCCACCCCGCCGGCCCGCGCGAACCACCCGAACGGATGACAGCGCGACGGCCCTGCGCGGCGCACCATGAACTCACGCGCACACCCCGCGCGTCCCACCGTTCCGCGGCCACGGCCGCCGTTCGCGAGGAGCCTGCATTGACCCGTGACGCCACCCCTCGTCGCTACCTGATGTGCGCCCCGGCCCACTTCGAGGTCACCTACTCCATCAACCCGTGGATGGATCCGTCGAAACCCGTGGATCTGCCCCTGGCCAACACCCAGTGGGAGGACCTGCGCGACCGCTACCGGGCGCTCGGCCACACCGTGGAGCTCCTCACTCCCCGCCCCGACCTGCCCGACATGGTGTTCGCCGCCAACGGGGCCACCGTGATCGACGGCAAGGTGCTCGGGGCCCTGTTCGCCTACCGGGAGCGGTACGCGGAGGCCGAGGCGCACCGGGAGTGGTTCCGGGCCGACGGCTTCACCGAGATCCACGAGCCGGCCCATGTCAACGAGGGCGAGGGCGACTTCGCCGTGACCGCCTCGTACCTGCTGGCCGGGCGGGGCTTCCGGTCCAGTCCGCTCTCCCACGACGAGGCCCAGGAGTTCTTCGGGCGCCCGGTGATCGGCCTCGACCTGGTGGACCCGCGCTACTACCACCTGGACACGGCGCTGTGCGTGCTCGACGACGCGGCGGACGAGATCATGTACTACCCCGGGGCGTTCTCGCCGGGCAGCAGGTCCGTGCTGGCCCGGCTCTTCCCCGACGCGCTGCTGGCCGAGGAGGCGGACGCCGCCGCGCTGGGCCTCAACGCGGTCAGCGACGGGCGCCATGTGCTGCTCCCGCAGGCCGCCGTGGGGCTCTTCGACCCGCTGCGGGACCGGGGTTTCGACCCGGTCCCGATGGATCTGGGTGAGCTGCTCAAGGGCGGCGGCAGCGTGAAGTGCTGCACCCAGGAGCTGCGGGCCTAGCCCTCCTCGGGCGGCGGCCAGGCGTCGCCCCACGCGGTGTCCCGGGCGGCACGGTAGAGCGCGCCGTGCCGCTTGGTGACCGTGGCGCGCTTCAGGCCCTCGTCGCGGGTGCAGAGCTCCAGCAGCACCTGCCCCTTGCGGATCTGCGGCCTGCGGGTGACCCGTTCACGTACCGGTTCGGTGGGGAAGCGGGTCGCCACGACGTAGCTGAACTTCTCGTCCTCGTGGCTGAGCGAGCCGCCCTTGACCTGGCGGTGCAGGGAGGAGCGGCTGACCCGCGCCGAGAAGTGGCACCAGTCCGTGCCGCGCTCGATGGGGCACGCGTCGTCGTGCGGGCAGGGCGCGGCGATGCTCAGCCCCGCGGCGATCAGCCGGTCGCGGGCCTCGATGACACGGTCGTAGCCGTCGGGGGTGCCGGGCTCCACGATCACCACGGCCTGCGCGGCTGCCGCCGCGTCCACGACGGCGGCCCGGTTCCCGGGCGTGAGCTCCTTGAGTACGTACGAGACGGTCACCAGGTCCGTGGGCGCCGGGGCCGGTGACGTACCGATCCGTGCCCGCTCCCAGGTGGCCTCCCGGAGTGCGGGGATGCCGGAGGACACGGCCAGTTCACGGCCGAGCGCGAGGGCCGGCTCGGACCAGTCCAGGACCGTCGTCCGCGGCCCGTCCCAGGCCCCGGCGACCGCCCAGCTCGCCGCGCCAGTGCCGCCCCCGATGTCGGTGTGGGTGGCGGGCGCCCAGTCCGGCGCGGCCTCGCGGAGTGCGGCGAGGCAGGACCGTACGGCCTCGAACGTCGCGGGCATCCGGTACGCGGCGTACGCGGCGACGTCCGAGCGGTCCCGCAGGATCGGGGCGTCGGTGGGGGTGGTCCCGCGGTAGCTGGCGATCAGCCGTTCGACGGCCTGCGCCGCCTGGGTCGGGGGCAGCCCGTCGAGCAGGGCGGCCAGCGCGGCACGCAGGGCTTCCGCGGTGGGGAGGGTGGCGTTCACCGCCGAATTGTAGGCGCAGCGGGCCCCGCCCCCGCAGCCCGGTGCTCCGGTACGCAACCGGGACAGAACGGCTACGGCACCGAACTGCTCGCCAGTACGCGCCCGTTGCTACGCTGGCCGACGCCGCGCCGGGGATGGACCAGGGGCCGGCCGGTCGGGGGGACCATGCGACACAGGGTGACCATGCGGCAGAGGGTCGTGCGTCTGGCTCTGGTGGGCGGGGTGCTCGTCCTCGCCCTGCTGCTCCTGCTGGCGACCTGCGGGGGCGGCGGGACCGGCGGCGACGACGAGCCGGCGAAGCCCGTGAGGAAGAGCACCGGCCCCGCGACGCGGCTGAACGTCCCCCCGGAGTACACGACGGGGCGCGGCTGGGAGGTCGTCGGCGCCGGGCCCGACTACGCCGTCTCGCACACCACGGGCCGGCTGGCCTATCTGGTGAGGGCATCCGACCGGCGCTACCGGCTGCGGACCCTCGACACGGAGACCGGCCGGCCCGGCTGGAGCGGTGAGGCGTGGCGGCCGCCGGACCCGGCGGACTTCCCGAAGCTGCTCACCGTCGCCAAGGACGACCGGCAGTTCTTCGTGGCCTGGTCGTACGGGAAGACCGGCGACGGGCTCGCACCGGAGCGGACCTTCGTCTCCCTCGACGTGTACGACGTGGTGGACGGGGAGCGCCGGCGCGTCGAGGTGCCGTGGTCCGGTGCGCCGACCGTCACGGCGACCGGTCCGTCCATCCTGATCAGCGACGGCCGGGCGAACAGCGCGGCCGTGGACCCGGTCAGCGGTGAGGTGTCGGAGACCGTCGCGTCCGCGGTGAGGTATCCGGCGGGCTGCACGGCCTGCAAGCAGCTCACGGAGGTACGCGGGCAGACCGCGAAGGGCCTGCTGCTGAGCGGGGTGCGCGAATTCTGGGTGCGGGGCGGCTGGTACAGCAGGAGGACGGCGCCGAAGGGCGCGGACCCGGCGACCGGGGTGCCGACCTCCGTGGCACCGGGGCTGATCCTGGCGAAGTGGCAGCTCGCCGAGGGGGCGAAGCGGGCCGCCACCCACCAGATGTGGGCGGTCCATGACGCGGTGAGCGGGAAGCCGGTCGTCACCGTGGAGTGCCACACCCCGGCCATAGAGCCGGGGCGCTACCCGCGGGCCGTCGTCTCACCCTCGGGCACGTACCTGGTCGCGGGGAACCTGGCGTTCGACCTGAAGGCGAAGAAGGGGTTCTGCTTCGAGGAGGAGGACGGTTCGGCGGCGCTGACGTTCGCGTCGGTGACCGACGGGGGCAGTGCCTACGGCGCGACGACCGCGCGTGACGCGGACGAGGCGCTGGAGGGCGACGGGGTCAACCCGGTCGCGATGAGCTTCACGACGTGGGACGTCGGGACACTGGCCCCGAACACGCGGCTGCCGGAGCTGGAGACCTCCGGCGTCGGCGTGTTCCGCTGGACGGACCGCAAGGACCGGCTGCACCTGCTGGGCTATCCGCGGGTGGGCTGACCGGCCGACGGGCAGCCCGGCCGGTCCTCACCGGCCGGGCTGTTCCCGGCTCACTTCGTGAGCTGCTCCGGCACGGCCGCCGTGCTCCGCCACGGCCTGCACAGCAGCAGGAAGCACACCATCGCGGACACGGAGCAGACCACCTGCACCACGGCCATCGGCACGGCGGTCTTCTCCCCGGCGATCCCGACCAGGGGCGAGGCGATGGCACCGATCAGGAACTGGGAGGTCCCCAGCAGCGCGGAGGCCGAGCCGGCCGCGTGCCTGGTCCGCATCAGCGCCTGCGTGTTGGTGTTGGGCATCGCCAGGCCCATCGCGGACATCAGCACGAACAGTCCGGCGGCGACCGGCACGAGGCCGACATCGCCGAACACCCCGGAGGTCATCAGCAGCAGCGCGACCGCCGCGACGGTGATGACGGCGAGGCCGAAGCCGAGCGCCTTGTCCAGGCTGACCCGTCCGACGAGCAGCTTGCCGTTGATCTGGCCGACGGCGATCAGCCCGATGGAGTTGATCCCGAAGAGCAGGCTGAAGGTCTGCGGGGACGCCCCGTAGATCTCCTGGACGACGAACGGCGAGGCGCTCACGTAGGCGAACAGCGCGGCGAAGGCGAGGCTGCCCGCGACCATGTAGCCCGTGAAGACCCGGTCGGCCAGCAGCCCGCGCATGGTGCGCAGCGCGTCGCCGACCCCGCCGGTGTGCCGCGCCTGGGCCGGGAGCGTCTCGTGGAGCCACTTCCAGACGACGAAGGTGAGCAGCACCCCGACGAAGGTGAGGACGACGAAGATGCCCCGCCAGTCGGTGAACTGGAGCACCTGGCCGCCGATCACCGGTGCGATGACGGGGGCGACTCCCGAGATCAGCATCAGGGTCGAGAAGAACCGGGCCATCTCGTCGCCGTCGTAGAGGTCGCGTACGACGGCCCGGGAGATCACGATGCCGGCGGCGCCGGCCAGGCCCTGCAGGAGGCGGAAGCCGATGAGGAGTTCCGCGGTGGGGGCGACGGCGCAGATCGCGGTCGCCAGGACGTAGACGACCATGCCGAGGAGCAGCGGCGTGCGCCGGCCCCAGCGGTCGCTCATGGGACCGACGACGAGCTGGCCGAGCGCCATACCGGTGAGGCAGGCCGTCAGGGTCAGCTGGACCGTCGCGGCCGGGGCGTGCAGCGCGTCGGTGACCTCCGGGAGTGCCGGGAGGTACATGTCCATCGAGAGGGGCGGCAGTGCGGTGAGCCCGCCCAGCACGAGGGTGACCAGGAGTCCGGCCCGTCGTGCGGTGGTGGTGGAGGCGGCCGGGAGTCCCGGCGCGGTGGTCATGGAGATGGCCGGGACACCCGCAGCGGTGGGGGTGGCGGTGGCCTGGGCGCTGAGTGCGGCGCCCTTGCTGCTCGTCGGTATGTGCTCGTCTTCTTGCTGGGCCCGGCTCACGCCGTTGTCCGGCATCCTCGTCTCCGCTTCGTTGAATCCGCATCTATGCTCTCAGGTCAGTCGGAGTGGTCGATACCTTTTTGTGTGGGGCGGGCGGGCATGAGCGGGACTGTGCGTTGGGGTGTACTGGCGACGGGCGGCATAGCCGCGACGTTCACGGGTGACCTGCTGGCGATGAAGGACTCCGGGGCCGAGGTCGTGGCGGTCGCGTCCCGTACCGAGGCCTCCGCGCGGGCGTTCGCCGAGCGGTTCGGGATCGGGCAGGCGTACGGCAGCTGGGCGGAGCTCGTCGCCGACGACACCGTCGACGTCGTGTACGTCGCCACCCCGCACTCCGCGCACCGGGAGGCCGCCGGGCTCGCCCTGGAGGCCGGCAAGCACGTGCTGTGCGAGAAGGCGTTCACGCTGAACGAGCGGGAGGCGCGGGAGCTGGTGGATCTGGCCCGGGAGCGCGGGCTGTTCCTGATGGAAGCCATGTGGACGTACTGCAATCCGCTCATCCGCCGGATGACCGAGCTGGTCCGGGACGGCGCGATCGGTGAGATCCGCACGGTGCAGGCCGACTTCGGCTTCGCGGGTGCCTTCGGGGCCGAGCACCGGCTGCGCGATCCCGCGCTGGGCGGCGGCGCGCTGCTGGACCTGGGGGTGTACCCGGTGTCGTTCGCGCAGCTGCTGCTGGGTGAGCCGGACCGGGTGCAGGCGGACGCCCTGCTGTCCCCGGAGGGCGTCGACCTGAACACCGGGATGCTGCTGGGCTGGAACTCGGGTGCCACGGCGCTGCTGAGCTGCTCGGTCGTCGGGGACCTGCCGACGGTCGCGTCGGTGACGGGTACGGCGGGGCGGATCGACTTCCCGCAGGGCTTCTTCCACCCGGAGCACTTCGTCCTGCACCGGCCGGGCCGGGAGCCCGAGAAGGTCGTCACGGGCCCGGGCCCACAGGGCCTTTCGGGCATGCAGTACGAGGCGGCGGAGGTGACGCGCGCCCTGCTGGCGGGCGAGAAGGAGTCCCCGCTGGTGCCGCTGGAGGGTTCGCTCGCCGTGATGCGGACGCTCGACGCGGTGCGTGACCGGGTCGGCGTCCGCTATCCGGCGGACGACCGCGCCTGAACCGTGCGCGGCCGGGGCCGGGTCATGCGGGGATGAGCCCCGGGTTCCCGGCCTCGGTCACGAAGGAGCCGGCGGTGGCGACCGGCGCGCCGGGTGTGGTGACGGCCGACACCGTACGGAAGTCGGCGCGCGCCTGCCGCGTGCCGAGGGTGACGAGGGCGTAGCCGCGGCGGCCGTTGTAGAACTTCAGGTGGGGGTTGGCCCGGGTCTGGTTGTCCCAGTTGGCGGGCTTCTCCGAGCCGTCCTTGCCGCTGGCGATCGAGGTGGCGACGACCTCGGTGCCGACGGTCCGGGAGGCCGGGTCGTCGAAGTCCTTCTTGAGGTCGAAGCCGTAGCCGACGTGCACATCGCCGGTGAGGACCATCAGGTTCTCGATCCCGGCTGCCTCCGCGCCGTCCATGACGCGCTGCCGGGAGGCGGGGTAGCCGTCCCAGGAGTCCATGGACAGCTTGTAGGCGTCGGTCGGCACGTCGCGCCGCTGGGCGAAGGTGACCTGCTGCGGGACGACGTTCCACCGGGCTTCCGAGGACTTCCAGCCGTCGATCAGCCAGCGCTCCTGGGCGGCGCCCGTCAGGGTCCGCGACGGGTCCTCGGACTCCGGTCCGGGGACCTGCCAGCCGTCGCCGTAGGCCTGGTCGCTGCGGTACTGGCGGGTGTCGAGGATATCGAACTGCGCGAGCCGGCCGAAGTGCAGCCTGCGGTAGAGCCGCATGTCGGGGCCGGTGGGGCGCTGCGGGGTGCGCAGCGGCTGGTTCTCCCAGTACGCGCGGTAGGCGGCGGCCCTGCGCAGCAGGAACTCCTCCGGGGGCACGCTGTTCTCCGGGGTGTCGCCCGCGTAGTTGTTCTCGGTCTCGTGGTCGTCCCAGGTGACGACGAAGGGGTGCGCGGCGTGGGCGGCGCGCAGGTCCGGGTCGGACTTGTAGAGGCCGTACCGCATGCGGTAGTCCTCCAGCGTGATCGTCTCCCGGTTGTAGTGGTCGGGCAGGACGCGGTCCGTGTACTTGCGGGCTCCGCCGGTGGCGGTGACCGCGTACTCGTAGAGGTAGTCGCCGAGGTGGAAGACCACGTCGACGTCCTCGTCCGCGAGGTGCTGGTAGGCGGTGAAGTAGCCGTCGTGGTAGGCCTGGCAGGAGACGGCGGCCAGGGTCAGGGAGCTGTTGCGGGCGTTCCTGGCGGGTGCGGTGCGGGTGCGGCCGGTGGGGCTGGTCCAGCTGCCGGTACGGAAGCGGTAGTAGAAGCTCCGGCCGGAGTCGAGGCCGTCCACGTCCACATGGACGCTGTGCCCGAACTCCGGGTGGGCGGTGGCGGATCCGCGCCGGACGATCCGCCGGAAGCGCTCGTCGCGGGCGATCTCCCAGCGGACCTCGACGCGCCGGGCGGGCAGCCCGCCGTCGGCCTCGTACGGGCGGGGCGCGAGTCTCGTCCACAGGAGTACGGACGCCGGCAGGGGGTCCCCGGACGCCACCCCGAGGGTGAAGGGGTCCTCGGTGATCTTCCGGGCGTCGAGCTCGGCGGCCGCCGCCGTACCCGCGCCGGGCAGGTTCACCGCGAAGGCCAGTGCGGCGGCGGCGCCGGTGACGGTGAGGAAACGGCGTCGGCCCACGCCCGGTCCGAGCCTCTGTGCGGCGAGGCGCAGCTCGGCGGAATGGCCGAGCCGGCCGGGCGTGCTGCTGATCTGTGCGGGTGTCATGTGCCCCTCCCCTGCCGGATGTTGTCAGAGGCATTGGAGTGCGGAGCGACGACGTCCCGTTGGCACGTACACAACATCCGTATGGCGGTGCGATGAGCACCGGGTGCCGGCCGCCGTGAAACCTCCCGTACGCTGCCGGGCCATGAACGCTGAGCAGAGAATCGCTGTCGTCACGGGTGCCGGGTCGGGGATCGGAAGGGCCGTGGCCCTCACCCTCACGGGTGCGGGCTGGACGGTGGCCCTCGCGGGGCGGCGGGCCGGGGCCCTGGAGGAGACGGCTGCCGCGGCCGGTCCGGGCACCGCGGTGTGTCTGCCCACCGATGTGAGCGACCCGGACTCGGTGGCCGCGCTCTTCACCTCCGTACGGGACCGTTTCGGCCGGCTGGACCTGCTCTTCAACAACGCGGGGACGTTCGGGCCACGTGCGACGCCCGTCGAGGACCTCGCGTACGAGGACTGGCGGGCAGTGGTGGACGTCAATCTGACGGGGGCCTTCCTGTGTGCGCAGGCGGCGTACCGCCTGATGAAGGAGCAGGACCCGCAGGGCGGCCGGATCATCAACAACGGGTCGGTCTCCGCCCATGCGCCGCGCCCGCACTCCCTCGCCTACACGGCGACGAAGCACGCGATGACCGGCCTGACGAAGTCGCTGTCGCTGGACGGGCGGCCGTACCGGATCGCCTGCGGGCAGATCGACATCGGCAACGCGGCGACCGACATGACGGAGCGGATGAGCACGGGGATCCTCCAGGCCAACGGCGAGGTGGCGGCCGAGCCGGTCATGGCGGCGGACGACGTGGCCCGGACGGTCCTGCACATGGCGGAGCTGCCGCTGGAGGCCAATGTGCAGTTCGCGACGGTGCTGGCGACCGCGATGCCGTACGTCGGCCGGGGCTGATCCACTTCGATCCACGCCTGCCCGGACCGCGCCGGAACTCGCCCTCGGATGACAGAGTTTGCGAGTTTCCCTCGTTGGGTCCGGGCAAGCGCGTGCTGCCCGTATGCTACTGACCTTCACCGGATGTACACAGAAGGACCACACAGCATGCGCATACGCACCGCCGCGCCCCTCGCCCTGGCCGCCGCCACCGCACTGGCCGGCTCGCTCCTCGCCTCGGTCCCGGCCTCCGCGGCCGCCCACCAGGGCGGTCTGCACCTCGGCAAGATCCAGTACGACAGCCCCGGCAAGGACACCCGGACGAACACGTCCCTGAACGCCGAGTACGTGGACATCCACAACAACGGCAAGTCGAAGCTCCAGCTCAAGGGCTACAAGCTCAAGGACAACACCGGGTACACGTACACCTTCCCCAGCTTCACCGTCGCGGCCGGGAAGACGGTCCGGGTCCACACGGGCAAGGGCAAGAACTCCGCGGCCCACGTGTACTGGAACCGCGGTTCGTACGTCTGGAACAACACCGGCGACAAGGCCCGGCTGATCAAGCCGAGCGGTGCGCTCCTGGACTCCTGCTCCTGGGGCAAGGGCACCGGCGTGAAGGTCTGCCACTGACCGCACTGAATGGGGCCGCCGCGGCCGGGGGGTCCGCGGGAGCGGCCAGGGGTGGTGGTCCGGGGGTCAGGACCCGGACCACCACCCCGCGGACACGCTCATGGGCGCGGGCGGGAATGAGCGGCGACGCCTCCCGGTTGACCTGCGACATGAGCTCTCACGCCGGCCCCGAGGTCCTCCGTTACACCGCGTTCTCCGCCGATCCCGAGGGGGGCAACCCGGCGGGCGTCGTCCTGGACGCCTCCGGGCTGGACGACGCGGCGATGCTCGCCGTCGCCGCGGAGCTGGGATACAGCGAGTCGGCGTTCCTCACCGCGCCGGACGGCCGCGGCGGGCACACGGTCCGCTACTTCAGCCCGAAGGCCGAGGTCCCCTTCTGCGGCCATGCCACGGTGGCCGCCGCCCTCGCGCTCGCCGAGCGGGACGGGCCGGGCGACCTGGTGTTCTCCACCGCCGCGGGTGCGGTCCCGGTCACCGTCGTACGCGAGGGCGGAGAGCTGCGCGCCACCCTCACCAGCGTCGACCCGCACCTCACGGACGCCGCCCCCGGGGACGTGACGGAGGCCCTGGCCGCCCTGGACTGGCCGGCCGCCGATCTGGACCCGGCGCTGCCGCCCCGCATCGCCTACGCGGGCGCCCGGCACCTGGTGCTGGCCGCCGCGACCCGGGAACGGCTGGCGGACCTGTCGTACGACTTCGCCCGGCTGGAAGCCCTCATGCACCGGCTCGACCTGACGACCGTCCAGCTCGTGTGGCGGGAATCGGCCACCGTCTTCCACGTCCGCGACCCGTTCCCGGTCGGCGGCGTCGTCGAGGATCCGGCGACGGGCGCGGCGGCCGCGGCCTTCGGGGCGTACGCACGCGAGCTCGGCCTCGTCCCGGGCGAGGCGGTCCTCACGCTGCACCAGGGCGCCGACATGGGCCGGCCGGGCACCCTCACCGTCGGGCTGCGACCGGGTGACGCACGGATCAGGGTGACGGGGACGGGGACCCGTATCGGCTGAGCGGCGGACCCTCGGCACGACGTCGGCTGCCCGTGACGTGTCCGAGGGGCCCCTCCGTGCTCCCGCCCCAACTTCCTTATGCTGCTGTCAGGTTGATCAGCTGCTCGACATCCCGTCCTCGGAGGCCGGCGATGCCGCAACGGAGAACGGGACGACAATGACCCCTACGGACATCGACACCAGCAAGCCGCACCCGGCACGGCTGTACGACTGGTACCTCGGAGGCAAGGACAACTACCCGGTGGACGAGGAGCTGGGCAGACGGCTGACCGCCTTCGCCCCGGTCATACCGGTGATGGCGCGCATGAACCGGGCGTTCACCCACCGGGCCACCCGGTGGCTCGCCGGTCAGGGGATCCGTCAGTTCCTGGACATCGGCACCGGGATCCCGACCGAACCCAACCTCCACCAGGTGGCCCAGGCGATCGCCCCGGACGCCCGGGTCGTCTACTGCGACAACGACCCCGTCGTCCTCAGCCATGCCCAGGCCCTGCTGAACGGGTCCGACGAGGGTGCGCTCGGTTACGTACAGGCCGATGCCCGGGAGACGGACCGCATCCTGGCCGAGGCGGCCGAGGTCCTCGACTTCGGCCGGCCGGTCGCCCTCTCGCTGAACGCGCTGCTGCACTTCCTGAGCGACGAGATGGGCGCCTACGAGGTGGTGGAGAAGCTGACGGCCGCTCTGGCGCCCGGCAGTTACCTGGTGATCTCGCACCTCACCCCGGACTTCCACCCCGAGGAGGCGTCGCAGAAGGTCCGCGACATGTACAAGGCCAACGGGCTCACCCTGGACATGCGCGACCGCGACCGCTTCGCCCGCTTCTTCGACGGGCTCGGCCTGGTCACCCCCGGCATCGTGGCCGCCGAGGAGTGGCACCCGGAGCTCGGCGAGCCGGTCCCCGGCCAGGAGGGCGCGCACAGCGGGGAGTACGTGGCGGTGGCCCGGAAGGCCTGAACGTCCGGAGGCCCGGGGCGGGCTCAGTTCACGTACACGCCCGCCCTCGCGGCCACCGCCGCCGCCTCTGCCGCCCGGTCGGCGACCGCCTCGTCCAGGGGGTCGCCGCTGGCGAGCAGCCGGTAGTAGAGGGGCGCAGACACGGCGCGGATCACCTCGCGGGCATCGGTGCGCGGGGGCAGCTCACCCCGGGCGACCGCCGCGTCGACGCAGCCGGCCCACTCCTCGATGCGCACCGCGTAGAAGCGGTGCAGGGCCTCGGCCGTCCGGGCGTCGCAGGTCGCCGCCGCGACGACGGCGGTGAAGAGGGGGCCCTGGCGCGGGTCGGTCAGCGTCCGCACCACGAGCCGCGCGTTGGACCGCAGGTCCTCGTCCAGGGACCCCGTGTCCGTACGCGGGACGGACTGCTCCGCCATCTCCGTCAGCAGGTCGGCGACCAGTCCCGCCGCGGTGGACCAGCGCCGGTAGACCGTGGTCTTGCCGACCTCGGCGCGGCGGGCGACGTCGGCGAGATCGAGCCGGTCGAAGCCCTGCTCGACCAGGGCGTCACCGGCCGCGCGCAGCACGGACTCCCGCACCCGGGCCGTGCGCCCACCGGGCCGGACGGTGCCCGGCTCCCCGTCCGTCCCATCCCCTGCGTCTCCTGCGCCCATGAGCATCTCCAGCTCTGTCGACAACCCACGCCCTGCACAACGGCGCCATACTAACGGAACCATGGGGCCGTTAGATCGTCCCGAGGGCGTCCCTCGGCCGGGCGGGTCCGGGGGTGAGTCGGGCCCGGGCCGCGGGACGCGGGCGCGGCAGGATGACGGTCATGGCACAACCGCTGACCGTCCCCAGCATGACCGCCGGAGCCGACTTCGTCCTGCGCCCCTGGGAGATGAGCGACCTGCCCCTCGTCCGCGAGGCGGCCAAGGACGACTACATCCCGCTGGTCACCACGATCCCCTCGCCGTACTCCGACGAGGCGGCCCAGGCCTACGTAAGACGGCAGTGGGACCGCGCCGCCCACGGCGAGGGGTATCCGTTCGCCATCGTCCGCACCCGGGACCGGCGGCCGGTCGGCTCCATCGGGCTCTGGCTCGCGGAGGCGGCCCAGGGCAGGGCGACGCTCGGTTACTGGATGACCGCCCCGGACCGCGGCCAGGGCGTCGCGGGCGCGGCGCTGCGCACGGTCACCACGTGGGCCCTGCACGAGCTGCGCATCCCCCGGGTCCAGCTTCTGATCGAGCCGTGGAACACGGCGTCGGTACGGACCGCCGAGAGCGCCGGCTACCGGCGCGAGGGCCTGCTGCGCGGCTGGCAGGAGATCGGCGGGCAGCGGCGGGACATGCTGATGTACGCACAGCTGAACGGCGACCGTCCGTCCGATGGCCGGGCACCCGCCGGCGCCTGAACACGAGACGTTACGATCGCGGGCACCGCGGTGGCACCGCGGTGCCCGATCCACCGAAATCCCCCGGGAGAGCCGAGCCTTGTCCGAACCACGCATCGGCGTATCCATCGTGACCATGGGAGACCGCCCGCAGCAGGTCGAGGCCCTGCTGGCGTCGGTGGCCATGCAGGACGTGCGCCCCTCCAGGGTGGTCGTCGTGGGCAACGGCTCACCGCTCCCCGACTACGGCTCCTTCCCCGGCCTTGAGGATCTGGCCGGGGGCGTGACCATGCTCGAACTCGACGAGAACCTCGGCTGCCCCGGCGGCCGCAACGAGGCCCTGGACGCGCTCGCCGGCTTCGGCGACGTGGACGTGGTGATCGAGCTGGACGACGACGGACTCCTGGTGGACAAGGACGTCTTCCGCACGGTCCAGGAGCTGTACGCCGCCGACCCGCGCCTCGGCATCGTCGGCTTCCGCATCGCCGACGAGCAGGGCGAGACCCAGCGCCGGCACGTCCCACGGCTGCGCGCCAAGGACCCGATGCGCCCGGGCCCGGTCACCGCGTTCCTCGGCGGGGGCCACGCGCTCTCCATGAGGATGCTCGCCGAGACCGGCTCCTGGCCGGCCGAGTTCTTCTTCACGCACGAGGAGACGGACCTGTCCTGGCGGGCGCTGGACGCGGGCTGGAAGATCCTCTACGAGCCCGGCCTGCTGCTCCAGCACCCCAGGACGTCCCCCGCCCGGCACGCCGTCTACTACCGCATGACGGCCCGCAACCGCGTCTGGCTGGCGCGCCGCAACCTGCCCCTCCCCCTCGTCCCGGCCTACCTCGGCACCTGGATCCTGCTCACCGCAGCCCGCACCCGCTCGGCCTCCGGCCTGCGCGCCTGGGCGGCGGGCTTCGCCGAAGGGGTGCGCACCGAGTGCGGCGAACGGAAGCCGATGCGCTGGCGCACGGTGTGGCGGATGACGCGCCTGGGCCGCCCACCGGTCATCTGAACGCTCAGGGCTGCCCGCCGCAGATACGGCAGTGGAACACGCGGACCGGGAGGGCGTGTGACTGCCCTGCCGGACCGGGGCGGGCGTTGCATAATGCGGCCCTGAGGCGACCCCGCACCCACCTGAGGAGCCCGACCATGGCTTTGACCCGCACGGAGCGTGAGCTGTTTCTGGCCGAACCGCATATCGCCGCGCTGGCGGTGGACGCACCGGAGGAGGGCCGGGCCCCGCTCACCGTGCCGATCTGGTACCAGTACGCGCCCGGCGGCGACCTGTGGATCATGACGGGGCGTGACTCCCGCAAGGGGACCGCCATCGCCGGTGCGGGCCGTTTCAGCATCATGGTCGAGCGCGTCTCGCCGACCATCCGCTACGTCTCCGTCGAGGGTCCGGTCATCGCCACGCTCCCCGCCACCCGGGAGCAGCTGGTGGAGATCTCGTCGCGCTACCTCCCCGCCGAGAAGGTCGGGGGCTACGTCGACTTCGCCTGGAAGGAGCACGGCGAGCAGGTGGTCATCCACATGCGCCCCCAGCGCTGGCTCAGCTCCGACCTGGGCGAGGTCTGACCCGGCGTCATACGCCCTCGCCCCGGCGGCTACGCTCACCTCCCACCCGGTCCCGACCTCAGGGGAGCAGAGAGTGCGCGACGCCGCCGTCACACCGGAAGGTGACCGGATCCGCTGGGTCGAGCTGCCCGGCCGGGAGCCCACCCGTGTCTATGTGCACGGGCTCGGGGCCACCTCGCCCGCGTACTTCGCGGCGACCGCCGTTCACCCCGCCCTCGCCGGCCACCGCTCGCTGCTCGTCGACCTGATGGGGCACGGCATGAGCGACCGGCCGACGGGTTTCGACTACACCCTGGAATCGCACGCCGATGCCCTGGCCGCGGCGCTCGACGGGGCCGGGGTCACCGGTGCCGAGGTGATCGCGCACAGCATGGGAGGCTCGGTCGCCGTCGTCCTGGCGTCCCGGCATCCGCACCTGGTCTCCCGCCTGGTCCTGGCCGACGCCAACCTCGACCCGGTCACACCCGCGCCCGGCGCACCGGGCAGCGGGGGGATCGCCGCTCACACGGAGCAGGAGTTCCTCCGGGGCGGCTGGGAGCAGGTACGGGACCGGGCGGGCGCCCACTGGTGGGCGACGATGCGTCTGGCGGGCCGGGAGGGCCTCCACCGCAGCGCGGTCCATCTCACCCGTGGGACCTCCCCCATGATGCGTGAGCTGCTGCTGCGCCTGCCCATCCCCCGGGCCTTCCTCTTCCCCGAGGCCGACGGCCCGTTCCCGGGGGCCGGGGAACTCCGGCGCGCGGGCGTCACCGTGGCCCCGGTCCCCGACTGCGGTCACAACATCATGCTGGACAACCCCGAGGCGTTCGCCCGGGCGACCGCAGCCGCCCTGAGCAGCTGACGGCAACTCAGGGCCAGGCCCCGGTACAGGTTCTGGTCCGGTTCCGGTCCGGTTTCCGGTTCGGCGATGCTGAACGCGTCGTTCCGGAAGATCTCCTTCGAGCGGATCTTGTTGCATAGATCGTTTAGGGTCTGGGCAGCATCAGGGCGCACATGATGAGCCGTCAATTCTGGACTCAAAACGTGCACTTCGAGTCAATGGGCGTCAATTCCGATCGCCCTGTCACGGGGCGGGGGCCTGTGAATCGCCGCAAGAAAGGACGCCAATGCCGCAGGACGTCACATTCGACCTCCCCTTCGAGACCCCGGTCAGCGAGCACCTCGCATACGCACGGGAGCACCACCTTCGCTGGGTGTGGGAGATGGGCCTGGTGCGCAGCCAGGCCGGGTTCGAGGAATATCAGTCCTGGGACCTGCCCCAGGCGGCGGCGCGGACGTACCCGTACGCCTCGGCCGAGGACATGGTCGTCCTGATGAACTGGTTCTCCCTGGCCTTCCTGTTCGACGACCAGTTCGACTCCGGAAGCCCTGACCGCGCGGACCGCATAGCGGAGGTCGCGCGGGAGCTCATAGCCACGCCGCTGCGACCGGCCGGGACGGCCCCCCGCGTGACCTGCCCGATCACCCTGGCCTGGGCCGAGGTGTGGGCCCATCTCTCGGATGGCATGTCCCTGACCTGGAAGACACGGTTCGCCGCCTCCTGGGGACGTTTCCTCGTGGCACACACCGAGGAGGTCGACCTGGCGGCCGAGGGCCGGGCCGGGACGCTCGGCACCGACGAGTACGCCGAGTTCCGCCGCCGCACCGTGGGCATCCACCACAGCATCGACGCCGGTGAGCGCAGCCGCGGCTTCGAGGTCCCGGCGCAGGTGCAGGCGCACCCGCTGATGGTCCGGATGCGGGACCTGGCCGCGGACACCATCGGCTTCATGAACGACATCCACTCCTTCGAGCGCGAGAAGCGCCGGGGGGACGGCCACAACCTCATCGCCGTCCTGCACCGGGAGCGCGGCTGCACCTGGGAGGAGGCCGCCGCCGAGGCGTACCGGATGACGACGGTGTGCCTCGACGAGTACCTCGCGCTCGAGGCGCTCGTCCCGGGGATGTGCGAGGAGCTCGGCCTCGGTGCCGAGCAGCGCGACCAGGTGCGGATGGGCGTGGAAGCCATCCAGCACTGGATCGGCGGCAACTACGAGTGGGCGCTGACCTCCGGCCGTTACGCCGCCGCGAAGGAGGGCCCGGCCGCCACCGCCGAGCTGGCGGGCCGGGGCTCGCTGGACGATCTGCTCGCCGTCTGACGCACGGAACCCGCCCGGCCGTGGACGGCCGGGCGGGAACGTGGGGCGCGGTGGGACCGGCGCGGACTACGCGGCGAACTCGACCGGGAGGGCGTCCAGGCGCGCTTCCCAGGTCGATGCCGTCGAGGTGAGCTCACCGGCGGGTACGGACAGGCGCAGTCCGGGCAGCCGGTGCAGCAGGGTGTCGACGGCGGTCTCGATGATGGCCTGGCCGATGTTCTGGCCGGGGCACTCGTGCGGACCGCCGCTGAACGCCAGGTGCGACTGGTTGCCGTGTACGGAGACACCCGAGTCCGGACGGATGTCCGGGTCGAGGTTCCCCGCGGCGAGCCCGAGCACCAGCAGGTCGCCCTCCTTGATCTGCGTACCGCCGAGTTCGAGGTCCGCGGTCGCGAAACGCCCCGGGAGGACCGCCAGCGGCGGGGTGTTCCACATGACCTCCTCCACGACCTCGGAGACGGCCCGCTGGCCGCTGACGAGTCCCGCGAGACGGGAGGCGTCGGTGAGGATCAGCTCCAGCACCCGGGCCAGCAGGTTGCTGGTCGTGGTGTGCGCGGTGATCAGCACCAGACGCAGATGGCTGAGGATCTCGCCCTCGTCGAGTCCGGCGGTGTGCGCGAGCAGCCCGGTGGTGAAGTCGGGGCCCGGTTCGAGGCGCTTGCGCTCGGCGAGCTCCCCGAGGATCTCCATGATGCGGTCGTTGTGCGCGAGGGCGTCGGGACCGCCCTTGAGGACCTGGGCGCAGGCGGCCGCGAGGCTGCGCCCCTCGGCCGCCGGGAGCCCGAACAGCCTGGTCAGCACGAGCATCGGCAGGTACTCGGCGTACTCGCCCACCAGGTCGGCACTGCCCTTCCCGGCGAACGCGTCGATCTGCTTGTTCGCGAAGTGCGTGACATGGCGCCGGATCCCGCGCCCCGCAAGGGTGTCCAGGTTGTCGGTGACCGCCCGGCGCAGCCTGCGGTGCGGCTCACCGTCCTGGGACACGCAGTCGGGACGCCAGCCGAGCATCTGGATCAGCGGCGAGGTCTCCTCGACTCCCCCTTCCTGCCAGTCCCGCCAGATGCGCGAGTCCCGGCTGAACTGGAGGGGGTTGTCGAGCACGCGCCGGCTCTCGCGGTAGCCGAGGACCAGCCAGGCGCGGACGTCCCCCTCCAGGAGCACGGGTGCCACGGCTCCGTACTCCTTGCGCAGCCTTCCGTAGATGCCTTGCGGGTCGACCGCCGCGTCCGGCCCGTACAGCCGGGTCAGGTCGTCGGCGCCGCCGTGCATGACGGGGCAGCCGCGGGGGGCGTCCGCGCCGTCGGCCGGGTGATCGGTCATCGGGGCTCCAGAGCGACGGCCGAGCGGGCCTTGAGATGACGTATCAGCGCGATCAGCACATCGCGGCTGGAGTTACGGTCCCGGGCGTCGCAGGTCACGACCGGCGTGTGCTCGGGGATGTCCAGCGCGTCGCGGATCTCCTCGACCGGGTGGTCCTTGGAGTCCGGGAACACGTTGAGGGCGATGACGAAGGGCACGTCCTGCCGCTCCATCTCCTCGATGGCCCGGAAGCTGGAGGCCAGCCGCCGGGTGTCCACCAGGACGACCGCCCCGAGGGCGCCCTTGAACAGACCGTTCCAGAGGAACCAGAACCGCTCCTGCCCGGGTGTCCCGAACAGGTACAGCACCAGTTCCTCGTTGATGCCGATCTTGCCGAAGTCGAGGCTGACGGTGGTCTGCTGCTTGTCCGCCACCCCGATCAGGTCGTCGACGTCCACGCTGGCCTGGGTCAGCGTCTCCTCGGTGGTGAGCGGCTTGATGTCGCTGACCGACCGCACCAGGGTGGTTTTCCCGGTGCCGAAGCCGCCGGCGATCATCACCTTCACCGAGCGGGTGCCGCCTCCGGCCGTCTGCCGGTCGGGATGGTCAAAGCCTTTGAAGTCCACTGAGTACCTCCTCAAGGAGCGCGAGGTCGGGCCCGCGGCCGGCGTCGGACGCCGGGATGGGGTCACGGGCTTCGACGCGGCCTGCGTCCAGCAGATCGGCCAGGAGCACCGCGAGAATGTTGAAGGGCAATCCGAGGTGGGCGCCGAGTTCGGCCACCGACAGCGGATCGCGGCAGCGCCGGAGTATCTCCTCGTGCTCGTGCTGCAGGCCGGGCTCGGCTGCGGCACGGGAGATGATGAGGGTCGCCACGTCCAGGGTCGACGCCGAACCACCCGGTCCGCTGCGCCCCCCGGTGAGGACGTAGTAGCGCTCGAGACCGGGCGGGTCCGTGGGCCGGCGGGGACCACTCATCCAGGCTGCTCCTCCAGGCGCGGACTGGTGCCGAGAAGCTCACCCATCCTCCGCGCCAGGTCCCTCATCTGGTGACCGAGCAGGCCCTGGTCGAGCCCTTCCCGGGCGAGCACCCCGAGGTACGTCTCCACACCGGCCCGCACCACGAAGAGATGGCCGCCGTCGACCTCGATCATCGCCAGGCGCAACTGCCCCGCATACGTGGGGAATTGCTCGGCCACCGGCTGCGCGAGCGCCTGCAGCCCCGCGACCACCGCGGCGAAGCGGTCGACGTCGTCCGGGTCGTCGGCGCCGTAGGAGGTGATGGCCTTGCCGTCACTGGAGGCCACGAGGGCGAAGCGGATCTCCCGGATGCTCTCCGTCAGATCCCGGAGCGCCCAGCTCACGTCGGTTCCCTGTTGCGTCATGTGGACTAGTCGCTCTCTTCAGTGCGGTTGGACTCGCGGCCGGCAGTCGTCTCGCGGGCGCCCGGGGCGGCGTCCGCGGTAGTCCCCCCTGGTGGCCCGCTCTCACGCCCGGCCGTGGCGAAGGCGGCGAGGCCGGCGAACGACGCGTCCGGCGGCACGGCGGCCCTGGACTCCGCGGTCCGGTCGGCGGCGGCCGGGCGGGCGGTGGGCGCGTCGGCCCGCCTGCTCCTGCGCCGCGGCAGGCCGCCCGGCGTGGTGTCCATGGTGTCGATCGCTTCGGTGCTCTCCACGGGCGCGGCGGCCACGACCGGCTCGGGGACCGGCTCGGCCCTCTCCACCGCGGGCCTGACCGGCTCGGTGACGGGGGCGGGCAGGTGGCTGAAGTACTTGTGGGGAACCACCACGACCACGGAGGTGCCGAGCCACGGGGAGTCCGCGAAGGTGACCCGGATGCCGTAGCGGCGCGCCAGGGCCCCGACCACGCGCAGGCCCAGGTTGGCGTCCTCGGAGATACCGCCGAGGCCGGGGCCCCTGGACGTACCCGCGATGGACTGCTCCGCCTCGCGCTTGCGCTCGTCGCTGAGCCCCTTGCCCGCGTCCTGGATCTCGATGCCGACGCCGTTGGGCACCTCCTTGCCGGAGACGACCACGGGCTCGGTGGGCGGCGAGTAGCGTGCCGCGTTGTCGAGGAGGTGGGCGAAGATCAGCGTGAGGTGGTCCACCAGACCGCCGTCGACGCCGAGTTCGGGCAGGTGACGGACCTGGATGCGGTTGAAGTCCTTGATCCGCCCGATGCCGCCGCGGACCACGCTGAGCAGTCGCTGCGGCTCCTGCCACTGGCGTCCGGGACGGTCCGAACCACCGAGTACGCCGATGCTGGCGGCCAGACAGTCGGCGGGGCCGATCTCCTGGTCCAGCTCCATGAGGCCCTGGGCGACCGCGGGCAGCCGCCCGTGCTCGCCCTGCATCTCGTGCAGCCGGCCGCGCAGCCGGCCCGTCAGTACGTGGATCCGGCTGCCGATGCCGACCACGGCCTGCTCGGCCGAGGTGGAGCGGTTCAGCTCCTCCTCCACGGAGAGCAGCGCGGTCCGCAGGACCTTGCGCAGCGCGGCGCGCAGCTCCGGGCTCGCGTCGCCCTCCTGGCCGGCCTCGGCCAGGATGTCGTCGATGGCCTCGCCGTCACGCAGCCGCTCGACCGCTTCGGGGAGGTAGCTGTCGCCGAGCCTGACGACGACGGCCTGCTGGAGCGCGATCCGCTCCTCCGTCGCGCGGGCCCGGTCGGCGATGCCGGCCTCGTACGCCTGGGTGTGTTCGGCGAGCCGGGCCTCGAAGAGGGCCGCCTGCTCGCCGAGTTGGGCCTCCAGGGCGGAGCGCTCGGCGGCGAATCTCTGCTCCCGGCCGCGCACCTCGGCGTACCGCTGCTGGGACTGCTCGGCCTGGGCCGAGCGGAAGTCGTCGTTCGCACGGCGGAGTTGGGACCGGGACCGGACGAGGAGCCGTACACAGGCCGCACCGGCGACCGTGACCGCGGCTCCCGCGAACGTCGCGGGTATCTGGACCTGGTCAGGTCCCGCCACTGCGGTGGCGACGGTACCTGCTCCTAAGGCCAGCGGCATCAGCCACCAGCCGTACCAGGCGACCGGTGCACGTGCCGCCGGGGGTGGAGTGGCAAGTTCCATCTGCATCCTTCGAGAGCAACACAATCGAACAGGGGGTCGCGAGGCGCCGCACACGCCGAGCGGGCAGCGCGGCGGCGGCCGGTTGAGTTCGAGTCAACTCGCCGCGCCGCAAAGGAGCCTATCGGGTCAGAGGCAGAAGTGATCAACTCCCCTCCGCATACCGACAAGTACGTGATCGGGTCTGGCCGGAACCTTCCGGTCTCCCACACGACAATGCGGCGCGGCAGACCACGTGGTATGGCTGCCGCGCCGCGCGTACGACCGGAGGTTCAGCCCCTGGGGGCCGCCCCGGAGAGCTCCCGTTCCTCCGCGTCCGCGTCGAATCCGACCGGTTCCCAGCGCTTCACCAGCAGCGCGATCAGGCCGAGAACAGGGGCGGCGAGGATGACCCAGTAGACATGGGTGCCCAGGCCGCTGCTCAGGATGGGGAAGAAGAACAGCGTCAGCGTGGAACCGAGGCGCAGCACCGCCTGGTTGAAGCCGATGCTGACCCCGCGCATCGACGTCGGGAAGCCCAGCGAGGCGTAGCTCATGATGTGCGCGCCGGGGCCGAAACCCTGGGCGAACATGAACGCGCCCAGCATCAGGATCCCGCCCGTCACGTAGGCCGTCCCGGACGGGTCCCCGATGAGCCCGAGCACCGTGATGGCGACGAACTGGATCGCGAAGCCGAGCGTCATCATCGGCCAGGCACCGCGGGTCGACGCCCAGCGGATGCCGAGCAGCCCACCGGTCAGGGCGAAGACGAGGTTCAGCGCGAAGGAGGACGCGATCGTGGTCAGCGGGCCCTGGGTCATCAGCGTGGCGATGATGATCGGCAGTCCGAACGCGACCGCGTTGTAGCCGAAGGTCTCGGCCACGCCGACCGTCACCGACTGGACCGTGCGGGCACGGTAGGGCGGGGCGAAGAGCCGGGCGTACGCGGCGAGGCCCGGCCGGGGCGGCCGCGGCGGCGTCGCGGGTACGTCGTCGGGGACGCGGGCGTCCACGCCGTAGGACTGCCGCAGGATCTTCGCGGCGCCCTCCAGGTCGCCCTGGTCGGCGGCCCAGGTCGGGGACTCGTTCATGTACCGCCGGCGCAGCAGCAGGACGATCACCGCGGGCACCGCGCCGAAGCCGACGGTGAACCGCCACAGCCAGCCCAGGTGGGCGTCGGGCAGGACGAAGTACAGCAGCATGATCACCAGGTAGCAGCCGCTGGTCGCGGTGTACCAGGCGGGCGACCAGGCGGCCGTGCGCGAGCCCTTGCTGCCCTTGCCGCGCAGCCGGGAGAACTCGGCGAGGAACGCGATCGCGACCGGGATGTCCATGCCGACGCCGATGCCCATCACGAAGCGCGCGGCGATCAGCGTCCACACGTCCTGCGCCAGCGCGCACACCAGCGCGGTGACGACGAAGAAGAGCATGTTGGCCATGAAGACCCGGTAGCGGCCGATCCGGTCCACCAGCCACCCGCCGACGAGGGCGCCGATCAGCGAACCGACACTGATGGAGGCGGTGACCGTCCCGGCCATGGTGGAGCTGAGGCCGAACTGCCGGGTGATGTCGGGCAGCCCGTAGGCGAGGGAACTCAGGTCGTAGGCGTCGAGGAAGATGCCGCCGAGCGCGATGACCACGATCATCTTGGCGTGACTGCCACGAGCCGTGCCCGAATTGACCAGGTCGGAGACGTCGGCCGCGGAGCGGATCGGAACCGTGCCCGGGGCCGTCACCGGGGAGGTGCCGGCGGGGAGGGGGGAGGTGGAGCTCACGAGCGCCTTCTGGTGTGCTGCGGGGACTGTGGGGACTGACTGTGGGGGGACGTACCGACGGATCGTAGACACCAAGCGGAATGTGTTCTTACGCTTGTCCGAATGATGGGCACGATGTGGCCGGGATCACGGGCACAAAGGGTGGGTAAACCGAAAAAAGGCCCCCTGACCAGCGTGTTCACTGGTCGGGGACCTGGTGGCGGCAGACGAGTCGGGCTGTACGCCGGGTTCTGTCGCCCGGTCGCCTCGCGGCGGCCGGGGAGACGGCCATCCATCTAGGACCGGCATTGCTGCCGGTCTCGTGCGGTCTACCCGCGAACTCGGGCGGGCAGCCCTCGGACGTTCGCGCAGGAGCACCGGGGTGCTCCCTCTTGACCTTGCTCCGGGTGGGGTTTACCTAGCCGCCTGAGTCGCCTCAGGCGCTGGTGGTCTCTTACACCACCGTTTCACCCTTACCGGGGACCGAGGTCCCCGGCGGTCTGTTTTCTGTGGCACTGTCCCGCGGGTCACCCCGGGTGGCCGTTAGCCATCACCCTGCCCTGTGGAGCCCGGACGTTCCTCGGGAGGATCCGGGGATCCTCACGCGGCCGTCCGCCCGGCTCGTCTGCCGTGATGACCATGCTACCCGCAGGGACGAGGCCGGACGCCAGGGCGTGGACGGCTCAGAGGAACGCCTCGGTCTGCAGATCGATCGCGAACGGCGCCGGAAGGCGGACCGGTTTACCGAAGGGCACCGTGCAGTGCTGTCGGTAGTCGTCCCCCTGCGGGTCGCTGAACAGCGTCACCGAGGACTCCTCCCGGTCGACCAGCAGGTAGAGGGGTACGGGGCCCCTCGCATAGCAGTGCCGCTTGCCCGTCCGGTCGGCACTCGGCTTGGAGGAGGTGACCTCGACGACCAGGGCCACCCCCTCGCAGGGCATCCAGGGGTCGGCTCCTCTGTACAGGCGCAGCTCCGCGGGAGCGAAGGTTCCGTCGGGGATGACGTGGTTCTTGGGGCATCCCCCGCCACTGCGCAGTTTCAGCCCTTTGTTCCCGGAGAAATCCATGTCCGTCCGTGCAAGCCTGATCACCTGCTTCATGATCACGCTGATGTAGTCCTCATGATCCCCGTCCGGCGGCGGCGTCACGACGATCTCCCCCTCGATCAGCTCGGCCCGGAAGCCCTCCGGCGTATCCAGCGCCAGGAAGCCCTCAAGCAGGACGTCCGCCTGCGAGAGCGGTTCGTGCGGCATGGCAGACATGTCACGCCCCTTCCTCGGTCGCTCGCCAGCGTGGGACATCGGGGGATCAGCCGTCCGTGAGTAGGGAGCGTTTCCCCCGATCGTGGCACAGGACGACGCGGTCGTGTCAGAGGCGGACCGGGGCGAACGCCGCGATCCCCGCCTCCCAGGCCGCCGAGAGGTCGGCGCCCGGCGGGAAGCGGCCGTTGAGCTCCAGGACCACCATGCCGTGGGCGAAGGCCCAGGCCGCCCGGGCCCGGTCCTCGTCGCCACCGGCGGCCCGGAACAGCGGGGCCGCGGCGGCGGCCGCGGCTCCCCCTGTGGGGAGCGGACGGCCCATGGTGAGGAGGTAGAGGTGCGGGTGGGCCAGGGCGTACGTGCGGTACGCGGTGGCGAGCGCGGAGAAGGAGCCCGGGGCCGCCGCCTCGGCGGCCGCCAGGACTCCGGCCGTCTCCCTGAGCATCTCGTCGGCCAGGGCCGCCACCACGGAGGACTTGTCCGGGAAGTGCTTGTACAGGGACGGTGCCGTGACGCCCACCCGGTCCGCCAGCCGGCGCATGGTGAGCGCTTCGGGCCCTTCCGCCTCCAGCAGGGCGCGCGCGGCGGCGACGATCTGCCGGGGCCGGCCGGTGGCGGGGGCGGAGGCGAGGTCAGTCACGCATGAGACCTTCCCTGGTACGGCGGCGCTACGCGGTCCGTAGCCGAGGACGCGATCGTACGAGATGCGGACAAGCCGGTCGCCGGGGGCTCGGCGGTCCGCGCTCACGCGGGTGCGAACAGCACCTTCGACGAGCCCAGGTCGGCCCGGGTGAGGCGGACCCGCAGCCGTTCGCCCAGCGGGAGCGGGGTGCCGGACTCGATCCGGGCGACGATCGCGGGGTCCTCGATGTGGACGGTGCCGACGCCCGGTCCGTCGTCCTTGACGTCGATCACGTACCCGTCGAAGACGTCGCCGACCCGGTTCCCGAGCAGCGCCGCCTCGACGAGGTCGACGCACTCGCGCTCCACGGTGTTGGCGCGGCGGGTGCCCTCGGCCATCTCCGCGGGCAGGCCGGGCAGCGCCCGGAGCACCCACTCCGGGGGCAGGCGCTCGGCGGTCGCCGCGAGGCACAGCTCGGCGGCGTAACGGTCGACGAGGCGGCGCAGTGGCGCGGTGCAGTGCGTGTAGAGCTCGGCGACGGCGGCGTGCACGGCGGGGACGGGGAGGTCTCCGTGCTCGAACACGCTGTAGCCGGCGCCGCGCAGGAGCGTGGTGCACTCCTGGAGGAACGCCGCGTGGCTGCCGCTCGTGGGGTCGAGGGAGCGCACCACCTCGGCGTACGGAACGTGGTGCGGCCAGTCGATGCGCAGGGCCTCGGCGGAGCGCCTGAGCCGGGCGACCGCGCCGTCCGGGGCGACCGGAAGCGTACGGAGGATTCCGGTGCCCGAGTCCCGCATGATCCCGGCGGCCGCCATGCCGGCGAGCAGGGAGATCTGGGCGTTCCACCCCTCGGCGGGCACCGGCGCCCGGTAGTCCAGGTCGTAGGTGCCGTCGCGTGCGACGATCTCCTGCTCGGGTACGTCGAGCGAGATGCCGCCCCGTCCGGTCTCCTGCTGTTCGCGCAGCAGCCCGATGTCCTTGAGCAGGGCGAGGGGACCTTCGGCCGTCCCGGCGTCGATCTGCCGCTGGACGCCCTCGTAGTCGAGCTTCGCGCGGCTGCGCACGAGGGCCCGGCGCACCTCGGCGGCGACCGTACGGCCCTCCGGGTCGAGGTCGATCCGCCAGAGCGCCGCGGGGCGGGTCTCGCCGGGGAGGAGGCTGGCGGCGCCCTCGGAGAGCCCCGGCGGGTGCAGCGGGACCTTGCCGTCGGGGAAGTACAGGGTGGTCACCCGGCGGTGGGCCTCGGCGTCCAGTTCGCCTCCGGGGCGGACGAAGGCGGCGACGTCGGCGATGGCGTAGAGCACGCGGTAGCCGTGCGGGCGCCGTTCCAGATGCATCGCCTGGTCGAGGTCCGTGGAGGCGGGCGGATCGATCGTGAAGAACGGCAGGTCCGTGGCGTCCAGGTGGCCGGACACGTCGGGGGACCGCGCCGCCTCCCCCGCCTCGGCGAGGACGGCGGGCGGGAAGCCCGCGGGCAGGCCGAGCTCGTTGCGCAGGGCGCGGAGGGCCGCCCGCAGCGGGGTGCCGTCCGCGCCGGTCATATGAAGCTGGCGGCGAGGCATGCCACCGAGCGTAGGCCGGGGCGGTGCGGTCGGCATCCCGGTCTCCGGGGGCTCCGGGCGGACCGGCCCCCGTACCCTTGGCGGGGGCTCCCACGCGCGCGGGGCCCTGTGCCGCGTATGAAGGAGAACGCCCGTGCTCGTGCTGTTGCCGCCCTCCGAAGGTAAGGCCGCTTCGGGGCGCGGGGCACCGCTGAAGCCGGAGTCCCTGTCCCTGCCGGGCCTCGCCGACGCCCGGGCCGCGATCCTCGACGAGCTGGTCGAACTGTGCCTGGCGGACGAGGAGAAGGCCCGTGAGGTGCTGGGCCTGAGCGAGGGACTGCGCGGCGAGGTCGCGAAGAACGCGGAGCTGCGCACGGCCGGGACCAGGCCGGCCGGGGAGATCTACACCGGGGTGCTGTACGACGCCCTCGGCCTGGCCTCGCTGGACGCGGCGGCCGGGCGGCGGGCCGGGAAGTCGCTGCTGGTCTTCTCCGGGCTGTGGGGCGCGGTGCGGGTGGGCGACCGGATCCCCTCGTACCGCTGCTCGATGGGGGTGAAGCTGCCGGGCCTGGGCGCGCTGAACGCGTACTGGCGCGCCCCGATGGCGTCGGTCATGCCGGAGGCGGCCGGGGAGGGGCTGGTCCTGGATCTGCGTTCCTCCGCGTACGCGGGGGCGTGGAAGCCCTCGGGCGAGGTCGCGGAGCGCACGGCGAGCGTGCGGGTGCTCCAGTCCCGGATGGTCGACGGGGTGGAGAAGCGCTCCGTGGTCAGCCACTTCAACAAGGCGACGAAGGGCCGGATGGTCCGCGACCTGCTGCTGGCCGGGGCCGCTCCGAAAGATCCTGCGGAGCTGGTGGAGGTGGTGCGTGACCTCGGTTACGTCGTGGAGGCGGAGGCCCCGGAGCGGGCGGGCCGGCCGTGGTCGCTCGACGTGGTGGTCACCGAGATCCACTGATCCACCGCGCAGGCGTTGCAACATACGCAACGCGCGTTGCGTATTGTGCGGTTCTCGCGGCAGGATGAGTCCATGACCTCCTCCGCGCCCGCCGCCGTGTCCGCTTCCGTGCTGGACCTCGCCCCCGTCGTCCCCGTCGTCGTGCTGGAGGACGCGGCCGACGCGGTGCCGCTGGCGCGCGCGCTCGTCGCGGGCGGGCTCCCCGCCATCGAGGTCACCCTGCGGACGGCTGCCGCCCTCGACTCGATCCGGGCGATCGCCAAGGAGGTCCCGGACGCCGTGGTCGGCGCCGGCACGGTGATCTCCCCTGCGCACGTGACCACGACCGTCGCGGCCGGCGCGCGCTTCCTGGTCAGCCCCGGCTGGACGGACGCTCTGCTGGACGCGATGAAGGCGTCGGGCGTGCCGTTCCTGCCGGGCGTCTCCACGACGTCCGAGGTGGTCGCTCTGCTGGAGCGCGGGGTCACGGAGATGAAGTTCTTCCCCGCCGAGGCCGCGGGCGGCACCGCCTACCTCAAGGCCCTGGCCTCCCCGCTCCCCCAGGCCCGGTTCTGCCCGACGGGCGGCATCTCGCTCGCCTCGGCGCCGTCGTATCTGGCCCTGCCCAACGTCGGCTGTGTGGGCGGAAGTTGGATGGTGCCCGGTGACGCGGTGGCGGCGAAGGACTGGGCGCGCGTGGAGCGGCTGGCCGCGGAGGCCTCGGCGCTGGGCCGAGGCTGAGCCCCGGCCCGGCCGATCCACCAGGACCGTGGCTCAGCTCGCCGCCCGGACCGCGTAGAGCAGGCCGATGCCCAGGGCCATGACGCCCAGCAGGAGCCGGAGCGCCGTCTCGGGCAGGCGGGGCTGGAGCCGCGCCCCGAGGTAGCCGCCGCAGAGTCCGCCGAGACCGCAGGTCAGGCCGAGCGCCCAGTCGGGCGCGATGTCGCCCGTGGCCGTCAGGGACAGCAGCGCGTAGGCGCCCGCCCCCGCCAGGGACGTGACGAAGGTGCAGGCGAGCGCGGCGGGGGCGACCTTGGCGACGGGGACCCCGCGCCCGACGAGGATCGGGCCGATCAGGGAGCCGCCGCCGATCCCGTAGACGCCCCCCGCGACACCCACGGCCAGGGCGAGGCCCCTGGTGGCCCGGGGCGAGGGAGGATCCGCCTCGGCCGCCACGTGCCGTGCGGGACGCAGCGTACGGGCGCACAGCCAGGCCCCCAGGGGGAGCAGCAGGACGGCGATGAACGCCCGGAACACGGTGGGCCCCGGTACGGCGAAGACCCGGATCACCGCACCGATCACCACGCCCGGTACGGCGCCCGCCACGAGCAGCCGGGTCAGCGGACCGCGCAGACCGCCGCTGCTGCGGTAGCGCAGGAGGGCCCCCGGGCACGAGACCACGTTGTACAGCAGGTTGGTGGGGGTCACCGCCGGACTGGGCACGCCCAGGACGCTGACCTGCACCGGCAGCAGGAACACCGCGCCGGACACCCCCACGGGTGCGGTCGCCACCGAGATCAGCAGTCCGGCGACGAAGCCCAGGAGTCCCGTGGACCAGCTCACCCCGACGCCGGCTACCACAGGTGCGAGGTGTCGTTGAGGAGTCTCAGCGAGGGGTTCCCGTCCGCGTAGTACGCCACCGTCGAGACGGACGCGGGCGAGAGCTCCATGCGGAACAGTGACTCCGGCGGGGCACCCAGCGCGAGCCTGACCAGGGTCTTGATCGGGGTGACGTGCGTGACCAGGAGGGCCGTGCGGCCCGCGTGACGGGCGATCAGCCGGTCGCGCGTCGCCGACACCCGCTCGGCGACCTCGGCGAAGCTCTCACCGCCGCCCGTGGGCGCCGCGTCGGGGGACGCCAGCCAGGTGGTGAGGTCGGCGCCGTAGCGCTCCCTGACCTCGCCGAAGGTGAGCCCCTCCCAGACCCCGAAGTCCGTCTCGCGCAGGCCCTCCTCGATACGGACCTGGAGGCCGAGCCTGGCCGCCACGGCCTGTGCCGTCTCACGGCAGCGGCGCAGCGGGGAACTCACGATCTCCTGGACCGTGCCCCGGGCGGCGAACGCCTCGGCCGCGCAGGCGGCCTGGTGACGGCCGGTCTCCGAGAGCTCCGGGTCGCTGCCGCCGCTGCCCGAGAACCGCTTCTCGGGGGTGAGGGCCGTCTCGCCGTGCCGGAGCAGGATGAAGGTGGCGGGCGCGCCCAGGTCGGGTGCGCTCCCCCAGCCCACCTGCGGCGTCGCGGACACGCTCCCCGGGGCGGCCTCCGAGGGGCGGGCGGCCGCCATGGCGGCGCGGACCTTCGCCGCGCCCGCCGCCGCGTCGCCGGGCGGTCCCGACCGGGGCGGCGCGTCCGGGACGACGAGCGTGCGCGGCGTGTCCTGGTCGGCCGTCGAGGCCGCCGGGTCCCACTGCCCGCCCCGCTTGCCGGCGTCCATCGCCTCGTTGGCGAGCCGGTCGGCGTGCTTGTTCTCCGCTCGCGGGATCCACTCGTACGTGACCGAGGAGGCGGGCAGGATGCGCGCGGCCTCCTCGGCGAGCGGCTTCATGCCGGGGTGCTTGATCTTCCAGCGGCCCGACATCTGCTCGACCACCAGCTTGGAGTCCATCCGGACACGGACCTGCACGTCCGCGTCCGGGAAGAGCTCCCTCACCGCCGTCAGACCGGCGATCAGGCCCTTGTACTCGGCGACGTTGTTCGTCGCGACGCCGATGTACTCGGCGGTCTCGGCGAGCGCCTGGCCGTCGGCCGGGTCGATGACGACGGCGCCGTAACCCGCGGGGCCCGGGTTGCCCCGGGAGCCCCCGTCGGCCTCGACGACCAGCTGGCGGGGAGCGGACATTACAGGCCCGACTCCGAGGTGCGGACGAGGATGCGGTGGCAGTTCTCGCAGCGCAGCACCGTGTCGGGGGACGCGGCCTTCACGTCGTTGACCTCGGTGATGTTCAGCTCCAGGCGGCAGCCCTCGCAGCGGCGCTGGTAGAGCCGTGCGGCGCCGACGCCGCCCTGCTGGGCGCGCAGCTTGTCGTACAGCTTGAGCAGGTCGGCGGGTACGGCGCCCGCGACGACCTCGCGGTCCTTGGCCACGGTGGCGGCCTCGGAGTCGAGCTCCTGGGAGGCCGCGTCCCGGCGGGCGGTCGCGTCGTCGACCTTGGCCTGGACGGCGCTGACGCGCTCGGTCAGTTCGGTGACGCGCTCCTGGGCGGACTCACGGCGCTCCATGATCTCGAGGACGACGTCCTCCAGATCACCCTGGCGCTTGGCCAGCGAGGTGATCTCGCGCTGGAGGCTCTCCAGGTCCTTCGGCGAGGAGACCGCGCCGGAGTCGAGCCGCTGCTGGTCGCGGACGGCGCGCTGGCGCACCTGGTCGACGTCCTGCTCCGCCTTGGTCTGCTCGCGGGTGGTGTCACTCTCCTCGGTCTGCGAGGCGACGAGGAGGTCGCGGAGCTGCGCGAGGTCGCTGCCCAGCGAGTCGAGCTCGGCGTGCTCGGGCAGCGAGGTGCGCTTGTGGGAGAGCTGCGACAGACGTACGTCGAGTGCCTGGACTTCGAGGAGTCGGATCTGGTCGGCGGGCGCGGCGTTCAGTTGGGGGCTCCAGAAGAGTGGTGGGTGGTCCAGGGGTCGGTGACCTGCTTCGAGACATGGACCCGCAGGTCCCATCCGTGGCGGTCGGAAAGTGCGTCGAGCTGCGCGGCGGCCTGCTCGCACCAGGGCCACTCGGTAGCCCAGTGTGCGGCATCGACGAGGCCGAGCGGTGAGTGCTGGACGGCCTCGGAGGCCGGGTGGTGGCGCAGGTCCGCGGTGAGGAAGGCGTCCACACCGGCGGCGCGGACCGCGTCGAAGAGGCTGTCGCCGGAGCCGCCGCTCACCGCGACCCGGCGCACGAGGGCGTCGGGGTCGCCTGCCAGCCGGATGCCCTGCGCGGTGGCGGGGAGCCGGGCGGCGGCGCGGGCGGCGAAGTCGCGGAGGGTCTCGGGGTGGTCGAGCTCGCAGATCCGGCCGAGCCCGCGGCGTCCGGCGGCGTCGGTGGGGTCCGGCACGAGGGGGCCGGTGACCCGCAGGTCCAGGGCGCCGGCGAGGGCGTCGGAGACCCCGGGGTCGGCGGTGTCGGCATTGGTGTGCGCGACGTGCAGGGCGATGTCGTGCTTGATGAGCCCGTGGACGACCCGGCCCTTGAAGTTGGTGGCCGCGACCGTGGTCGTACCGCGCAGATAGAGCGGGTGGTGGGTGACGATCAGCTGGGCGCCGAGGGTGCGGGCCTCGTCGGCGACCTGCTGGACGGGGTCGACGGCGAAGAGGACCCGGTCGATCTCCGCTCCGGGATCTCCGCAGACCGTGCCGACGGCGTCCCATCCTTCGGCCCGCTCGGGAGGCCAGAGGGCGTCGAGCTCGGCGATGACTTCAGACAGACGGGGCACGGGGGAAAGGCTACCTGTCCCCCGTGCCCCGCCGCCCCTGGCCGCCGGGGCCCGTGCAGCGATACCCGCAGCCGGTGCGAATCGTTACCCGGTCCGCACCCGGCCGGTCACTTGACGAGGTCGGCGCGGAGGTCGTCGAGGACCAGGTTCGCGGAGGTGACGCCGAGACCGAGGTACCAGGTCTCGTCGGAGACGTCCTTGGCCCGGCCGGCCTTCACCGCGGCGAGGTTCTTCCACAGCGGGTTGGCGCGGGCGGTGTCGCGCTTCGTGGCCTTGGCGTCGCCGTAGACACCGGTGAAGATCCAGTCGCCGTCCGCCTGGTCCATGTTCTCGGGGCTGATCTCCGCGGCGAGGTCGTCGATCTGCTGGTTCTCCGGCCGCGGCAGGCCCACGTCCTGGAGGATCGTGCCGATGAAGGAGGCCTTGGCGTAGAGCCGGATCTTGTCCGGCATGTAGCGGACCATGGAGACGGTCGGCTTGTCAGGGCCGATGTCCTCGCCGAGCTTCTCCGCCTTCGCCTCGTACGCGGCGAGCTCGGACTCCGCCTTCGCGGTCCTGTCGAGCGCGGCGGCGTTCAGCAGGTAGTTCTCCTTCCAGGTGAAGCCGGGGCGGATGGAGAACACGGTCGGCGCGATCTTCGAGAGCTCGTCGTACATGTCCGCCGCGCGCAGCTGGCTGCCGAGGATCAGGTCCGGCTTCAGTCCGGCGATCGCCTCCAGGTTGAGGCTGTTGATCGTCCCGACGCTCACCGGGTCGCCGGCGTCCTTCTTCAGGTAGGAGGGGATGGCGGCGTCGCCCTCGGAGGGGGCGTAGCCGACGGGCTTCACACCGAGCGAGACGACGTTGTCGAACTCGCCGACGTCCAGCACGATCACGCGCTCGGGAGCGTGCTCGATCTTCGTGGTGCCCATGGCGTGGGTGAGCGTACGGGGGAACTCGCCGGCTTCGGCGTCGGTCCCGTACGCCGCGGTCTTCTTCGCCGCGTCGGCAAAGTCCTTGCCGCCCGTGGCGACCGCCGCCTTCTTGTCGCCGCCCGAACCGCTCCCCGACGCGTCGGCGGCGTCGTCTCCGCCTCCGCAGGCGGAGAGGGAGAGGGCGGCCGCGACCGCGAGGCCGATCGCGGCGGTGCCGCGGCGTCTGAAGGACATGTTCTGCTCCGGTTCGGGACGTGCACAGGAAATTCTTAGGGAAGGCTCACCTTAGTTCACAGGGAATCAACAGCACAGTCACCCCCGCCTCCGCAGGCGAATCAGGACATCGGCACCCTTATGTGTGAAGTGACGTGGCTCGTGTTGTCCGGTGGGGAGTGCGAACCTAGCTTCGGTTGCCGGAGGTGACCGGACCATGACTGCCTGTGCCATCGAGGACAAGACCGCCGGAGTCGCGGGGACCGCGGCGGCGGCCGGACCCGCGCCCGAAGCCGCGGACCCGGACGGGCCGGCGGAGCCCGTGGAACCCGTGGAACCCCCCGCCGCGGGGGCGGCGGCCGAGGACACGGCCGGAGCGGACACGGCCGCCGGGGACACCGGAGCGGATACGTCCGGTGGGGGCGGCGGTCCGGACGCGACGGGGGCGGCCCCAGGGCGGGGCGGCGATCCGGGCGCCCCGGTGACAGCGGCCGCACCGCGCGACGCGGAGGCGCCCGCGGACCCGCGCGACGCGGAGGCGTCGGCCGCACCGCAGGACCCGGCTCAAGACCTTGGGGCGCCCACCGCACCGCCCGCGCCCTCCGCCCCGCCCGTCCCGTCGGCGCCGCCCGTACCGCTCGGGCCCCCCGCGCGGACGGACGAGGCGGCTCTCCCCCCGGCCCCGTCGCGTCTCGTGCCGCCCGCGCTCACCCTCGGCGCCGACCACGCGTACGCGGCGCGGCTCACCCCTGCAGGGGAGGCGACCGGGCCGGGCTGGTTCCCCGAGCGCTGGACGCTGGACGGCCCCGAGCCGTACGCCGTACCGCTCCCCCTGGACCGGCCCGAGGAGGCCGCCTCCGACGTACTGCCGCTCTCGGACGGGCGGGTGCTGATCCGGCGCGAGGTGGCGGCCGGCCGGCACACCTTCTCGCTGCTCTACCCGACGGGCCCCGGCACGGGCGAGGTCCCGCTGGGCGCCCTCGACTGCACGGGGCTCACGCTCCTCCCCCCGTCCCCGGACGGCATGAGCGCCTACGCCCTGCTCCCGGGAAAACGTTCCACCGGCGTCTGGCTGGTGGCGGGCGGCGCGTTCGGCCCCGAGCAGGTCGCCGACGTCCCGGGCCGCTGTTCGGGCGGTGTCTGGCTGGACCGCGAGGGCCGGCTGCTCGCCCTGGACCGGCAGATGCCGGGCGGCGGCCCCGTGAAGGCGGTCGTCGTGGACCTGGGGCGCGGCGGCGGGGTGACCCCCCTGCTGCAGATCGCGCCGGAGAGCAACGACCGGCTGCTGCTGGCCGACGCCGACAGCGGGCTCCTGCTGGTCCGCTCGGACGCGCCCGGCCACGACCGGCTCGGCTGGGGCGTGCTCGGCAGCTGCCTCCCGGTGCGGTTCCCCGAGTGCCTGCGCGCCCCGGACGAGACGCTGACGCCGTTCGCCGTGCAGCCCGGCCAGATGCTGATGCCGGAGAGCTGCGCGGTGGCGCTGCGGATCGACGGGGCCGGGGGCAGCTGGGTGGGGCTGTGGCGTCCGGCGGGGCGCCGGCTGCACCAGTTCGCGGCGCCCGGCGGATGGCTCGCCGGGTCGGGCTTCTGGACCCGGGAAGGGGTGCTCCATCTGCCGTACTCGCAGGAGGACGCGCCCTGCGCCGTGGCGTTGATGGAGGCTCCGGTGGACGAACCGCACCCGGCCGTCACGAACGGAACGAACACGTCCGGGGTCACGCCCGCGCGCGGGGTCTGCACGCCCGTGCCACTGGGGCAGGCGCCTCTCACCGGACGCACCGCACCTGGATAAACTCGGCCCGGGGCTACGCAGCCGTTCCGTGCGGACGCCGACGGTGACCGTGCCGGGTGGCGGCGGGGCCGCGACACACACGTAAGCGATTGCAACGGGGAGACTTCCCACATGTCTGAAGCCCGAACCGACACGACCCAGACGCGTCCGCCGGAAGCGGACACGGAACGGGCCGAAGCCGGCGGCTACGGAAAGCACCGAGGAGGCGCATCTGCGGAGAGCGTGACCGCGCAGCCGCACGGCCGTCACCGGCGCCCCTCCGAAGGGGGTGGCAGCGCGGCGGCCTGAACCGCTCCGTACGACACGAGGGCCGTCGCAGCCACCTGGCCGCGGCGGCCCTCGGCGGTGCGGCGGCCGCGTCCCGCTCCCAACGGCGCGTGCACCCAGGACATTTGTCATCGCCGAGTCCGTACGCACGCCCCTGCCGCGGCGAGTGCCGGGTCCGTAGCGTCATCGCCATGACACGGACAACGGGGACCAAGGGGAACGGACCGGCGGTGGAGTTCACCGCGGCGGTCAAGACGTTCGGCCGGGCGGGGAGCACCGTCCGGGCGGTCGACGGGATGGATCTGACGGTCGGGCGGGGCGAGACCGTCGCGCTGCTGGGCCGCAACGGCGCGGGGAAGTCCACGGCCATCAGCCTGCTGCTGGGCCTGAACGATCCCGACTCGGGCACGGTGCGCCTCCTCGGACGCAGCCCCGACCGGGCGGTGCGCGCCGGGCTGGCCGGGGCGATGCTCCAGGACGGGCGGCCGATTCCCCGGGTGACGGTGGGTGAGCTGATCCGCTTCGTCGCGGCCCTCTACCCGCGCCCGCTGCCGGTGGCCGAGGCGCTCGCCCTCGCGGGGGTGGCGGAGTACGCGGACCGGCGCGTCGACAAGCTGTCCGGCGGCCAGGTGCAGCGCGTCCGGTTCGCCGTCGCGCTGGCCGGCGATCCCGAGCTGGTCGTGCTGGACGAGCCGACGGCCGCTCTGGACGTGGAGGCGAGGCGCGCGTTCTGGGTCTCGATCCGGTCCTTCGCCGAGCGCGGCAGGACCGTCCTGTTCTCCACGCACCACCTGGAGGAGGCCGACGGGAACGCCGACCGGATCGTGGTCCTGCACCGGGGCCGGGTCGTCGCGGACGGCAGCGGCGAGGCAATCAAGCGCTCGGCGGGCGGCGGCCTGGTCTCGTTCGACCTGGCGGGCCGTTCCACCGCCGGGCTGGAGTCGCTCCCCGGTGTCGTGGGCGTCGAGGTGCGCGGGGGCCGGGCCCTGCTGCGTACGGACGACTCGGACGCGACCGTCGTCGAGCTGGCACGGATCGGGGCGGTACGCGGGCTCCAGGTCGGCAGGGCCACCCTGGAGGACGCGTTCCTCTCGCTCACCGCACCCACGGCAGCCGACCAGGTGAAGGAGGCCGCGTGATGTTCCCGTACATCGCACTGGAGATCCGGCGGACCCTGCGTGACCCCACGTTCCTCGTCTTCGGGACGGGCATGCCGCTGATGATGTATCTGCTCTTCACCAATCTCGGCGGGAGCGGTTCCTACGACGACTGGAAGGCCGCGTCGATGGTCGGCATGGCGGCGTACGGGGCGCTCGGCTCCGCCATGGCGATCGGGACGGGCATCGCGTCGGACAAGTCCCTCGGCTGGCTCCAGCAGTTGAGGATCACACCGCTGGACCCGTGGCGCGCGGTGACCGGCCGCGCGATCAGCAGTTCGGTGACGGTCCTGCCGACCGTCCTGGCCATCCTGCTGGCCGGGGGGCTCGTCAACGGCGTACGGCTGGCGGCCTGGCAGTGGGGCGCGCTGGTGCTGCTGCTGTGGCTCGGCGCGCTGCCGTTCACCCTGCTCGGCATCGGCAACGGGTACCGGCTCACCCCGCAGGGCACCGGTGTGGTCAACGTGGCCTGTCTGATGGGCTTCGCGCTCGTCGGCGGGCTGTGGTTCCCGCTCGGCGTGTTCCCCGGGTGGCTGCGCGCCGTCGGCGGGTACACCCCCGCGCACGGGTTCGCCGACCTGGGCTGGTCGACGATCGCCGGGCACGCCCCGGGGGCCGGATCCCTGGCCGTACTGGGCGGTTGGCTGTTGCTGTTCGGCGGTTACGCCGTGATGTCCTACCGTCGGTCGGCGAGGACCGTGTGAGTGGAGTGAGCGTGTCCAGGAAGACGACGACGAAGAAGAGGAACAGGCGGCCGGGCCCGCCCGGTCCGTACGCCCTGCTGCCCGTGCTGCTGATGGGGCTCGGCGCGTTCTCCAACCTCCTGCAGGGCGAGACGTCGAACCCCTGGGTCGGCGGTCTCGGGCTGCTGGCCTTCAACTCCCTGTACGTATCGGTGGTGTTCCGGGGCTTCGACCGGAGGAAGCGGGAGAGCGTCACGTCGTACGTGCTGCTGGCCGCGATGGGGGCCCTCACGTTCGGTCTCGCGATGGGGTACGGCGGCAACTGGCTGCTGTTCTTCCCGTTGTTCTCGCTGGCCTGCGGGACGATCCTGCGCGGCCGGCGGCTGGGCATCGGCCTGATCGTCCTGGCCGGGTGTGCGTGCGCGGTGGCCGTATGGCGCGGCGACCACGTCTCGGAGCCGTGGACCATCGGTTACGGCACCTTCATCTCCGGGGGTGTGACCGCAGCGATCCTCACCCTGTCCGAGACGGTGATGGAGCTGCGCGCGACCCGGCAGGAGCTGGCCCGCAGCGCCGTCGAGCAGGAGCGGCTGCGCTTCTCGCGCGATCTGCACGATCTGCTCGGCCACACCCTGTCGGTCGTCGTCGTCAAGTCGGAGGCGGCCCGGAGGCTCGCTCCGCTCGACATCGACGCGGCGCTCGCCCAGGTCTCCGACATCGAGTCCGTGGGCCGCCAGGCGCTGACCGAGATCCGTGAGGCGGTGACGGGCTACCGCGAGGGGAGCCTCGCCACCGAGCTGGACCGGGCCGGGCCGGTGCTGAGCACCGCCGGGATCGAGGCGGTCGTCCACCGCTCGGGACCGCCGCCCGCCCCGGAGACCGACGCGCTGCTGGGCTGGGTCGCCCGTGAGGCCGTCACCAACGCCGTACGCCACAGTGGCGCGACCCGCTGTGTGTTCGTGCTCGACACCACACCCGAACGGGTCAGGCTGACCGTGACGGACGACGGCGCGGGCCCCGGCCCGGAGCGGCCCGCGGGCACGGCCGGCGGTACGGGGCTGAAGGGACTGTCCGAGCGGCTGGCCGCCGCGGGCGGCTCCCTTGAGTCGGGCCCCGGGCCGGACGGCGGCTTCGTGGTGACCGCGGAACTGCCCGCCGACGCGGGGGACGGGCCGGGCGGTCGGGACTGCGGCTGAGGGGCGCCTCCGCAGGGCCGGGTGCCGTCACGGGGCCTCCGTCGGACCGCTCCTCGGCCTACGCTGAGCCCGTGAACGAGATGCCGCAGGACCACCGGCCCACGGGTTCGGTACGCATCCTGCTCGCCGAGGACCAGGGCATGATGCGCAGCGCCCTCGCCCTGCTGCTCGGGATGGAGCCGGACTTCGAGGTGGTCGCCCAGGTGGCCGCCGGGGACAGGATCGTGGACGAGGCGCTCCTCTCCCGCCCGGACGTGGCGCTGCTGGACATCGAACTCCCGGGCCGCAGCGGCCTGGACGCGGCCGCCGACCTGCGCACGGAGGTGCCGGACTGCCGGGTGCTGATCCTGACGACCTTCGGCAGGCCGGGCTATCTGCGGCGCGCCATGGAGGCCGGCGCCTCCGGTTTCCTGGTGAAGGACGGGCCGGTCGGGGACCTGGCGAAGGCGATCCGGCAGGTGCTGGGCGGCGAGACCGTGATCGATCCTGCGCTGGCCGCCGCCGCGCTGGGCGCGGGCCCGAGTCCACTGACCCCGCGGGAGCGGGACGCGCTCAACGCGTCCGTGGACGGGGCGACGGTCGCCGACATCGCCACGAAGCTGAGTCTGTCGGAGTCCACGGTCCGCAACTACCTCTCCTCGGCGATCGGCAAGACGGGCACGCGCAACCGCATGGAGGCGATGCGCGCGGCACGCCGGGAGGGCTGGCTCTGACGCTCCGGCCCGATCCGGAGGAAAGGCCTCAGGCCTCCGGGGAGTGCAGAGCCGGCGCCGTCTCCTTCCCGGCCCGTCCCGGCCGGCCCCCGGCCCGGGTGCCCGTGTGCTTCTCGCCCCGCCCGGGCAGCCAGACCAGCATCATCAGCGCCCCGGCCACCAGCACCACGGCGGAGGTGCGGAAGGCCAGGGCGTAACCGGCGGTGATCTCCGCGGCGCCTGCGGAGCCCGCCGTGCGGGCCGCGGCGACCGTGGAGAGCACCGCGAGGCCCAGTGCGCCGCCCATGGTGCGGGAGGTGTTGACCAGTCCGGAGACGAGTCCGGCGTCGCCGGGTGCCGCGCCTGAGGTGGCGAGCGTGGCCAGCGGGGTGGAGGCCAGTCCGGCCCCGGCCATCATCAGGACGCCCGGGAGGCAGACCGAGGTGAGGTAGGAGCCGTGCACGCCCATGGTGGACTGCCAGCCGAAACCGGCGGCGGCGACCAGGGCGCCGGCCACGGCCAGGGTCTTGGCGCCGGTCCGTGCCATGAGCGCGGGCGCGGCCTTGGCGCCGATGAAGACGGCGGCGGAGCTCGGTACGAGCGCGAACCCGGCCTCCAGCGGTGTGTAGCCCAGGACGTTCTGGGCGTAGACGGTCATGAAGTACCACATGCAGAACGTCGCCGAACCCAGCAGCAGCATCGACACGTTCGCCGCCGAGACGGCCCGCACACCGAGGACCCGCAGCGGCATCAGCGGCGCGGCCGTCCGCCACTCCACCAGGACGAACACACCGAGGAGCGCCAGTCCGCCCAGGAGGGGCACCAGGGTGGCGGCGGCCGCCCAGCCGGCGGCCTCGGTCTGCACGATGCCGTACGCCGTCGTCGCCAGGCCCGCCGTGACGAGCACCGCGCCCAGCAGGTCGACGCGGCGCCGGTCGCCCGCCCGGCCCTCGGCCAGCCACACCGCAGCGCCGGCGATGACGAGGACGCCGACCGGCACGTTGATGAGCAGGACCCACCGCCAGGACAGGACGTCGGTGAGCACCCCGCCGATCAGCCCGCCGGCCGCTCCGCCGCCCGCGCCGACCGCCATCCAGGTGCCGATCGCCCTGCTCCGCGCGGGGCCCTCGGGGACGGCTGCGGTGAGGATCGTGAGGGTCGCCGGGGACAGCACGGCGGCGCCGAGCCCCTGCCCGGCGCGCGCGGCGAGGAGTTGCCAGCCCTCCTGCGCCAGGCCGCCGGCGAGCGAGGCCGCGGTGAAGAGGGCGAGCCCGGTCAGGAACATCCGCTTGCGGCCGTAGATGTCCGCGGCCCGCCCGCCGAGCAGCATGAAGCCGGCGAAGGCGATGGAGTAGGCGTTGACGACCCACTGCAGTCCGGGTGCGCTCAGGTCCAGGTCGGTGCGCATGGACGGCAGTGCCACGTTGACGACGGACACGTCGAGGACGACCAGGAACTGGCCGGTGCAGGCCGCCGCGACCACGGCCCACGTACGGGTTCTCGATCGTGCGGGCGGCCGCGTGGGCGGGGAGACGTCAACCATGGATGTCATACTCGCAGGCCATTCGTGCCCCGTACATCCGTTTCCGCTCCCCCTTCGGTCCCATCGCTTCTCCGCCCCCCGGCGTAGGACCTTCGCCGACTTCGCTGTTTTTACGCCGCGTTCACCGGAATATCGCAGGCGTACGGAAGCGTTCAGCATGCACACACTTGGCGGTCGGCGCTGCCCGCTCGGCGCGCCGCCGCACGCTCCACCCCGCTCTGACTGCCGCATCTTTTCCCTGCCCGGAGGCCTCACGTATGCAACGGACGACGAACGAACCGCAGGAGGGGGAGCTCCCCGACCCGGGCAAGGGCAGGGGCGGGAGCAAGGGCGGCGGCGTCGTCCCCGTACTCGCGTTCGCGGGGATCACCGTCGCGGTGATGCAGACCCTGCTCGTCCCCGTCATCAAGGACCTGCCGTCCCTGCTCGGCACCGACCCGGCGAACGCCACCTGGGTGATGACCGCCACACTGCTCGCCGGGGCCGTCGCCACCCCGATCATGGGACGGCTCGGCGATCTGAACGGCAAGCGGCGGATGCTGCTGGCCAGCCTCGCCGTGATGGTGGTCGGCTCGCTGATCTGCGCCTCCACCGACAGCCTGGTGGTCATGATCGTCGGCCGGGCGCTCCAGGGCTTCGCCATGGGCGCCATCCCGCTGGGCATCGGCATCATGCGCGACGTGCTGCCGCGCGAGAAGCTCGGCTCGGCGATGGCCCTGATGAGCTCCTCCATAGGCGTGGGCGGCGGACTCGCGCTGCCCGCGGCCGCGCTCGTCGCCCAGCACGCCGACTGGCACGCGCTCTTCCTCGCCTCGGCCGCGCTCGGGGTGCTGGCCATGACGCTGACCGTCCTCGCCGTGCCGGAGCCGCCGCTGCGCGCGCCGGGGCGCTTCGACCTCGCCGGGGCGCTGGGGCTCTCCCTCGGCCTGGTCTGCCTGCTGCTGCCGGTGACCAAGGGCGGCGACTGGGGCTGGACCTCTCCCCTGACCCTCGGTCTGATCGCCGCGTCCCTGGTGATCCTGGTGCTGTGGGGCCTGTTCGAGCTGCGCTCACCGGCGCCACTGGTCGATCTGCGGACCAGTGCCCGCCGTGAGGTGCTGCTCACCAACCTCGTCTCGATCATGGTCGGGGTCGCCTTCTACGCCGTCTCCCTGGTCCTGCCGCAGCTGCTCCAGCTGCCCGCGGCGACGGGGTACGGCCTGGGGCAGTCCATGGTGGTGGCCGGGCTCTGCGTGGCGCCGCTGGGCCTGACCATGATGTTCGTGGCCCCGCTGTACGCCCGGCTCTCCGCCCGCCGCGGTCCCAAGACCACCCTGATCCTGGGCATGCTGGTCATCGCCGTCGGTTACGGGGCGGGGCTCGGCCTGATGAGCGCCGCCTGGCAGACCGTGATCATCGCGGTGGTGCTCGGCGCGGGCATCGGGCTGGCGTACTCCTCGCTGCCCGCCCTGATCATCGGCGCGGTCGACGCGTCGGAGACGGGCGCGGCAAACGGTCTGAACACGCTGATGCGGTCGATCGGCACCTCGCTGTCGAGCGCGGTGATCGGCATGGTGCTGGCGAACACCTCGGTGCGGATGGGGGCGGTCGACGTCCCCACCATGGAGGGCTTCCGGACCTCGTTCATGATCGCCACGGGGGCGGTGCTGATCGGCCTGGTGCTGGCCGCGTTCCTGCCCGCGCAGCGGCAGCCGCGCCCGGTGCTGCTGGCCAGCAGCGCGGGCGACGCGCGTGCCGCCGCGGAGGCCGCCCCCGTAGCGGTGCCGGTCAGCGCGCCGGAGCTTCGAACCACGGCCGAGCGCTGAGCAGTTGGGACACATCGCTCCCGGCCGCGGGTTCGGCCTCAAGGGGCTGAAGCTCCCGCACGACCTGCACTACGGCCGGCTCCGGCAGACCCGCTGACCCCCGCCACGGGGTCCGACAGGGGCGTACGGCACGATGGGACGCCGTCCGAACCACCGCCCCACCAGGAGGAACCCCGTGGCCGCCGAGTCGCCCGCCCACCCCGACCCGGAGATCCTCGCCGCCTTCGAGGCCACCAAGGGCTTCATGCCGGTCCACGAGGGGCTCGCCCTGTACGCCGCCGCCGCCGAGGCGGCCGCGCTCGGGCTCCCGCTGCTGGAGGTCGGCACCTACTGCGGGCGGTCCACGATCCTGCTGGCGGACGCGGCCCGTGCCGCCGGGGTCACGGCGCTCACCGTCGACCACCACCGGGGCAGCGAGGAGCAGCAGCCGGGGTGGGAGTACCACGACCCGTCGGTGGTGGACCCGGAGATCGGCCTGATGGACACGCTGCCGACCTTCCGGCGCACCCTGCACCGGGCCGGTCTGGAGGAGCACGTGGTGGCGCTCGTCGGGCGGTCCCCGCAGGTCGCGGCCGTCTGGGGCGGGCAGCTCGGCCTGGTCTTCATCGACGGCGGGCACACCGACGAGCACGCGAACGGTGACTACGAGGGCTGGGCCCCGAAGGTCGCCGAGGGCGGGCTGCTGGTCATCCACGACGTGTTCCCGGACCCGGCGGACGGTGGGCAGGCCCCGCACCGCGTCCACCAACGGGCCCTGGCCTCCGGCGCGTTCACCGAGATCTCGGTGACGGATTCGCTGCGCGTCCTGCGGCGTACGGGGGCGGGGATCTGAGGCGCACGGATAGCATCGCGACGTGCGTCACGAAGACTTCACTCCCCCCATATCGCGTCCGGGTCCGCACCTCAGGGCCGTGTTCACCGCCGCGGCTCTCGCCGGTGTCTGTCTGACCGCCGCGGGGTGCGGTGGCGACGGCGGGCAGAGCCCCGGGACCGCGTCCCGGTCTGCGTCGGCCGCCCCCACCCCCTCCCCCACGCAGTCCTCGGCCCCGACGCCCACCGGCTCCGCTTCGGCTTCCGCCGAGCCCCTGCCCCGGGGCCCGCTCACGGGCCGGACCGTGGTGATCGACCCCGGGCACAACCCGGGCAACGTCGACCACACCCGGGAGATCAACGCGCAGGTGGACATGGGCAACGGGCGCAAGGAGTGCGACACCACGGGCACGTCCACCGACTCCGGTTACGCGGAAGCCCGGTTCACCCTCGATGTCTCCCGCCGGCTGCGCACGCTGCTGGAGGCGCAGGGCGCGAAGGTCGTCCTCACCCAGGACGGCGACCGTCCCTTCGGCCCGTGCGTCGACGAGCGTGCGCGGATCGGCAACAAGGCACACGCCGACGCGGTCGTCTCGGTCCACGCGGACGGTTCCGCAACCGGCAACCGGGGATTCCACGTCATTCTCCCCGCAGCGGTGAACGGACAGGACGCGGACGCCGCCAGGATGCTCGCCCCTTCGCGTGAACTTGGAGTACGGATTGCAGGGAATTTCGTACGCGTTACCGGAAGCGCCCCTTCCAATTACATCGGCGACGGCACCGGGCTGGACACCCGTGACGATCTCGGCGGACTGAATCTGTCGACCGTGCCCAAGGTGTTCATCGAATGCGGCAATATGCGTGATCCGAAGGACGCCGCTCTGCTCACCAGCGCGGGCTGGCGTCAGAAAGCCGCTCTCGGTATCGCCGAGGGCATCGGCAGCTATCTGAAGAGGTAGTTCTGCGGTGATAGTGGCGACATTGGGGGGATAGCCGGTCCGAGGTCCGGGCAGCATCACAACCCGCCCGGGCAGACGATAGATTCATCCGTACGATGGGGAGCCGCCCCCGAGCTTCGCGCCGTAACCGCCGTTCGGGCGGCATCGACGACCGCCCCGACGAGACGACCGACTAAGGACTTTCACGTGAATATCCGCTCCCTCACTCGAGGCGACGGCGTGGTGATCGGAGCAGCGGTCGTGCTGTTCATCGCCTCTTTCCTCGACCTCTCCGGCTACGACTGCCCCTCGGGCGTGGACTGCTCGGGGTACACCAGCGCGAACGCCTGGGACTCGCTGTCCACCCTGATGAGCATCTACCTGGCGGGCATCATCGGCGCCGCGCTGCTGATCGTCAGCCGCGCCATGCCGGGCCGCAAGGTGGTCGGCTTCGAACTCGGCCAGTTCGGGGCCGCTTTCACGGTGTTCTCCCTGTGGACCATGTTCTGGACGATCATCGACGCCGGTGACGCGGGCGCGGGCCTGATCCTCGGACTGCTGGCGGCCATCGTGCTGGCCGGCGCCGCCGTGGCCGCTCCGCTGGTCCCCGCGCTCAAGGCCCCGCTCCTCGGCGCACCGCGCCCGGCGCAGGGTGTGCAGCCGGCGTACGGCCAGCAGCCCGGTTACGGCTACCCCGGTGGCCAGCAGGCGGCCTTCGGCGCGCAGCCCGGCCAGCCCCAGCCGTACGGTGCCCAGCCGGGTCAGCCCGGTCAGCCGGAGCACCAGCAGCAGGCCGCGCAGCAGGCTCCGCAGGGCGGTGGGGCACCGGCTGGTGACTTCACCCCCTTCTGGTTCGCGGTCCCGGTGGCCCGCCCGCTGTACGGCGAGGACGGCGCCCCCAACCCGATCGCGGAGCTCGCTCCGGGTACGTGGTACCTCGCGGTCGAGCAGCGTGGTCCCGGCCTCATCGCCCAGACGCAGGACGGCCGTCGCGGCGTCCTCCAGGACACCACGGGCATCCAGCGCGGCTGAGCCGTCGCGCACGAGTGGCCCCCGCCCTGCCAGGGCGGGGGCCACTGCCGTCGTGGGTCATCCGCTCAGCTGGGAGGTGGACGGGACCTTGTTCTTCACCTCGGCGCCCGCGCTCTTCCCGGCGTCCTTGATGCTGTTGATGACGCTCTCGAACGCCCCCACGTCCCCGGCGCCCGCCTCGCCCTTGCCCATCCTGGTGGCCACGTCCTTGAGCGAGTCGATCCCGGCGGTCAGCGGGGCGACGGCCTTGGACAGGAGCGGGTCGCCCTTGGCGTTCTCCGCGGCGGCCTTGAGCCGGTTGTACGCGAAGGTGCCCGCGAGCCCCGCCTTGACCACCGCGAAGGTCCGCCCGTCCGCGCCCTTCTTGAACTTCCCCGCCCTGTACGGCTTCACGATCCACTGGTACGCCGCCCCTGCCGCGAGGCCCGCGTTGGCCACGAAGCGCGTCTTGGCGTACTTCTGCTTCTGTGCCGACGTCGTGGGGCTCGGGCTCGCGGAACCGCTCGTTGTCGTGGTGCCGTCGCCGTCCCCGCAGCCGGTGGTCCCCACCAGGACGGTGCAGGAGAGCAGCAGCGCCACGACGAGCCGGCGCAGCGGTACGGAACGGGGCACGACGGGCCTCCCTGACCGGGGTTCTCACGGTGAGTGACGCGGGCCGGCACTCGTCGTCAGGCTCGCCCGTGCGGGGACGGGCCGCCACCCGGCGGGCGCCGTACGGGTTTCACTCACGGTAAAGCGGCAATCCGGAGAGCATGTCTCCCAGAACAGGCACAGGAAGCAGTACCGCCGCACGTGTCATAGCCGTCGTCGCGGACATCATGGCGTTCATCATCATTCTGTGGATCCTGATGTACCTGCTCGACGCCAACCGGGGCAACGACCTGGTCCAGTGGGTCCAGGACTCGGCCCGCTGGCTGGCCGGCTGGTCGTACGACCTGTTCACCTTCGACGAAGCGTGGGCACGGGTCGTCACCGGTTACGGACTGGCCGCCGTCGTCTATCTGTTCATCGGCCACGCTGTGGCCGGCCGGGTCCGCCGCTTCTAGCCGGCGACCCGGCAGCAGTCCGGCTCCAGTCCGGCCGGCAGCCGGTCGCCACTGAAGACCGCGGTGGTCGCCTCGTCCCCTCCGAGCGCGGCCACCGCGAGCAGCAGGGATCCGGCGGTCCAGGTGGTGAGTTCCTCCGGCCATATGGCTCGTTCGCCCTCGAAGACGTACCCGGTCCAGTAGAGGCCGCCCTCGGCCCGCAGGTGCTGGATGGACTGGAGGATCTCCAGGGCGCGGTCCGACTCCCCCGTCACCCAGAGCGCCAGGGCCAGTTCGCAGCTCTCGCCGCCCGTCACCCAGGGGTTGGGGAGCACGCAGCGCACACCGAGTCCGGGGACCACGAAGTCGTCCCAGCCGTCCTCGATCCGCCGGGTCGCGGCTGAGCCGGTGACCGCGCCGCCGAGGACCGGGTAGTACCAGTCCATCGAGTAGCGGCTCTTGTCCAGGAAGCGCTCGGGGTGGCTGCGGATCGCGTGGCCGAGCGCCCCGGCCGCGAGCTCCCAGTCGGGCTGGGCCTCCTCGCGCTGTTCGGCCAGCGCCAGGGCGCAGCGCAGCGCCTGGTGGACGGAGGAGGAGCCGGTCAGCAGGGCGTCGGTGACCGGGGTGCCGTCCGCCTCTCGCTTCCAGCCGATCTGACCGCCGGGCTGCTGGAGCCGCAGCACGAACTCGATCGCGGCGAAGACCGTCGGCCACATCCGGTCGACGAACGCGTCGTCGCCGGTGGCGAGGTAGTGGTGCCAGACGCCGACGGCCACGTACGCGCAGAAGTTGGTCTCGCGCCCCAGGTCGGTCGGCTGCTCGGGGTCGCCGTCGTGGTAGGCGGCGTACCAGGAGCCGTCCTCGTTCTGATGGCGGGCCAGCCACGCGTAGGCGCGGGCGGCGGCCTCGTGCTCACCGGCCGCGTCCAGCGCCATCGCGGCCTCGGTGTGGTCCCACGGGTCGAGGTGGTGGCCGCGGAACCAGGGCAGTGCCCCGTCCTCGCGCTGCACGGCGAGCAGCGCGGCGACCGTCTCGCCCGCCTGATCGGCCGTCAGGACACCTGGCAGGACGAGGTGTTCGGTCTGCTCCGGCGTGCTCACGCCTCGGCCTTCGGCAGGTGCGGCTTGGTCGCGTACGCCACGAAGCTCTTGCCGACGACCGGGTTGAGCAGCTGCTCGGCGACCCGGGTGGCCAGGGGCTTCTTCATGATGTCCCAGACGAGCAGCTTGTGGTACGCCCGCACCGGCAGCGCCTTCTCGTTGTCGACGCCGAACGCGCACTTCAGCCACCAGTAGGGGCTGTGCAGGGCGTGCGCGTGGTGAGTGCCGTAGGGCTTGAGGCCCGCTTCCCGGATCTTGCCGAGGAGTTCGTCGGCCTTGTAGATGCGGATGTGGCCGCCCTCGACCTCGTGGTACGCGTCGGAGAGCGTCCAGCAGACCTTCTCGGGGCCGTAGCGGGGCACCGTGATCGCGATCCGGCCGCCCGGCTTCAGCACGCGGACCATCTCGGCGAGGACGCCCTTGTCGTCGGGGATGTGCTCCATCACCTCGGAGATGATCACGACGTCGAACGAGGCGTCGGGGAACGGCAGGTTGAGCGCGTCGCCCTCCATCGCGGTGGCGGTCGCGCCCACGGGCGCCTCACCGGCCTCCTTCATGGCGGCGAACCACTTCGCGACCTCGCGGATCTCCTCGGCGTTCTGATCGAGGGCCACCACCTGGGCGCCGCGCCGGTAGCACTCGAAGGCATGCCGGCCGGCGCCGCAGCCCAGATCGAGCACCCGGTCGCCGGCGGCGAGCGGGAAGCGGGTGAAGTCGACGGTCAGCACAGGGGCCTGCCTTCGAGGTCGGAGGTACGGGTTCCGGGAGCCACGGGTGCGCTCACCTGCGGGCTCCGCGGGCGGCGATCGACTGACGGTACAGCGCGGCGGTTCCGGCGGCAGCCCTGGCCCAGGTGAAGTTGGCCAGCACCCGGGCGCGGCCGGCCTCGCCGAGGCGGGCGCGCAGTTCGCGGTCGCCGAGGAGCCGGCCGAGCGCGGTGGCCAGCGCCCCCGCGTCGCCGGGCGGCACGGCGAGGCAGGTCTCCCCGTCGGGCCCCGTGACCTCGGGGATCGCGCCGCCGGTGGTGGCCACCAGCGGGGTCCCGGTGGCCATGGCCTCGGCGGCGGGCAGCGAGAAGCCCTCGTACAGGGAGGGGACGCAGGAGACCTGGGCGCTGCGGACCAGGTCGACGAGTTCGGCGTCGCTGATGCCCTTCACGAACTCGACGGCGTCCTGGAGTCCGTAGCGCTCGATGGCCCGGGCGACGGGGCCGCGTTCGGCCCGCTTACCGACGACCACGAGGTGCGCCGCCGGGTTCTCGGTGCGGAGCTTGGCGAGGGCCTCCACGAGGTGGACGAGGCCCTTGAGGGGGACGTCGGCGCTGGAGGTGGTGACGATCCGGCCGGGGACCTCGGCGACCGAGGGGTCGGGCGACCAGAGGTCGGTGTCGGCCCCGATGTGCACGACCTGGATGCGGTCCGGGCGCACCCCGAGGTGCTCCACGATCTCCTGCTGCGAGGAACCGGAGACGGTGAGGACGGACGGCAACCGGCGGGCGACGCGCTTCTGCATGCGGGTGAAGCCGTACCAACGGCGCACGGCGAGCCGGCGGCGCATCGATCCCGCGGCGTCCAGGTCCAGCCTGCGGTCGACGGTGATCGGGTGGTGGATCGTGGTGACGAGGGGCGCGCCGAGGTCGCCGAGCAGGCCGTAGCCGAGCGTCTGGTTGTCGTGCACCACGTCGAAGTCACCGCGCCTGGCGAGGAGATGACGGCGTGCCCGCAGGCTGAAGGTGAAGGGCTCGGGGAAGCCGCCGGTCCACATGGTGGCGACCTCGGCGGCGTCGATCCAGTCGCGGTACTCGCCGCGTCCCGGAGTGCGGAACGGGTCGGGCTGGCGGTAGAGGTCCAGGCTCGGCAGCTCGGTGAGCGGGACGCCCTCGTCGAGCACCGGGTAGGGCTGGGCGCCGATCACTTCGACGCTGTGGCCCAGCCGGGCCAGCTCGCGGCCGAGATGGCGTACGTAGACGCCCTGGCCGCCGCAGAAGGGGTTGCCCTTGTAGGTCAGGAGTGCGATGCGCAACGGCCGGTCACCGTCGGTGCCCGACGTGTCGCCGCCCGCGAAGGGGCCTGTCTCTATGGCCTCAGCGGTCACACTCGGCCCCCTTCTCACTGCGTGTTCGCCGGAGCGTAACCGGTCGCGCTAATCTAGAACAAGTTTCAGACTCGTTGGTTCAACCCGCATCGAATCTACCGGCAGGTAGCGTCGGTGTGACGGCCGGATCAGGTGATTCGCGCCACGGCAGACACCCTGGCATGCTGTGCGCGCCCGGAAACAGGCGCCCGGCCGGACAGGGAACCGGTTCTCCCTTTTGGATGGGGCCAGATGACAGCGGAAGCCAAACCTGCGGTGCCTCCCCTGACGGAACGCCAGGAGGCCCGCCGTCGCGGCATTCTGCAGGCCGGCGCCCAGCTCGCGGGGCGGGGCGGTTTCGAGGCGGTGCAGATGCGCGAGGTGGCGGACGCCGCCGGGGTCGCGCTGGGCACGCTCTACCGCTACTTCCCGTCCAAGGTCCATCTCCTGGTCGCCCTCATGCAGGACCAGCTCCAGCATCTGCACGCCTCGCTCCGCAGGCGGCCGACCGCCGGGGACGACGCCGCCCGGCGGGTCGCCGACACACTGATGCTGGCCTTCCGGGCGCTCCAGCGCGACCCCCATCTCGCGGACGCCATGGTGCGGGCGCTGACCTTCGCCGACCGTGGGGTCAGCCCCGAGGTGGACGCGGTGTCCCGGCTGACGACGGCGATCGTCCTGGACGCGATGGGGGTGGAGAACCCCACGCAGGAGCAGCTCTCGGTGGTCCGCGTCATCGAGCACACCTGGCACTCGGCGCTGATCACCTGGCTGTCGGGGCGGGAGTCGATCGCGCAGGTGAAGGGCGACATCGACACGGTGTGCGGGCTGATCGACCTTCCGGCGGACACCCGCTGAGGCGCACCTGAGCGGACACCCGCCGGTAGGTGCCCATGTGCGGTGCCCACACCGGCACCCGCCCAGGTGAGGTTCCCTGCACCATATCGACGGCGCCACGGTGTTCGTACGGTTCGGCCGACATCACCCGAACCCTGCCGAGGAGCCGGTCACCATGCGTCGCAGAGCCGTAGGCACCGTCCAGAGAAGAACCCTGACCGCGACCGCGCTCGGCGCCGCCGGTCTGCTCCTGGTGGGATGCACCGCCGCCGGGCAGGCGGGCAGCGGATCCGGGTCGGGCAAAGGTGAGGACGAGGCCGTGAAGGTGGGCCTCGTCTACTCCCGTACGGGACTGCTCGCCGCGTACGGGAAGCAGTACCGCGACGGCTTCATGGCAGGGCTCGACTACGCGACGAAGGGCACCGGGAAGGCGGGCGGCCACCCGGTCGAGGTCACCGAGCAGGACGACGCGGGCGACCCCGGGAAGGCCGTCTCCGCCGCCAAGAACCTGATCGGCAAGGGCTACAAGGTGCTGGCCGGCACCACCGACTCCGGGGTCGCGCTCCAGATGGCACCGCTGGCGGCCCAGAACAAGGTGCTGTACGTCAACGGCCCGGCCGCGACGGACGCGGTGACCGGCATCAACACGTACACCTTCCGGTCGGGCCGGCAGTCCTACCAGGACATCCTGACGGCGGGCACCATGCTCGGGGACCCGAAGGGCAAGAAGGTCACCGTCCTCGCGCAGGACTCCACCTTCGGCCAGGCCAACGTCGCCGCCGTGAAGGCGGTCCTGGGGGCCGAGGGAGCGACGGTGGGCTCCGTCCTCGCCCCGCCCAGCGCCACGGACCTGACGCCGTTCGCCCGGCAGGTCAAGGCGGGCGGCCCCGATCTGGTCTTCGTCGCCTGGGCCGGCGCGACCGCCCCCGCCCTGTGGACCGCGCTGGACCAGCAGGGCGTGCTGAGCGCCGGCAAGGTCGTCACCGGGCTGGCCGGCACGGCTTCGTACCCGGTGTTCGGGGCGGCCGGGGCGAAGGTCTCCTTCCTCGCGCACTACTTCCCGGGCGCGGGCGGCGGCAACGCCGTGGAGAAGGCGATGATCGACGGCGTCGGGAAGGCGGGCGGCACCCCCGACCTGTTCAGCACCGACGGATTCACCGCGGCGCAGATGATCGTGCGGGCCGTCGAGGAGGGCAGCGCCACCGACACCGCCGCCATGGTGAAGGCCCTGGAGGGCTGGAGCTTCGACGGGGTGAAGGGGAAGCAGCAGATCCGCGCCGAGGACCACGCGCTGGTCCAGCCGATGTTCGTGGCCAAGCTCGTCGGGTCGGGAGCCGCGGCGAAGCCCGAGCTGGTGAGCACACAGCCGATGGACGCCGTGGCCCCGCCCGCGAAGCCCTCGGCGGGCTGACCCATGACGGCATCCGGCACCGCCACCGCGCGGGACGAGGGGGCGCGTACGGGCGCCCCGGTGCTCCGGCTGGACGGACTGGGGTGGCGCGTCGGCGGGGCGGCCATCGTCGAGGACGTCACGCTCGATGTCCGGGAGGGCGAGTTCCTCGCCTTCATCGGGCCCAACGGGGCGGGAAAGACCTCCCTGTTCAACCTGATCAGCGGGATCGTCCCGGCCACCACCGGCACCCTCGCGCTGGACGGCGCGGACCTGACCGGCCTGCCCGTGCACACCCGCGCCCGGCGCGGGATCGGACGGACCTTCCAGACCTCCAGCCTCTGGCCGCAGATGACGGTGGCCGAGCACGTCCGGCTGGCCGCGCAGGCCGCGCGGGGCGGTTCGCACCGGCTCTGGCGGCGCGCCTCCGCGTACACCGCCGAGGTGGGCGGCGTGCTGGAGCGCACCGGTCTCGGCCATCGCTCCGGGGCCACGGCGGCCGAGCTCTCGCACGGCGAGAAGCGCAAGCTGGAGCTCGCGGTGCTGCTGGTGGGCGAGCCCCGGCTCATGCTGCTCGACGAACCGATGGCCGGGGTGAGCGCCGAGGAGGTCCCGGCCCTCACCGAGCTGATCCGGGCGCTGCACCGCGACGAGGGCCGCACCGTGCTCATGGTCGAGCACCACATGGACGTCCTGCTGGGACTCGCGGACCGGCTGGCCGTGATGCACCACGGCCGGCTGCTCGCCCTGGACACCCCGGGCGCGGTGACCGCCGACCCGGTCGTCCAGCAGGCCTACCTCGGGGAGGAGTTGTGACGGCGCCCGCACTGCTCGTCGTACGGGACCTGCGGGTCCTCATCGGCGGCCGGCACATCCTGCACGGCGTGGACCTGGACGTGGCCCGCCACGGCGTGACCGCGCTGCTGGGCCGCAACGGGGCCGGCAAGACCACGACCGTACGCGGCATCCTCGGGCTGGTCCCGCGCACCGGCAGCGTGCTCCTGGACGGTGAGGAGACCGTGGGCCTGCCCACCCACACCCTGGTCCGCCGGGGCGTCGGCTACGCCCCCGAGGACCGGGGGATCTTCGCCGGCCTCACCGTGGCCGAGAACCTGCGGCTGGCCGAGCGCCGGGGCGCGGACGGGCCCGCGTACGGCCTTGTCCATGAGCTCTTCCCCGAACTGAAGCTCCGGGAGCGGCAGTTGGCGGGGACCCTGTCCGGCGGGCAGCAGCAGATGGTGGCCATCGGCCGCACCCTGCTCAACGGGAACCGGCTGATCATCGCCGACGAGCCCACCAAGGGCCTGGCCCCCAAGGTCGTCACCGAGGTCGCCCAGGTACTGGAGCGCGCCGCGGAGGCGGTGCCCGTGCTCCTGGTCGAGCAGAACCTCGCCGTCGTCCGCAGGCTCGCCGCGCACTGCGCGGTGCTCGCCGACGGCCGGACGGCCCACCAGGGCGAGGCGGCCGGGCTGCTCGGCGACGAGGAGGCCACCCGGCGGCTGCTCGGCGTGGGCCGGGGCCCGCTCACCCCACTCACAGCTGAGGCGGATTCCTGATGTCCACCATCGTGCTGCTCACCATGACCGGACTCGGTCTGGGGGCGCTCTACTTCCTCATCGCCTCGGGCCTCTCGCTGATCTTCGGCCTGATGGACGTACTCAACTTCGCCCACGGGGCGCTGCTCTCCATCGGCGCGTACGGCACCTGGTGGGCGGCGTCCGGGAATCTGCCCGGCGCCGGCCCCGGCGGCTGGGGCTTCGCCCTGGCGGTCCTGTTCGGTACGGCGGTGGGCACGCTGGCCGCCGTGGTGCTGGAACTGGTCGTCGTACGCCCCCTGTACACCCGGCCCCGGGAGCAGGTCCTGGCCACGGTGGGTGTGGGGCTGGCCGTGCCCGCGCTGCTGTCGGGCGTCTGGGGCTCGGACGCCCGGACGTTCCCCGGGCCCGAGGCCCTGTCCGGCACCTTCGGGCTGCTGGGCGCGGACGTGCCCGTCAACCGGATCGTCCTGATCGCCGCGGCGGTCGTCGTCCTCGTCGCCCTGCGCCTGTTCCTCGGCCGGACCCGGCACGGGCTCGTCGTACGGGCCGGTGTCGAGGACCGGGCGATGGTGACCGCGCTCGGCATCGACGTCCGCAAGGCGTTCACGCTGGTCTTCGCGATCGGCGGCTGCGCGGCCGCGCTGGGCGGGGCGCTGGGCGGGCTTTACTTCGGCTCGGTCGACCCCCGGCAGGGCACCTCGCTGCTGATCTTCGCGTTCGTCGTCGTGGTCACGGGTGGCATGGGCTCGGTGACCGGTGCGGCCGTGGCGGCCGTCGTCATCGGCCTGGTCCAGCAGTTCGCCAACTACTACACCGCAGCGGGCCTCGGCGACCTGGCCGTCGTCGTCCTGCTCGCCGCGCTGCTGCTCGTCCGGCCGCGCGGACTGACCGGGAGGCTCGCGTGAGCACCGCCACCACACCCGCACCCACGCCCACCGCCGTGAAGACGGCCCCCGGGCGCGAGGGGCCCCGGCTGCTGCGCTGGTGGCCGGCCGCCGTCCTGGTGCTGCTGGCCGTCGCGCCGTACAGCGCGCTGCCCCTCCCCGGGCTGCTGGACGGCCCGGTCGGCAGCCCGGGGAGCCTGCAACTCCTGGCGACCTGCCTGCTGTTCGGGGCCCTCGCCACCGGCTACGACCTGCTGCTGGGCCGCACGGGGCTGCTCTCCTTCGGGCACGCCCTGTACTTCGCGGCGGGCAGCTACGCCACGAACATGTTCCTCCTGGAGGCCGGTCTGCCGTTCGCCGTGGCCGCGGTCCTCGGCCTCTGCTCCGGCACCCTGCTCGCGCTGGTGCTGGGCTCGGTGAGCCTGCGGGTCTCGGGCATCGGCTTCTCCATGGTGACGCTGGCCTTCGCGCAGGCGGGCTCGATCCTGGTCTCACGCAATCCGGGCGGCCTGACCGGGGGCGAGGAGGGCCGGGCGGCCCCGGCGGAGCTGCTGCCGTCCTGGCTGGTGGGCATCGACCACACCGCGAACCTCTACTGGATCGCGCTCGCCTACCTCGTCCTCACCCTCGCCGTCGTCCACCGGGCGGTCCGCTCCCCCACCGGCCGGGTCTGGGAGGGCATCAAGGAGAACGAGCGCCGGGTGGAGGTGCTGGGCCTGAAGCCGTACGGGTTCAAGCTCACGGCGTTCGTCCTCGCCGGGGCGCTGGCGGCGGCGGGCGGGCTCGTCCACCTGCTGCTGACCGGCGGTTCCACACCGCAGACGACGACCTCGGACTTCACCCTGTCGCTGCTGGTCATGGTGGTGCTGGGCGGATCGGGCACCCGCTGGGGCCCGATGGTCGGCGGCATCCTCTACACCTGGGCCGACCACCGGCTGGGCGACCTCGCCGGCTCGGGCGCGGTCGCCGATCTGCCCGCGGTCCTGCGGGTACCGCTCTCCCAGCCGCTGTTCCTGCTCGGGGTGCTGTTCGTGGCCGTGGTACACCTGCTGCCCGGCGGCCTGGCCCGTCTTCCGTCCCGACTGCGCAGGACCCGTGAGGAGCACCGATGATCCCGTACGAGGAGCTACGCATCCCCGTCACCGGCGGCGAACTGGCCGCGCTGCGCTGGCCCGCCCCCGATCCGGACGCTCCGGTGGCCGTGGCCCTGCACGGCATCACGGCCAACGCGCTGTCCTGGGGCGCGGTGGCCCGGGAGCTCGCCGGCCGGGCCACGCTGGTCGCCCCCGACCTGCGCGGCCGGGCCGGCAGCGCGGGGCTGCCCGGCCCGTACGGGATCGCCGCGCACGCGGACGACGCGGCCGCGGTGGCCGGGGCGCTCGGCGGGGACCGGGTGGTGCTGGCCGGCCATTCGATGGGCGCCTTCGTCGCCGCGCTCGCGTCCGCACGCCATCCGGGGCGCTTCGGCCCCCTGGTCCTCGTCGACGGCGGGTTCGGGTTCCCCGCGCCCACCCATCTGTCGGCCGACGAGCTGATCACGGCCGTGATCGGGCCCGCCATGGACCGGCTCTCGATGACCTTCCCCGACCGGGACGCGTACCGCTCGTTCTGGCAGGCCCACCCCGCGTTCGGGGACGACGACTGGTCGCCCGAGGTGGACGCGTACATCCAGCGGGACCTGACGGGCGAGGAGCCCGCGCTGCGCTCCGGCTGCCGGCTGGAGGCGGTCCGCACGGACGGGGTGGGCCTCTTCCAGGACGAGGTGCTCGCGGCCGTACGCGAACTGCCGCATCCCGCAACGCTGTTGTGGGCGGAGCGGGGGCTGATGAACGAGGAGCAGGGGCTGTACGACGAGTCCCGGCTGGCGGCGGCGGGCCAGCCGGACACGAACGTCAGGGCGGTGCGCGTCGAGGGCGTCAACCACTACACGGTGCTGACGGGGAAGAAGGGGGCCGGAGAGGTCGCCGATGCCCTGCTGCGGGCTGCGCTGCCGGACTGAGGGGGCGGGCGGCCGGGGTGCTCAGCCCTCCGGACCGGGGTGCTCAGCCCTCCCGGCCGCCCGACAGCAGGTGCAGCCGCAGGGCGAGTTGGAGCTCCAGCGCGCGGTCGGGCTCGTTCCAGTCGCGGCCCAGCAGCACCTGGATCCGGTCGAGACGCTGCACCACCGTGTTCACGTGCACGTGCAGCTCGTCCTTGGCCCGGATCAGGCTGCCGCCCGCGCCGAAGTACGCCCGTAGCGTCCGTACGAGATGGGTGCCGCGCCGTTCGTCGTAGCGCAGCAGCGGGCCCAGTACGGCGGTCACGAAGCCGTCCACGTCCTTCGCGTTGCCCAGGACGACGCCCAGGAAGCCGAGTTCGCCGACGTCGGCCCCCTCGCCCTCGCGCCCCAGCACCCGCATGGCGCGCAGGCAGCGGGCGGATTCCGCGTAGGCGGCGGCGAGTTCACGGGCGCCGGCCGCCGGGCCCGTACCGGCGACGGTGACGGGTGCCTGGACGAGGTGGCCGAGCTGCGCCGCCGCCGCGCGTGCGGCGCCGCCCGCGGGCGTGCCCTCGTCGTCGCAGTCGATCAGCAGCACGACCGTGCCCGCGTGTTCGGCGCTCACCCCGTGGATGTCGCCGCCGAACAGGTACCGCATCGCGGCGCCGCCGAGCCTCTCCCTGGCCTGCGCCTCGGCGACGAGCACCAGATGCGGCCGGTCCAGGTCGATGCCCAGCCTCCGGCCCCGCTCGGCCAGCCCGGCCGGGTCGCGCTCCGGGTCGCCGAGCAGGTCGCTGATCAGCTCGCCCCGTATCCGGTTCTCGGTCTCGGCGACCGTGCGGCGCAGCAGCAGGAGCAGGCCGGTGACGACGGCGGCGCGTTCGAAGAGCCGCCGGTCGGAGTCGTCGAGCCGGTCGGGCCGGTGCAGCACCAGGCTGGCCAGCAGCTCCTGGCCGGCGAGCACGGCACAGATCCACCGGCCGTCGCGGTGCACGGCGCGCGCCCCGTGGCGGGACTCCTCGGCGGTCCCGGCGAGCCAGCCCGCGTCCATGCTGTCGGCGGCGAACCCGGTGCCGTCGGTCCGTACGGCGGCCAGCGGACGTCCGCCGGGGTCATGGATGGTGAGGGGGCTGCCGAGGAGTCCGGCGACGGACACGGCGACGTCCTTCACGTCGCCGCCGCGCAGCACCAGGTCGGTGAGCCGGTCGTGGGCCTCCTCGGCGCGCTGCATGGCGGCCGAGTGCGCGCGTACGGCGGCGTTGGCCCCGGCGAGCTCCTCGTTCGCGCCGGCGAGTTCCGCGAGGGCGGTCCGGGTGTCGTCCAGGGCGCGGGCGGTGTCGATGGCGATCGCGGCGTGCGCGGCGAGCGAGCAGAGCAGGGCCACCTCGTCCGGGCTGAAGACCCGGGCGGCGCGGTCGGCGGCGAAGAGGACCCCGATGACCTTTCCGGTGCCGCCCCGGCTGGAGCCGAGCAGCAGGGGGACGCCGAGGATCGCGACGAGCCCTTCATCCAGCACACCGGCGTTGATGTTGCGGGTGTGGCGGAAGCGGTCGTCGGTGCGGTAGTCGGGGGTGGCGTACGGACTGGCGGTCTGGGCCACGAGGCCGCCGAGCCCCTCGCCCAGTTCGAGCCGAAGCCGCTGGAAGAGCACGGACACCGATCCGTCGGTCACCCGCATGTAGGTGTCCCCGGCCTCCTCGTCGGGGAGCGTGAGATAGGCGGTGTCGGTGCCGAGCAGCATCCTGGCCCGCCGCACGATCGCCTTGAGCACGTCGTCCAGGTCACGGGAGGCCGCGAGGTCGCCCGCCGTGTCGAAGAGGGCGGTGAGCTGGAGTTCCCTGCGCCGGTGCTGGCGCAGGGCGCCCCTGATCCGCAGGGCGGTGGCGGCCGCCCGCTCCACCTCGGCCAGGTCGGCCGCGGGCACACCTGCGGCCCTCGCCTCCGAGGTGACGGCGCCCAGCTCCTCGGCGGGGGCGTCGTCGGCCAGCAGGTCGAGGAGGCGCGCCAGGAGCGGTGCGGCGGAGGGGGACGGTTCAGACATGGGCGGCCATCGTTCTTCCGGCTTCGGGGCGGTCGGGCGTCAGCTTCTCAGTTGGCGGTCCAGCCGCCGTCCATCGTGAGGGAGCTGCCGGTGATGTGGGCCGTGCCCGGCCCGCACAGCCACAGGACGGCCCCGGCGACGTCGGCGGGCTCGATCAGCGACTTGAGGGCGCTGCGTTCCAGCAGCACCCGGCCCACCACCTCCTGTTCGGAGATGCCGTGGCTGCGGGCCTGGTCGGCGATCTGGTCCTCGACCAGGGGGGTGCGGACGTAGCCGGGGCTGACGCAGTTGCTCGTCACGCCGTGCGGCGCCGCTTCGAGTGCGACCACTTTGCTGAGGCCCTCCAGTGCGTGCTTGGCCGAGACGTAGGCCGACTTGTAGGGGCTGGCGCGCAGCCCGTGCACGGACGAGATGTTGACCACGCGGCCCCAGCCGCGTTCGTACATGCCGGGGAGCGTGCGGCGCAAGATGCGGAACGGTGCTTCCACCATGACGCGGTGGATCAGTGCGAAGCGGTCCGGCGGGAACTCGTGCACGGGTGCCACGTGCTGGAGCCCAGCGTTGTTGACCACGATGTCCACGTCGGCGGGCAGCCCGTCCACCTCCTCGGCGAGTGAGAGGTCGGCCACCCAGGCCGTCCCGCCGATGCGTGCCGCCACGCTCTTGGCGGCGTCGCCCGCCTTGTCCACGACGTGCACATGGGCTCCGGCGGCGGCGAGCGCCTGCGCGCAGGCCAGTCCGATGCCGCTGGCGGCCCCGGTGACCAGGGCGGTGCGTCCGGCGAGGGCGGAGGGGGCGAGGGGGTCGTGCTGGGGGGTCCGGGAAGTCTCCATGGGCGTCACCGTAAGGATGTCGCCGCCCGCATCACACGGGGCCGGTGCACACACCCCGGTACGGCCGCATGGTGGCGGCGTACATGGTGCGGGCCGGGGGCCCGGGAGCGCACGGGTGGGCCGGGGCGGCGGCGCAAGAGGAGCGCCGCACACAGCGGGGAGCGGCGGATGTCCGCCTGCCACATGGGCGGCCCCGCCCCCTGCTCATAGGTTCCGGCAGCAGTTCCCCACGACCGTCCGCACGTCCCCACGACAGCCCCCACGACTGTCCGCACATCTGTCCGCACGACTGTCCGCACGTCCGACGAGGAGGCCCCACCGTGCGCCCACCGATCCTGCGACGCCTGCTCCGCCGCGTCGCCTCCGTCGCCGTACTGACCCTGCTCGCCGCGCATCCGCTCTCCGCGGCCGCCGCGCCCGCGGCCCCGGCGGCCGCCGGTCTCCAGCAGGTCACCGGCTTCGGCTCGAACCCCGGCAACCTCCAGATGTTCGCCTACTCGCCCGACGGGGTCGCGGAAGGCGCGCCCCTGGTGGTCGCGCTGCACGGCTGCACCCAGTCCGCGAACGCGTACTACACCAACTCGGGCTGGACCAAGTACGCCGACCTCTGGGGCTTCGACGTCGTCTTCCCGCAGACCACCTCGGCGAACAACTCGCTGTCCTGCTTCGGCTGGTTCGACCAGGCCGAGAGCACGCGGGGCCGGGGCGAGGCGGCGTCGATCGTGCAGATGGTCGAGTACGCGAAGCAGACGTACGGCTCCGACGGCCGCCGGGTGTACGTCACCGGGCTCTCGGCGGGCGGCGGGATGACCGCCGATCTGCTGGCCGCCTACCCGGACGTCTTCGCGGGCGGGTCCGTGGCCTCCGGGCTGCCCGCGCAGTGTGCCACCAGCCAGGCCGCCGCGTCGGGCTGTCAGACGGGCCCGCAGAAGCTGTCGCCCGCCCAGTGGGGCGACAAGGTCCGCGCCTCCTACCCGGGCTGGACCGGCCCGTGGCCCCGGGTCGCGATCTGGCAGGGCACCTCCGACTACACGGTCTACCCGGCCAACGCGACGGCGCTGCGCGACCAGTGGACCGACGTCTGGGGCATCGGCCAGACCCCGTCCAGCACCCGGAGCCTGCCCGGCAACACCACCCAGAGCATCTACGACGACGCGTCCGGGCAGCCCGCGGTGGAGACGTTCTCGGTGTCCGGCATGGGGCACGGCCTGCCGGTGAGCCCGGGGTCCGGCGCCGAGCAGTGCGGGTCGACGGCCGCGTACTTCCTGAACACCATCTGCTCGGCGTACCACACGGGCGTGTTCTGGGGGCTGGACAAGGACACCCCGGGCGGCGGGGGCGGGCTGCCCGCCCCGGCCGGCCTGAAGGTCACCGGGGTCACCGACAGCAGCGCCTCATTGGCCTGGAACGCGGTGTCGGGCGCCGCCTCCTACGCGGTGTACCGGGACGGCGCGAAGATCACCACGACCGCCTCGACGTCCTTCACGGACACCGGACTGACCGCCGGCACCTCCTACCGCTACTCCGTGACGGCGGCCGACTCCTCGGGTACCGCCGGGGCCGGCTCGTCCGCCGTCACCGCGACCACGTCGGGCGGCACCGCGCCCGCCCGGTGCTTCACCGCGACGAACTACGCGCATGTGGCGGCGGGCCGGGCCCACACCTCCGGCGGGCACGCCTACGCGAACGGTTCGGAGCAGGACATGGGGCTGTACAACACCTTCGTCACGCACACGCTCCGGGAGTCACCGGCGGGCCACTTCGTGATCGCCGACTCCGGCTGTCAGGCCGGGTCCTCGTAGGTGCTCCTGATCTTCCCGGGCAGCCGGCAGCCGTCCTCGACCGCGGTGAGGGAGACGGTCCGGGCGGTGTCGGCGTCGGCGTAGAACCGGGCGTACAGCTTCCAGCCCCGCTTGGCGAGGGTGCGGTAGGTGACGTCCCGTTCGGCGTGGCTGGAGACGATCTCCCAGTCGTGCTGCCGCAGCCGCAGCACCGTCGCCTCGAAGGCGCCGGCGGCGTCCGCCGCCGGCGCGTAGCCCGTCCACGGGGCCACGCACGTGTGCCAGTCGCCCTTCGGCAGCGCGGCCGTGGAGGTGTCGCCCGGCGGGAGGCCCCCGGCCCGGGCGAAGCCGGCTATCTCGTCGGCGACCGTCTGCGTGACGAACGGCGGGGTGGGCTCCGGGGAGGCGGCCGGGACGCTCCCGCTGTCACCGGTGAGGCCGCAGCCCGCCGTCACGGTCATGAATCCGGCCGCCACGGCGGCGGCCGCCGTGCCTCTTCTGGTCCCTCGCACTGAATGCTTCCCACCGGTCGTCGCACCCGCACGGGCCCGCGCCCGTGTGACCCCCGCCGGAGTCTGGCACGGGCTCTGACCTGCTGGGAAGGCCCTTCGTCCACGAGGTGCGGCTGTCCGCCCGGAGGGGGTCGGGAGCGCCCCGGTAGAGTGGGCGGGTCTTCATCATGCCCGTACAGGGGGAAGCCGGTGCGAATCCGGCGCCGACCCGACCCCTACGCGCTCGGCCTGGCTCGAGCAGGGGAAACCCCATTCGAGAGGCCCAGCCCGCCATGTCCGTACGCCGCCGCGCGGCAGCGCTCGCGATCACCGCCGTGCTCTGTGGAGCGGCCGCCCCGGTGGCGGTCGCCGCGCCGAGTCCGTCCCCGTCCCCTTCCACGCCCGATCTTCCGGCGGGGCTGTACGGCACCAAGGACCCGACGTACGACGGCGTGTGGCGCCAGTCGCTCGCCTTCCTCGCCCAGAAGATCGAACTGGTCACGCCCGCCACGAAGTCGGTGGACTGGCTCGTCGGCCAGCAGTGCGACAGCGGGGCCTTCGCCTCCTACCGCGACGCCTCGAAGCCCTGCGACGCCAAGACGGTCGCGGACACCAACGCCACGGCGGCCGCGGTCCAGGCCATGGTCGAACTGGCCGTGCACCGCGAGGTCGTGGACAACGGGGTCACCTGGCTGAAGTCCGTGCAGAACGAGGACGGCGGCTGGGGCTACAACGCCGGCAGCCCGAGCGACGCCAACTCCACCGCCGTCGTGACCGGGGCGCTGGCACGGGCGGGTGTGCCGCTCGCCGACGTCACCAAGGCGGGCGGGAAGACTCCGTACACGGCGCTGCAGACCTTCGCGCTGCCGTGCGGGGGCAAGGACGGCGGGGCGTTCGCCTACCAGCCGGACAAGGACGGCAAGCTCACCGCCAACGCGGACGCCACGGCGGCCGCGGTCATCGGCGCGATGGGCAAGGGCATGGCCGCGGGGAACTCCAACGCGGTGAAGGCCCCCGTCTGCACCAAGGGCACCGGCCTCACCGCCGAGCAGTCCGCGCAGAACGGCGCGTACTACCTGGCGAAGACGCTCGCCGGGTCGGGACACCTGGATCTGCCGCCGATGCCGGGCGCCGAGGAGTCCGCGCCGCAGCCGGACTTCGGCAACACGGCGGACGCGGTCGTGGCGCTGGCGGCGTCGGGCCACAAGGACAAGGCGGCCGAGGCGGTCGCGTACCTGGAGAAGCACGCCCAGGGCTGGGCGAAGGAGGGCGGCCCCGCCGCCAACGCCCAGCTGGTGCTCGCCGCCCACGCGACCGGCAGCGACGCCCGTGACTTCGGCGGCGTCGACCTCGTCGCACAGCTCAACGCGACGGGCCCGGCGCCCGCCGCCACCGCGGTGCCCTCGCCGACCGCGACGGCACCGGAGAAGCCCGCGGACACGAGCAGCGACGACGAGGGGCTCGGCCTCTGGTGGATCATCGGCATCGGTCTCGCCCTCGGCGCGGGCATCGGCTTCCTGCTGAGCGGACGCCGGAAGAACCAGCAGCTGTGAGGCGCCCGCCGGTCACAGCGGCGGTGCTCCTCCTCGTCGGCGCCGTCCTGGCCGTGCTGGGTGCGGGGAGCGCGCAGGCGGCCGGTTACCGCTACTGGTCGTTCTGGGAGAGCGACGGCGGGAAGAACTGGACGTACGCCACCCAGGGGCCCTCCCTGGTCCGCCCGGACGACGGCGCGGTGCAGGGGTTCCGCTTCTCGGTGAGCGCCGACTCTCAGGACTCCGCGCAGCCGCGCCGCGCGCCCGACTTCGGGGCCGTCTGCGCCGGCACCCCGGCGAAGGACGGCCTGAAGCGCGTCGCGCTGGTCATCGACCCGGGTACGGCCGAGGACGCCCCGGACGGCGAGAAGCCGCCCGCGCTGCGTGCCGCGTGCGCGCAGGTCGCGCCGGACGCGAGCACCGCGGAGGCCCTCGCCGCGGTGGCGAAGCCGCTGCGCTACGACAGCTCGGCGATGCTGTGCGCGATCTCGGGCTATCCGCGGTCGGGCTGCGGTGAGCAGGTCGGCGGGGGCGGGTCCCCCGAGGCCACCGACCCGGCCGAGGCGTCCACCACGGACTCCTCCGACACCGCCGCCTCCGACGACGGCGACGGCGACGGCAATGACGACGGCGACGGCGGCCCCTCGGTCGGGGTGCTCACCGGTGTCGGCGCGGTGCTCGTGCTGGGTGTCGCCGCCGTGCTGCAGGCCCGCCGCCGCCGATGACCCGCTCCACCGGCCCGGCCCGGCTCCACCCTGCCCTGCGCGCCCCCGAGGCCACCCGCGCCAACGCCCTGCCGGCCGGGGCCTGGTGGCTGTGGGCGCTGGGGCTCGCGACCGCCGCGTCCCGTACGACCAATCCGCTGCTGCTCGGGCTGCTGGTGGGCGTCGCCGGTTACGTGGTGGCGGCGCGCCGCACGGACGCGCCGTGGGCCCGTTCGTACGGGGCGTTCATCAAGCTCGGGCTGTTCGTCGTCGGCGTACGGCTGGTGTTCTCCGTCCTCCTCGGCTCCCCGGTGCCCGGCACGCACACCCTGTTCACGCTGCCCGACGTGCCGATGCCCGACTGGGCGCAGGGGGTGAGGATCGGCGGCCGGGTCACGGCGGAGCAGCTGGTCTTCGCGCTGTACGACGGCGCGAAGCTGGCCACCCTGCTGATCTGCATCGGCGCCGCGAACTCGCTGGCCAACCCGGCCCGGCTGCTGAAGTCGCTGCCGGGCGCCCTGTACGAGGTGGGGGTCGCCGTCGTCGTCGCCATGACGTTCGCGCCGAACATGGTCGCGGACGTGGCACGGCTGCGGACGGCCCGGAGGCTGCGCGGCCGTCCGACCGGGGGCATCGGGGCGGTGCTCCAGATCGGGCTGCCGGTGCTGGAGGGCGCGCTGGAACGCTCGGTGGCCGTCGCTGCGTCGATGGACGCGCGGGGGTACGGGCGCACCGCGCAGGTCCCGCCCGCCGTCCGCCGCACCACGCATGTGCTGACGCTCGGCGGGCTGCTGGGGGTGTGCGCGGGGACGTACGGACTGCTGGCCGCGCAGGGCGCCGTGCACGGGCTGCCGCTGCTGCTGGCCGGGCTGCTCGCCGCGCTGGCGGGGCTCCGGCTCGGCGGGCGCCGCTCGGTGCGTACCCGCTACCGGCCGGACCGCTGGGGCGTACGCGCCTGGCTCGTCGCGGGCTCGGGAGCGGCCGTCGCGGCGGCGATGATCTGGGCGGGTGCCGCCGCCCCGGAGGCCCTGCGTCCGGGCGTCGTCCCGCTCACCGCTCCCGTGCTCCCGCTGTGGCCCGCCGCCGCCGTGCTGATCGGTCTGCTGCCCGCCGTGGTGGCGCCGCTGCCCCCTGTCGTCGCGCCGCCGCCCGCCGTGGCGGCGCCGCTGCCCGCTCACCCCTCGGACTCCAAGGAGCGCTCATGATCCGGTTCGAGAACGTCTCGGTGCGGTACGAGGGCGCGGAGCGCCCCACCCTGTCCGGGGTCGGCCTCACGATCCCCGAGGGCGAACTGGTGCTGGTCGTCGGCCCGTCCGGTGTCGGTAAGTCGACTCTGCTGGGTGCCGTGTCCGGTCTCGTGCCGCACTTCACCGGCGGGGTGCTGGGCGGCCGGGTCACGGTCGGCGGCCGTGACACCCGGACCCACAAGCCGCGTGAACTCGCCGACCTGGTCGGCACGGTGGGCCAGGACCCGCTCGCCCACTTCGTCACGGACACCGTCGAGGACGAGCTGGCGTACGGCATGGAGTCGCTGGGCCTCGCCCCGGACGTGATGCGGCGCCGCGTCGAGGAGACGCTGGACCTGCTGGGGCTGGCCGAGCTGCGCGACCGGCCGATCGCCACGCTCTCCGGCGGCCAGCGGCAGCGGGTCGCGATCGGCTCCGTCCTCACCCCGCACCCCAGGGTCCTGGTCCTCGACGAGCCGACGTCCGCCCTGGACCCGGCGGCCGCCGAGGACGTCCTCGCGGTCCTCCAGCGGCTGGTGCACGACCTGGGCACGACGGTGCTGATGGCCGAGCACCGGCTGGAGCGCGTCGTGCAGTACGCCGACCAGGTCCTGCTGCTGCCGGAGCCCGGCGCCGCCCCGGTGATGGGCGCACCCGCCGACATCATGGCGCTCTCCCCCGTACGGCCGCCGGTGGTGGCCCTGGGACGGCTCGTGGGCTGGGATCCGCTGCCGCTGTCGGTGCGCGACGCCCGGCGCCGTGCGGTGGACCTGAGGGAGCGGCTGGCCGACGTGGAACCGCCGCCGCGCGAGACCCCGGCGGACACCGCGGTGGCCCCGCTCCCCGCCCCGGCCGGCGCCCGCCCGGGTCTGCTGGCCCGGCTGTTCGGCCGCCGTCCGGGCCCCGGCCCCGCGAAGCCCCCGGCCCACGGCCCCGCCGTCCTGACCGAGGGACTCGGGGTGCGGCACGGGCGGGTCCAGGCGCTGCGCGGGGTAACCCTGTCCGTCGCGCCGGGCGAGACCGTGGCCCTGATGGGACGTAACGGCGCGGGGAAGTCGACCCTGCTGACGACCCTCGTCGGGATGACCGAGCCGACCACGGGTTCCGTCCTCGTCGGCGGGCTCCAGCCGTCCCGTACGCCGCCGCGCGACATGGTGCGCAGGGTCGGTCTCGTCCCCCAGGAGCCGCGCGACCTGCTGTACGCGGACACGGTCGCCGCCGAGTGCGCGGCGGCCGACTCCGACGCGGGCGCGCCCGCGGGCAGTTGCCGGGCGCTGGTGTCCGAGCTGCTGCCCGGGGTGCCGGACGACGTCCACCCCCGTGACCTCTCCGAGGGGCAGCGGCTGGCGCTGGCCCTCGCCCTGGTGCTCACCGCCCGGCCCCCGCTCCTCCTCCTGGACGAGCCGACGCGCGGCCTGGACTACGCGGCGAAGGCGCGGCTCGTCGGCGTGCTGCGCCGGCTGGCCGCCGAGGGTCACGCCATCATCCTGGCCACGCACGATGTGGAACTGGCGGCGGAGCTGGCGCACCGGGTGGTGATCCTGGCCGACGGTGAGGCCGTCGCCGACGGTCCGACCCGGCAGGTCGTGGTCTCCTCCCCGGCCTTCGCCCCGCAGACCGCGAAGATCCTGGCGCCACGGGAGTGGCTGACGGTGTCGCAGGTGCGCACGGCCCTTGAGGGCCTGGCATGACGTCCCGGTCCGCCCGCCCGGTGCGGCTCGGCCCGCACGCCGTCGCCGCGCTCGTCCTGATCAGCGCGGTCGGGCTGGTCGCCTTCGGCTGGCCGCTGCTGGCGGGGGCGGGCTCGGGTCTCGCCCACGCGCAGGACGCGCCGTGGCTCTTCGCCGTCCTGCTGGTGCTGCTCGTCGGGGTGGTCCTCGCGACGGTCGCGGACTCCGGCCTGGACGCGAAGGCGGTGGCGATGCTGGGCGTGCTCGCCGCGGTCGGCGCGGCGCTGCGCCCGCTGGGCGCCGGAACCGCCGGCCTGGAGCCGATGTTCTTCCTGATGGTGCTGAGCGGCCGGGTACTGGGCCCCGGCTTCGGATTCGTGCTCGGCTCGGTCACGATGTTCGCCTCGGCGCTGCTCACGGGCGGGGTCGGGCCGTGGATGCCGTTCCAGATGCTGTCGATGGGCTGGTTCACGATGGGCGCGGGCCTGCTGCCCGGCCCGGACCGGCTGCGCGGCCGGGGCGAGCTGCTGATGCTGGCGGGGTACGGCTTTGTGGCGGCGTTCGCGTACGGCACGGTCATGAATCTGTACGGCTGGACGATCGTGCCCGGGCTCGGCACCGGGATCTCCTTCGTCGCGGGCGACCCGCTGCACGAGAACCTGGTCCGTTTCCTGGCCTACTGCACCGCGACCTCGCTGGGCTGGGACCTGGGCCGCGCCGTCCTCACCGTGGCGCTGACCGTGGCCATCGGCCCGACGCTGCTGAGGGCCCTGCGCCGGGCCACCCGCCGCGCCGCGTTCGACGCGCGGGCGGACTTCGATGCCTGACCCCCCGTAGAGCCTCCGTACGGCGCTTACGCTTTGGTGCCGGCCGGTTCGGGTACGGCGTCCCCGGCGGTCCCCGCCCCACGGTCGAGGTCCGGTTGCCCGGCCGCTCCGGCCTCGGCGGACCGGAGCCTGCGGGGCCCGGCCAGGGCGTACGTCAGCCCGAAGCCGGCGGCCACCACGGCCGCTCCGCCGACCGCGTCCAGCACCCAGTGGTTGCCCGTGGCGATGATGGCGGAGACCGTGAACAGCGGGTGCAGCAGCCCCAGGACCTTCATCCACGCCTTCGGCGCGAGCAGGGCGATCACCGCACCGCACCACAGCGACCAGCCGAAGTGCAGGGACGGCATCGCCGCGTACTGGTTGGTCATCGCGGTCAGCGCCCCGAAGTCGGGGCTGTCCAGGTCCTGCACCCCGTGGACCGTGTCGATGAAGCCGAGTCCCGGCATCAGGCGCGGCGGTGCCAGCGGGTAGAGCCAGAAGCCGAGCAGGGCGAGGACCGTGGCGAAGCCGATGGTGGAGCGGGCCCAGCGGTAGTCGGAGGGCCGGCGTACGTACAGCACACCGAGGATGGCGAGCGGCACGATGAAGTGGAACGTCGAGTAGTAGTAGTCGAAGAAGTCGCGCAGCCAGGGGATGGCGACCACGGTGTGGTTCGCCCAGTGCTCGATGTCGATGTGCAGCCACTGCTCGGCGGAGTGGATCTGCCGGCCGTGCTCCTCGGCGGTGGAGCGCCCGGCGGTGGCCGCCAGCCGTACCTGCGCGTACGCGGAGTAGACGACCCGGATGAGCAGGAGTTCCAGCAGCAGGTTGGGGCGGCTGAGCACCCGGCGCCAGAACGGCAGCAGCGGCACCCAGGCGTACCGCGCGGGCACCGGCTTCGCGTAGTCCGTGGGGACCGGCCGCTGCCAGTGCGGCGAGGTGCGGGACAGGAACGGCACGGCGCAGGCCGCGCCGAGGGCGGCGACGAGCAGCACGTTGTCCCGCACGGGAAGGACCACGCCGACGTTGGGCAGCAGCATCTTCCCGGGCAGGGTGAGCACGAGCACCACGACCGCCGGCCAGACCAGCCGGTCCGAGGCCCGGGTGCCGACCCGTCCGACGACTGCGAGCAGCACCCAGAGCAGCTGGTGCTGCCAGGCGGTGGGCGACACGGCGACGGCGACGCAGCCCGTGACCGCGACGGCCAGGAGCAACTGCCCGTCCCGGGCGTAGCGGGTGGCGCGGCGCAGACCGAGGACGACGACGGCGGCGGCGAGAACCAGGAACAGGGCGATCTCCAGGGGGCCCTGGAGCCCGAACCGCAGCAGCGCGCCGTGCAGTGACTGGTTCGCCAGGCTGTCCGGGCGCTCGCCGAGTCCGGCGCCCGCGAGATGGTGCACCCAGTACGCCCAGGAGTCACGCGGCATCACCGCCCAGGCCAGCGCCGTGCAGACGGCGAACGTGGCGCCACCGCTCACGGCGGCCCTGCGTCTCCCGGTGAGCCAGAGCAGGACGGCGAAGAGCAGGACGGCGGGCTGGAGGGCCGCGGCGACACCGGTCAGCACGCCGGGCAGGCGCTCGCCCCGTACCGCGAAACAGGCGAGGAGCACCAGCAGGACCGGCAGAATGCTGGTCTGGCCCAGATGCAGGGTGGTGCGGACCGGCAGCGACACCATCAGCAGGGTGACCGCGACGGGCGCCGCCAGGAACGCGGTGCGCCGGCTCACCGGTGCGGGCAGGGCGCGGACGGCGACGAAGCCGAGCGCCACGACGAGCAGCAGCGAACCGAAGGTCCAGACGACGCCGAGGGCCTGTTCGGCCGAGACCGTCAGCGGTCTCAGCGCCAGTCCGGCGAACGGCGTCCCGGTGAACCGGCCCGGTTCGTACAGGGACCCCGCGATGTGCAGGACCCCGGTCGCACCGGTCCAGGTCTCCAGATCGGTGAGGCGTTCACCGGGTGGCCGGCGCAGCACCACCGCCACCTGCCGTACCGCCAGGACCCCGACGAGCAGCCAGAGGAAAGCTCTGACCGCCGCGGCTCTGGTCCCCGGGTCCGCCGCCGCGTCCCCCCGCACACTGCGCTCCACGTCTGCCACGCTGCGCCGCCCCTCCCGTTTCCATGCACTGTCCCATCGGCCCGGGTATGTGCGGATGAAGCCTCGCATTGCCCCGTGAGATAGCCCCAATCAACCCCCACTTAGCCTGACTGTCACCACTGATTTGCCGAAAGAATGCCCGCCCACCGGTGGGTGACGGCTCGTGCGGCCGCCCCCGGGAGGCCGGAATCAGCCCTCGTGCGCCGGAATGTCCGCCTGCCAGCCCGCGAAGAGGGGGACGTCCGACGAGCCGTCCAGGACGACGACTCCGAAGGGCCGGTCGAAGGCGAGGTGCCGCACCACCTGGGGCCTCGCGGCCGCGGCCCGCGCCGCCACCACCGTGACCGCCGCGGCCTCCACGCCCTTCTCGGCGATCTTCACCACCGCTTCCTGGACCGCCTCGGAGATGTGGAGGCATACGGGCGAGAGGCCGGAGAGGTCCGCAGCAGCGGGGTCGGTCGCGAGCCGCACGCCGAGCGCCGGCAGCTGCCCGGTGATCCGGATCTTTGTGCGCAGAGTGAGGCGCGGCAGTGCGACGGTCACGGCGTCGGCGTCGACCGCCGCCCGCGACTCCTCCGGGGCCCACGCCAGGGGAAGGACCCGGTCCGCCGCCTCGCCCGGCTCCCCGAGGACGAACCTGACCCGCGCCGGTGCCGCGCCGCCGGGCTCCGTACGGCAGCGCAGTTCGACGACGTACGCGCCCGATGCCGTCCAGGCGCCCCCGCGCCGGACCGGAGCGTGCATCGTCGGCACGGGCAGGGTCGTGCCCGCCGCGTCGGTGAAGGGGAGGTCGCGGGTGCGCGCCTTGTCGAAGGGCGCCTCCCAGAGCGCGTTCAGGGCGAGCACGCCGACCAGGGCGAGGGCGACGTCGCCGCCGAGGTCCAGCGGCAGCCGCTCGATCAGGCCGTCCGTGCGCTCGCGGACCCATGCGTCGATCTCCGTGACGTCGACCGGGCCGAAGGCGATGTCCGGCAGCGCCTGCTCGTACTCCGGGTGGAGCGGCACGCTGTTCCACACCCGGGTCGCCACGTTCAGCGCCTCGGTGCGCCCCCAGTCACGCGCAGCCTCCGTCACCACGGCGGCGGCCTCCTGGCCTGCCACCCCGAGCAGCGTCCGCAGCTCGGCGGCCGTCTCCGTACGGGCGCCCGCCGCGACGGCGGTCAGGGCCAGCCACAGTCCGGCGGGCGAGCACACGAAGCTGCCCCCGCCGGGCCGCGCCAGCTCCCGTATCCACCGCTCCCCGAGCCGCTGGACCGGTGCTTCGACTGCTGTGTCCCTCATGATCGCCGCCCCCTGCGCATTGATGGTTCGTCTGCGTATTAATGGTTCGTCACGCCGTCACACCAAGGACAGAATGGATCAGTGACCTGGACCGTGACCCCCGAACACTTCGCCGGCCCCGATGCGGCCCTGCTGCGGCGGGACTACTACGACGAGGTGGCGAGCCGCTACTGGGGCCGCCCGGCGACCACGGCGGAGATCGACGACGGTCTCAGGGACGACGGTGCCGACCGGCTGGCACCGCCCACCGGCGAGTTCCTGGTGGGACGGTACGACGGCAAGCCGGCCGGCTGCGCGGGCCTGCGGCTGGTCGACGCGGCGACGGCGGAGCTGACCCGGGTGTTCGTCCGGCCCGCCTTCCGCTCGACGGGCGGCGGCGGCCTGCTGCTGACGGCCGTCGAGAGCGCCGCGCGGGCGTTCGGGGTGCGGCGGATCCGGCTGGACACCCGCAACGACCTGGTGGAGGCGCGCGGGCTGTACGCGAAGCACGGGTACGCGGAGATCCCGGCGTTCAACCAGGGCCCCTACGCCGAGCACTGGTTCGCCAAGGACCTCTGAGCCTCCGGGCCGTCAGCCCACGGAGTGGTCACGGCGCGGTTCGGGCATGTGCGGGCGCTCCTTGCTCGATCCGCTCACCTCGGCCGACAGCTCCGTCACCAGGCGGATCAGGTCGGTGGGCCGGTCCGGTCCCCACCAGTCGCCGAGCAGCTCGGCCAGGGACTCCTCACGGGCCTCGGAGAGCCTGACCACGGCCTCCGCGCCCTTGTCGGTGAGCACCAGCTGCATGCCCTCGCGGCGGGCGAAGCCGTGCCCCTCCACCTGACGGGCGGCCGAGGTGATCACCCGCAGCGGCACGGGGGCGACCTCGGCGAGCCGGCCGGGCTCGACGGTGCCGTGCCGTTTGATGCGCAGCAGGAGCCAGCTGGCGGCGGGCTGCAGGTCGTACCCGGCCTTCTCGGTGATCTTCTCGTAGATCTCCCGGCGCCCCTCCCGGGTGGCGAGCACCGACAGGGCGCGGGCGCATTCGTCGTACGAGGAGCGGTGGACCGGGTTCGAGGCCAGGGTCTCGCTGGTGTCGGGCGCCGTCACCGACCCGCGCAGGGGCTCCTCCTTGAGGAACCAGGCGAAGACGAAGGCGACGAGGACGACGGGTGCCGCGTAGAGGAAGACATCGGTGATCGCGGTGGAGTAGGCGTCCAGCACCGAGGGGCGCAGGTCCGCGGGGAGGCGGCCGATGGCGCGGGGGTCGGCGGCCAGTGCCCCGGCGTCGACGCCGGGCGGCAGGGCACGGCCGCTGAGGGCGGCCTCGAGTTTGCCGGACAGCCGGTTGGTGAAGATGGTGCCGAAGACGGCCACACCGAAGGACGCGCCGATGGAGCGGAAGAAGGTCGCCCCGGAGGTGGCGACGCCGAGGTCCTCGTAGCCGACGGAGTTCTGCACGATCAGCACGAGCACCTGCATCACCAGGCCGAGCCCGGCGCCGAAGACGAAGAAGCAGAGGCTCATCGTCCAGGTGGAGCTGGTCTCGGAGAGCGTGTGGAGCAGCAGCAGGCCGACGACGGTGAGGGCGGTGCCGGCGATCGGGAAGACCTTCCAGCGGCCCGTACGGCTGACGATCTGGCCGGAGCCGGTCGAGGTGAGCAGCAGGCCGAAGACCATGGGCAGCATGTGCACACCGGACAGGGTCGGGGTGATGCCGTGCACGACCTGGAGGAAGGTCGGCAGATAGGTCATGGCGCCGAACATCGCGAAGCCGATGACGAAGCTGATGACGGCGACGAGGCTGAAGGTCCGCTGCCTGAACAGCTTCAGCGGCAGCACCGGCTCGGCCGCCCGGCGCTCGGCCGCGACGAACGCGACGAGCAGCACCACGGCGAGGATCGCGAGGACGATGATCTGCGGTGAGCTCCAGGCCCAGGTGGTCCCGCCGAGTGAGGCGACGAGGATCAGGCAGGTCGCGACGGAGGCGATGAGGAAGGTGCCCAGGTAGTCGATGGTGTGCTTGGTGCGGCGGACCGGGATGTGCAGGGCCGCGGCGATGACGAGCAGCGCGACGATGCCGACGGGCAGGTTGATGTAGAAGACCCAGCGCCAGCTGAGGTGTTCGGTGAAGAAGCCGCCGAGCAGCGGTCCCAGCACGCTGGTCACGCCGAACACCGCGCCGAACAGACCCTGGTACTTGCCTCGTTCGCGCGGGGTGACGATGTCGCCGACGATGGCCATCGACAGCACCATCAGCCCGCCGCCGCCGAGCCCCTGGAGTGCGCGGAAGCCGATCAGCTGCGGCATGTTCTGGGCCATGCCGCAGAGCGCGGAGCCGATGAGGAAGATGACGATGGCCGTCTGGAAGAGCTTCTTGCGCCCGTACTGGTCGCCGAGCTTGCCCCAGAGCGGGGTCGCCGCGGTCGCCGCCAGCAGGTAGGCGGTCACCACCCAGGACAGATGGTCCAGGCCGCCCAGTTCGCTGACGATCGTGGGCAGGGCCGTGGACACAATGGTCTGATCGAGTGCGGCGAGCAGCATGCCGAGGAGCAGTGCGCCGATGGACACCAGGACATTCCGCCGGGACCGCCCCTCACCTGCTGCAAGGGGTGGCGGGCTCAACTGCTGGGCCATGAGCATCTCCTCGGGTCCGCTTCACCCCCATCCTGGCCGCTGTGTGCCGTTATGGCCTGCCGAGCAGTGGTACGGGCGTTGGGCTTCCCCGTGGCGGCCTGCATAATCGCAGGCAGTTCAATGGGGAGGGGAACCCACGATGACCGGACACATGTGCCCGGAGTGCGGCGGCGAGCAGGGCGCGAGACCCGGGGCGGGGTGCGCCTGCGGAGGCCGTACGGCCGAGCGGGACGCCCGGTCGGCGGAGATCGCGGCGGCGGAGGACTTCGACCCGCTGCGGATCCGTCCGTACGTGACGCTGAGCAGCGACGACACCCAGGACCACGAGCCGGCCCGGCCGGAGGCGGCAGCGGCGGCCACGACGATGCCGCTGTTCCTGGACGGCGTACGGGACGGAGCTCCCGGGGCGGAGCCGGGCGCCGCGCCAGGGGCCGGCCCCGGTCCGCTGCCCGGTGCCGTCGCCGCCGACGAGACCCGTCGGCGTACCGCCGCGGGCTACGCGGGCAGTGGCCCCGACCCGGTGCAGCCCCGCCGTCGCCGGCCGTTCGTCGTCGTCGCCGTGGGGGCGGCCGTGGCGGCGGTGGTGGGTACGGCCGCGTTCGCGAGCGGACTGTTCGACGACAAGGACGGCCGGGACGCGGCGCTGCCCGAGGTGACGGCGAGCGTGCCGGACACGGGCGGCGAGCCGGCCGCGTCGGTGTCGGAGTCCCCTTCGGCGTCCCCCTCGGCCACGCCGTCCCGGTCGGCGTCGGCGTCACCCTCGGCGTCCCCCTCACCCTCGAAGAGCCCGTCGGCGTCGCCTTCGGCGTCCGCTTCGGCCCCGCCGTCACCGTCGGTGTCCGCGACGAAGGCCCCGGCCACGACCGCGGCGGCGCCGCCTGCCGAGGAGGCGTCCGGGAGCACGCTGCGGCGCGGGGACCGGGGTGCGGAGGTCTCGGAGCTCCAGCGGCGGCTGCAGGAGATCTGGGTCTACCGCGGACCGGAGAACGGCGACTACTCGGAGCAGGTGGAGCAGGCCGTCGCGGAGTTCCAGAGGTGGGTCTCGGTCCAGGGCGACCCGTCGGGCGTCTACGGCCCGGAGACGCGGCGCGCCCTGGAGGCGCAGACGAGCGGCCAGGGGCGCCGGTCCTGAGGGGCCTCGCCGGTCCTGAGGGTGGATCCGGTCGGCTCCCGGGGGCGGATCCGGTCCGCCCGCGCACAGGATTGGCGTTTCGGCGACGGTTTTTGTATCGTGGTGGAACAAAGTAGCCTCCGCCCGTTCTCCCTGACCGGCGGGCGGGGCTGCTTGTTTTCTTCACCCGTGTTTTCTCCACCCGCAGCTACGAGCTGTTCCCCCGCGCTCTGGAGCATGCCGATGTCGGCCACCGTCCTCGAAGCCCGCGCCCTCCTGCTGGACATGGACGGCACCCTCGTGAATTCCGACGCGGTGGTGGAACGCTGCTGGCGCCGCTGGGCGATCGCACAGGGACTCGACCCCGAAGCGGCGCTCAAGGTGGTCCACGGCCGCCAGGGTTACGCCACGATGGCCGCCCTGCTGCCGGACCGCCCCATGGAGCAGAACTACGCGGAGAACCGGATCATGCTCGCCGAGGAGACCGCGGACACGGACGGCGTGGTGCCCATCGGCGGCGCCACCGCCTTCATGGCGTCGATCGCCGGTCTTCCCCACGCACTCGTGACCTCGGCCGACGAGGCGCTCGCCCAGGCCCGGATGACGGCCGCGGCGCTGCCGGTGCCGGAGACCCGTGTCACCGCGGAGATGGTCGGCGCCAGCAAGCCGGACCCCGAGGGCTTCCTCAAGGGCGCGGCCGAGCTGGGCTTCGACCCGGCGGACTGCATCGTGTTCGAGGACTCCGAGGCGGGCATCGCGGCGGGCCGTGCGGCCGGCATGCGCGTCGTGGGCGTAGGCCCGCGCGCGGCGGCGCTCTCCCCCGACGCCCATGTCGAGGACCTGACGCAGCTCCGGGTGGAGGCGGCCGCGGACGGTTCGATCCGTCTGCACGTCGACGCCCGGTAGGTCCCGGGGGCCTTCCGGGCGCCTCGCGCCCTGACGGCCCGCCCCGAGTCACTCCCGGTGCAGCACCCCCCGCGCGACCAGCTCCAGCACCAGAGCGACGGCGACCGCCTGCACCGCCATCAGTGCCACCAGGACGAACAGCTGAACGGCGCCCGCCTCCACAGGTGAGGCGCCGCCCAGCAGCATGCCTACGAAGGCCCCGGGCAGGGTGACGAGCCCGACGGTCCTGGTCTGGTCGAGGCCCGGCAGCAGCGCGTCCGACGCCGCGGGGCGGGCGATCTCCAGCCGGGCGTCCCGGTCGGGCAGACCGAGCGCCATCCCGGCCTCCACCTCCCCCCGCCGCGCCCCGAGTTCGTCCAGCGCGCGCCGCCCGCCGAGCACGGTCGCGGTGAGCGCGCCCCCGATGAGGATGCCCGTGACCGGGATCAGCGCGATGCCGCGCAACGGCAGGAGCCCGGTGAGCAGGAGCGTCACCACCACCGGTACGACGCCCGCCGCGATCGGCAGGGCGGCCCACCACCAGGTGCCGTTGGGAGTGATCCGCCGGCCCGCGGTGCGCACGGCGACCGCGAACATCAGCACCAGGAAGCCGAGCAGGGGCCCCGGCGAGCGCACCACCCAGCCGATGAGCAGGGAGACAGCGGCCAGTTGGACCGCGGCCCGCACCCCGGCGACGGCGATCTCACGGGACCGGCCCAGCGACGCCCAGGCCGCGACGGCGACGGCGGACACCAGGAGCACGGCGAGCACGGCCCCGAGCGCGGGACTGACCGGAAGCAGCACGCGGTCACCCTAGAGGGGCGCCCCCGGCCCCGGAACTGCGGGGCCGTCACCCCTGCGCGTCGAACACCTTTCGGACGGGACGTCAGACCGACCGTCCTACCTCTTGATGTGACGTGCGCATGTCGTCACTCTGTTACCTGACGACCACCCCACCGAAACCCGGCGCCGCCACGATGGCCGGGCTCGCAGGTCGTCCGCTCAACAGCCCCCCACATCAAGGGAGTTCGAATGTCCGGTATCTACGCGCGTCGCATAGCCGTCCTCGCCGCCTCGGCCGCGCTCGCCGCCACCTCGGGGCTGCTCACCGCCCCGACCGCCCAGGCCGCGATGCCCACCCCGGTCGCCGCCTCGACCGCCCGTACGTATCTGAGCCAGCTCACCGTCTCCGCCGAGGGCTCCTCGTCCGGCTACAGCCGTGACAAGTTCCCGCACTGGATCACGCAGTCGGGCGCCTGCAACACCCGCGAGGTGGTGCTGAAGCGCGACGGCACCGGTGTCGTCCAGGACTCCTCCTGCGCCGCGACCAGCGGCAGTTGGTACTCGGAGTACGACGGCGCCACCTGGACGGCCGCGGCCGATCTGGACATCGACCACATGGTCCCCCTCGCCGAGGCCTGGCGCTCAGGGGCCAGCAGCTGGACCACTGCCCAGCGCCAGTCCTTCGCCAACGACCTGACCCGCCCGCAGCTGATCGCGGTCACCGACAACGTCAACCAGTCCAAGAGCGACCAGGACCCGGGCGAGTGGCTCCCCTCGCGCACGGCCTACCGCTGCACCTACGCACGCGCCTGGGTGCACGTGAAGCACTACTACGGCCTCACCGTCGACTCCACCGAGAAGAGCGCCCTGCAGTCCGTGCTCAACGGCTGCTGACCCACCCTCCCGCCCCGGCGGAACCAACCCGCCCTCCTCCGTCGTTCCGTACCCTACGGAGCCATCGGTGACGGCGACGCGAGGAGGGCACACATGGCCGGGCTACGCCTGGGACCACTGCTGAGGTACGTCGACTGGGAGTCCGGCTCCCGGGCGACGGTCTGGGTGGAGGCGACCAGGCCCTGCACGGCGGAGGTCCGCTGCGCGGACGGGGCGGCCGGGGCCTCCCCGACGTTCGCCGTGCAGGGCCACCACTACGCCCTGGTCGTGGTGACGGGCCTGACACCCGGCTCGACCACGCCGTACGAGGTGCTGCTCGACGGGCGCCGCGTATGGCCGCCCGAGGAGTCCCGCTTCCCGCCGAGCACCATCAGCACGCCCGCCGTGCCGCAGCCGGAGGAGGCGGGTCCGGTCCGGGTCGCGTTCGGCTCCTGCCGCTGGGCGGCCCCGCCGGCCCACGGCCACGGTTCCGCAGGCTCCCGCCTGCACCCGCACACGGGCGATCCCTCCCCGAGCTCCCGGCTCCGCTCGAGCAGGGCAGACCCCATCGGCCCGGACGCGCTCGACGCGCTGGCCTCCCGCCTCGCCTCCGACCCCGGAGCCGTACGCCCGGACGTCCTCCTGCTCCTCGGCGACCAGGTGTACGCGGACGAGACCTCGCCGGCCACCCGCCGCCGGCTCGCGGCCCGCCGCGACCTGGACGAGGCGCCCGGCGCCGAGGTCGCGGACTACGAGGAGTACACCCACCTCTACGACGAGTCCTGGCAGGACCCGGAGGTGCGATGGCTGCTCTCCACCGTCCCCAGCTGCATGATCTTCGACGACCACGACGTGGTGGACGACTGGAACACCAGCGCCGCATGGGTCCGGGACATGCGCCGCACACCGTGGTGGCACGAGCGGATCGTCAGCGGGCTCATGTCGTACTGGGTCTACCAGCACCTCGGCAACCTCTCCCCCGACGCTCTGGAGGCCGACCCGGTCTACGCGGCCGTACGCGCCGCTCCGGACGGGACCGAGACGCTGCGCGTCCATGCCGCGGCCGCGGACGCCGACCCCACACGCACCCGATGGAGCTACCGGCGTGTTTTCGGCCGAGTACGGCTGCTGATGGTCGACACCCGGGCGGCCAGGTCCCTCGACGAACAGCAGCGGTCGATGCTGCGCGACGAGGAGGAGCGGTGGCTGCGCGACGAGGTGCTCGCGGACCCCGGGGCGTACGACCATCTGCTGATCGGCACCTCGCTGCCGTGGCTGCTTCCGCCCCTCATACACGACGCGGAGACCTGGAACGCCGCACTGTGCCGTGGGGACCGGGGCGAGCGCTGGGCACGGCTCGGGGAGAAGGTGCGCCGGGCCGGTGACCTGGAGCATTGGGCCGCGTTCCCGGAGTCCTTCCGCCGACTGTCCCAGCTGCTGAGGGAGGCGGGGCGCGCCCCCGGCGCCCCCGCGACGATATGCGTGCTCTCGGGCGATGTGCACCATGCGTACGTCGCCGAACCCCAGTGGCCCGATTCCACCCCGGACGGCACTCCCGGCGCACGCGTCCTGCAACTGACCTGCTCCCCCGTCCACAACTCCATCCCCGGCTACATACGCGCCGGCTTCCGTTTCGGCTGGAGCCGGGCGGGCCGTTGGCTCGGGCGCGCGCTGGCGCTCCACGGGCGGACGGGGAGCCCTCCGATGCGCTGGCGCAAGAACGGTGGGCCGTGGTTCGGCAATCAGCTCATGACGCTCACCCTGCATGGCCGGAAAGCTGCGCTGACATTGGTTCAGGCCAGAGCAAGGCCAACGGGGGCACAGCTCGAGACCGTTCTGGAGCGCACGCTGACTTCAAACGAATGACCTTTTTTCAGCCAGTCGACAAAATGTTGAACTTGCAAGCACAAGTGAGGTCACCCTAACCTGAGGGCCCCCGATCGGTTCACGTCCCCAGACCGAAGGAGCCCCACCTCCCATGCCCATACGCCTGGACCGGGCCCAGCCCTACGCACTCGCCCTCTTCCGTATCGTCATCGGTTTCCTCTTCGCCTGCCACGGCGCCGCCTCGCTCTTCGGAGTCCTCGGCGGCTCCATGGGCGGCGGCACCGTCCCCACCGGCACCTGGCCGGGCTGGTACGCCGCCGTGATCCAGCTCGTCGGCGGCATCCTGGTCGCGCTCGGCCTCGGTACCCGGGTCGCCGCTCTCATCTCCTCCGGCTCGATGGCCTACGCGTACTTCAAGGTGCACCAGCCCGATTCGCTGTTCCCCCTGCAGAACGGCGGCGAGGCCTCGGCCGTCTTCTGCTGGACCTTCCTCCTGCTGGTCTTCACCGGCCCCGGCGCCGTCGCCCTGGACCGGCTGTTCTCCTCGCGCGGCGGTTCCGCGCAGGAGAGCTCACCCGCCCACGAGAAGGCACAAACCGTCTCGGTCTGAACCCCACGCTCCCCCGCACCCCGGCCCCCCTCCTCCCGAGGGGGGCCGGGGTCGTCACGTGACCTGCACGACATCGGACGCCCGCCCGGTGAATACCAGGTGAACCGCGTGATCGGCAGGCGTACGCTGTACAGCTGGCCCTGCCGCTCCTGCCGCTCCCCTGCGACGTCGCGGCGTTGACGCGGAACACGGGAACCGGGAACGGGGAGTAGAAAGTGCTCGAGAGTGTGGGTGCGCTGACCGGCAGCCCATGGATCTACGTGGTGGTCGCCCTCTCGGTGCTCCTGGACGTCTTCCTTCCCGTCCTGCCCAGCGGTGTGCTCGTGATCACCGCGGCCACGGCCGCCGCCGCGAGCACGACCACGGTCACCGCCGCGGCCGGTGAGGCCACCCGGCAGGTGCCCTCGCTCCTGGTGCTGACCCTCTGCGCGGCCACCGCCTCGGTGCTCGGCGACCTCGTCGCCTACCGCCTCGCCTGGCGCGGCGGCGAGCGTCTGGACCGGGCCATCGCCAGGTCCCGCCGCCTCACCTCCGCGCAGGAGCGCCTCGGCGCGGCGCTGAGCCGTGGCGGAGGGGCGCTGGTCGTCGTCGCCCGCTTCGCCCCGGCCGGCCGCTCCGTCGTCTCCCTGGGCGCGGGCGCCGCCCACCGCAAGGTGAAGGAGTTCCTGCCCTGGTCGGCCGTGGCCGGGGTGGCCTGGGCGGTCTACAGCGTGGGGCTCGGCTACTTCGGCGGCCAGTGGCTGGGCGCGGGCTGGCTGGGCACGGCCGTCTCGGTCCTCGCCCTGTTCGTCGCCGGCGCCCTCGCGGCAGTCGTCGTCCGCCGCCCCGCCCACACCGCGCCGGCCGCCGGCGCCCCGGCCGGCACCTGACGGCGGGCGGGTCGCTCAGACCCGGGCGGCGCCGCGTATCTCCAGGCCGTCCAGCAGCCGCTGGGTGGCCTCGGTGATCTCGGCCACGGCCCGGTCGAAGACCTCCTGGTTGTGCGCGGCGGGCGCGCGGAAGCCCGACACCTTGCGCACGTACTGCAGGGCGGCGGCTCTCATCTCCTCCTCGGTGGCCTCTTCGGGGATGGACGGGGGACGAAGTGTCTTGATGGAGCGGCACATGTCTCCAGTGTGCGACGCGCCACTGACAACGCGCCCGAGGACCTAGGGTCTTTCGCGTGCCAGACCCCGCGAGCCCGGCATGATCCAAACGAGAGGCCCTACGCGCCCGGTGGGTCCCCGAGCCGTTCGAGCGCCGGGATGACGTAGCTCCCGTCGAGAACGGCCTGGTCGGGGAGGTGGAGCCGCAGCACCGGCCGGAAACCACCGGCCGGCAGCGGCAGCCAGTTCGCCGCGCCCTCGCTGTCCGTCGGCGGCTCCGCGGACAGGTGCAGCGTCAGCGACCCGTCGTCGCCGTGGACGAGTCCGGGCGTACGGTCCCCGATCGCGTACCGGTCCGCCGCGTTGGCGACCAGGTGGCCCCCTGGGGTGTCGTACACGGTCAGCGACCAGAAGGCCCGGACCGGCGGCGGCTGTGCGAAGCGCAGCGCATAGCGGTGAGCTCCGTCGAGCGGGCGGCCGCGGGAGTCGCGGGAGGTGTGCGCGTACACCGCCTCGTACCCATGCGGCAGCCACTGCCCACGCCGTGCCGCAACCGCCCTGACCAGGTACGACGCCTCCCGGTCGGGGAGCATCCACTCCGGTGTGCCGAGCGTGCCCGCACCGAAGTGGTCCAGGTTGTAGTCCCGCAGGTGCGGAGTCGCCTGCCAGGCACCCGGCGGCCTGTCGGCCACGACCTGGGGCAGCCGGGCCGCCTCCTCCACCCGCAGCCTGCCCAGCGCGAGCCCCCGCCCCAGCGCGCGTACGAGGTGGGGCCCGGCGGACACGTACGGCGAGATCCCCTCCTCCAGGAGCCCCAGCGGCTGGAAGCGGTCCTGGTACGCGCGATCGGCGGCGGCGGGCGGGAAGTCCGCCATCCACACCCGGAGCTCCTCGAAGAACCGCAGCTCCCCCGGCACCCCGGGCTCGGTCGCCGGGAGACCGGTCCGGTGGGCGCGGTCACCCAGGTGCGTGAGCGTCAGCTCCTGCTGGAGCGCCCTGACCCTGGGCATGTCACCGGGCCCGTCGCAGACGAGTCGGCCGAGGACGGAAACGATGGAGGTGGGCGCGTCGATCACCCCCGACACCACGTCGGGCACGGTGCCGGCCCAGCCGGGCGGCACGACCAGCCAGTCCCCCTCGCCCGTACCGGTGGCCCGGGTTCCGAGGTAGGCGAAGATGTTGCCCCACGCGTCGACGAACTGGAGGACGTAGTACGCCCCTCCGGTGTCCGGGACGTGCAGCCTGACCGGCCCGCCGGAGAGGTCGAGCTGGGCCGGCGCGTCGACGAGGTCGGCCGGGGCGTACGGGGTGTGCGTGCCGGGCGTGGCCGGGCCGTCCGCGTGGGCGAAGTCGTTGAACGGCGTGGGTGCCATCCCCCCGCGGCCCTCGTGGATGCAGGCCTGGACGCCCGACAGCCGGCGGACGAGCGGGGACCCGTAGACGTACGCGTCGGCGGCCAGCGCCGTGATCGCGTCCGGCTCCATGCCGCTCCGCCCGGGGGCCACGTCAGATGACCGGCTTCGCCCGGTGGGCGCACAGGGCCCAGATCACGAAGGTGTCGAGCGCGATCGAGATGACCGCCCACACCGGCTGGTACGGCAGCCACATGAAGTTGGCGATGAGGTTCAGCGCCGCCAGCCCGATGCCCACGCCCCAGGCCCAGGGCGCGCCCTTGAGGATGCTCCAGCCGACGAACACCAGGATCACCCCGAGGACCAGGTGGATCCAGCCCCAGGCGGTGATGTCGAACTTGAACGTGTAGTTGCTGATGCGCGTGTACACATCGTCGGACGCGATGCCCGCGATCCCCTTGACGACGGCGAGGATGCCGTCGACGAGGAGCACGACCCCCGCGAACATCGCCCCGGCTGCCCCCCACGGGCCGGGGTCGGAGGCGGAGGGCCGGGAGGAACCGGGAACGGACGATGCTGACTGGGTCATGGGATTCCTCCGCTCGACGGGCCACCCGCACTGCTGCGGGCAGCTCCGACCCTGTGTGACGACCTCCTCGGCCACGACCCGGACGCGCCCGTTCGGGTGATAGCCCGGACGCGCCCCGCCCCGCTCAGGGCGCTGCCACGGTCACGACCTGCCCCTGGGCGTCGACGGTGAGCACCACCCGCTCGATGTCGTTCCTCAGCGCCAGGACCGCCCACACGATGCCCCAGACGCAGCACGAGAAGACGGTCAGGAAGGCGTGCAGCACATGGTTGACGGGCTGCCCGCGCACCAGCACGGCCTGGCTCCCGGACCGGGACTCCACCCGCCACCCGTCGGCGACCCGCCGGCTCACCATCCAGTCCAGGATCAGGCCCCGCTGTGTGGCGTCGGGGGTTCCCGTGCTCGCCCCGTAGTAGCCGGGGGGTGGTTCGAGTGACGCCTCGCGCCGGTGTCCGTGTCCTCCACGATGACGACGCTTCACGGGCTCACCTCCAGGTGTCGAGGTCTCCGCCCCGCCACTCGATCAACTCCGGCTGGTCCAGATCGATCTCCTCGGCCCCCTCGGCGAACCCGGCCCGCCGGAGGAACGAGGCGACCTCCCCGCGCCCGTGCGCCAGCCCGACGATCTGTCCGCGCACGGTGACCCGCCGCCCACCGGTCGGCGAGGGCGGGTACACGATCACGGGCGGATGTCCGGACATGCCTCCACGGTCCCCCGCGCCCCGTCGCCTCGCATCCCGGGCACGCCCCGGCGGCAGCGGGTCGTGGTGAGGATCGGGAACCTGATGGGTCCGGCGGGTGCGCCACTGGCTAGGGTCGTCGGCATGAGTGCCGCCATAGCCGCCATGCTCACCGCAGTCGTCGGCGTGCTCGGCACGCTCTTCGCGCCGTTGATCACGAGTTGGGTGACCAGACGCCAACGCACGACGGAGATCCGGGCCGAGGAGCAACGACGCTCCTTCGAGGACCGGCGCACCGCGTACACCGCGATGAACCGGGCGACGCGCCACTTCCACACCCTGCTCAAGGACGCTCTGCACCGCATGCGGGACGGGGTCTACACCGACGACGACCGGGTGCAGCTGGAGGAGGGCCGCCGCGACTACCGCGACCGGTACGCCGAGGCGCAGATGATCGTTCCCGCCACCGTCCTCGCCGCCTCCCGCGACATCAACGTGGTCCTCGCCGGAGTGGACGCCGCGCTCAAGCGCATCGACCGCGGTCTGCCCCGCGACGGCGAGACGGCCGATCAGCTGCTCCAGGACCTCAAGGCGGCGGATCCGGAACTCACCGCCATGCGCCGCATCATGCGCCAGGACCTCGGGATCGCCGACTGAAGCACTGCCGTACACACGGCCGGCCGGCCGTGTGGGCAGACCGACCGAGAGCGGAGGACCGGACAGTGAGCGCAGGCAGCCGCGGGGTGCTGGGAGTCGTGGGTACGGCGACGGACGGGGTCGAGACGCTGCGTACCGGCCTGGTCGAGCCGGCCCTCGCGCTGGGCTGGCAGGTCGCGGTGACGCTCACCCCGAACGCCGGCCGGTGGCTGAGGGCGAACGGCGAGTGGGACCGGCTGGAGTCACTGACCGGCCTCCCGGTACGGGACACCCCTCGCCTGCCCACCGAGCCCCGCCCGCACCCCGTCGCCGACTGCTACGTCGTCGCACCGGCGAGCGCGAACTTCGTCGCCAAGCTCGCGACGGGCATCGCGGACAACCAGGCCCTGACGCAGGTGGGCGAAGCACTCGGCACGGCCGGCGTCCCGGTCGTGGTGTTCCCCCGGGTCAACGCGGCCCATGCGCGGCACCCGGCATGGACGGGGCACATCGAGGCCCTGCGCCGGGCAGGCGTGGAGCTCGTGTACGGCGCGGATGTCTGGCCCCTGTACGAACCGCGTGAGGGCCCGGCGGTCCGGGAGCTTCCGTGGCGGGCGATCCTGGCCCGCCCGGCTGTGGGACCGCGTTGAGGCTGTGCGTCCCTCCGTACGGACGTCACCGGGCAGGGGTGCTCCTATCGCGCTCGTGCCGCGCTCGCCGCTCATGTCGCGAACGCGCGAGGTCACAGGCATGGCGAAGCAGCCGCCGCACCGCCGCGTCGGTCCGCGGGCCCGGATTCACCACGGCGAGCCAGGCGGCGGCACCGTGGACGGGGTGCGCGATCACGACGTCGGTGACGCCGGGATCGTCGTCGCCGGATGATTCGCGCGGCGTGCGTCCGGTCCAGTCGCCGAACGTCGCCTTCCCGACCGCCACATTGACGCGGAAGGTGTCAGGGCGCTCCAGGCGCGAACTCTCGTCGCCCGGGTAGTTCTTCGTCACGACCGTGGCGAACGGCTGGGTCGCCTGCGGCACGACGCCGTCAGGGGCGTAGTAGAAGAACACGTCGCCCCAGCTGATCTCCGGTGAGCCGTCACCGGCCACCGGCCTCAAGGCCAGGGCCCCGTCGAGGCCTTGCACGAAGTCGATGATCTCGTCGATGGTCATGTGCTCAAGCGTTTCATTAAGGTGCTTGTCGAGACTTCGGACCGGGATACGGAGGTGCGGCGGGTGGCAACCCTCAACTCGCCGGTCCTGCGCCCGGTCGATGTCGCGCGGCGTGCCGGGTACTCGGTCCAGCAGGTCCGCAACCTCGAACGGGACGGTGTCCTGCCACCGGCGGCGCGTACGGCGGCGGGCTACCGGATCTACGGGGAGAGCCACCTGCACTCCGCACTGGCCTACCGGGCCCTCGCGGCCGGCACGGGTCCGGTCGAGGCCAAGCGGATCGTGCGTGCCGTACATGAGCGCCCGGTCGCGGAGGTACTCGCGCTGCTCGACGCGGCACACGCCCGGCTCGACCGGGAGCGTACGGACCTGGAGCTGGCCAGGGAGGCCGCGGCAGCGATCTCCGCCGAGCCGGTCGAGGACGTACGCCCGTCGGACGCAATGAGCGTCTCCGAAGTGGCCGCGGCCCTGGGCGTACGCCCGTCGACGCTGCGGCACTGGGACGCCGAGGGCCTGGCGATCCCGGACCGGCTCCCTCCGCGAGGAACACGACGGTACTCACCGGCCCAGGTCCGGGACGCCCGGATCGTGCACCAGCTACGCGGCGCCGGCTACCGGATCGCCCCGCTCCGGGCCCTGATGCCGAGCCTGCGACGCGGACACGGACGGGAAGAGATCGGAGCCGCGCTGACCGCCCGGGACGCGAGCATCACGGCACGCTCCCGGGCCTTGCTCGATGCCGCCGCCCCACTCGGTACGCTCCTCGCCGCCGGTGGATCACTGGCATAGGCTCCGCGTGTTCGCATGCGGGAGCATGCATGACCGAGGGGGCGTTCATGAGTGATTCCTGGAGAGACGATGCGCCGGACAGCGATACGCCGGACGACGGACCCCGAAGGGGCCGCCTGCTCCGACGCCTGACGATCACCCTCCTCGTCCTGGCGGTTCCCGCAGGAGGGCTGGTCTGGCTGTTCCAGGACGAGCTGTTCCACCCGTTCGGCGACACCCGGGCCTGCGAGGGCAGCGACGCACCGCTGTCGGGCCTGCTTGGCCCGGGGGGCGTACCGCTCCCCGGGGACGCGTCCGAGGTCCACTACTACACGCAGGACGGCCGCACCCAAGTCGCGTTCGTGAGCAGCCGGATACCGGAGTTCCTCCACCGGGCGGGCTTCGTCCCGGACGACGCATCCCCGTTCGACGAGTCGTACGACGAAGACCACTACGCGCTCGGCGAAGGCGAGACAGAACTCCCGAAGGGCCTGTGCGGCACCGGCGTCCGGGGCCCGGTCCTGACCTACGGCAGCTCGGCGGCCACCATCATGGTCGAACGCTCCCCCTTCACGACGGACCGCTTCCGGGGCCCGGCACGCGCCATAGTCACGTACGGCCCTTCCTGACGGGTCAGCGAATCGTGTACTCGTCGTGCGGCACGGCACGTTTCCACACCGCTTCGAACGCGTCCGCGCACAGCTTCACAGTGGCCGGGTCGTCGGTGAGTTCGGGTCCCTGCGACGAACCGTCACCAGCAAAGTGGTTCCACCGGACAAGGTGACCGTCGAACAGCCAGAAGTCGTTGCCCGGCAGCGCGATATCGAGCCCGCCAGGCCGGGGCGCGGGGCTTGACGGGGGGTGCCCCGTAATGCAGGAACGGCCCGGCCTACCTTGCCCTGCTCGGAGATCAACTCGTCACGGGCCCTCGGTGAAGCGGACGGACCACGCGTAGCCGCTCAGCGTGTCGTGCGGAACCCGCCGGACCTCTCTGACCTGGCAACTGTCGTGGGCGTACTTGAGGGCGAACCGCTCGTGGCGCTGCTCGTCGGTGAGGTCCTCCATGGACAGAGGTGCTCCGACGACGAGGTCTTCGTGAATGACTCCGTCCGTGCTGGCGCCCCCGTTCGAGCAGGCCGAGCAATGGTGCGTTTTCGGTAGGGCCATACGTTCAGTGTGCGCCTGATCCGGAGGCTCCACATTTACAGAGCGCACGGCCGCGCTGCACAGCATCTCCGGTCAGCGGTGGCTGAGGATCGAGACCCTGAGGGGTGTACGGCATGATCGAGGACGACGTATTCCCTGGGGGTGCAGTTGATTGGTCTGAGCACACAGTGATACGCGATGGCGTCCGGCTCCTGTTCCGGGACTGGGGCGGGACGGGGCAGCCCGTCGTCCTGCTGCACGGACTGGCCGACCACGTCGGCGAACGGGATCCGCTGGCTCAGCGTCTGCCCCCCTGTGCATCCCCGGGAGCGGCCACGACCTGCACCTGGACCGACCGGACGCCCTGCACCACGCGCTCTCGGACTTCCTGGCCGAGCTCACCTGACGGCGGCGTCGGCGCAACGACGGCAGTGAAGGCACGTGAAGATTGCCTGGTCCTGTCATGGCCAGGCGCTACCAGGCCCGGCGATCATGGAGGCATCTTCGAGCGGGTCGTAACTCTCGTTCCGGACCTCACCTGATCGGAAGCGGTGCAGCCCTATGGCATGGGTAGCGGCAACAGGAATGCTCATAGGTCTGCTGGCCATCGCATTGGGAATCAGCACGCTTCGGACCGGGTGGATCCTGCCCCCGGCGCGCGGCCACGTCACCAGGCCCCGGCTCTGCGGCCTCGACGCCCTGCTCACCGGCGCGTCCGTGCTTCTGCAGTGCCTCGTCCAGTTCCACATCCTGCCGGGCGTTTCCTGGGAGGTCCGCTTCTTCGGCGGAAACGCCCTCCTGCTGTCCGGACTTCTCCTTACCGCCCTCAGCCACCTGCTGCCGCTCCGCCGGAAGTCGGACCACGCCGATCCGTCAGGGATCTGAGGAGGGCCGGCGGCTGTACGGCAGGATCGAACGGTGTCCCGATCAGTAGGCCCGCACACAGCCGACCCGTGCCCTCGGTGCTTCGTCGAAGCGGTCCGTACGGGGATGCCGATGACGGTTGAGGGATGCGATGTGGTCGGCTACCGCTGCGAGCACTGCGCGCATGCGTGGACCCGGCCGGTCGAGGGTGATCTGGAGGTCTACGACATCGTCAGAGTTGATCTCCCCGACGCCACGCTCTACGGGACCGTCTGGCAGGTGGAGGACGACCGCGTCCAGGTACGCGGTTCGGGTGGCCAGTGGCTGCTCTGGGCCGAGCGCTGGCGGCTCGTCCTCTACTGACCAGCAGCCCGCGCCATGAGCTCGGGAGCCTGGATCGCCGCTTGGCCGGCCTGGTGGGCGCCTCCGAACCGACCTTGTCCTCAACCGCACTTGAGGTCGTACGGTCTCCCATGACCTGCACAGCGCGCAGGCTGAGAACCGAGCATCAGGAGGGGCATCCCATGACGACGACCCAGCAGATCTCCGACGCCGAACTCGCCGGACAGCCCGCCGCGTACTGGACCGGTGTCGCCTACGAGGCGCTCATCGCATACACCCGGGCTCAACAGGTCGCAAAGGGCTACACCCAGCCCCAGTTCTGGCTGCTGCGCAACCTGTCGGAGAACGACATCTCACCCGACGGCGAGGGGATGACCCTGCCCGACCTGAGGGAAGCCATGGCCTCGTACATCCGGCCCGAGGACGATCTGGCGGCGGAGTCCGAAGCACTCGTACAGCGTGGCTGGCTGACCCGGGACGCCGAGGACCGGCTGTGGCTCACCAAGGAGGGTGAACAGGCTCGCGTCGACCTCGCGCGCAATGCCCCCGCGATCCGCGCCGCCCTCCACGAGGGCATCGACGACACCGACTACGTCACCACGGTGAAGGTGCTCCAGCAGCTGATCCGCAACGCGGGCGGGCAGGGCGCCTGAGGCGCCCTGGTTGAGCGATGTCCGGGATGGAGCTCTGCTGTCCGAGTCCAGCCGGCGATCCGAACGAGGGTGCGATGATGCCCTCGTGGTGACAGTTGCCGAGTGGGCTCGGATTCGCAGTGGCCTGCGCTTCGGGCAGATCCTTGAGGGCACCGTCGTGAAGGTTCCTCGGCCGGGGGCAATCGGGGTCTTCGTGGACGTCGGCCTGAGTGTCGGAGGTTTCGTCGACGTCCTGTTGCTGCCGGAACGGGGTGAGGACTGGCCGACGGAAGGCACGGTCGGTGAGTTCGAGATCTGGTGGGCCGACAGCCGCCGGCAGATCCGGCTGAAGCCGGCCGATTCCCGTTATCTGCGTGACAACTTCGCAGACTTCGTCGAACGCTTCCGTCCCGGTTGGCCGTCCGACATCGGCCGTCCCGTGCGTGACCCCGGCCCTCCGTCACTTGAGGAGTTGCGAGCCACTGCTCGCTCTGATGAACCGCCGGCCGATTCCCCATGAGGTCTGGTGAGGGGGCCGACTGCCCCGACCAGGGCCTGTTGCGATCGTGGATCGTCTGTCAGACCTGCCTGAGATGCTCCGGGAATGGAGATGAGAATGCAGCTGACGATCGACTGCTCCGATCCGCAGCGCATGGTGACCTTCTGGGCGGAGGCCCTGGGCTACGTGCCTGAGCCTCCGCCGGGCGGGCACACCACGTGGCGTGCTTACTGGGCGTCGATGGGGGTGCCCCAGGCAGAGTTGCCGGCCGGCGCCGGGGACATTCCGGAGTCGATCATCGACCCCGCGGGACGGGGACCGAGGGTGTGGTTCCAGCAGGTTCCGGAGCCGAAGGTCGCCAAGAACCGGTGGCACTTCGACCTGAAGGTCGGTGGGGGCCGCGACGTCCCGCTGGACGTCCGCACTGAGCGGGTCAAGGCCACCGTGGAACGGCTGGTCACAGCTGGTGCCACCGTGCTGCGGATCAAGGATGAGCCGGACATGGGGCTCTACGCCGCCGCGATGCACGACCTCGAGGGCAACGAATTCGACGTCGTATGAGGACCGTTGCAACGACGCTGATCACAGCCACTTGTTCACGGCTGCGCCCAGCGCAACTGCCCCGTAGCGGACGGACAGTTTGACCGTGGTCACCCCACGATCCGGCAGGCGTCCGACAGGGAGGATGTACCGACCGGGGAAGCTAACTTGGTCAGCATGACGAGCCAGATCATCACGCTGATCGGCGTCCTCGCGGGTGCCTTTCTGTCCTTCGCTGCCACGCACTGGGCCGAACGGACAAAATTCCGGCAGACACTCGCCACTCGCTGGGACGAACGCAAGCTCGACGCGTACATCCAGTACATATCCTGCGTGAAGGAGGAAGTCCGGACCGCACGAAAGGCCATAGAGGCCTGCGAGCGGGGAGACGACAACACCGAAGCGCTCGCCGAGATGGAAGCGTCGGAAGCCAGGCGCTCCGTGCTTTTCGAAGGCCTCATCCTGCTGAGCAACGACGCTGCCGCCGATGCCGCCAGAGCGGTCAACGAGAGAACGTGGGATCTCCTGAGCTGGGCACGTAATCCCGGCCCTGAAATGAGCACGCGTCGGCGTGAGCTGAGCCATCTCGTCATTGAAGCGCTCAACGTGCTTCACCTCGCAGCACGAAGGGATCTTGCCATGCACAACCGTCCCCCCTCCCCGGGGCGTCGGCAGACACCTACCGCGTAGGTTCGACCGGACGACCGTCACACCGAGCCGTCCTCTGGGCGATGGCGCTGCGGACAGCAGCCCAATACGGCAGCTGTAGGCCGTCGTTGATGTCAGATGGTGATGTCAGGTTGGATGACCGCATGGAGCACATCGAAGCTGAGCTGTTCACGGACGGTGGGAACAACGCTGTGGTGCGCCTGCCACCCCGTCGGCTCCCGGGCGTCTTGATCCAGGGCGACTCTCTCTCCATCATCCGCAGCGAAGTTGCCGAAGTCATTGAGGCCTGCGACCAGGGCGACCTCACCGGGGCCCGCGAAACCGCCGACCTCCTGCTGGCCGACCTCGATGCCCTGCTGGCGCGGTACAGCGCTGCACTGGATGCCCACAAGATCCCGCGACCGTACTGATCGCCAGGGTCGGAGCTTGCCCAGCTGGTTCGCTGCTTCGCGAGCCTGGCGCTGGCCTCTGACCCATCACCGCAGCTCAGTCTGTCTGTGCGACGCGACGGCTGTCACTAGCTGCGGGCGCCGTGACATTCCCCAAGTGACTGCGGTTGAGCGCTTGTTCTGACACGTATCTGGCATGCGCGCCTAGAGCTCAACACGCTCGCTCACAACGTCGTCACCGGGTTCCCCGTAGCGCAGCACGACGTGTGCCGGCCGAAACGGAAGCATGCGCAACGCAGGCTCCATCACCCGGAACAAAGCTTCGGCATCAGGACCATAGGCGTAGATCACAACTTCTCCCCCGCCGAACTCATTGCCGTCGACCTCACCAACACCAGCGGCTGCGACCGCGGCCCCGATGGACCGCTCGGCTTCAAAGACCAATGACCTCTGGTCAGGTTCACCGAAGTCGTCGCAGCCCAGCTGGAAGCGAGCGATCACGGCATGTTCCGGAGGCTCTTCCGGCAAGTCGAAGAGTGCGTCCTGCATGGCGATACCCTCCCGCTCGGCTCTGACAGCCGGTCTCCGGCCCGGGCATCTGAGCGGGCGGCGCTGAGAGGGCCGATCCGTTCCGGGCCCGACTCCACGAAGCCGAGCCGACGTTGGAAGCCGCTGCTGTCCCTCGCGATCCTGGACCGGCTGTGCGCGCTGGACGAAGCACCGTGGGCGGATATGAGCGGCAGGCCGCTCGACTCCCGAGGTCTGGCCAAGATGCTCGGGGAGTACATGACGCTGAGATGTCCGTCCTCAGATCCTCAGGATCCAGTGTCTCGTGTGTCCAACATCAGGGGTCAAGGCCCGCCTTCTGATCCGTAGCTCCAGCCGGATCGGTCAGCTACGGCCATACCGGCCGTTACGAGGGCCCGGAGAGGCAGTGGCGGGCGGGGGCGGTTGCTGTGGTTGCGGCACGCCGCTGCTGTACCGCAGCGTTGAAGTGCCCTCCTTTGGGCAAGCCTGCCTGAAGGCTGACGCATCGGTTCGCTTGTCAGTGCGGACAGCTAGGGTCGGTGTCGCGCGGTCGGCGGCGAGGTATCCAGCTCTGAAGTGCAGCTGCATCCCTGACTCTGCCTGGGGGCGGTCCGGTATCCAACCCGTGGCCCAACCGACGATCAGGCCCTGTTGATGGCCAAGGAGAGACCTGTCTGCGTCGGCCGCGCACACAATCTCGCAGTGCGCTGCGGGCACCACGATGTCCGCTGTCTCCACGGGCCGGCCCTGGTCGCTGTAGTACGTCCGCCGGATGTGCGTCACGAGTGCGGCTTTCTGGATGCCGAGTAGCGATGCCTCCTCGGCGGTCGCCTGTCGCGGCTCCGGCTGCTCCACGGCATGGCTGACAGTGTGCTGCGAGGCCGATCAGCGAGCATCGGCTCAGTCCCCGGGGAACAGGTCGATGTCACCGACGACGCATCCGGCACCTGACCGGCACGACGCCTCTCCACAGCCCCGCGACTGAGAAACGAACAAGGCCCAGGCTCCCGGTTCGCTACCGGTGACCTGGGCCTTCGTCGTGTGTCCTGCTGGTGGGCGCGGACGGTTTCGAACCGCCGACATCTGCTTTGTAAGTTCGCCCGGGAGCCCTTACGAGCTTGGCCAACGCGGCTTCTGTCGCGCTGCGCTGTGCGTGGAAGTGCTGCCCGGTGCAGTGGTGTGCGCCCACGTTGCCGTCACTGCTTGCCGTCAGGCGCCCTGCCGACGGCAAGCAGGTGAGAGCTGGCAGCGAGCAGCTCCGGGTACGGCTCTGCCATCCGCGCCGCCGCCATGGCAGAGGCAATCAGGTCATCCGTCGGCCCCTCGCCCGGCTGCTGTTCAGCAGCCTTCACGAGAGACCACGCCGGCCCCTCGATTCCGAAGACCTGAACATCCTGGAGACCTGCGGCAACCAGTTCCGCCACGAGCTCTTCGGCTCGATGGAAGTACGACAGGGTGAATCCCCGCACGCCGTCGTAGACAGCCGTTTCCAGAATCTTGGAGACGGACGCGTGAATGCGTTCGGTGTGGAGGTGGGCGTACGTGACGTGCTCGAAGAGCGACGCATAGCGGTTGATCGCGGCGGCGGCGACCAGTCCGCCGGGTTTGGCGACACGGGAAGCTTCCGCTAGCGCCTGTTGCCTGTCGGCGGGGTCGGGCAGGTGGTAGAGCGGCCCGAGGAGCTGCACGACGTCGAAGCTGTCGTCTGGCTCGACCAGGGCGCGCGCGTCCCCTACGGCCGCTGGGCACACCGCCGACGCAGCCTCAACGTGACGGGGCACCGGGTCCACCAGAGCGACGTCGTAGCCGTCCTTCACCAGCCACTCAGCGTGAATCCCGGTCCCCCCGCCCACGTCGAGCACACGCGCCGGCGCGGGGGGCAGGAAGCGCCGGAGGAGTTCTTGAGTCCTGGCCAGTTCCATCCGACCGTCTGCCGAGCTGCGCAGGCGACTGTCCTCGTTGACCGTCTCGCCATAGAACCGCATCACGGAGGGAGCCAATTCGAGATTCGACATGGTCGCAGTATCGTGTGTACCGGTGGACCAGTCCAGCGCAGGAATTAGGGGAAACCATGGCAGTCCTGAAGTACGAAGAGATCGCAGAGTTCCTGCGCGCCCGCATCGCCGCCGGTGACCCCGGTCCGGGGGAGACGATCCCGTCGGGCCGCGAGCTGGCCGAGCAGTGGGATGTGTCACGGGCAACCGCCATCAAGGCCGTCGACGTGCTGCGGGCTGACGGCGTAGTCGTGGCCAAGCAGGGAACCGGGTTCGTCGTCACGGAAACGCCCGTGGCACGCCCTGCCGGCGCTCGCCGCGCGGGGTCGGCTCGCATCCTGGGCGGCATGCCGTTCCTGCGCATCGGTACGCCTGACTGGGCGGAACCCCCCACCCACGTCGCCGCCGCCCTCCGCCTCTCCCCCGGGGCTAAGGCGCTTCGGCGTGTTCGAGTCCTCCAGCTCCCGGACGGAACCCCGAATAGCTGCGTTGAGGCGTGGTTCCCCCCGGATGTCGCGGAGGTGGCACCACGCCTTGCCGACACCAACCCGATCGCCGAAGGCACAACGCGGTACGTCCGGCGCCAGACTGGGCGAGGCCCTGCCGAAGGTGTAGACGTCACCACCGTGCGGCTTGCGTCGGAGACGGAGGCAGACCGCTTGAAGGTGCCGCAGGGGGCACCGGTGGCTGTGCTTCTGCACACGGCGTATGACGAACAGGGAGAGCCGCTGGTCTGCGAGGAGGGCGTAACACCGTCGTCGTTCTTCGAGCAGGTGGACACCTACGCCATGTAGACGCGCCGCGAGACACAGAGACGGCTGGACCGGTCCACCGGTTCAGCTTTTTTTGTTGCCTCAAAAGCACTCTCCACCTGGTCTTTTCATCTCGACGACGCGACGGCGTACGGATTCAACGCTTGACTGGACCGGTCCACCGGTCCAGTCTCTTGGTGTGGCCATCGCCCGATCCGGAATCTCCGGAGTGGGCCGATTCCGTCACGCCAAAACTCAACAGCGTGATCCACCGCGTCAGTACAGCCGTGACCACACCGGCCGGGGTGAGTGGAGACCAGCCGATCGAGAACCGGCCCCCTTCACACCGGGGCCCACACCCCCCTGACCGGGGAACGCCATCGGCTCTAAGAACCGCACGGCACACCTTCGAAACTGCGACGACTTCCGGGATATCGGACCTCCCCGGAACGAGCAGCGCCGCGCGACATCAGGAGAACCGAAGCACCAGCGCTCACGGTGCCCGGCATTCGGGCCTGCCTCTTCGGCGGGCTGCGGTGCCGGGACGCCGTGGTCGCTCGTAGCCCACGAACGACCCAGACGGCGCGAGGCCCCGGTGCGGACACACCGGGGCCTCTCTATGGGCCGTCCCACCGTGAGGAGAAAACGACCCATGAAGACCATCGTTGCACTTCAGCCCCTTGTTACGGCCGCCTCGCTCGACTTCGAGCCGTCGGCCGCCGAGCTGGACGCGATCGACCGGGAGATGCCGCTCATCCGGGCGGAGGTCGCCCTGCTGGACGCGCAGATCATGACCATCGACCGGCCGGCGAACGAGCTGGACACCCGCCGGGTTCGCCGGGCCCGTCACCGGGTCCTGGCCGCGCGCCGCGACCTGACCAACCGCGCCGGCACGGTGCAGCCGGGCGGTGCGGCATGAGTGACCGCTCCTTCCCCCTCAGTCCGCAGCCTGAGGACGATGCCCGGTTCACCCGGGGCCTGTCCATCGACGTGGCGGACGTGCTCGTTCGGCACGGCTACCCCGAGCCCACCGGTCTGGACTGGGTGGAGTTGCAGCTCGCTCTCTTCCGGTTCCTCTACGAAACGGGCGGTGCTGCGTGAACGCCAAGACCGTACTGCCCGCCGTCGGCATGACCGCGGTCTCCATGGTCCTGACTTTGGCCGTGGTGGTGATGTGGCTGGGCACGGCGATGCCGTGGCCGGTCGCGTTGGTCGTCGGTCTCGGGATCGACGGCGGATGGCTCGCCACCCTCGCCTACGAACGCCGCCTGGCCGCGCAGGGTGACCACTCCACCCCGGTCGCCGTCGTCGGCTGGTCCTTCGGCCTGATCGCGACCGGTGTCCTGATCGCCCACGCCCTCACCGAAGAGTCTTCCGGTGCGTGGCTGGCCGTCGCGTGGCTGCCGATCGCAGCCAAAGCTCTGTGGCTGGTTCACGGTCTGTGGGAGCGGACCGCGCTCACCGGTGAAGCCCTGGACGCGATCCGGGGGATCCAGCAGGAAGCCCGCGACGAAGCCGCCGTGGCCCGCGCCCGCCTGCGGGCCGAAGCAGCCACGGAGGAGACAAGGTTGACGGCCGTGACGCAGGCCGGTGCCCGCGTCGCACACGTACAGGCCCGTACCGCCGACACCCTCTCCAAGGCGTGGTCGACGCTGGAGACGGCGCGGGAGGGTGAGGACACCGGACGGGCGCTGACCAGCGTGACGAGCCGCGTCACGCCCGGCGTCACACCCCACTGGGAGCTCCCCATCTGGGGCCCCACCGAACCGGTGTCCGCGTTCGCCCTGGAGTCTGCGGGCGCGCTCACCGATGAGGCGCTGGACGCGGTCGTCGACCGGATCCGGCACAGCGAGACTCCGGCCCTGTCCTACCGGGAGATGGCCGCCCGCTTCCGCACCGCCGGGCACTCCGCGTCCGAGGTCCGGTTGCGGGCCGCGTGGAAGCGCGTGGCCGCGTGATGCGCCGGCCACGGGTGCTCGATCTGTTCTGCTGCGCGGGTGGCGCGTCGATGGGGTACTACCGGGCCGGGTTCGACGTGGTCGGTGTCGACATCGTCCCCCGACCCGCCTACCCGTTCCGCTTCGTCCAGGGCGACGCCCTGGATGCGGCCCGGGAGATGTGCCAGGAATTCGACCTGGTCCACTACTCGCCCCCGTGTCAGGCGTCGTGCGCGTTGACGAAGGGGACCAACCGAGGCCGCCGTACCCACCTGGACCTGATTCCGCAGGTGCGGGAGGTCTGTGAGTGGTACGGCGTCCCGTACGTCATCGAGAACGTCCAGGGCGCCAAGCTCCGCAAGGATCTGCTGCTGTGCGGGGAGATGTTCGGGCTGTCGGTGCTCCGGCATCGGTACTTCGAACTCGGGCCGTACTGGACCCCTCGCCCGGCCCCGCACAAGCCGCACCGTGGTCCGGTGCGGGGCTGGCGCCACGGGGTGTGGCGTGACGGCCCGTACATCGCCGCGTACGGCAAGGGCGGTGGCAAGGGCAGCGTCACCGAGATGCAGCAGGCCATGGGCATCACCTGGACTGACGTGCACGAGGAACTCACCGAGGCGATCCCACCCGCCTACACCGAGCACATCGGCCGCGACTTCATCGCGGACAACTGGGGACCGCCCACGGTGCCCGTCGACATCCGGCTCCTCCAGTTCGCCCGCCCCGCGCCCCACCCCAGCGAACTGGAGGTGGCCGCGTAATGGCCGCCATCCACGTCTACCGGTGGCGCCTGGCCCCGGATGGGCTGGCCACCCGCCGTCAGCTCCGTGCGATGGGGCTGCGGCCCGGCGGGCAGGAGGTGGCCGCGCAGCTCGAACGCCCCCGGCGCCGGCGGGGCCCGCTGGTCGCCTACCTCTACCGCATCGACCAGGCAAAGCCCGTACGGCCGATGACGCCCGCCCGCATGGCCGCCCTGGAAGCGGCCATGCGGGCCCGGCGGACCTGCCCCAACTGCCGTCGCGATGCCGGGTACTGCATCCCGCGCTCGCTCGGCATGTGCGTGCCCTGCTCGGACCTTGAGACTGCCGCCTGAGCTGCGGCAACGAGACGGAGTTGTAGTGAAGCTGGACGTCAGCACACACAAGCTCTTCGGCTACGGATCCACCCTGCGCACCGCCAAGCGCCTGAGCGAACAGGCCGTCAGGGTCGTGGGCCGGTCGGTGGCCGGGCGGATGCCCGACGTGAAGGTCGTCCTCACCGGTGAGCGGAACCTCGCCGAGGTGACCACGGCTGCCGAGTGCGAGACCGCCGGGTGCACCGACAAGCGGGTCCAGGCCCGTGCCCTGCGGTCCGCGAAGCGGTACGCCCGGGACATTGCCGGGCGGTCCATCCCGCTCGCCGACGGCGGGGTGCTGGTCGTCATCAACGTCGACCAGCACCCCAACGAAGCCGTCTTCGCGATCACGCTCGTGCACGAGCTGGTCCACGCCATGCAGACCAGCCGTAAGGGCGTCCGCGACCGGCTGATCGCAGGCATGCGCCACGACCTTGGTGTCGAGCGTCTGTCGCGCCGCCAGAGCCGTGAGCTGGACCGGCTGTTGGAGGCCGACGAGAAGGAGGCGTACGGCTCCGAGTACCTCGCCGGTCGCCTCGTTCCCGCCGCCGCAGCCTGACCCCACCCCCACACCTTCCGCCTTCCTCGCCCCAAGGTAGGGGCAGTCAGGAGTCGTTCCGTCATGAGCGACAACGTCGTTCCCCTCTTCGAGAAGACCACCCCCGCCCCCATAGAGCCCTCGGACGTCCTCACGGCTGCTGTAGCAGTCCCGGCCGCCGTGACGGCGCCTGTGCCCCTGTGGGTGCGTTCCGGGCGGGCTATCCGCACGTTGGCCACCCACGACACCACCACGACCGTGTGCCGCGCGGCGGCCCGCCACGGCCTCTACGTCGTGGGCGGAACCAGGATCGTGGCCCGCCGCACGTGGGAGAGCCGCACCGCCTCCCGCTACGAACGTCTCCTGCGCGCGGCGGAAGCCGCGGGCAACATGGAGGCCGCCGCCGAGTGGGAAGAGCGCGGGCAGCGCTTCCGCCAGGAGCGCCACCGGCGCCGCATGGACCTGCTCACCGCCCCCATGGACGCCGCAAAGGGCATCGCCGCCGGGGCTGGGATCGGGGCGGGCGGTCTCTTGCTGCTGGGCATCATGCTCGCCGTCGGCACCAAGGACTGGACCAACATCGGCGCCCCCACGATGGCGCTGATCGAGCTGGTCCGCTGGATCGTCTTCATCATCACCGTGACCTGGGGGCCCCTGATCACGATCGGCCCGTGGGCCGTCCTGCTCGGACTGTGGGCCGTCGGCAAGAACCAGCAGGCCGCACCCCAATGGGCCCTGCCCGCCAACATCCGGTCCGGGGAGGGGGAGCCGATCACCCCGTCCATCGTCGTCCTAGCCCTGCGCAACCTCGGCATCGCCCCGTTACGCAACGCCATCAAGGAGATGGGCGACGCCGGCGCGAGCATGCTGGGCCCGATCCGCATCGCCGGATGTGGTGTCGAGGTGGACGTCACGCTGCCGTCCGGGGTCTCCACCAACGAGGTGCAGAACAAGCGGCGGAAGCTTGCCGAGAACCTGGCCCGGCATGAGCACGAGGTGTTCATCACCATCCCGCAGGCCGCCCGCACCGTCCGGCTCTGGGTCGCGGACAGTGGCGCGCTGGACGAGCCGATCGGCCCGTCCCCGCTGACCACCGACCAGGACCTCACCGCGAACTACAAGACTGGCAAGGCACCGTGGGGCCAGGACCTGCGCGGCGACGCGGCGGCCCTGAGCCTCTACCAGCGCCACCTCCTGATCACCGGCCTGTCCAACCAGGGCAAGACCGCAGCCCTGCGCGCCCTCGCGCTGTGGCTCGCGCTCGACAAGACGGTGGAGTTCCGCATCGCCGACCTCAAGGGCGCCGGGGACTGGGCCATGTTCGACGGCCTGGCCACCGTGCTCATTCAGGGCCCGACCGACGGCCACGTCGTCGAAGCGACCGAGATGCTCGAAGACGGCGTGTCCGAGATGGAACGCCGGTTGCAGGCCCCGCCCGGGACCGTGTTCCCGCCGCTCGTGCTGCTGGTCGACGAAGCGCAGGTGGCATTCATGTGCCCGACCGTGGACGAGAAGAAGCGCCCCTACGGCGGGTCCAAGGCGACCTCCCGGTACTTCATGGCCTCGCGGAAGATTCACAACCAGGGCCGGGCGGTCAACGTCACGTTGTGGCAGGGCACGCAGGACCCGACCGACCAGAACCTTCCCAAGCTGGTCCGCGAGGGCGCCCACACCCGCGCGTCCCTCGCGCTCGGCACCGAGTCGCAGGCCCGCATGGCCCTCGGTGACAAGGCCGTCGACGGTGGCGCCGCACCCAACCTGCTCCGCCCGGGGCTCGACAAGGGCACGCTCGTCGTCGCTTCCGACGGCATCGCGATCCCGGCCGGCCAGGCGTCCATCACCGTGCGGACCCACTTCATCGACACCGACGAAGCCGCCCTCATCACCGCCCGCGCCAAGGCGATGCGCGACGGGGTCACCACGCTGCACGTCATCGAGCGCGACGAGGAGCGGGACCCGCTCGCGGACATCGCGGCCGTCATCGGCGACACGAAGCGCGTCCTCACCCAGGACGTGCTGCAGCGCCTCGCCGTGCTGTCCGAGGACGCCTACGGCGACTGGACGCACGCCGACCTCAAGCGCGTCCTGGACGGCACCGCCGCCGAGCCCTACAAGTCCGACGGCCGGATGGTCGTCGGCCGCGAGCGCATCGCCCGCGCCCTCGCCAACCGGGACGCCGACGGTTCCGCTTCCGCTTCCTGATCACAGGAAGCCAGCCCGGGGCGGGTCAGGGAGGGAGGGAGAACTCCCTAACCGCCTCCCTGACCCGCCTCCCTGGACTTGACCTGCGCAAATGATGTTCAGGGAGTCAGGGAGTCGCCCAGCTCAACACCCCCGCACCCCCTTCACAGCACTCCCGGCAGGGGGTGCTTCCGCCTCCCTGACCGTGTAGAGGAAGGGATTCCGCATGTTCCCCGAGAACACCAGCCACCGGCCCGCCGAGCAGGCCGTGACCATCCACCAGCCCACCCCGATCACGCCCTACCCGGCCGCCCCGGCCGCCCCGGTCGTCCCGGTACAGCCCGGACCGGTCCCGGCCGTGACATCGATCGTGCTGCCGGACGGGCGGGTCATCACCGGCTACGCCATCGACCACAGCCAGCCCGAGCCGGTCACGGCCAAGCCGCTCGTGTCGCGTACGGCGGTGAACATCGCGATCGGTGGAATCGGGTTCGCCGCGGTCTGTGGCGGGCTGGTCCTGCTGACCACGTTCATCGCCGCACTCGCCGCCCTGGTCCAGCAGCTCATCATCCTGGCCGCCGTCATCTTCGGCGGCTTCATCGCCGTACAGGTCCTCACCACCGGAGGAGAGCGCGGCGCCACGACGGTGAATATCCGCAAGGCCGTGATCAAGCGCAACCACTTCCACGGCTGACCACCTCCGAGGAACGGCGCCCCCTCCCGCCTCGCACCACGACCGGTCAGGAAGGGCCGAGATGAGCGACAGCCGAGGAAAGCACAACAGGCCCACCAGCAGCAGCCCCGCGATGCCGTGCGGTTCGGGGCCCGGCCGCTGGAACACCGAGAGCGGCAGCCGACCCTCCACCACGACCACCCACACCCCGAGCCGCCCGCGCGGCCCGAAGACTTCATGACCGACGGGCGGCCCCCGTCTCACGCCAATGAACCTGGGGCCGCCGTCGTCCAGCCGTCCTCATCAGAGAACTGGAGACACCCAGCATGACCCAACCTGCCCCGATCCGGCGAGTACCGGGCCACCCGATCCCGTTACTCCTGACCGCTCTCCACCTCGCGGCGGCCGGCGTTCCCGTACTGCCCCTGCGGGCGGGAAAGCTCCCGTTCGGCAACTGCATTCGGTGCACCGGCAACGCCTGCGGCGGACGCCCCAACATGAAGAGCGCCGGACACTGCTCATGCCCCGATGCCTGCCACGGCTGGGCAGCCGCCACCACCGACACCGCCACCCTCACCTCCCCCGAGTGGACGCGGACGTGGGAGCAGGCTCATGCCATCGCCTACCACCCCGGCGGGGCCGGACTGACCGTCGTGGACCTCGACAACGCCGACGCCACCGCATGGGCCAGGCAGAGCCTGCCCGCCACCCGGACAGTGCCCACCACCCGTGGGGAGCACTGGGTCTACCTCGGTGCCATGCGGTCCGCGAACGCGGTACGGCCCGGCGTCGACATCAAGTCGCTCATGCAGTACGCGCGTTGGCTCGGGCCCGGCAGCGGCACCATGACCCGCCTGCCGTCGGCCGTCCGCGTTTTGATGGAGAGGGAAGAGACCACCCCCGCCCGGGGCGAGGTGGTCTCTTCTGTCGTCCGGCGAGCCGAGTGGGACCGCAGCGTGGCCACCGGCTGCCGCCACACCGCCCGCTACGTCCGCACCGGCCTGGAACGCGGCCTGGCCCTGATCCGGGCCCGCACCGAATCCGGCGCAGGGTCGCAGACGTTCGGCGTTGCCCAGTTCCTCGCCAAGCAGCACACCGGCTGCCCCGGGCCTTGCGCCCTGGACGTCCTCGGAGAGCAGCTCATCGCCACCGCCGTCTCCGTCGGTGTCCCCGAGCCGTACGCGGCCAGGGCCGTCACCAACGGCCTGTACGGCCCGCAGGCCGTGGGGCGGGTCTCGTGACCGCCCACGACCCGCGCGGCGCCGTACAGGCATCGCTGCGGACGGCCGTGGGCGCGAAAGACGTCGCCCGTCAGGGCGTCCTTACTGCTGTTCGCCCTGACCCGCGCACGGTCACCGTGACCGGCATCCAGCCCGGTCTGAGCCTGCATGGCCTGGACCGGTACGAGATCCCCGTAGCGGACTGGCTCTGTGCCTGCGGGCACTTCGAGCGAGCCCGCGGCCGCAAGGCCGTCACCGAACTGACCACCCGCGTGCGCGTCGGCCAGTGCCCACACACCGCTACTACCACCGCCTCGCTTCGTGCCGAGAGGAGGCGCGCCGCATGAGCCCGACCGAGGAACTGCCGCCGCCGTCCCACCCCATGGCCGTCGCCCGACGTCTGCTGCCCGACTGGCAGACCGAGGACGGCAAGCTCGTCTGCCGCCGGTGGCGCGCCTCATGGATGCGCTGGACCGGCACGTGCTGGCGCGAGATCGACGAAGCCCAAGTACGCAAGGGCATGTACGAGCGCCTTGAGCACGCCGTCTTCCGAGTACCTGGCAAGGAGGGTGCGACCGAGGAACGGGACTGGGCGCCCACGAAACCGAAGATCAGCAACCTGCTGGACGCCCTCGGAGCGGTCACCCTGCTGCCCACCGACACCGACGTCCCCGCATGGCTCGACGGTGCCGAGGTGAGCGAGCCGGACGACGGTCCGATCGTGGCGTGCGCGAACGGCCTGCTCAGGATCCGGGACCGCGCCCTGCGAGCCCACACACCCGGCTTCTTCAACCTCGTGTCCGTCCCCTTCGACTACGACCCGGACGCCACCGCACCCACATGGGAACGCTTCCTGTCCCAGGTCTGGCCCGACGATCCCGACGCCATCACCGCACTCCAGGAATGGTTCGGCTACGTCCTGTCCGGCCGCACCGATCTCCAGAAGATCCTGCTCATGGTCGGCCCCTCCCGCTCAGGAAAGGGCACCATCGCGCGAGTCCTCAAGGCGCTGGTCGGCAAGGAGAACCTCGCCGGGCCGACGCTGGCCGGACTGGGCACGAACTTCGGCCTGGCCACCCTGGTCGGCAAGTCGCTGGCGATCATCTCCGACGCCCGACTCTCCGGCAACGACAACAGCCAGGTCGTGGAACGGCTGCTGACCATCTCCGGCGACGACACCATCGACGTGGACCGCAAGTACCGCGAGCAGTGGACCGGCAAGCTGCCCTCCCGGCTGATGATCCTGTCCAACGAACTGCCGCACTTCGGCGACTCCTCCGGCGTCATCGCCAACCGGTTCGTCCTGCTCAGCATGCGCGTGTCCTGGCTGGGCAAGGAAGACCCCACCCTCACCGACCGCCTCACCGCGGAGATGCCCGGCATCCTCAACTGGGCGCTGGACGGCCTCGCCCGACTCCAGCAGACGCGCCGGATCACGGAACCGGTGTCCAGCCGCGACGCGGTCACCACCATGCGCGACACTGCCTCCCCCACTTCCGCGTTCGTCCGCGAACGCTGCACCACCGGGCCCGCGTGCACCGTCCCCGTCGACGACCTGTGGACCGTCTGGCGCGAGTGGGCCGAGGACAACGGCGTACGCGCCGGCACGAAGCAAGTCTTCGGCCGCAACCTCCTCTCCCTCATCCCCCAGCTCAACCGGACCCGCCCCCGCGCCCCGTCCGGCGAGCAGGTGGCCACATACAACGGGATCACCCTCCGCACGTCCGAATCACATTCGGCTGAGTCGTGACTCATCGCGACTCAAGCCCCCTCCGACCCGCCTTGAGTCGCGATGAGTCGCGACTCAACGCAATGTGGCCCGACTCTCCCGCAGCCCGGACGAAACGAGGAGCCCCGGTGTCCAACTCTCTGTCCGGCACCCCCGAGGCATTGACGGTCCCCGAAGTCATGCGCGCGCTGCGTCTCAGCCGCTTCAAGGTCTACGACCTCATCCGTTCGCGCGAACTCGCCAGCATCAAGATCGGGCGCTGCCGCAGGGTGCCCGCCGACGCTCTCCGCACCTTCATTGAGCACCAGTTGAAAGAGGCTGCCTAATGGCACGCAAGAGGAATCCGAACGGCGCCGGCAGCATCTGGCAGCGCAAAGACGGCCGTTACGAGGCGCGCGTCTACGTCCCCCAGCCGGACGGCACGCGCAAGCGCAAGACCGTCTACGGCAGCACCTGGGACGAGTGCGACACCAAGCGGCAGGAGCTGGTCCTACGTGACCGGCAAGGCGTCCCGACGCCCACCCGCTCCGCCAAGCTCTCTGAGTGGCTGCCCTACTGGCTGGAGGAGTTCGTCAGGGACGACCGCAAAAAGACGACGTACGCCAAGTACGAGACGCACGTGCGCCGCTACCTGGTCCCGCACATCGGCTCCAAACGCCTGGAGACCCTTGGGGCCGCCGACGTGCGCCGCATGCTCACAGCCGTGACGGCACAGGCGTCGGCTGCGACAGCCAAGGAGTCTCACCGCGTTCTCCGCAGCGCTCTTACGGCCGCATGCCGGGAGGAGCTGATCACCAGAAACGTGGTCATGCTCGTTCCGGCCCCTCGTGTTCAGTCACGAGAGCTGAAGCCGTGGGATCTGGAGGAGACGACGACATTCCTGGAGGCTGCAAGGAAGGATCCGCTGTACGCGGCCTTCGTTCTCGCCGTGGCTTTGGGGCTACGGCGGGGGGAGGTCCTCGGACTCCGCTGGTCAGACATCGACCTGGAACGCCGCACGCTCACCGTGCGGAATCAGATCCAGCGGGTGCAGAAGGAGCTGTATGCGGACTCCACGAAGAACCGCCGCACGCGCGCCATCCCCGTACCGCTCATGTGCGTGGCACCGCTGCGCTGGCAGCGTCTCCGTCAAGCCACGCAGCGCCACGACGCGGGGCAGGCCTGGCATGACAGCGACTACGTGTTCACGACCAGGACCGGGCGAACGATCGAGCCGAGGAACCTCAGCCGGTCGTTCGAGCGCATCACGGAGGACGCGGGGCTCCGTCGCATTCGCCTGCATGACGCTCGGCACGGATGCGCCACGCTCCTGTTCGCCGCTGGTGTGCCGGCGCGCGTCGTGATGGAGATTCTGGGCCACTCCCAGATCGCCGTCACGATGAACATCTACACCCACGTGTCAGATGACAACAGGCGGGAGGCCATGGAGAACATGGACCGGCTCCTACGACGGCCAGCCCGACGCCCTCTCTGAACCTTGCCGTGTCCGCCCCGAAGCCAACTTTGGGGCGGACACGGCAGCGGGTTGCACTCACACTCGCTGAGAAGGCGGCCTCATTCGTAGAGCGGTCCACGACTAGACGACCACTTCGGCCTTTTTTCCTGAATGCCTACGGTGTCACCCGCAAGCCGGGTACCCTCATTAATCCCGACTCCGGAGGCCCAAGTGAAGGAAACATTCAGCGAGTACTACTCACCTTCCGATGCGGAATACTCGGAATTTCTAGAGAGAGGGATGATCGCCCTGGACGCAAATGTCCTCCTCGCTCCGTATAGAGTTGACAGCGACGCCCGCAAGCAGATTTTTGACATCCTGACCCAGCTCAAGGACCGACTCTGGGTTCCCTATCAAGCGGGTTATGAATTCTTCAAGAATCGACCTGCAGTAATGGCAGGGGAAGACAAGGTATACCAGTCCCTCGAATCACCCCTCGTTGCAGCTCGCAGAAAGATCGAAGACCACCTCAAGAGCATCACCGGACATCCAGTCGTTACTGCACCGGACGCCGCAAGTATTCTGAACGGAATCGACCAAGTAATCTCCACGATCCACACCCTACAGAAAGGAAGGGATTCAAAACTGGAAGACTCTTTGCGTAATGACAAAATCCTGAGTAAATGGGAGGTCCTGTTGGAATCCCGCATAGGGACATGCCCCTCCCCGGAGATCCATCGAGAGACGTCAGAAGCAGTAAAACTGCGCTATGCAGAGGGAGTCCCACCCGGCTTGCAGGACGAAGATAAGCCGGACAATGCCTACGGTGACGGGATACTCTGGCTGCAGCTTATCGATCAGGCCAAGCTTACCAAGTCACCTACCCTGCTGATAACAGACGACGTGAAGGATGACTGGTACAGGCGCCACGGAGGAAAGACGATAGGTCCGCGCATCGAGCTCATTCGAGAAATGCGGGACTCAGCTGGCGTTCCATACTACCAGCAGCCCCTTTCCTTCTTTGTTCAGCGAGCAGGGAAAGTACTGCATAAGCCGGTTTCCGACAAGACCGTCAGGCAGGTGGTGGACCTATCTGTACCCAATATCTCCGGAGAAGGGTTCCGAAATGCGGTCGTATCCGAGCTGCAAAGACATTTCCCCGTCGGCGAACTGATCGAGTACTCTCAGGAATTTGCACACGTCGACCTAGCAGTTCGAGTTGGCTCTGCGGTGGTTGGGGTGATGATAAATCGCACTCCCGGGGCTCTACGCCGCCCCACCATCCACCGCCTCGCCGAAGCCGTCAGTGGACGCAAATTTGATGCAATCCTGCTAGTGACACGTAAGCCGTTCACCGAGAATGATCAAGATACGCTAATTGACCTACAGGACGAGTCAATCAAGCCATTTGATGCCATCCACTGGAATCCCCATTCCAGTACATCTCGCCTGCTCAATACAATACTGCGGCTTGCTGAACAGTCAGTTTCCACTGTCCGAGGGTCATAGATTCCTAATCCCTCCCCTGGTGCAAGGGGCTAGGTCGCTAGGAGATCTGTGCGCGACAAGCCTCGTCGTAGCCACCGGCCGAGGAGCAACTGCCGTCACCGGCTACCGTCAACGCCCCCGCAGCGGCTCGCTGCGGGGGCGTTCTGGCTGGTGGGCGCGGACGGTTTCGAACCGCCGACATCTGCTTTGTAAGCCTGGTGCCGACCACGAAACGGTCTTAGCTGGTCAACCGCCGTAGAGCAGCGCCAAGCCTGTCAGCGCCTACCTTCCCCGACTCACACCCCTATTGACCGTGGCTGACTGCTCGTTCTGGCACGGATCTGGCACAGCAGCGTTGGATGTCAGCACGGTTCTCGCGGCCCCACGTCATGCCACGGCGGAGCGAGCCCCGTGGCGCTCGTAGAGCCGCTTCATTTGCTTGATCCAGAAGGCAAACTTCTCGTCCTTCGATGCACTCATGGGCAGAAGCTGGAGCTCCTTGGCCAACTGATAGAAGCCTGGGCCGGCGTCGTTGGCATCCAAATAGTTCACCAGGGCTGAGAGCATGAGAGGAGGGTCGGAGGGAGCGCTCGCCTGATCTCGCTCCACGATCAGACCCAGTAGATGCCCCATGGCGGCCCGCTCGTCAGCACGCTCGAAGTCGAAGGCTCGAAAGCCGGTTCGCCTTGCCAAAGTGACGTTGAGCTCCGTGTATGAGGTGACCTTGCCAAGCTTCGCTCGTTCGACAAGGAAGTCTCGCCCGGTGCTTACCAGCGAGTCCCACTCATTCTCCGCGCGGCCGTATCCAGACATCCCGCCCCCCTCTACCCCGAAACCACTCCGTACGCCGGAACCTACCGTGATGGCGGAGTGCCCACAATCGCTCGTTTGGTGCATGACTGCGTCGTAATCCTGACTACGCGCCGCCCTGCAACCCCCTAGATGGCTACCCCTCCTCGGCATCATCCTCTTCGATGATCTCTGCGTGCTCCTGGTCGATCTCAGGATCAACATCGACCACTTGTCCCATGCGGTAGTACCGCCAGGCACTGGGATAGTTACGTTCACCCTCTGGGTACATAATCGCGTACCCATGCAACACAGCGATCTGCCACTGCTCGGTCAGCGTCTCACCGATGAGCGAGAAAAGATCACCAGCAGTTAGCTCCCCCTCGGGCACGCCGACTTCCCTGTCGCCCATCGCCCCCAGGGCTTTTATCGCATAGCGGAAGTTGTACGGCAACTGCTTCTTGACATCCGCGAGAAGTTGACGAAGTGACGTAGCCCCGGACTTAACTCCAGGGATCACCCGGTCCAGATCGATCGGATGCCGAACATCGAAATGATTTACCTTGATTACGGTGTCATCTCGCCGACGCCCAGGGTCATTATTACCAAAGCCATTGGTATTCCATGGAATCTCACCTTTCTCCCGATACTTCGCGATCAAGAGCCTCTCCGGCGCCACTGCGGGAAAGTCCTCATCAACATACAAACAGGCGAATCGCATCTCGCCAACAGAAATGTTATTCCGTCCGGAGATCTTCCGAAGGTGCTTCCCTATGCGCTGCGGAAGGTTCTTATCGGCCTTGCCCACGTAGACGAATCGCTCGCCGTGGTGCAACTGGTAGATCCCCCCACGCCGTTCAAGCTCCTCAAGAGCCCCCATCGAGAGGGGCGCCGGCTCCAGATCATCGAGGGCTTGGGCCAGTTGGTCCTTCAAGGCTCGCGTGATGCTCAGCCTGAAGTCTGCTCGATGCGAAGCTCCACCATCCAACTCGGACTGCTGCGTCACCTGTGTCCCAACTCTCATACGACCGCTTGACCAGGCGAACCGTACGCCCCTGCATGATCAAGAGCTTCCCGGTTTGGCCAAGTCGCCTCAAAGATCTTCTACTCCGCGGTATGCTCCCGCCATGGTTGAGCAGCGCAAAGACGCCACACGTAGCCGCACCAGCGTCGAGCTGTTCGCGGGTGGTGGCGGTCTGGCCATGGCAGTCCATCAGGCCGGCTTTCGCCCGCTCCTGTTCAATGAGTTCAACCCTCGCGCTTGCGAGACACTCGAAGCGAGCGCGACAAAAACACTCGGTGTCGACGGCATCGCACGCACAGAGGACAGGAAGCCGGTTGCCCCGGATCCCGGCGAACCTGCACCGCTGTACGCAGGCGATGTGCGAGATCTAGACCTCAGCGCACTTCGTGGGCAAGTGGACGTCCTGGCCGGAGGCCCGCCCTGTCAGCCGTTCAGTGCTGGCGGCGTCGCCAAGGGGGACGAAGACAAGCGGAACATGTTCCCCGCCATGTTTAAAGCGGTACGTGAGATGCAGCCCAAAGCCATTATCTGCGAAAACGTACGCGGCCTGCTTCGCCCATCCTTTAGTGACTACTTTCAGTACATCCAGCGAGAGCTGGAACTCCCATTCGTTGAGCGAGATGACAGCGATGAATGGCAGATCCATAACGCCCAGCTTGAGCGTCTCCTGAAGCAGCGTCCGGATAACGATAGAGATGACCAGCGTTATCGAGTAGTCCAAGTATCCGTAAATGCCGCTAACTACGGCGTACCGCAAATCCGCCACCGAGTTGTATTGATCGGATTCCGAGCCGATCTGGACGTCGACGTCGACGCTTTCGAAAAGTACGTTAAGACACCGCAGTACTCATCCGCTGCTCTCTTTCGTTCGATGAAGGACGAAGACGGCGAGTACTGGCGTCGTCACTCCAGTGTCCCGAGTCATGTTCGCGAGCGTGTCCGAGCCAACCTTCCGCGCATCATCGAGGAAGACGACTGCGCCCCATGGCGAACGCTTCGCGACGCCATCCAGGGGCATGGAAGCGATGTGCCGCTGCCCGCCCTTCCGCCGGTCGACCTCGGAAAGCTCGATCGCAAGACTGAGCAGGCCCAACATCTGGGCATTGCCGATCACATCGGTTGGCCGGATGCTCGCATCTACAAGGGACACACGCCCAACGAGCTCGACCGTCCCGCCAAAACGGTCAAGGCAGGAGTTCACGGTGTGCCAGGCGGGGAGTCGGTGATGCTCCTAGACGAACGGGAACCTGACTCCAGCACCGATGATGGTTGGCGCTACAAGCATCGGTACATGACGGTGCGTGAGACAGCTCGGGTGATGACGTTCCCGGACGAGTGGCACGGTGTCGGCCCGCGCGGAGAAAAGATGCGGCAGTTGGGAAATGCCGTGCCTGTCACTCTCGGTGAATTCTTCGCGAAGGCCGTCGCAGACGGGCTTAGTAACTCGGGGCACTGAACAGCGACATGGAGGAACGCCGCAGCACATGGAACGAGAAACTGCCTCCTGAACGGGCCTACAAGCACGTCAAAGGCGTCTCCCCCGTAACGGAGCAAGACAGGGCGGCCGGAGGCCGGCATCGACGAATGGTCGCCTTGGGGGATGGGCAATTCGCCAGGGCTTCGGTTGCACTCAGGCTGTACAAGAGAACCAGAAGGATTCGTGCCGTCCTCCGATGGTCCCACGAGGGCAAGTCGCCGGAGATCTATCTCGGCGAAGTATCTGGAAACACCCGGCAGGCAAACCTGCGTCTGGCATGGCAACGCGCTTGGGAGCGGGGTCTGCTCACTGAGGAGCCCTTGCCACCCGAGTCCAAAGCGTCATCTCGTGAGGTCCGCGCCGTGATGCGCGCGAATCGCAGCAGGGATACCAAGCCGGAACTCGCCTTGCGCTCCCTGCTTCACGCGAATGGCCTGCGGTATCGCGTGGATGCAAGCCCGCTCCCAGGCGTACGGCGCCGGGCGGACGTTATATTTCCCAAGGACAGGCTTGCCGTCTTCGTAGACGGTTGCTTCTGGCATGGGTGCCCCCAGCATCTACGGCCAGCGAAGACGAACGCCGCAGCTTGGGCTGCCAAGCTTGAAGAGAATCAAGCCCGTGATGCCCACACGAATGAGCTCCTACGTGCGGCCGGCTGGACAGTTATCAGGGTGTGGGAGCACGAGGACCCAGCCGTAGCCGCAGAGATGGTGGTTCAGGCGTTGTTGCGTCTGCGCGGCGGAGAACAGGACAGCGGCGGATGAACGGTAGTGCGCCCGACGGAGCGGAGCGCAGCCGTGCATTGAACACGCAGGGGGGTTTCCACACAGCGCAGCGCGATACGCTCAGTCAACTGCCGCCACCTACTACCATCAACGCCCCCTAGCGGCTTGCTGCGTGGGCGTTTCAGTTGGCGGGCGCGGACGCCCTCGAACCGCCGACATCTTCTTTGTAAGTTCGATCGGACGGATTTTGCGGGGCTGGCTCAAGAGCGCTTTCCTGCTACCGCCGAACGTCCAACGCCGCCTGCGTCCCGCCCGCGCTGATGTCAGCTAGTGATGTCAGGAGTCGGGACGGGCCTGGCACTGCTCGCACTCGTCGTCTCGCTGGTGGAGTCGTCAAAGGTCTTGCAGCGCGACGCTGGGGAAATAATCTCGACGCTAGTGTCCACTTCCGTCCCTCGACGCCAGAGCCGCCACCTCACCTCGCCGGTTCGAGGTCGAAGGAGACCCGCTAGACGGACGATTCGCAGTGGAGACCCGCCACCCGAAACAACAACTCGACCAAAGCGTCCGTAAGACCCGGCAGAGCCGCCGACTTGCGCTAGTCGACGGCTCTGCCTCGCGCTTCGGTATTGGCCGTGCTTCCTACGCGTCTGCGCGCCGGCCGAACTGCCCCCCACCCTGAGTCAGAATGCGCTGCTCAACGTTGACGAGGCCCAGCAGCGATGCGGATAGGGCGGCGGGCTCCAAGAGCTCCCGCACGTCTTCTTCACCAATGTGAATCGGCTCATCGTCTTCTGTCTTGCCTACGAGGGTTCCGTTCAGCCGTTGTGCATGAACTACGTGCGCGACCGCCTCTTCGCCGTAAACACGCTGCACCAACTCCTGCACCTTCGCTGGATCGGCCTTGGGCCAGATCTGGTCGGCCCAGTAGGTGAACTCCTGGACGAACATCGGGTGAGCGGAGTTGAGGTAGACAACGCCTCGGTACTCCGTCCCCTCAATGGTGCGTGTGTCGTTGCGTACGTACTGCGCCAGGTACTTGCTCTCGTCGGGGTCAAACCGCTTCCAGTCGAAGGCTGGGTACCCGCCCCGCACCCGCGAAGGCGAACCCTGCGTCGACCCAGCCGTCGTAGGCACAAGGATGTGCCGGGGCCCGGACGTTCCACCTGTCCCGCCAGGCCGTCCCGTTCCACCAGCGGGCCGCGGACCACGTGATCCAGGAGAGCCAGCGAACGATCCACTGGGGTTCCCGAGGACCTTACCCATTGCCGAACTGAGAACCCTGGACGCTTTGAAGCGGGGGTTCAGCCGATCCAGGATTCGTGCGAGGTTCTTGGCCATCGACGGATCCGTCTGCTTGGTGTCCCGAGCGCGGGCCTGTTGTTGTGCCTTGGTCAATTCCTCGGGGAAGTTCTCGAAGAAGGCGTCTCCCCACTCTTCCCAAGGCAACTCCAAGCCGCCCTTGCCGAAAAGGATGTGGCGCGATGCCTGCGTGATCACACCCCATCGGGTGGGCTGACTGTCGCTGTAAACCGGCGGACGCACGATCAACCAGGTACGGCCCATGATCTCGTCAGTGATGCCGAACAGGCGGTAACGGCTCTTGTTCCGGTCCGCGTGGTAGGCCTCACCCTGGTAGTCCACGACCGCGATTGGTCGTTGGACGATGTAGTCGGACGTACCACCGACAGGCTCATCCGGCTCGGGAACATAGAACCAGTCCACTTGGGTTCCATGTCCATCGACGGTGACCGTGCCCGTCAGGGCGACATCCGGGATGTAGTGCCGCAGACCGTAGACGCGCCGAGGGCGCCAAACCATGGCTTTACCATCGGGGAGGTTCACGGTCTTGTCCTGGGTGTCCCTGCGGCCAACGCTCTTCTTGGCGTACAGGTCTACGACCGTGGTTTCGATGGGTGCACCTTCCCGCTTCGGCACCTCAATCAGCCGGCTGTTCAGGTACCGAATGAGGTCGTCAACCGACTCCTTGCGGGAGGGGTCCTGGTCTCCCATCCACGTGTCGGTGTCCGAGGACGACCCCAGCAACACCATGATGGTTCCAGTTGCCATCCATCGGGGGCGGATGCGGCTCCAGTCACAGCCATGCTCCTCATCCACGAACGGCTGAACCACGTCGGTGAGGCTGACGAACTCACCGTTCTCGTCCTCGGCCGACCATTCCTTGAGGGCGTAGTTGCCATCGCTGTCGCGGTAGATCCACAGCATCGCGCCGTCCGGCGCCTCCGCTGTATAGCTGATGACGACCACGCCGTACGGGTTCCACGGCAAGACAGAGGATTTGAAACCCTGTCCGAAGTTGCCATCGACCCCGATGGGCTTACCTCCGCCACCAAACGTCGTGAGGAACACCTTGAGGTCGTTCGGCTGCATCCCGGCGCCGTTGTCCATGATCGTGCGTCGGAGAACGCCCTGTCGTTCCGCAGCCTGTTCTTCGATCCCAAAGTGGATGATCGAAGCGCCGCTTTCCTCGGAGTTCTTCCACGCCTCGCGCGCCCACTGGTAGGGCCCGCCCGCCTCGTAGGCTTGGCGGATGAGGTGAGTCGTGGCCTCCGTTGGCACATGCACAAACCTAGGCATATCTGCCCCCTTCTCCCCTAGAGCCGCAACCCTAGAGATCCCGACAAGAGCGGTGGCCCTTGTCGGGAGCACCGTACCTCCAGCCTGTGCGTGGTGCGACCGGATTGGGCCCGGAGGGCGTGTCAGGAAGCACTGGGCCCCAGTGCATGAGCCAAGCACCACGGCCACGAGTGCCAGTCCGTCGCCGACGTGCCGGCCGTACGAGGGTGCCTCCCGGTCGGGTATTGAGGAGAGACTCCAGCCCTCCGCCATCGACCCAGGACAAGCCGAGCACACACGGCTCCGGGCCCCGCGCTCGCGACTTAGCACTAGTTCAGCCGCTCGCGATGGCCCAGACGGGTCTCTACCCAGTCCACAATCAAGCTCAGGAAGGCTGCCGGAGCCCTCCTCGGCATCCGTCGTTGACCGTGGCGTACCGCTCTCGCGGGCACGGGCCGGGCACGAGGTCGAGTGACGACCGCTTCGGGGGCCGGATGCCCGGTGCTCCGTCGTGCGTTGGATCTAAAAGTGGGCAGAGTTCTGGCCTGCGTTCTGCCAGAATCCCTGTATGGGGCCTAAAAAGATCGTCTACCTTGACCAAAACAAGTGGATCGAGCTACTAAAAGCTGAGAAGAGTGGCGCGGATTCACCTTCCCTCAATGCCGCTAACGCCCTCCGAGAGGCCGTGCAGTCAGGGAGCATAGTGGTCCCTCTCTCGGCAGGTCATTACCTTGAAACATGGCATCGATCGAATTCGAAATCCAGGTATGACTTGGCACGAGTTATGCGTGAACTTTCGCAGTTTTCTTCTTTGTCTCCGGCGCATCGCGTGCAACGTTGGGAGATAGAGCATGCCCTCACCCAATATCTCGGGTTCGATTCTGAGGGCACGGACTCCAGCGCCATCATGGATAAAATTCTCGGTCGTGGCGTCGATCACGCTTTCGCGTCACCCACAGGGCGTCTACGGCTAGTCAGTCGAGTTGCCTCTGAGGGTGCTTCCGAAGGTGATCCCCTAGAGCCTGAGCCTGAGCTCCTGGAACTTTTGGAGCAGGTGCGATCTCTGCCCAACGATGCCTACGAGTGGTGGTCTCTGGCAGGCAACGAGGATGACTCGATGATCCATGAGGACTGGGATACGCGAGGTCAGCACAGGATCGGTTCCTCATACGCCGAGCAGGAGCAAGCCCTGTCCAATCACCTGGCATCTAATCCAAAAAAGAAGGGGAAGCTCGATCAATTGATTGCTGCTCAGGATCTGGTTGAAATATCGGAAGATGTGCATGAGGCCGCGACGGATCTGGGAATTAATCCGCTCAACGTCTACGGGAGACTACTTGAGATGGGAGGGCCGGAGGCAGTTAAAGGGTTTTTGTTGGCCATGCCGTCCGTTGCTGTCAGATATGAAGCGCGTCGCCTGAAGCACCGAAACCTTCAATGGTCGTGGCAACAGCATGACCACATCGACTTGACTTCTCTTGCCGTGGCAGTTCCCTACGCAGATATCGTCGTTACAGAGCGACAGTGGGGCCATCTCTTCAAGGTGGCCAAGCTGGATGTCAGGTTTGGCACGCGCGTAATTAGCCGGCTCGCGGAGTTGCCGCAAGTCTTGGCTGAATAGCCAACGGCGGTGTGGAGATCGCTCACTTTCTACCCACCACTCGCCCCGGCTCCCATCCCGTCCGCCTTCGACCCACACGTCGTGGAGCGGTCGTGGTCCAGGGCGTCAAGGTGGAGCGCGCCACTGTACGAACGACCTTGACGCCCTGGACCACGACCGCTCGGCTCTGCCTGGGTCGAAGGTGGTCGGGATGGGAGCCACCACGACGCTCACCACGCTCCGGCCGGCACTCGCGAACGGCGCCATCGCCATCCCGGTGCCGGAGCGCCCCCGCCGGAGGCATGTCTTGAAGCCGCGGGCGTGGTTCTCGTCTCATGCCCAACGGGCCTATCCACTACGGGCGCGCGTCGGCGGCGGCAGCGCCGAGCGGGCCGAAGGCAGGAGCGCGGGCGCAGCCAGAGCCGGGAAGCGCGCCCGGCGGAGCGGAGCGCAGCCGGGTGCCTTGATGAGGTAGAGAAACCTGTAACAGCTCTCGTTGTCAGGCGGGTGCCACGAAGCAGACCGCATCAAAGCGCTCGCCGGCGAAGGTATGTTCTGTCTCGCCGAATCGCTGCCAGCCGAGGCGCTCGTACAAGCGGATCGCTGCGGCATCCTTCGTCAACACCTCAAGGACCAAGCGCAGATTGTTCGCTCTGGCGTAGGACGCTGCTGCGTCCATGAGGTGCTGCCCTGCGGAGCCCTTGCGTGCATCACTGGCGACGAAGAGCCTTGCTAGTACGCCTACCTGCGAGGGGGCGGCACCACTCTTCTCGCTCCAGAGGTATGCAACCTCGTCTCCTGACCGAGGACTGTTGACTGCCACGTGCCCCACCACATGCCCGTCCAGTTCGGCAACCCACGCCGCCAGAAGACCGTCGGGAGAAAGCCATCCTTGAGGGTCCTCAACGCCCTCAACGGGATAGCCATCGGATTTGTGCACCGCGATCAAAACCTCTGCGACTTCGGCAAGGTCGCGGGCTTCGCGCCGACGGACCATAGGCTTTGGCATGGTGGCCTTTCGTCCTCTGCTTACTCAACTGGCAGTTCATAGAGCAGACCAGTCTGGTCAGCTCGGTGCACGTATCGGGACACTTCAAACGGCTTCAGGTCCTGGTCGAGGCTGGTGTGCAGCACTTCAAGGATCGGAACGCCCGGTAGTAGTTGGAGAATCGCGGCTTCCTCGGGTGACGGCATCCGGGCGCTGATCTCGTCACGTACCCGCGTCATGACGTGCCCGAGCTCCTCAAGTCGCCCGTAGATCCCGTCTTTGCCGGTCTTGGGCTGCATGAGAAGCGTGTCCTTCGCTTCGTCCCAGCGCAGGTATGTCGAGACGATTTGTACGGGTTCATCGTCCGCGAAGTAGTGGTTCTCCCGGTGCACAACGCTCTGCTCGTCGGCCGGCACGCCGAGACGCTCGGCTACGTCGAGGGGAGGAGTTTCACGGGCGATGGATGGGACGTCAATCCTCGGCGTCTTGCCCTGGCGCTTAGCTTCGAGCCTGAACGGAGTCAGCCCGGTCTCGCGATTCTTGATCGAGTAGCGATCGCTGCCGAACCTGAAGAGCCTCCGCGGTTCCCGGACGAACACGCCCCGCCCGTGCTTCGCGGTGACGAGACCCTGCTCCGCGAGCAGGCGCACAGCCTCGCGCGCCGTATTGCGCGCTGCCCCGTACCTCTCCGCCAGCACGCGTTCCGAAGGCAATTTTTCTCCGGTCGCGATCTCGCCAGCGTGGATCTGCCGACGTAGTTCTTCCGCGATGCGCCTGCTTGCTGGCTGCTGAGTAGGGGGCTCGGACGAGGTCATGCGGTCAGCCTAGCAACTGGCTCAAGCCAGAAGCTTGACGAGCACACCGACACATGCTCAACTGGCTTAAGCCAGTAAGTGGCTCAAGCCAGTTGGGGTTGGCGATCCTCATGCTGCCCCAGCGCGATGAGGGAGACGCTATGCCGTCGTTCAAGATCGATGTTTCGACCGCTGTCGTGTTCGTTGCGACGCCTCCGACGCCGAAGCTCGTGAGTAAGCAGACCGGTGAGATCGCGATGGACCGGGAGACCGGTGCTCCGCTCGCGACGGTGGGTCTGCTGATCTCGGACGAGGGGGAGGGCAACCTCTACCAGGTGACGGTGCCGAGCACGGGGGTCCCGGAGAATCTGACCCCGGGGACGCCGGTCACGGTCATCGGCCTCAAGGCGCGGGACTGGGAGAACACGTTCAACGGGCAGACCCGGCACGGGATCAGCTTCCGCGCGGTGGCCATCACGGCGGGTGCCTGACCATGTCGGACCTGACCACGGTGATCGAGGTGGCGGGGGCCTTATCGGCTGCCGGCGGTCTCGGCTATGCAAAGGTGCACGCTCCTCGTGTGTTCTGGTCGCTGGCCGGTCTGCCGGTCGCCCGGGTCCGCTTCGCCGCCACGTACCGATCCACGATGGATGTGTGCGGGCTGACGGTCCAGCCGTCCCGCCTGCGGTCGTTCATGGTCCGCAACGTGGCCCGCCGCCCCGATGTGCAGCCGGTCCCGCCGAAGGTTCGCCGGGTCCGCGGCTCCTCCACCGGCATGCGGGTCACCCTCCGCCTCCCCGCCGGCCTTGAGCCCGCCGACGTCGCCGCCGCTTCCGAGCGTCTGCGGCACGCCTGGGGCGTCCACTCCGTCCACGTCGTCGAGACCAAGCCTGGCTTCGTCGAACTCCGCATGACCGGGTATGACGTGCTGCGCCGGGTGAAGATGCCCCGCCGGCTGCCCCGCACGGTCGCCTCGGGCCCGTTGGTGGTGCCGGTGGCGCTGCGGGAGGACGGGACCGCGTTCGTCCGCGACTACACGAAGATCCCGCACAGCCTGACCCTGGGCGCGAACCAGTCGGGCAAGTCGATGTTCCAGCGCAACCTGATCACCGGCCTCGCCAAGCTCCCGGTCGGCCTGGTCGGGATCGACTGCAAGCGCGGTGTCGAACAACGCGGCTACGCACCCCGCCTCTCCGCCCTCGCGGTCACCCCGGACGAAGCCTCACAGCTCCTGGAAGTCCTGGTCCGGGAGATGGAGGACCGCTTCGACATCCTCAGCGCTCACGGGGTCTCGGATCTCTGGGACCTGCCCGTGAAGGTGCGGCCGGTGCCGGTGGTGGTGCTGGTGGACGAGGTCGCCGAACTGTTCCTGACCGCGGTCAAGAAGGATGAGGAACGCCGGGACCGCATGGTGATGCACCTGGTGCGCCTCGCGCAGATGGCCCGTGCGGTCGGGATCTATCTGGAGATCTGCGGGCAGCGCTTCGGCTCCGAGCTCGGCAAGGGCGCCACGATGCTCCGTGCCCAGCTCACCGGCCGTGTCATCCACCGGGTCAACGACAAGCAGACGGCGGACATGGGCCTCGGCGACATCGCCCCCGATGCCGTCTACGCCGTCACCACCATTGCGCCGGATCGCCCCGGTGTGGCTGTGGCCGGCGACGCCTCCGGCGGCTGGTCCCGCATCCGCACCCCCGAACTGAGCGCCGCCGACGCCGTGGCCACCTGCCACGCATACGCGCACATGACCCCCGACGTCCCGGCCTTGGCCCCGTTCCGCCCGGTCGTCCGCACTGCCTCGGCTCCGGCTTCGCCGCTGGTCAATCCGCGGCCGGTCACTGAGTAACACCCCTCCGCACCGCCGGTTGGCGTGACCGTCTCGCGCCAGGTCCCTACCCCGCCCATGCCCGGAACCGGAAGGACCCACGTCATGGCCCCACGGACCACCAAGCCCAAGAAGAACCCCACGGCCCTCGACGAGCCAGCTGTCTGCAAGCCGTGCGGCGGGACCGGAAACGTCCCCACCACGGTGCGCGTCGGTCGCAAGCGCCGCCCGGTCGGCCAGCAGGACGGCCTCTGCCTCAACTGCCTCGGCTCCGGCACCGACCCCGACGCCTGACCCCAACGCCCCGGGTGCCGGGCGGAGACCACCACATCCCGCCCGGCCCCGGCCTACCCCGAAAGGAGGTGATCCCATGTCTCGTGTTCGCCTGGATGCCGTCCTGGTCCAAGCCGTCATTGCCGGTGCTCTGTCTTTCGCTCACCTGCATGACCTGGCCGAAGCGGCCGGACAGGACGGCTGGAAAGCCTGGGCCTACCCGATCAGCGTGGACCTGCTCCTCGTCGCCGCCTGGCGCCGCATGCGCACCCACGCCGACAACCGCGCCGCCTGGATCTGGTTCGTCATCGCCCTGGCCGCGTCGCTCGGCGCGAACATCGCCACCGCCGGACTCCTCGACCTCGCCAACGTCCCGGCCTGGCTCCGCATCCTCGTCGCCGGCTGGCCCGCCCTCGCCTTCCTCGGCGGCACCCTCCTCGCCCACACACCCACCACACCCGCCCCCGCAGCCCCGACCGCTGCACCGCTGGCTGCCCCGGACCCCGAACCGGCCCCGAACGTCACGGTGGAACGCGCTCCCGAGCCTGCCCCCGAACTCCCGCTGGCCTCTGCCCGGGCTGCTGCCTCGGCTCCGGCGACAGCGCCGCCGACCATGGCTGTTCCGCCGGCCCTGCTCGATCACGCCCGGAAGGTCGCGGACACGCATCACGCGACGACCGGCGCCCGGATCGACTCGGCCACCCTCCGCGCTCGCCTCGGCGTCCCGGCCCCGCTGGCTGACGCCATCAACGCCCAACTCGTCTAACCGAAAGGACGTTTCGTCATGCCGCGTCCGAACCGCTTCACCGACGTGATCCGTATCGGCCCTGTCCAGGTCGGCACGCACTACGACGGCCGGGGCCGGACCAAGCACACCGCGGCCTGCACCGCCCCCGGCTGCAACTTCTCCGCCGACTACCACGGCCGCGCCGCCGCCGAACTCGCCGCCAAAACCCACCGCTGCAACCCCTGAGAGGAGAACCCATGTTCACCCCGAAGTACCCGACCCCGGACACGGCCCCCACCGCGGACACGTCCCTCGTCCGCCCGCTCACCGGCCTCGTGCACCCCCCGGCCTGCACCTGCCACCCCACCACCGCACCGGCCCCCGCACCCGTGCCCGCTCAGGACCCGGTCGGCCAGCCCTCGGTCCAGCTCACCCCCGGTGCCCTGATCGTCGCCGCCGCGGGCGGGACCGGTGTGGTCCTCGTCGTCGGCGCGGTCCTGGTCTCGATGCTCCTCGCGGTCGCCATCACCGCCGCGTCCGTCGCGATCTGCGCCGTCGTCCTGCGCACGCTCCTCAACAACCACCAGGGGCGGTGACCGTCGTGGAGCTGCCCGTCATCGCCGCGGCGTTACCCGCCCTCGGGTGGGCCCTGCACGGCAGCCTGCTCACCCGCCGCCTCTCCACCGCCCGCCGGGATCCGCTCACCGGTCTCCACAACCGCGCCGGCTGGACGACCCGCGCCGAATGCATCGCCACCCGCTCACCCCGCGCCCTGGCCCTGCTCGTGGACCTGGACGACTTCAAGGCCATCAACGACACCCACGGCCACCTCGCCGGCGATGCGGTCATCACCGCCACCGCCGCCCGGCTCGCCGACTGGGTCGCAGGGCACGGCATTGCCGCCCGCCTCGGGGGCGACGAATTCGCCGCCATCATCACCGACCCGGCCAACGTCCCCGGCGCCACCGCACTGCACGAAGCGCTGCACCGCCCGGTCACCTACCGCGGGTTGGTCATCCCGGTCGCCGCCTCGGTCGGCTTCTGCCACCTGACCGACCTGCCCGTACGCACCCTCACCGACGCCCTGTCCGCCGCTGACGCCGCGATGTACGCGGTCAAAGGCCACGGCCGGCGCAACAACACCCTGCGCCCTTAACCGGCCCCCGGGACGGCCTCGGTCGCCAAACTTCCGCCGCCCCGGGCGCCCAACCCCATCCAGATCCAACGGACCCGAAAGGGAGACCCCATCATGCCCGACAACACCCGCCCCCGGCCGATCTGCGCCCACTGCGACGGCTTCCCCCAGGTCGCCATCACCACCGGACAGACCACCCCCACCGGGCACCGGCAGACCATCACCGCCGACTGCCCCGCCTGCAACGGCACCGGCCACACCTCCCCCGCCCGCGCCTACGCCCGTACCGGGGCGTGATCCCCATGGCCCTCCTGGACTGGAGCGACAAGAAGCACTTCGACCCCACCGGCGACAAGCCCTGCGTGCTCTGCGACAAACCCACCCCGCTGCGCTCCGACCGCGGCAAGCCCGTCCACAAGGTCTGCGCCGAAGAGTGGATCGACAACCACCCGCCCAAGGACAACCGATGACCGACAACCGGCCTCGCGTCCTCGACCTCTTCTCCTGCGCCGGCGGTGCCGCCATGGGCTACCACCGCGCCGGCTTCGACGTCGACGGCGTCGACATCGCCCACCGCCCCAACTACCCCTTTCCCTACCACCAGGGCGACGCCCTCGACCGTCTCACTCACCTCGTCGCCACCAGGGAGATCGAGCGGTACGCCCTCGTGCACGCCTCCCCGCCCTGCCAGGCACAGTGCGCCCTCACCGTGGGCACCAACCGGGCACAGGGCTGGGGCGGAACACACGCCGACCTCGTCGCCCCCACCCGGGCCCTGCTGGAGCTGACCGGACTGCCGTACGTGATCGAGCAGCCCAACGGCCGCGCCACCATCCGCAAAGACCTGTCCCTGTGCGGGGAAATGTTCGGCCTGGGTGTCCTGCGCCACCGCAACTTCGAACTCGGCGGCTGGATGGCCCCCCGACCCGTCCACCCCGCTCACCGCGGTTACGTGCGGGGCCACCGCCACGGCGTCTACCGGGAAGGGCCCTACGTCGCCCCGTACGGCTCCGGCGGCGGCAAAGCCACCGTGCCCGAAATGCAAGCGGCGATGGGCATCACCTGGACCGACGTCCGCGAGGAACTCACCGAAGCGATCCCCCCGGCCTACACGAAGTGGATCGGAACCGCGTTCCTCACCTGCCGGCAAGAGGTGCTCGTATGACCGACCCCGTCACCGCGGCGGGTCTGGACCCGGCCACTCTGGGCGATCTGCTCCGGGTGGCCGGCTCCGCGGACTTCGACCGCTGGAACGAGCAGATCCGCCGCACTGGGGGATGCGCACAGCCCATCCACCTCACCGGCGCCACCAAGACCACCGACCGGGCAACCGGCACCCTCCTGCACCACTACACGACCGACACCGAGCCCGGCGGCCGGTTACGCATCGCCTGCGGCAACCGCCGCGCCTCCCGCTGCCCCGCCTGCGCCTGGACCTACGCAGGCGACACCTACCACCTCATCCGCGCCGGACTCACCGGAGACCCCGACAAAGGCACCCCGACCACCATCCGCGATCACCCCCGCGTCTTCGCCACCCTCACCGCCCCGTCGTTCGGCCCGGTCCACAACCGGCCCGGAAACCGGCCCTGCCGCTGCGGCACCCACCACCCGGAGACCGCCCCCGAACTCGGTACCCCGCTCGACCTCGACCGGTACGACTACGCCGGTGCGGTGTTGTGGAATAACCACGCCTCCGACCTCTGGCGCTACTTCACGATCTACCTCCGCCGCGAAATCGCCCGCCGCGCCGGCCTCACCCAGAAGGCCGCCCGCGAACAGTCCCGGCTGTCCTTCGGCAAGGTCGCCGAGTACCAAAAGCGCGGTGCCGTGCACTTTCACGCGGTGATCCGCTTCGACGGACCCGACGGCCCGGATTCGCCGCCTCCGGCCTGGGCCACCCTCGAACTCCTCGACGACGCCATTCGCGCGGCTGCCGCCCGGGTCGAAGTCACCGTGCCGGCCAACCCGGCTGCCGGAATCGTCAAGGACTGGGTGCTGCACTGGGGCACGCAGCTCGACGTCCAGCCCATCCGCGCGTTCGGCAACGGTGAGGACCTCACCGAGCAAGCCGTTGCCTCCTACGTCGCGAAGTACGCCACGAAAGCAGCCGAGACGACCGGCACCGTCGACCACCGGATCGGCAACAAGGAAGCCCTGGTGCTGCTCGACGTGCCCGAGCACCCGCGCCGGCTTATCGAAGCGTGCCTCGACCTCCACCACGCCTACCCGGATCGCAAGCTCCGCGACTGGGCGCACATGCTCGGCTTCCGCGGCCACTTCTCCACCAAGTCACGCCGCTACTCCACCACCCTCGGGGCTCTTCGCCAGGTCCGGGCCGACTACCGAGCCGCACAGCAACGTGAAGCCCTCGGCCTTCCCGACCCGGACGGCAACCCGGAAGCCCCCACGCTCACGCTCGCGCACTGGGCCTACGCCGGCCACGGCCACACACCCGGCGAATCCTGGCTCGCCGCCAACATCCACCGCGACATCCAACACAACCGCGACCACGCCCGCGAACACCGCGCCGAACTGCAAGACCAACTCGCTCTGGAAGGGGCCGAAGCATGAAGGACCGGCTGATGAACGTTTCAGAGGTCGCCTCGTACCTCGGAACGACGGAACGATTCCCACGTCGTCTGATCGCCGAGCGACGCATTGTGTTCGTCAAGGTGGGGCGACATGTCCGCATCCCTGAGCGGGCCTTGGCGGACTTCGTGGCTGCCAATACGGTTCAACCAGTGGTTTCGGTTCGCCGCCGGTTCGGGGCGGTGGCCTGATGGCGAACCAAAAGGGCAAACGCCGCCGGTTCGGTTCGGTCCGCAAGTTGCCGTCCGGCCGCTTTCAAGCCCGGTATCCCGGCCCGGACGGTCTGTTGCGTTCGGCGTCGGAGACCTTCCCCACTCAGACCGATGCTGATCGGTGGCTCGTCCGCAAGGAAGCGGAGATCCTCGACGGGCGATGGAAGAACCCGGACGACAAGGTCCTGTTCGGCGTGTACGCCGATGCCTGGTTCAAGGAACGCGACTACGCGGCGACCACCCGCGAGCGCAACGGCAGCGCGCTACGCCTCCACATCCTGCCGACCTTCGCGAACCTGGTCCTGAGCGAGATCACGACACCGCAGATCCGCCGCTGGCGTGCCGGCCTCCTGGAGTCCGGTGTCGGTGAGGCGACGGTGGCCAAGGCGTATCAGATCCTCCGCGCCATCATGAACACCGCGGTCGACGACGAGGTGATCCAGCGCAACCCCTGCCGTATCAAGGGCGCTGGCGCGGCCAAGACCGCAGAGCGGCCTTTCCTCGATGTCACCGAGGTCTTCCAGCTCGCCGACGCCGTGCCCGCGCGCTTCCGGGTGTTCATCCTCCTGGCGGCCTTCACCGGCCTCCGCTTCGGGGAGCTGGCCGCGCTCCAGCGCCATGACGTCGACCTCGAACGGCGAACCGTCGCAGTACGGCGTGCCCTGGCCGAGACCCGCACGGACGGCATCCTGGTCAAGGCACCAAAGAGCGCGGCCGGTGTGCGTACTGTCGCCTTCCCGGCCTCGTTGACGGAAAGCCTGGCTGCGCACCTCGCCGCCTACGCCGAGCCGGGGCGCACTGGGCTCGTCTTCACGGGAGCAAGGGGCGGGCAGCTTCGCCGGAACAACTTCCGCCGCCTGTGGCTACGGGCGCTGGAGGCGACCGGCCTGGGAGACGTCCACTTCCACGATCTGCGCCACACCGGAAACACCCTCGCCGCGACCGGCGGTGCGACTACCCGCGAGCTGATGCAGCGAATGGGGCACTCGTCGGTGCGTGCCGCGCTGATCTACCAGCACCTGGTGAACGGCCGTGACCAGGCGATAGCCGCTCACGTCGACGAGCAGATCAGAAAGGTCCGGCCGGCAGAGCCCGGCGACGCATCTGGCACGTGACTGGCACGACGCCTCTTTCCCGCCCTCGCGGCTGAGTAACGAACAAGGCCCAGGCTCCCGGTTCTGTACCGGTGGCCTGGGCCTTCGTCGTGCTTACTGCTGGTGGGCGCGGACGGTTTCGAACCGCCGACATCTGCTTTGTAAGAGCAGCGCTCTACCCCTGAGCTACGCACCCGTGGATGAGGCAACAGGTTACATGGCCCAGGCCCCCCGGCCGCAATCCGGTTCCCGGCCGGTCCGGCCGCCCCTCCTGGCCACAGGGCTGCCGCCTCCCCGGGTCTCCGCCCCGCCGCTCCCCGGGCATCCAACCGCTGAGGCCGTACGGGGGCTATCCCCACCCCCGAGACGGTAGCCGTCCGGATCGTCCGTGGGGTGGGCCCGTACATACGGTGGTGCCACACCGGCAGCGCTCTCAGGGGGATCCGACATCATGACCATCCGTACACGACGCACCGACGCACTCGTGGCCGCCGCCGGGGCCGTGCTCCTCGTGGCCGCGCTCAGTGGCTGTGGCAGTACGGACGCGGAGGACGCCCCCGCCGAGCACAAGTCGTTCGCCTTCGGCGGGAAGGCGCTGAGCATCGATGCCGAGAACTCGACCCTGGAGCTCGTGCCCGCCGATGTGGAGCAGATCGAGGTCACCCGGCGGGTCGACGGATGGGTCGTGCTGGGCAGTGGGCCCGACCCCGTGTGGAAGCTCGACGGGGACGAGCTGAGGCTCGAGGTGAAGTGTCACGCGGTGATCAGCAACTGTGAGGCGCACCATCAGGTGAAGGTCCCCCGCGGGCTGGCCGTGACCGTGCAGGGGGACAACGGGAAGGTCACCGCCACCGGATTCAGTGCCCCGCTCAAGATCTCCGCCGACAACGGCGAGGTCACGGTGCGTGATACCTCCGGGCCGCTGGAGCTGGCCTCCGACAACGGCGCGGTGGAAGCCGAGCGGATCTCGGGGAGTTCCGTGATCGCCCGCTCGGACAACGGGTCGGTCAGGCTCGGGTTCACCCGGGTCCCTGATCTGGTGGACACGGTCAGTGACAACGGGAGCATCGCCATCGACCTGCCCGCCGGCAAGAGTACGTACGCGGTGTCCGCCGAGGCCGACAACGGTGAGGTCTCCGTCAGGGTGCCCCGCAGCGACAGCAGCGAGCACGTGGTGAAGGCGCGCAGCGACAACGGTGAAGTCACCGTCCGAAGTGCGAACTAACCGGCCCGTGCGTTCGTCCTAACTGGTGCGAGAATGAACCGGGCAGGGCGGATCGGCACGGGAGAGGGATGTGACGGCGACACACACGCGGCCGCGGGTGAAAGCGGGTGTTGGTTCCGCCGTCAGGGACGTCCTGGTGCTGATGCTGCTGCCGGTTCCCCTGGTCGCCGCCGCGCTGCCGGGCGCCTTCGCGGGCGGGGGCACCCGCCGGTGGTTCGGGGGGCGTGGGGAGAATCAGCGCGCCGACGCGCAGGCGGCGAAGGACGCGGCGGCCGCCGCCTTCTACGAGCTGGACACCGCTCAGCGGGATCTGCGGATCTCCATAGAGACGATCACCGCGGTGGACAGTTCGCCCCGCGCCCGTAAGGCCGTGGAGGACTTCGCGGCGCTGGGCCGGCGGATCGACGAGGTCAGTCATGAGTACATCACCGCGGTCGACGCCCATGACCTCGACCGGGACGATCTGGAGCCCTCGGCGGCGGCCGGTGCGCGGACCCAGCTGACCCGGGCCAAGGACGATCTCGTACGGGTCAAGGGGGAGCTCGACCGGTTCGCCCAGGGCCTCGGGACGCTGCTCAGCAGTGCGGAGACCCAGCTCGCGCGGCTCGCTCCCGCCGTGGAGCGGGCCCGCCAGGCGTTGCTCGCCGCGAGCAACGCCCTGGACGCCGTACGTGCCTCGGGGCTGCGGGCGGACGATCTCGCGGCCCGGCTCGCGGCGCTCGCCCCTGAGCTGACCAAGCTCAACCAGGGTGCGGGGCAGCACGGTGTGGCCGAGACGCTGCAGCGTGCCGATCAGGTGCTGCGGGACGCCGAGGCGCTCCGGGCGGAGGCGGACCAGCTGCCCGAGCGGGCCGCCGAGATCGACCGCAGGCTGGTGTCGCTGCGTACCCGCGCCCAGGCCCTGACGACGCGGGCCGGGCAGGTCGAGCCGGTGCTCAGCGAGCTCCGGCGGCGCTTCTCGGCCGCCTGCTGGCAGGATCTGCAGCCGGTTCCCGAGCAGGCCGTGGTCAATGTCCGGCAGGCCGAGGCGAAGCTGGCGGAGGCCGCCGAGGCGCGGTCCGAGCAGCGCTGGGCCGATGCGACGTCCCGGCTGAGTACGGTCCGGGCGCTGCTCAACGCGACCGACGAGGCGGTGTCGGCCGCCGGTGACCGGCTGCGGCGGCTCGACGCGGTGGCCAAGAATCCGCAGGCGGAGATCGAGCGCACCCGGTTCGCGATCCGGGACGCCCAGCGCCTCGCCATGGCCGGGCGCCACACGCCCGACCCGCGCCATGCCCGTCCGCTGGACGACGCGGTGGCGCGGCTGGAGCGGGCGATCGAGGGGCTGGACGGACGCCACCCGGACTACTGGCACTTCCTCACCGAGACGGAGGCCGTGCGGCAGACGGCGAACCGGGTGGTCTCCGCGATCCGCGAGGAGCTGGGAGGCGGCGCCTGAGCGCGCCGTACGAGTGGTGGGGAAGGCCTGATTTGTCCCCGGCAGCCGGTGGGCCGATCCTGGAGGTACGCAGCGGCTTCCGCTGAGGCGTCCCTGGCCGTACACGGCCGAAGGAGGCCGTCATGGCCACTCATGTCCTGCATCCCCCGAGCCGGCGCGGCAAGCCCGCCCCCCGCAAGGGTTTCCTCGACGAACAACTGCCCGTCGACCATCGCCTCAGCCAGGTCTACCGGGTGGGGGCCGGCCTGATGGGCCTGCTGCTCGTCGCCTTCGGCATCCTGGGGCTCATCGACCGCATCGGCTTCTTCGACACCGGCGGCGACACGGTGGCGGGCCTCAACACCAACGGTGCGCTGAGCATCCTGTCCATCTGTGTCGGGCTGCTGCTCTTCGTCGGCATGGTCATCGGCGGGAACTTCGCGTCGACCCTGAACATGGTCCTGGGCATCGCCTTCATCCTCAGCGGGTTCGTGAATCTGGCTCTGCTGGACACCGGCATGAACTTCCTGGCCTTCCAGATGCAGAACGTGCTGTTCAGCTTCGTGGTCGGGCTGTTGCTGATGATGTTCGGCATGTACGGAAGGGTCAGCGGCGGGCTGCCCCACGACAATCCGTACTGGCGGGCCCGTCACCCCGAGCAGGCCGAGAAGGAGCAGCGCCGCGCACGGCCCCGGATGCCCGAGGCCGTGGAGAGGAAGAGGCTCTAATCTGGGGCCATGCCTCGTTACGAGTACCGCTGCCGCCCCTGCGGCGAGACGTTCGAACTCAGCCGTCCGATGGCCGAGTCATCCGACCCCGCGTCCTGCCCCGCCGGGCACGAGGACACCGTGAAGCTGCTCTCCACCGTGGCCGTGGGCGGCTCGGGATCCTCAGCCTCCGCACCGGCTTCCGCCCCCGCGGGCGGCGGCGGTGGAGGTTGCTGCGGCGGGGGCTGCTGCGGCTGACGCTACTTCTTGCGTGAGAGCGTCAGCCCGTCCGCCACGGTCAGCAGCACGCTCTCCATCCGGGCATCGGCGGCCACATGGTCGTTGAAGCCCCTGATGGCGGCCGCGCTCCCGGTGGCCAGCGGGTCGGTGACGCCTCCGTGGAAGAGCACGTTGTCGGTGACGACGAGCCCGCCGGGGCTCATGCGCGGGACGAGCTCCTCCCAGTACGCGACGTAGTTGCCCTTGTCCGCGTCCAGGTAGGCCATGTCGATGTGCGGCTCGGCCGGCATCGCGCGCAGGGTGTCCAGGGCGGGCGCGATCCGCAGGTCGATGCGGTCGGCGACGCCCGCCCGCTCCCACGCGTCCCGGCCGTACGCCGTCCACTCCTCGGAGACGTCGCAGGCGATGAGCACCCCGCCCGGGGGCAGCGCCTGCGCCATGGAGAGCGCCGAGAAGCCGGTGAAGGTCCCGACCTCCACGATGTGCCGGGCCCCCGTCAGCCGCACGAGGAAGGCCAGCAGCGGTCCCTGTTCCTGCGCGGACTGCATGCCCGCGTGGCCGGGCAGCTCGGCGTACGTGGTCTCCACCAGCTCGCGCTGCACCACGTCCAGCGGGGGGTTGTGGGCCAGCGTGTACGCATACAGCTCGTCAGTGATCTTGGTTTGGTTGCCCTTGGTCATGCGCGTCTCCTCCGGTCGGCGGCCCGCCCAGCTTGCCGAAGATCGCTCGCGCGTGCTCAGCGACTCACCCGCAGGGGGTCGGCGGCCCGCACGAAGCGGCGCAGGATCTCCTCGCCCGCGGCGCCGCCGCGCTCCCGGAGCACCTCGGTGGTGGGCGCTCCCCAGCCGCAGTCGGCGAGCTCGCCGTGGCCCGGGCGCCAGGCCCGGTCGGCGGCGATCAGCAGGTCGGCGTCCAGGAGCGAGTCACCGGCGGCGAGCGTCAGCGTGGCACCGCAGCGGCGGGCCACCTCGTGCATCGCGGCGCTCTTGGTGAGCGGCTTGGGAACGGCGTAGACCTTACGGCCCTGCAGGGAGACGGTCCATCCCTTGATGTCCGCCCAGGCCGTCAGCTCCTTGACCCAGCCCTCGGGGAGGGCGCCGCGGTCGACGACGAGGTAGGCGAAGAGGTCTTCGGCGACCCGTTCCTTGAGCAGCCAGGAGGGGTGGGCCGTCGCCTGGATGTGGGCGCGGACCTCCCCGAGGGAGGCGCACTCGCCCGCGATCCGGCGGACCACGTGGTCCTGCCAGTCCGGGTCGGAGACGCCGTCGACGAGGATGTGTCCGCCGTTGGCACAGATGGCGTACCGGGGGGCGGGTCCTGGCAGGTGGATGCGGCCGTACTGCTCCCGGGTCCGGGTGGTGGTCGGGACGAACACCGTGGTGCGGGCGAGTTCGTCGAGCAGGGCGGCGGCCGTCTCCGTCATGTAGGAGAGGGGCGCCCCGCCGTACACCTCCACGCAGAGCAGGCGCGGGGCCTGTGCGTCCGGCATGGTCAGCTGGAGGGACGCCGCCGAGTAGATGAGGGTGCGGTCGAGGTCGCTGGCCACCAGCGTCACGGGGGCACCGGCGGATCCGGGTACGCCGGCGGATCCGGGGGCGTCGGCGGACGGGCTCTCAGGTGTGTTCACGCTCTCGCTCACTTCGCCGTCACCGCCGTGCCGTCCGCGCCGGTGGCGCCCCGGGTGTACTTGGGGTGGATCAACCCGACGCAGGTGTACGGGAGTTCTCCGACCTCCTCGACCGGGACACCGCGCTGCTCGGCGAGCAGTCGTACGTGGTCGAGGTCGGCGCCGGCTCCCCGCTTGGCCAGGATCTTCCAGGGGACGCGGCGCAGCAGCACCCGGGTCGTCTCGCCGACGCCGGGCTTGACCAGGTTGACGTCGTGGATGCCGTACTCCTCGCTGATCCGTTCGACGGCGGCCCAGCCCTCCCAGGTGGGCGCGCGGTCCGCGGCGAGCAGTTCCTTCGCCTCGGCGTCCACGGCGCCGGCGACCTCGTCGAAGCGGGCGGCGACCGTGTCGAGGAACAGGCCGGAGACATCGGTGTCCGCGAGTTCGCGGTAGAACTTCGCGCCGTGGAAGTCGTGCGGCCCGACCAGGTCGGCGCGCAGCACCGTACGGGAAATCAGCCCGGAGACCGTGGAGTTGAGGCAGGCGGACGGGATGAGGAAGTCCTCGCGCGTGCCGTACGTCCGTACGCAGCCGCCCGGGTCGGCCAGTACGGCGATCTCCGGGTCGAAGCGCCCGCATTCAGGGTGAGCGGCCGCGAACTCCTCCAGCGCCGCCGCGAGTTCGCGGGTGATGGCGCCCTTCCCGGTCCAGCCGTCGACGAACACGACGTCGGCCGGGTCGTGGTGGGCGGCCAGCCAGCGCAGGGCGTTGGCGTCGATGCCGCGCCCCCGGACGATGGAGACGGCGTAGTGCGGCAGGTCGAGGCCGTGGCGGTGCTGCGCCCAGCGGCGCATCAAAACGCCGACGGGGGTGCCGGCCCGGGCCAGGGAGACCAGGACGGGGCGGGGCCCCCTCTCGGCGAGGACCGTCTCGGTGACCGTGCCGACGGCCCGGGCGATACGGGCCGCCGAGGTGTCCAGAGCCGCCTTGAACAGCTCCTGGTACTGCGGGCTGGGCTGGTACTCGACGGGGAGCGACTCGGCGTAGTGCGCGCCGCCGCTCTGGATGGCCTCCTCGCGCTCCTCCGTGGGGGCCTCCAGGGCCGTGTCCGAGAGGTCCTGGAGCAGCCAGCCGACGTCGTCCGCCGCGTAGGAGGAGAAGGCGGGTCCCCGGAGGGGTTCGGGCAGCATGACGGCTTCCTGCCTGTGGGGGGTCGGCGACGGAACGTACGAGGGGACGACCGCGAGCACGACCTGGTCGGTGTGGCCGGCGAGCCGGGCCAGCAGTCCGTCGGGGGCGTGCAGGGCGGGGGTGTCGGCGGTGGAGTCGACCACGGCGACGACGGCGTCGAATCCGCCGCCCGCGACGTTGTAGGCGTACCGGTCCCCCGGCCCGTCGGCGGGGTCGTCGTGGGCGGGGAAGACGAGGCGGCTGCGTATCGCGTAGCCCGGGTCGTCCACGGCGAGCACCGGCGAGCGGGTCGTCGTGGAGTAGCGCACCTCGGCCGTGGTGGCGTCCTCCAGCGCGGTGGCGAGCCGCAGCGGCGCGTACATCAGCTCCTCGAAGCCGAGGACGAGCACCCTGCGCGCCTCGCCCAGGGCGTCGGCGATACGGGCGCCCATGGCCGGGAGCGCGGCTTCCAGGGCGGCGCGGTGGACGGGGGTGAAGCCGTGGCGTCCGCCGTCGGGGACCCCGGCCGGCCAGTCCAGGGCGACGCGTACGGGGGCGGACCGTGGCGCGGGGGCCTCGTCCGCCGCGGGCTCGGCGTCCTGCGCGTCGTACGCCGCCACCAGGGCCCGGCCCTTCTCCAGGACCCCCTCGGGCAGCCGCACGGTGCCCCGGGCGCGGGCCACCAGGTCGACGCGGGCGCCGATCTCCTCGGCGAACTCGGCGAGCCGCCCCTGGTCGGCCTCGGAGCGCATGTCCACCAGGGCGACGATGACGTACCGGTCCCGGGGGTAGCGCGCGTGCAGGGCCCTGATGGTGTTGAGCACGGTGTTGCCGGTGGAGAACTCGTCGTCGACCAGGACCAGCGGCGATCCCTCCGCGGTGGCGTGCAGCAGGTCCGGGTCCTCGGGCAGCAGCAGATGGGAGGTGGCGTGCGAGTGCGCCTCCTCGAAGCCGCCGGCCTGGGCGACGCCCGCGACGGGGCGCCGGGTCGAGTGGAGGTACGGGGCCACGCCGAGCCCGTCCGCGACGGCGTGGCCGAGGCCCGTCGCCGTCTCCGCGTAGCCGAGGACGACCGCGCGGCGGGCCTCCGCCTCGCCCAGCAGGTTCCGCACCCGTTCGCCGAGCTCGAAGCCCGCGCCGTGGACGACGGACGGCCGCTGCGGCACGTGCTTGCCCAGGACGTTCGAGACGAGCAGATGGGCCCGCTTCGGGTTGCGGCGCAGGGCGAGGCCCAGCAGCTCCCTGAGCTCCCCGTCGCCGACGAGCTCGACCCCGAGCCGCCCGGCGACCCAGTTACCCGACCACTCCACGTCCACTGCCTCTTCTTCCCGTATGTGCTCGTCCGCTGCTCGCCCGTGCTCGCCCATGTCCGCGCTCAGGCCGTCACGCCGGCGGCCAGGAGCTCCACGAAGCCGACGTCCTCGCGGGCCACGCCGAAGACCTCGGCGCGCTGGAGGGTCCGCTCGGCCCAGGCGCGGTGGGGCTTCACTTCGTTCATCTTGTTCGTGTAGGCGGAGCGCAGCACCCCGCCGCCGCCCCGCTCGGGGCGCAGGATGTCCTGCGCGTCGCTGTACTCCTCGTGGCTGACGACCGACAGGGCGTGCACCGGCAGGACGTGGGACGGATGGATGCAGGTCTTGCCGAGCAGCCCGTTGGCCCGGTCGAGCTCGATCTCGCGCAGCAGCCCGTCGAGGTCGTGCTCGATGAGCGCGGTGCGCAGCTCCTCGGCCTGCCCCATGAAGGGGCTGCGGCGCAGCTGGGGCTTGAACATCCGCTCCTGGAGCCGGAAGTACTCCCATACGGGGCCGGTGATGGTGAATCCGGTGCCGTCCGCCCTGCCCAGCACGTTGACGACGTCCCCGATGACGGCACCGACGATCTGGACGTCGTACGCCGTCATGTCGGGGGCCCGGCGCAGGCCGTAGGCGGAGCAGAAGTCGGTGACGCCCAGCCGCAGCGCGAGGACCCGCTCGCGGTACTTGTCGACGGTACGGGCGATTCCCCGCAGGATTTCGCCCCTCGTCTCCAGGTGGAGCAGCTCGGGCGATTCGAGGACGGGCATCGCGAACAGCCGGTGTCCGCTCTCCGCTTCGGCCGCGGTGAGGGCCTCCAGGAAGAGCTCGCCCCGCTCTTCCGTGAATTTGGGAAGTACGAATCCGGACAACCATCGGACGGAGCTTCCCAGCCGCCGTACGAGGTCGGAGATCTGCTCCGGCTCACGGACCCTGATGAAGAGCAGGGGCACATCGGCGCCGCGCGCCTCGATGTCCGCGAACTGCCGGACCAGGTTGGCCTCGGCGCCGGTCACTTCGGCGTCGTCGATGGAATCCTCCAGGCAGAGCACCATGGAGACGACTCCCTGCCCGCCCTGCTTGATCACGTCGTCGGCCAGCCTGGGGCGCGTCGCGGGGCTGTAGAGCGTGGCGCCCAGGGCCGCGGACAGCATTCGGGAGGGGGAACCCGCGTCGAACTCGCAGGGCTCCCTGAAGAACAGGCTCTCCCGGACAGCGGGCGAGATGTGCCCGAAATGACGCATGTGATTCCCCCGTACTGCCTGATGGACCGGACAAACATGTGGCCGGTAATAGTACGTTCGGACAGGTGTCGCCAGTTCCCCGTCCTTGTGAACTTCGGGTGTCCCCGGCGTATCTCACACCCCGTGCGGCGCGCCTTCGTGCCCCTCGCGAACAGTGCCTGGCCTACTGGTTCGTACCCCCGCGTTGTCCGGACTCCCCCCGAGCAGGCAGGATGACCGCCATGACGCACGCGATGCTGAAGGGCTCGAACGTCCCTCTCGACGCCATGGCCGTACGGGCCGTGCTGCGCTGGACCCCGGGCGCCGGGGTCCCTGATGTGGACGCATCCGCCCTGCTGATCGGGCCCTCCGGCCGGGTGCGTTCCGACGAGGACTTCGTCTTCTACAACCAGCCGCGGCACCCTTCGGGCCTCGTGCGGCGGCTGCCCAAGCGCAGTTCCCCCGAAGGGCTCACCGACACGATCGAGGCGGACCTCTCCTCGCTCGCCCCCTCCGTGGACCAGGTGGTCATCGCCGCGTCCTGCGACGAGGAGGCGTTCGAGCGGGTGACGGACCTGCGGATATCGCTGTACGACGCGGCGTCCGCCGACGGTGAGCCGCTCGCGGTCTTCGATGTGCGGGCCGAGACCGGCGAGGAGACCGCCGTCATCTGCGGCGAGCTGTACCGGCGGGGTGACGGCTGGAAGTTCCGGGCGGTGGGGCAGGGATACCCGACGGGCCTCGTCGGACTGGCCACCGCCTTCGGGATCTCGGTGGACGAGGCCGAGGCGGCCTCCGAGCCCGGCCCCGCGGCCGTACCCGGCACTCCCGACACGTCGGCGTCCTTCCCGCCCGCCCCGGACTCCCAGGCCACGGTGCAGCACCAGCAGCCCGCTCCGGACTCCCAGGCCACGGTCCAGCACCAGCAGCCCGCGTACGGCTATCCCCAGCCCGCGGCGGCCCAGCCGGCGTACGGCTACCCGCAGCAGCCCACGGCGGCCCCTCAGCCCGCCTACGGCTACCCCCAGCCCGCCGCGCCGGGGTACGGCTACCCGCAGCCCGCGGCCGCCGCGGCGCCCGCCGCCGACCCGAATTTCGTGCTCCCCCCGCAGGGCCCGCAGTTCCTCCGGTAGTGAACCGGAGGCGCGGCCGCCCTTCACGGCGCGCACTCAGGCCCGCGTCTTGTAGCCGCGTCCCCACTGCATGCCGAAGCCGTACATCCGGTCCAGCTCCGACTGGAAGCCGTACACGAACTTCACCTCACGGCGCACGATCAGCTCGCCCTTGACGTTCTCCACCGTGAACACCGCGCAGGAACGGGCCTGCGGGGCACGCTCGTCCAGCTCGATCTCGATGCGCGGGCCGTTGCCCGGATAGAGCGTCACCTTGGCGTGCGTACGGTCGAAGGCCGGGGTCTGGTCGTAGATGTACACGAAGAACAGCAGGCGCTTGATCTCGTCGCGCTTGTCGAGGTTCACGTAGACGGTCTCGCCCGACGGCGCCCCGAAGCGGTCGTCCCCGCTGAGCCTGATGTACGGGGCCGCGTTCAGGTCGCCGATGAGGTTGCCCAGGGGCTGCACGACCCCCTTGGTCCCGTCCGCCAGTTCGTACATGCAGCCCAGGTCCAGGTCGACGTTGACCATGCCCTGGGTGTGCGCCTGGACCACGTCGGGCTGGAAGAGCTTCAGCGGGCGCAGCAGCCGGCCGCTCTGCCGCGACCTTCCGCCGATGTCCGACGTACGCATCCGCCACGACAGGTTGACGCGCAGATTGCCCGACAGCGCGCCCTGCTTGTTCAGCGAGACCGTGGCATTGCGCTTGGAGAGCACGATCGAGTTCGTCGCGGAGTTACCCGACTCGAACTGCGACGCCCGCCTCGGAAACAGGCCGTCCCAGAAGGCCATCCCAACCCCCATATGTATCGGTAGTACCGCTCGGCCCCGCACCTGCGGCCCACACACCCCGCACGTCACTGCGGGGCGGCCGCCGCGCCGGGTCCGGGTGTTCCCGGAGAACCGCCGCCGTGGCCGCCCCGCAGAGAGAGCGTTCCTCAATCCTTACCGGGTCACACCCCGGAGGACACTTCCGCCTTGGAATCCGAGCCGTCGCCGCCGTCGCCGCCGGCCGCCTCGATGGCCTTGTTGCGCCGGACCGAGGACCAGAAGGACCAGGCGATCAGGATGACCCCGACGGAACCGGTGATGAGCTCGTTGATCTCGTACTGGATGGTGACGAGCAGGATGACCGACAGGGCGCCGATCGCGTAGTGCGCGCCGTGCTCCAGGTAGACGTAGTCGTCGAGCGTGCCCTGGCGGACCAGGTACACGGTGAGCGAACGGACGTACATGGCGCCGATACCGAGGCCGAGCGCCATCAGGACGATCTCGTTGGTGATGGCGAAGGCGCCGATGACGCCGTCGAACGAGAAGGACGCGTCGAGGACCTCGAGGTAGAGGAACATGAAGAACGCGGCCTTGCCCGCGAGGAGCACCGCAGAAGCCGGCTTCCCGGCCTTCCTGGCCTCTTCCTCGGCCTCGTGCTCGCGCTCCTCCTCCTCTTCGAGCTTGTCCTCGAAGAATCCGGAGAGACCGCCGACCACGAGGTAGGTGATGAGGCCCGCGATGCCGGAGAGCAGGACGGTCGAGGCCTTGTCGACGTGCCCGCCACCGTGCTGGTGGGCGTGGGTCGCGACCGTCATGGACGCGACCAGCAGGACGATGAGCGCGACGCAGACCGACAGCATGTCGACCTTGCCGAGCTTGGCCAGCGGGCGCTCGATCCAGCGCAGCCACTGGATGTCACGGTCCTCGAAGATGAAGTCGAGGAAGATCATGAGCAGGAACATGCCACCGAAGGCGGCGATCGACGGATGGGCGTCCGTCACCAGTTCCTTGTAGCGGTCGGGGTCGTTGAACGAGAGGTCGATGGCCTCGATCGGACCCAGTTGCGCGCTGATGGCCACGATCACGACGGGGAAGACCAGCCGCATACCGAAGACCGCGATGATCACGCCGATGGTGAGGAAGATCTTCTGCCAGAAGGCATTCATCTTCTTCAGGATTCCGGCGTTGATCACCGCGTTGTCGAAGGACAGCGAGATCTCGAGGACCGACAGGATCGCGACGATGCCGAATGCCTGCCACCCCCCGTAGAACACCGCTGCGACCAGACCGATCGCGGTGACCGCGAACGACCAGCCGAAGGTTTTCAGAAGCACTGGCTACCCCATCGTGTATGTAACGGGTCTCCCCCGGTTGAGTACGGGGCTCCCCCGCGCCGTGCGCGGCTTTACGAAACGTTGACCCCGAAGTCTAGAGCGATGCCCCGGAGCCCTGACGCGTACCCCTGTCCGACTGCACGGAATTTCCACTCACCGCCATAGCGGTAGAGCTCACCGAAGATCATCGCCGTCTCCGTCGACGCGTCCTCACTGAGGTCGTAGCGCGCCAGTTCCTGTCCGTCCGCCTGATTCACCACGCGGATGAAGGCATTGGCCACCTGCCCGAAGGTCTGCCCGCGATTGTCGGCCTCATGGATCGAGACCGGGAAAAGAATCTTGTCGCAGTGCGCCGGCACCTGCGTGAGGTTCACGATGACGGACTCGTCGTCGCCCTCACCCTCCCCCGTGAGGTTGTCGCCGGTGTGCTCGACGGAGCCGTCGGGGCTGGTCAGGTTGTTGTAGAACACGAACCACTCGTCGCCGAGGACCCGGCCCGACTGGCACAGCAGTGCGCTGGCGTCGAGGTCGAAGTCGGCTCCCGTCGTGGATCGTGCGTCCCAGCCGAGCCCGACCAGCACCTGCGTGAGGTTGGGTGCGGCCTTGGAGAGGGAGACATTGCCTCCCTTGGCGAGCGTGACGCCCATGGTGTGTCCTCCCCGAGTCGATGGACGGTCCTGCGAGACCTCGCCCACGATTGCCGGTGGCGTCGCGGCGAGGTCGTTACGGCCCGGCACGGGCGCCTGACGGACGCGGGGCGCCCTGCCGAGCGCGTCCGGCGCCGCACATCGTGCGGCGCCGGACGCGGTGGAGCTGTGGGTGTCCGGAGCGTGCCCCGGACCGGCTCAGACGTTGACGCCGAAGTCCTGCGCGATGCCGCGCAGACCCGAGGCGTACCCCTGGCCGATGGCACGGAACTTCCACTCCGCGCCGTTGCGGTAGAGCTCACCGAAGACCATGGCGGTCTCCGTCGAGGCGTCCTCGCTCAGGTCGTAGCGGGCGAGCTCGCTGTTGTCCGCGTCGTTCACCACGCGGATGTACGCGTTGCGCACCTGGCCGAAGCTCTGCTGGCGGCTCTCGGCCTCGTAGATCGAGACCGGGAAGACGATCTTGTCGACGTCGGCCGGGACTCCGGCCAGGTTGACCTTGATGACCTCGTCGTCGCCCTCGCCCTCACCGGTGAGGTTGTCACCGGTGTGCTCGACCGAGCCGTCGGGGCTCTTGAGGTTGTTGAAGAAGACGAAATTCCCGTCGCTGCCGACCTTGCCCTCGGCGTTCGTCAGCAGCGCGCTGGCGTCGAGGTCGAAGTCACCGCCGGTTGTCGTCCGGGCGTCCCAGCCCAGACCGACGATGACCGCCGTCAGGTTCGGCGCGGCCTTGGTCAGCGAGACGTTGCCGCCCTTGCTGAGGCTGACTCCCACGAGTCCTCCAAAAGTTTTGAGAGGGCCGGCAGACACCAGCGCCCCCGTTGTGCGATGGCATCGGATCAACGATTGGATCCTAGTGACCGGTTCCCGGCCAAAACAGGCTTTTGGCCGGTCGCCGCCAGGAGATCCCCGGATCCGGCGGGTCGCAAACCCCGGATCCCGTACAACCCGGATCAGATCGAGTCGAGCGCCTTGATGTAGTCGTTCAGGTCACGCGCGTCCGGCAGGCCGTTGACGACGGTCCAGCGGACCACGCCCTCCTTGTCGATGATGAACGTGCCGCGCACCGCGCAGCCCTTGTCCTCGTCGAAGACGCCGTACGCCCGCGAGGTCTCGCCGTGCGGCCAGAAGTCCGAGAGCAGCGGGTACTCCAGGCCCTCCTGCTCGGCGAAGACGCGCAGGGTGTGGATCGAGTCGTTGGAGACGGCGAGCAGCTGGGTGTCGTCGTTCTCGAACTTGGGGAGCTCGTCGCGGAGCGCGCACAGCTCCCCCGTGCAGACGCCGGTGAAGGCGAAGGGGTAGAAGAGCAGGACCACGTTCTTCTCGCCACGGAAATCGGAGAGCTTCACGGTGCGCCCGTGGTTGTCCTTCAGCTCGAAATCCGGAGCCTTCGTGCCGACCTCGATCGCCATGTACACGTATCCCTTCACGAACGTCACACTTCCCCGGCCTGGGCCGTCCGGGTGACACCCACCCTACGCAGCGTCCCCGGCGGGAGCCGGGCAGGGACGCACCGGGGCGTACGAAGGCCCCCGCCGGCGTGGTGCCGTCGGGGGCCTCGGGTGATGAAAGGAGCTCTCAGCGCTTGGCCTTGGCCCCCTTGGGGGTGACCAGACGGCTGCCCGTCCAGTCCTTGCCCGCGCTGATGCTCTTGGTCTGGGCGAGACCAGCTGTCTGGGCAGCCTCGTTGATGTCGCTCGGTTCGACGTATCCGTCGCGGCCGGTCTTGGGCGTCAGCAGCCAGACCGCCCCACCGTCCTCGATCAGACCAATGGCATCCACCAGCGCGTCCGTAAGGTCGCCGTCCTCGTCGCGGAACCAGAGCAGGACGACGTCAGCGACGTCGTCGTAGTCCTCGTCGACGAGTTCCTGGCCGATTGTGGCCTCAATGCCCTCACGGAGCTCCTGCTCGACGTCGTCGTCGTAGCCGATCTCCTGGACCACCTGTCCGGGCTCGAACCCAAGCCTTGCGGCCGTGTTGGTCCGTTCCTCCGCGTGGTCCGCGGTCGCGCTCACGGGTTGCCTCCTGATCATGTTTCGGAAAATGCTTCAGCCACGCGCGTGCGCGGGGCATTGGCCGTAGTCCACACGGGCTCGGCGAATCGCGCAAGTACCCGGCGTCCGAGACCGCCTAAACGGTGACGTTCCCTGCCACGTCGCCGCAACCTCCGGTATGTCTCCTGCGGGGCCGGAAATGGTGTCCGGACCCTTAGGACCGACCGGCGTCGGTCTTACGTCCTTCCTCAGCTTATGCCGTTTCGCTCCGCCATTCGGATTCGAACGGGCTTTGGGAACGCTTGGCCGGGTTGAGCGTATGGTTGCGGTTTGGGCGGTACCGCCCTCACGCTGCTGGTACTCGTGCCCGGACACGGCGTCCGGGAACCTTGCGTTACCCCACAGTAGAGATGACGTTTGGGGCCTCGCGGTACACGATGGATGCGGCGTAAGCAGCCTCCCCGGGGGTACGTTCCCCGCAACCAGGCCCCGAAGAGCACCACCGAACAGCGAAGGAACAGCGTGGCTTCCGGATCCGATCGCAACCCGATCATCATTGGCGGCCTTCCCAGCCAGGTCCCGGACTTCGATCCTGAAGAGACCCAGGAATGGCTCGACTCCCTCGACGCCGCCGTCGACGAGCGCGGCCGTGAGCGGGCCCGCTATCTGATGCTCCGGCTCATCGAGCGTGCGCGCGAGAAGCGCGTGGCCGTGCCCGAGATGCGCAGTACCGACTACATCAACACGATCGCCACGAAGGACGAGCCGTTCTTCCCCGGCGACGAGGAGATCGAGCGCAAGGTCCTCAACGCGACCCGGTGGAACGCAGCGGTGATGGTCTCCCGCGCCCAGCGTCCCGGGATCGGCGTCGGCGGGCACATCGCCACCTTCGCCTCCTCCGCCTCGCTGTACGACGTGGGCTTCAACCACTTCTTCCGGGGCAAGGACGACGGCCTGGGCGGCGACCAGATCTTCTTCCAGGGCCACGCGTCCCCGGGCATCTACGCCCGCGCCTTCCTGCTGGACCGGCTGAGCGAGGCGCAGCTCGACGGCTTCCGCCAGGAGAAGTCCAAGGCCGGTCACGCGCTGTCCAGCTATCCGCACCCGCGGTCGATGCCGGACTTCTGGGAGTTCCCGACCGTCTCGATGGGCCTCGGCCCGCTCGGCGCGATCTACCAGGCGCGGATGAACCGCTACATGGAGGCGCGCGGCATCGCCGACACCTCCAAGTCGCATGTCTGGGCCTACCTCGGCGACGGCGAGATGGACGAGCCGGAGTCGCTCGGCCAGCTGTCCATCGCCGCCCGTGAGGGCCTGGACAACCTCACCTTCGTGGTCAACTGCAACCTGCAGCGCCTCGACGGCCCGGTGCGCGGCAACGGCAAGATCATCCAGGAGCTGGAGTCGCAGTTCCGCGGCGCCGGCTGGAACGTCATCAAGCTGGTCTGGGACCGCACCTGGGACCCGCTGCTCGCGCAGGACCGCACGGGCATCCTGGTCAACAAGCTGAACACCACCCCGGACGGCCAGTTCCAGACGTACGCGACCGAGACCGGGGCGTACATCCGTGACCACTTCTTCGGTGACGACCCGCGGCTGCGGGACATGGTCAAGGACATGTCCGACGACCAGATCCTGCACCTGGGCCGCGGCGGTCACGACCACCGCAAGGTCTACGCGGCGTACGCGGCGGCCAAGGCCCACAAGGGCCAGCCGACCGTGATCCTGGCGCAGACGGTCAAGGGCTGGACGCTCGGACCGAACTTCGAGGGCCGCAACGCGACCCACCAGATGAAGAAGCTCACGGCCGACGACCTCAAGCGCTTCCGTGACCGACTGCACATCCCGATCGCGGACAAGCAGCTGGAGGACGGTAACCCGCCGTACTACCACCCGGGCCGCGACTCGGAAGAGATCCAGTACATGCACGACCGCCGCAAGGGTCTGGGCGGGTACGTCCCGACCCGGGTGGTGCGGGCGAAGCCGCTGCCCCTGCCTGACGACAAGGCGTACGCGACCGCGAAGAAGGGTTCGGGTCAGCAGTCGATCGCCACGACCATGGCGTTCGTCCGCGTCCTGAAGGACCTCATGCGGGACAAGGAGATCGGCAAGCGGTTCGTGCTGATTGCGCCCGACGAGTACCGCACCTTCGGCATGGACGCGTTCTTCCCGAGTGCGAAGATCTACAACCCGCTCGGCCAGCAGTACGAGTCCGTGGACCGTGAGCTCCTCCTCGCGTACAAGGAGTCGCCGACCGGCCAGATGCTGCACGACGGCATCTCCGAGGCCGGCTGTACGGCCTCGCTGATCGCCGCGGGTTCGGCGTACGCCACGCACGGCGAGCCGCTGATCCCGGTGTACGTCTTCTACTCGATGTTCGGTTTCCAGCGCACCGGTGACCAGTTCTGGCAGATGGCCGACCAGCTCTCGCGCGGTTTCGTGCTGGGTGCGACCGCCGGCCGTACGACGCTGACCGGTGAGGGTCTCCAGCACGCGGACGGCCACTCGCAGCTGCTCGCGTCGACGAACCCGGCCTGTGTCTCCTACGACCCGGCGTTCGGGTACGAGATCGCGCACATCGTCAAGGACGGTCTGCGCAGGATGTACGGCGGGGCCCCCGACGAGAACGAGGACGTCTTCTACTACCTCACCGTCTACAACGAGCCGATCCAGCACCCCGCCGAGCCCGCCGATGTGGATGTCGAGGGCATCCTCAAGGGCGTGCACCGCTACCGCAGCGGCGAGCAGGGCGAGATCCCGGCCCAGATCCTGGCGTCCGGCGTGGCGGTCCCGTGGGCGGTCGAGGCCCAGCGGATCCTCGCCGAGGAGTGGAACGTGAAGGCGGACGTCTGGTCGGCGACCTCCTGGAACGAGCTGCGCCGTGAGGCCGTGGAGGTGGAGCGGCACAACCTGCTCCACCCGGAGGAGGAGCAGCGCGTCCCCTATGTGACGCAGAAGCTCTCCGGCTCCGAGGGCCCGTTCGTGGCGGTCTCGGACTGGATGCGTTCCGTGCCGGACCAGATCTCGCGCTGGGTGCCCGGCGCCTACCAGTCGCTGGGTGCGGACGGCTTCGGCTTCGCCGACACCCGGGGTGCGGCCCGCCGCTACTTCCACATCGACGCGCAGTCGATCGTGCTCGCGGTGCTGACCGAGCTGGCGAAGGAAGGCAAGATCGACCGTTCGGCGCTGAAGACGGCGCTGGACCGCTACGAGCTGCTGGACGTGGCCGCCGCGAGCCCCGGCGCGGCCGGCGGCGACGCGTAAGGATCACGGTTCCTCGAAGGGCGGCGGAGCTTCACGGCTCCGCCGCCCTTCGGCGTTCACCGGCGCTCAGCTCTCCCAGATCTTGAAGGCCCGCGCTGTGTACGGCGACCTGGGGACCCAGGTGCCGCCGCCCGGGTACGTCTCGAACTCACCGGTCTCGGCGCACTCGGCCGACTGGTAGGTGGTGACGGGCCGCCCGGTGCGGTTGACGAGCGCCTGGGCGGGGCGGCCGGCCGGGAGGGGGACGCAGCTCTCGATGTCGACGGTGGACAGTTCGTGGACCTGCCTGGCCCCGGTGAAGTCGGGCTTCGCCCAGAGGCAGAGCTGCCCCGCTCCGCACGGCGCGAGCCCCGCCGGTGCGGCGTGCGGTGCGCTGCGGGTGCGCTCGGTGGGCCCGTGCTGGGCGGCCGGTGTGGCGCCCGAGGACAGGGCGGCCGTGGCCGGGACGAGTGCGGTGGCCGCCAGGGTGGAGGCGAGAACGGTCGTGCGCATGGTGGATCAACCCCCGTGGTCGAGCGAGCCGGGCGGCTCGCATGTCCGCACTCTGACCTGCGGAGGTACGGGCCGGGAAGGGCCCGGGAGGCGGACCACCCTGATAGGCGACAGCCCCGCCGGAACCTTCCGGCGGGGCTGTCAGGTGCACTGTGTTGACGGCTCGGGACCCCTGGGCCGCCGGGGGCGGTCCAGGGTCCGAGGGGGATCAGATGTGGCCCGCACCCACTCCGGCCTCGGCGTTCGCACCGCGCTTGGTGAGCGTGGCGACCAGGGCGGCGACCACCGCGACGATGCCCGCGACCATGAAGGCCGAGCTCATGCCCGACACGAACGTGTCATGGGCGACGCCCGTGATCTTCGCCGCGATCTCCGGCGGGGTGCCGGGTGCGACCGGCGGCATGCCGACCTTGATGGCGGCGGACGCCTGGTCCAGCTGCGCCGGCTCGACCGGCGGAAGGCCGGCGGCCTTCCAGTTGTCGCCGAGCTTCGCGTCGACCTGGGCGGCCATGACGGCGCCGAGGACGGCCGTACCGAGGCTTCCGCCGACCTGCATGGCGGCCTGCTGGAGTCCGCCCGCGACACCGGAGAGCTCCATCGGGGCGTTGCCGACGATGACCTCGGTGGCGCCGACCATGACCGGTGCGAGGCCGAAGCCGAGCAGGGCGAACCAGAGCGACATGGTCAGCGTGCCGGTGCCGATGGCCAGCTGCGACATCCCGAACATGGCGACCGCGACGGACACCATGCCGCCGACCAGCGGCACACGGGGGCCGAACCTGGTGATCGCGGCGCCGGCGAGCGGCGAGCCGACGATCATCATTCCGGTCAGCGGCAGCAGGTGCAGACCGCTGTCGACCGGGCTCATGCCATGGACGTTCTGCAGGTAGAAGGTGACGAAGAACAGGCCGCCCATGAAGGCGAACGCCATCAGCACCATCAGGACCACACCGGCCGACAGCGGTACGGAGCGGAACATGGCCAGCGGGATCAGCGGTTCCCGGACCTTCGTCTGGGTGAACGCGAACGCGGCGAACAGGACGACGGCGCCGACGAGGAAGCCGATCGTCTTGAGGTCGCCCCAGCCCCACTCGGAGCCCTTGATCAGCGACCAGATCAGGCAGAACATCGCCGACGACAGCAGCACGATGCCGCCGATGTCGAAGGACTTCGGCGCGTTCTCGGCACGGTGGTCCTTGAGGATCACCAGACCGAAGACGAGCGCGATCACACCGACCGGCACATTGATGAAAAAGACGGACTGCCAGTTGACGTGCTCCACGAGCACGCCGCCGAGGATGGGGCCGCCCGCGGTCGAGGCGCCGATCACCATGCCCCAGATGCCGATCGCCATGTTCAGCTTCTCGGCCGGGAAGGTGGCGCGCAGCAGGCCGAGCGCAGCAGGCATCAGCAGGGCGCCGAAGAGCCCCTGGAGCACCCGGAAGATGATCACCAGGGCCACGCCCTGGGAGAGGCCGATCGCCGCCGACGCGGCGGCGAAGCCCGCGATGCCTATCAGGAAGGTCTGGCGGTGGCCGAAGCGGTCACCGAGCTTGCCCGCGGTGATCAAAGACACCGCGAGGGCCAGCATGTAGCCGTTGGTGATCCACTGGACGTCGGCGAGCGAGGCGCCGAGGTCCTGCTGGATGGCGGGGTTGGCGATCGCGACGATCGTGCCGTCGAGCGCCACCATCATCACGCCGATGGCGACGGAGAAGAGCGTCAGCCAGGGATGGCCGCGCAGCCCTTTCACCGGTGCGGGAACAGGGGTGTCTTCGGGCTCCCGCGGTGCCTTCTCGACAGTGGTCTGACTAGTCATGCACCGGACGTTATGTCAGCCTCTGACAGTTGACAAACCAATTCGCAGGACAGTAACTGTCGCGTAGCTCACAGGTAGTCTGAACAGGTAAAAGCAGGGAAAAGAGGTCCGGTACGTGACGAGCAGGCAGACATCCGGGGTTCCCGTGCCGGGAGCCCCGAACGGGTTGCGCGAACGCAAGAAGCGGCGCACCCGTGAGGCCCTGCTGCACTCCGCCCTCCGGCTCTTCACCGCGCAGGGGTACGACCGGACCACGGTCGACGAGATCGTCGACGCCGTCGACGTCTCCCAGCGCACCTTCTTCCGCTACTTCGCGAACAAGGAGGCCGTCGCCTTCGCCGTGCAGGAGGCGATGGACGCGCGCTTCCTCACGGAGCTGCGTCAACGCCCCGCCGCGGAGGCCCCTTTCGAGGCAATGCGCCGGGCCGCCCTGAGCACCTGGATGACCCTCTCCGAGGCCGACGACGACGACATCTCGGCCGAACTCCAGATGCGCGCCTACCGGATGATCGAATCGACCCCCGCACTGCACGCCGCCCACATGCGGCGCCATGTCGTCCTGGAGCAGCAGACCGCCCTGCTGATCGCGGAGCGTGAGGGGCTCGACGTGGAGGCGGATCCCCGCCCCCGGGTGGCCGTGGCGGCGTTCTCCGGGGTGATGAGGATGACCGGTCAGCTCTGGGGCCGGCGGAAGGACCCCGGTCTCGACGCGCTCCGGGCGCTGAGCGAACTCCACCTGGACCAGCTCGGACCTGCGCTCTCCGGGAGCTGGCGCACCGCGTAGGCGCATTCTTTACGCGAACCGCACAGCTGTGCCGCACCCCTCACCACCGCCACATGGCCGAACTCACAATGCCCCTGCGACTCAGGCCGATTCGGGCATCCGGCGGGCTTCCGCCGCGCCGGACCGTGGATCCGGCGCACACGGAGCGTAAGAGACGGAGGGTCAATTCCCTGCGGTCGAGTGATCCGTGTCACCCCTGCGACGGCGTCGCGCACCCGTCTCCTAGGGTGGGGCGCAGTGACTTCCTTCGACTCCTCCCCCACTCTCACCGCGTGGCGCGCGCTGCTCGCCATCGCGGTCGTGTTCGTGATGCTGGCGACCACCGGATGGACCGCCGTGCGTCAGCAGCACTCCGACTCGGCGCACGAGACCGCGCTCGCCTCCTGGGCGAAGGACCGTATAGCCGGTCACAGCCTCCCGGACGTGAGCGCCCCGGCGTACCGGCTGGCCCACTTCTTCGCGACGCTCACGGCGGGCCAGCAGGTCGCCCTGGCCGACAAGTACCCGCTGGTGGTGGGGAATCTGAACGGTGCCCCGGTCACCCTGCGCTACCGGGCCAACCGGCACGCCCTGACCCAGGCGGAATCGGCCGAGCAACAGCGGACGCTGGACACCCGGCTCTCACCGGACGGGCGCCATCAGGCCGCGCTCCGGCTGGAGCGCTTCCGGTCCATGCTCGCCGGTGACCGGCAGATCCTCGCCTTCGATCCGTCGGGTCGCGGCCGGGCGGCCGAGGTCATCGGGGACCTCGACCGGGCCGAGCGGGTCTCGGTCGTCGTGCCCGGGGTCGACACGAACCTCCTGACCCTGGAGCGCACGGGCGTCAAGAAGAACGCGGCGCCCGTCGGCATGGCGCAGTCGCTGTACGACGCCGAGCGCACGGCGCGCCCCGGTTCGCGTACGGCGGTCATCGCGTGGGCCGACTACACGGCGCCCGTCGGGATCGGCATGGACGCCGTGCTGGGCGGGCTTGCGGCGGAGGGCGCGGGGCGGCTGAACAATCTGCTGGACGCGCTGCCCGGCACCTCGGACGTCTCGCTGTTCTGCCACAGCTACGGCTCCGTGCTGTGCGGCATGGCCGCGCACGAGCTGCCGTCCAGGGTGTCCGACATCGCGGTCGCCGGCAGTCCCGGGATGCGGGCGGACAACGCTGGCGCCCTGCGCACCCGGGCCACGGTGTGGGCGATGCGGGACGGCGACGACTGGATCGCGGACGTGCCGAACATGGCGGTCGGCGGGCTGGGACACGGCGCCGACCCGGTCGACCCGGCTTTCGGCGCGCGCATCGTGTCGGCGAGCGGCGCGATCGGGCACAGCGGCTATTTCGAGCCGGGCACCGAGAGCCTCAGCAACTTCGCCGCGATCGGCGTGGGCGCCTATGACTCGGTCACCTGTGCGAGCACCGACAACAACACCTGCCACCGGGAGATTTCCGGCGAGTCAGAGGCCTGACGCGCGTAGAGAGACGTCTGACGCGCGTAGAGAGCGGCGAACGGCCTGTCCGCCTGGTCGTGATTCCGCCTGTACCGAAGGGGGACGTGCGGGCCTGTGCCACATACGATGAAGCACATGGGTGATGTGCTGGCCGGAATTCATGCCACCTGGGAGTTCGACACCGACTCCGTGCTCATCCGCTTCGAACGGGGAATCCGCACGCCGAGGCTCTTCCAGAGCCTGCGTGAACGCCGCATTCCGTACGCGGCGTTGTCTTCGGTGACGCTGACCCCCGGCAAGCGGGGCACGGTGGTCCTTCGGGCGGTGCCGAGACCAGGTGCCGATCCACTGCTGGAGGCCGCGGCCGGACAGCTCAAGGAGGGTCACGACCCCTACCGTCTGGTGCTGCCGGCCGAGCGCGGGACGCTCGCCGAGTACTACGCCGACGAGCTGCGCGGCCTGCTCGGGTCCGAGGCGTCCCTGCCCGCCGAGCGCTTCCTGGTGACGGCTCCCGAGACGCCGATGCACTTCAAGGCGTACGACGGCCGGGCCGGCTTCGACGGGGCGCTGGTCTCCTTCCGGTGGTTCTGGACGGGCGCGTCGAGCGCCAAGTGGAAGTCGGGCGACCAGTCGTTCCCCGTGGCGGAGCTGGGCGGGGTCGAGTGGCGTTCGCCCGAGGCGCTGGAGGGGTATCTGCGGCTGCTGCCACGCGGCCCGGCGGCGGACTCCGACGCGGGCGGCCCAGGGCCTGATCCGGCGCCCGGCGTCACCACCCGGGTCCAGCCGGACCAGGATCCCGCTTCCGTCGTGTTCGGCCTGGGCTACGGTCCGGTGCACGAGTCGCTGCCGTTCGCCGCGGCGGTCCTGGAGTCCGTCCGCCGGACCCAGTCGGTGCCCGTGGCGACCGCCCCGGTCCCGGTGGGCGGCGCGCGGCGCGACCCGGCGGACATCGCGGAGCGGATCCGCCACCTCGGGGACCTGCACCAGGCGGGCCTGGTGACGGACGCGGAGTACAGCGCGAAGAAGGCGGAGCTCCTCGCCGAGCTGTAGCTGTGGGCCGGACCGACGGCACCGGCCCCTCGTCGCCCCGGAGCCGCGCCCCCTACCCGGGTACGGGGCGAGCCGCGCCCCCTACCCGGGTACGGGGCCGGGGGCCCGTGGTCCACCCCCCGGTATGACGCCGCCCGGCGCACTCCGCGCCTACGCTGACCCGATCATGCCCCCATCTCCTGCCGGGCCCCCGCCCGCCGACGGTCTGCTGAGCGCCGCCCGCCGCAATCTGCGCGAGCTCGCCCAGGGGCTGTCCCACGCGTCCCATCCGCCGGTCCCGCCGTTCGCCGGCTCCCCAAGACGCTGGCTGCGGCTGCTGCCGTACGCGGTCGTACTCGCCCTCACCGCCGTCTTCGTCCCCGTCACGATCAATGTGCTGACCAGCGACTACGGGGTGCCCGGCGGGCTCGCCGGAGCTCTGGCCGTCGGGCAGGCCGCGCCCCTGCTGCTGCTGGCGCACCGGCCGCTGCAGGCCTGGTGGATCGTCTTCACCGCCGACGTCGTGGGCGCCCTGGTGCTGCTGGGGCAGGGGCTGCGCCCTGACACCCTCTGGCCGTGGACCCCGCCGGGCGTCGTCGGCTACCTCTTCGTGCTGCTGGCCCTCGGGCTGCGGGAGAGCCGGCGGACCGCGATCGGCGTCTGGCTGGCGACGGGCGCGGCCGGCCTGCTGCTGTTCCTGGTCAGGCCCTCGCACGGCAACAGCAGCACGCTCCTGCTGTTCGTCCTCGGCGGGGTGGTGCTGGTGATCGGGGCCGCGGTACGCGAGCGGAGCGACGCCCAGCGCAGGCTCGTCGAGCAGGAGACGATCAGCGAGGCCGAACGGGCGCAGCGCACGCTGCTGGAGGAGCGCACCCGGATCGCCCGGGAGCTCCACGACGTGGTGGCGCACCACATGTCGGTGATCACCGTGCAGGCCGACTCGGCGCCGTACCGGGTCGAGGGGCTCTCCGAGGAGGCGCGGGCGGAGTTCGCGTCGATCGCGGCCGGGGCCAGGGAGTCGCTGGCCGAGATGCGCCGGCTTCTTTCGGTGCTGCGCAGTGACGGCAGCCGGGGCGAACTGGCCCCGCAGCCCGGCCTCGACCGGGTGCAGCAGCTGGTGGAGGCGACGGTGCGGGCGGGGCTCCCGGCCGAGCTGTCGCTGGCCTCGGACGTGCGGGAGGCGGTGGAGCGGGGCGGCGTACCGCAGGCGGTGGACCTGTCGGCGTACCGCATCGTGCAGGAGGCGCTGGCCAATGTGGTGCGGCACGCGCCGGGTGCGCGGACCCGGGTGTCGGTCACGGCGCGCGACGGTCATCTGACGGTGCTGGTCGTCAACGAGAGGCCCCAGGAGACGGGTTCGCCGCTGAGGAAGCTGGAGACGTCGGGCACGGGACACGGCCTGGTCGGCATGCGGGAACGCGTACGGTTGACCGGCGGCACGCTCGACACCGGCCCGCTGCCGGACGGGGGCTTCCGGGTGGCCGCGCGGCTCCCGCTGCCGCCGCCCCTGCCGCCCTCGGCATCCGCGACCCCGGAGGAACCGTGACCATCCGCGTGATCATCGTCGACGACCAGGCCATGGTGCGGGCCGGGTTCGCCGCCCTGCTGGCGGCCCAGAGCGACATCGACGTGGTGGGCGAGGCCCCGGACGGGCGCAAGGGCGTCGAGGTCAGCAGGTCGGTGCACCCGGACGTCGTCCTGATGGACGTGCGGATGCCGGAGATGGACGGACTGGCCGCCGCCCGCGAGCTGTTGAGCCCGCCGGTGGGGGTGGTGCACCGGCCGAAGGTCCTGATGCTCACCACCTTCGACGTCGACGACTACGTGTACGAGGCGCTGCGCGCCGGGGCGTCCGGGTTCCTGCTGAAGGACGCCCCTCCGGCGGATCTGATCTCCGCGGTGCGGGTCGTGGCGGCGGGCGACGCGCTGCTCGCGCCGTCGGTGACACGGCGGCTCATCGCGGACTTCGCGCGGCAGCGGCCGGCACCGCCGTCCGGCGGGCCGGCGCTGCGGCTGAACGGTCTGACGCCGCGTGAGACGGAGGTCCTGGAGCTGATCGCCCGGGGCCTGTCGAACCAGGAGATCGCGGCCCGGCTGGTGGTGGCCGAGCAGACGGTGAAGACGCACATCGGCAAGGTGCTGGCGAAGCTGGGGCTCCGGGACCGGGCGCAGGCCGTGATCTTCGCGTACGAGTCGGGGCTGGTGGCTCCGGGCGAGGCGTAGCTTCCGGGCAGCCCACCGGTACGCCGTGGGGCTTTCCCCCCGTACTCCCCCTACCCCGGTATCACCGGACAGTTGGCTCCCCGGGGTGACGCCCCGGCACCCGCCGTCTTCCTACCTTCCTCCCCGGCACACCGGACGGTGTGCGCACGCCGTACGGGGAGGGCACGATGCGCCGATTCACGAGGACACTGGCCGCGGTGGCACTGGCCGCCACCGTGGTGGCCGGGACGGCCGGCTGGGCGTCCGGGAACACTCAGCGGGCGGTTACGGGGCCACCGCCCGGCAGCGCCTCATGGCGTGCCGACGGGGTGCTGGGGCGGGAGCTGCCCGATCCGGGCCGGGCGACGCCGGGGCAGGTCCGGGAGTTCTTCCGTGAGTTGAGCACGACCGACCGGCAACTGCTGCTGGAGCGGCATCCGTCGGTGGTCGGCAATCTGGACGGGGCGCCGCTGGAGCTCCGCTACCGTGCCAACGCCCGTGCGCTGCGGGCCTCCCACGATCCCCGGTACGCCGGACTCGCCGCGCCGGGGAGGCAGATCCTCGCCTTCGACCCGCGGGGGCGCGGCCAGGTAGCCGAGGTGTTCGGGGACCTGCGCACCGCACGTCATGTGTCCGTGGTGGTGCCCGGGTCGGACATCGACGCCGGGACCTTCGACCGGCGCGGCGATGTGTACGGCACCCCGGCGGGCATGGCGAAGTCGCTGTACGCCGGCACGGGCCGGGGCAGCGCGGTCATCGCCTGGGCCGGTTACACCACCCCGGTCGGCCTCGGCCTGGACGCGGCGACGGGGACGCTGGCCGAGGCGGGGGCGGAGCGGCTGACCCGGTTCACGGCGGGCCTCGCGGCCGACGGGCTGCCCGCGCCGGTCGTGTTCTGCCACAGCTACGGCTCGGTGGTGTGCGGGCTCGCGGCCTCCGGTCTCGGCGCCACGGACCTGGTCGTGCTCGGCTCCCCGGGGATGCGGGCCGACGACGTGGCCGGTCTGCACACCACCGCCCGGGTCTGGGCGGCCAAGGACGACACCGACTGGATCGACGACGTACCGCACGTCCGGGTGGCGGGTCTCGGGCACGGCGCCGACCCGGCCGGCGAGGGGTTCGGGGCGCGCCAGGTGCCCGCCGAGGACGCCGAGGGCCACACCGGGTACTTCGCCCCCGGCACGGACTCGCTCACCGCGTTCACCGCCATCGCCGAGGGGGTGGCCCGATGAGCGTGCGCCGGCTGGTCTCCCGTATCGACGCGGGCACTCCCGCCCACCGCGACCGCGCGGTCGACGGACTGCGCGCCCTCGCCCTGCTGGCCGTGCCGGCCGGTCACTGGCTGCTCGGCGGGTTCGAGCTGGACGGCGACGGCCTGCACAACGCCAGCCCGCTCTCCGCGTTCCCCGTGTTCTCGCCGGTGAGCTGGGTGCTCCAGATGCTGGGCGTGTTCTTCCTGGTCGGCGGCTACGCCTCGGTCCTCTCCTACCACCGCCGCCCTTCCACCACCCGTGCCTGGCTGCGCGCCCGTATGGTCCGGCTGGGCAGGCCCGTGCTGGGCGTGACCGCCGTGTGGGCGCTGATGATTCCGGTGCTGTACGCCGCCGGGGTGCCCGAGGACACCTTGCGTACGGGGGCGAAGCTGGTGATCCAGCCGCTCTGGTTCGTCGGGGTGTACGCCGTGGTCACCGCCCTCACGCCGTACTGCGTGCGCCTGGCCCGGCGGATCGGCGGCTGGGCCGCGGCCCCGCTGATCGGCTCGGTCGCCGTGGTCGACCTCCTGCGCTACGGGCCGTACGCCGACGCCGTGCCGTCCTGGCTGAGCCTGCTGAACATCCTGCCCGGCTGGCTCTTCGCGTATCAGCTGGGCGTCAGCTGGGGCGAGGGCCGGCTCTCGCGGCGCGGCGCCCGGCTCCTGCTCGTCGGCGGCACCGCCCTGTTCGCCGTGCTGCTGCTCGTCTTCCACTACCCGGCGTCGATGGTCGGCGTACCGGGCGAGGCGCGGACCAACTCGCATCCGCCGTCGCTGCTGGTCCTCGCGCTGGCCTCGGCGCAGAGCGGTGCGGCGGTCCTGCTGCACGGCAGGATCGGCCGGGCGCTGCGCCGCCCCTCGCTGTGGGCCCCCGTGGTCGTGATCAACCTGTCGGCGATGACGATCCTGTGCTGGCACCAGACGGCGATGCTGGCCGCAGCCGTGCCGGCCTCCTTCGCCGGGACGGTGCCCGGGCTGACGACGGCCCCGGACTCGGTCGGCTGGATCCTGGCCCGGCTGGCGTGGATGCCGCTGTTCGCCGCCGTGCTCGTGCTGCTCTCCCGCTACGCCCGCCGGTTCGAGGCCCCCTGGGAGGCGGACGGCCGGGCCGGGAAGGCCCGCCGGGCAGCGGCGGGGCTGCTCGCGGCGGGCTTCGCGGTCTTCGCGCTCCGGCTGGCCTGAGCCGCCGGACCGGCCCTACCGGCCTCCGTCGACCAGGCCGGATTCCCAGGCCCAGGCGGCGATCTCCACGCGGTTACGGGCGGACAGCTTGACCTGGACGTTGCCGAGGTGGGTCTTCACCGTGCCCACCGAGATGGACAGTTCGGCGGCGATCTCGGCGTTGGTCAGTCCTCTGGCCACCAGGCGCACCAGGTCCGTCTCCCTCGTGGAGAGCGCGGTGTGCGGCTCCCGGGGCGCGGGCACGGCTCTGTTGAGCTGCCTCAGCAGCCGGACGGTGATGGCCGGGCTCACCAGCGCCTCGCCGGAGGCGGCCGCCCTGATGGCCTCGACCAGCAGGGCGGGTCCGGAGTCCTTGATCAGGAAACCGGAGGCGCCTTCGCTCAGGGCCCTCTGGACGTACTCGTCGTCGTCGAACGTCGTGACCACGACGACCTTCGGCGGGTTCACGGTGCCGGGGCGGGTCAGTCTGCGCAGCGCCTCCAGCCCGTCCATGCGGGGCATGCGGATGTCCATCAGCACGACGTCGGGCCGGTGGCGCTCGGCGAGTTCCACGGCGTGCACCCCGTCCGTGGCCTCCCCGACGACGTCGATGTCGTCCTCCGCCGAGAGGATCATCGCGAATCCCGCACGGACCATGGCCTGGTCGTCGGCGATGAGTACGCGGATCGTCATGAGACGGTCACCGCCTCCGTGGACACCGGGAGGGACGCCTCGACGCCCCAGCCACCGGCCGTCACCGGGCCGGCCTGCACGCTTCCGCCGATCAGGCCGACCCGCTCGTCGAGGCCCTTCAGGCCGAAGCCGCCCTGGGAGACATGGCGCGGCCGTCCGTCGTCGCTGACCCGTACGGTGACCCGGTCCCCCGAGCGCTCCATGCGCACCCGCACCTCGGTGCATCCCTGGGCGTGTTTACGTACGTTGGTGAGGGCCTCCATCACCACCCGGTGCGCGGTGGTGGTCACCTCCACCGGCAGGCCGTCGAAGGTCCCTTCCAGATCGAGCCGCGCCCGGGCGCCGCCGACGGCCGAGAACTCCTCGACGAGCGACCGCACTTCTCCGATACCGGCCAGCGGAGTCAGCGCCACTTCCCCGTCGGCGTCGCGCAGCATCCCCACCATGTGCCGCATGGAGGTCAGCGCCTCCGAGCCGGCCTGTTCGATCCGCTGGAGCGCGGGCGGCACGAGGTCGGGCCGCCGGTCCGCGATCGCGTGGGCTCCCTGCGCCTGGACGACGATGCCGGTCACGTGGTGGGCGACGAAGTCGTGCAGGTCCCGGGCGAACTCCGTGCGCTGCTCCAGCCTGAGCGCCGCCGCCTGCCGCCGCCGGTCCATCAGGAGCAGGCGCATCCCGAGGCCGATGCCGAGCGCCATGAGCGCCACCAGGGCGTAGATCAACGCGAAGATGATCGTGGACTGCTTGAACTGGACCGACACCGGTCGCAGCACGATCGCCAGGTACAGCAGCGGCACAGCCACCGCCGCCCACGACGGCTTCCCCCGCCGGGCGACGACCACGAGGAGCCACACCAGAGCCGCCGGTTCGGCGAATCCCAGCGCCTGCGCGCCGACCCTCATCTCCATGTGCAGAGCCACCGAGAGACCCAGCGACACGACCGCCAGTGCGCAGCCGGCCGCCGGCAGCGCCCGGCTGCCGAGCCGGAACGAGGCGACGACCAGAGCGATGGCCAGCAGGGCGCCGACCAGCTTGGCGGGGCCCAGCGGGGAGGGGCCGTGGCGCCCGGCGATCCGGTAGAAGTCGCCGCCCGCCCAGTCCATCACGACGAGGCTGAGCAGGGCCCCGACGAGCAGCAGCCGCAGCGTGGCGGGCAGGAGCCGCGGATGGTTCTTCCCCCGTGCGGCCGCGGCTGCGGCCCACCTCTTCAGCATCTCTCTCACTGTCCTCCCGCCGACCGGCCGAAAGTCGGAGCCGGCCACAGATGATCTGTCTTTCGCCCGATCCGCCGCGGGACGCGACGGACAAGAGTGGTCCTCACCGGGCGGCGTTCGCCGTTCATCACACAAGGAGGGTGTCACGACCGCGGCCGGCCTCGCCTCGAAGCGGAACCCCGCGCAGGCGCTGTCGCGGCCCAGCGGCCGACCGCACGCACAGCCGGGCCCACTCCCCCACGTACAGGGCCCGCCCCTCCCCCCACGCACAGGAGACACGGATGGATCACGCACAGTCGCAGTACGGAAGCGGAACGGAGTTCGCGCGGCCGCCCGTCGGTGCGGCGGCGATCGAGGCCCAGGGGCTCGGCAAGGAGTACCGGCGCGGCTGGGCCCTGCGGGACGTCTCCTTCCGGCTGCCGGCCGGGCGGGTGTGCGGCCTCGTCGGCCCCAACGGCGCCGGGAAGAGCACCCTGATGGGCCTGGCCACGAACATGATCCGGCCGACGACCGGCGCCCTGCGGGTGTTCGGCGCGGCGCCGGGATCGACCGAGGCCGTCCTGCGGACCGCGTTCCTGACCCAGGAGAAGCCACTGTTCCGGCGCTTCACCGTCGCCGAAACCCTGCGGCTGGGACGCGAGTTCAACCCCCACTGGGACCAGGAGGTCGCCGAGGGCATCGTCCGCGCGGGGCAGGTGCCGCTGACGGCGAAGGTCGGCACGCTGTCCGGCGGTCAGCGCACCCGCGTCGCCTTCGCCCTGGCCTTCGGGAAGCGCCCCGACCTGCTGATCCTCGACGAGCCGATGGCCGATCTGGACCCGCTGGTCCGCCGCGAGCTCATGGCCACGCTGACGGCGGAGGCCGCCGAGCACGGCACCACGGTGCTGGTGTCCTCGCACATGCTCGCCGAGCTGGAGCACATCTGCGACTACCTCGTCGTCATCGCGAACGGCGGTCTGCGCCTCGCGGGCGAGGTGAACGAACTGCGCGCCGCGCACGCCCTGCTCGACGTGGCGGGGAGCGGCCCGGTACCGGCCGTCGCACCCCACACGGTCATCGAGTCCGGCCGGGGCGACGGCCGGCCCGGCGTCCTGGTGCGGCTGGGCGGACCTGTCGCGTACGGCGGCCAGGCCGAGCCCCCCACCCTGGAGGAGCTCCTGCTCGCCTACTTGCGCTCACCCGACGCTCCTGCGCTGATCACCCCCGGCGCCCGTGTCGGCGACATCCACGACGTCATCACCCGCGACCGGACGAAGGCTGTGACCGCATGACCACGCTCACCCGTGACCCTGCCCGTACGGCCCCCGCCGGATCCTTCCGGGACACCTGGATCCCCCGGCTCGGCGGCCCGGTCTGGCTCGCCTGGCGCCAGCACCGCGCGGCGCTCTGGACGCTCGTCGCCGTCACCCTCGTGGGCGTGGCGGTCATGGTCCACCTGCGCGGGCAGATGATGGACCTCCTGGCCGCCCAGGACCCGACCTCGCGGAGGGCCGGCGGCCTGCCGCCCGAGTTCGAGGCGTACATCGACCGTCTGCTGAGCATCGGGAGCTACCTCGGCTACATCCCCGTCCTGGCCGGTGTCCTGCTCGGAGCACCGCTCATCGCCGGCGACCTGGAGACCGGTACCGCCAAGCTGGTCACCTCGCAGTCCGTCAGCCGGATGCGGTGGCTCACCGTGAAGCTCGCCGTTCCCGCCGCGGTGCTCGCCCTGTCGACCGGCGTGCTCAGCGCCGTCCTCACCTGGTGGTGGAACCCGGTCAAGGGGTTCTCCGAAGGCCTCATCTGGACCGCCTTCTTCAGTGTCACGGGGGTCGTCCCGGTGGCCTACGCCCTCCTCACGTTCACCGTGGGCGTGGCGGTCGGCCTGGTCCTGCGCCGCACGCTGGTGTCGATGGTGGTCACGCTCGGCATCGTCGTGGCGCTCGGGTTCGTCTGGAGCGAACTCTGGCGGAGCCTGGGGAACGTCATGTCGATCAACACCGACAAGGGTGTCGGGCCCGGTCTGGTACCGCCGGAGCTGCCCGACCAGGCGGAGCAGCAGGGGCAGGGCACCTACTTCCTCACCAGCTCCGGAGACCGCCTGGACTGGACCACCTGCCTCGATCAGATGGAGAACGACAAGGCGCACACCGCCTGCCTGGAGTCGAAGCACGTCATCGGCTGGTCCCTCGACTACCTCGACGTCTCCCAGATGCAGACGATGCAGTGGCTCGGAGCCGGCGCCATGTTCGCCCTCACCGCGGCCGTCGCCGCCTTCGTGATCGTCTGGGGCCGCAAGCGGCTCCTGTGACCCGTCGGCGGGGGCCCTGCGAAGGACCCCCGCCGGGCCCCGCCTACTCGCGTGCGGTGGCCGTGTTGCTCATGTCCGGGTAGCGGTCCCCCGCCACCTGGGCCGCGATGGGCTCCAGCAGCTCCAGCTCCTGGCCGGTCAGCGTGAGCCGGGTCGCCGCCACGTTCTCCAGCAGCCGGCTGCGCTTACGCGTCCCGGGGATCGGCACCACGGTCAGACCGTGCACCTGCGCCCGCTGCTGCACCCAGGCCAGGGCGACCTGCGCGGCGGTCACACCGTGCGCCGCCGCGATCTTGTGCACCGGTTCCAGCAGCGCCGCGTTGGTCTTCGCGTTCTCGCCGGTGAAGCGCGGCTGGTGCTTACGGAAGTCGCCCTCCTCCAGGTCCTTGGCCGCGTCCGCGAACGCCCCGGTCAGGAACCCGCGGCCGAGCGGCGAGTACGGCACGAAGGCCACCCCGAGCTCGACGGCCGCGGGCACGGCGCTGCGCTCCACGTCCCGGCTGAAGAGCGACCACTCGGACTGCAGGGCCGCGATCGGGTGCACGGCGTGCGCGGCACGGAGCTCGTCCCCGGTCACCTCGCTCAGACCGAGCTGCTTGACCTTGCCCTGCTGCACCAACTCGGCCATCGCGCCCACCGATTCCTCGAACGGGACGAGCGGGTCGCGGCGGTGCATGTAGTAGAGGTCGATGACGTCGGTGCCCAGCCGGCGCAGGCTGGCCTCGACGGCCCCACGGATGTACGCGGGGTCGTTGCGCACGCCCCGGTAGTGCGGGTCGTCGTCCTTCCGCTCGATGGCGAACTTGGTCGCCAGCGTGATCTCGTCGCGGTGCGCCCCGACGAACGGCGCGAGGAACGTCTCGTTGGCCCCGCTGCCGTAGATGTCAGCGGTGTCGAACAGGGTGACGCCGGCTTCCAGCGCCGCTTCCAGGGTGTCCCGGGCGGAGGCCTCATCGGTGTTCCCGTAGAACTCGCTGATGCCCATGCAGCCGAGCCCCTGGACACCGACCTGCGGGCCTTCGGTGCCGAGCCGCACGGTCGCGATCTTTCCGGTGTCGCTCATCTGCTCAGACCCTTTCCGATTCCGACGCCGCACGGGCGCCGCCATAAAAGTCGATCTTGAAGTCGAGTACGGCGAGGGTTCCCTGGAGCTCCGCGATCCGCGTCTTCACATCGCGCCGGGTCGCCTCCAGCAGTTCCTGCCGCTCGGCGAAGGTGTGGTCGCCCTCCCGGAGCAGTTCGGCGTACCTGACCATGTCGGCGACCGGCATTCCGGTCAGCCTCAGCTTGCCGACGAACGCCAGCCAGTCCAAGTCGCGGTTGCGGAAGCGGCGCTGCCCCGTGTGGGAGCGGTCGACGTGCGGCATCAGTCCGATCCGCTCGTACCAGCGCAGCGTGTGGGCGGTGAGCCCGCTGAAGGCGACGACCTCGCTGATGGTGTAGTGGTCCTGGCCCTCGGGGCGTGGATGCGCCGTCGGGGCGGAAGCGCAGGTGTCCGTGCGTGCGGAAATGCTCTCCATCACCGTCATGCCCTCCACGCTAGAACCTTGGAGTGCACTCGAAGCAAGCGTATTCGGGTGGCGGGCCCGGTTTCGGCTCCCGTTAGGCTCGTACGCATGCAGAGCCTGGCGATGATCGAGAACTGGCCCGTCCCCACCGCGGCAGCCGCCGTCGTCACCTCGGACGGCACGCTCCTGGGTACCCATGGTCCCACCGCGCACCGTTTCCCGCTGGCCTCGGTCAGCAAGCCGCTCGCGGCCTACGCGGCGCTGGTGGCCTACGAGGAGGGCGCCGTCGAGCTGGACGAAGCGGCCGGTCCCGAGGGCTCGACCGTCCGCCACCTCCTCGCGCACACCAGCGGTCTCGCCTTCGACGAGCACCGGGTCACGGCGCCTCCCGGCACCCGCAGGCTGTACTCCAACGCGGGCTTCGAGGTGCTCGGCGACCACATCGCGAAGGCCACGGAGATCCCGTTCCCCGAGTACGTGCGCCAGGCCGTCCTGGAACCCCTGGGCATGACGTCGACGGCCATGGAGGGCTCCCCGGCCAAGGACGGCGTCTCGACCGTGGACGACCTGGTGCGGTTCGCGGCGGAGGTGCAGGCCCCGCGGCTCCTCGACCCGCGTACGGTCCTGGAGGCGCAGACCGTGGTGCACCCCGGCCTCAAGGGCGTACTCCCCGGCTACGGTCACCAGAGCCCGAACGACTGGGGACTCGGCTTCGAGATCCGCGACTCCAAGTCGCCGCACTGGACCGGGGGTTCGTCCTCCCCCGCCACCTTCGGCCACTTCGGCCAGTCCGGTACGTTCCTGTGGATCGACCCGGCGGCGGGCGCGGCCTGCGTCGCACTGTCGGACCGGGCCTTCGGGCCGTGGGCGACCGAGGCCTGGCCGCCGTTCACCGACGCGGTGCTGGCGGAGCTCGCCGCCGCGCGCTGAACGCACTCGAACCACACCGTCTTCCCCCGGCCGTCCCGGCGCACCTCCACACCCCAGCTGTCGGTGACGGCGTCCACCAGCAGCAGCCCCCGCCCGCCCTCGTCGAGCACGTCCCCGGCGAGGGGCCGGGGCAGCCGGGGGCAGGCGTCCGCGACCTCGACCCGTACGCCGCCGTCGGGGAGCAGGAAGATCAGGGTCTGGCAGCGGCGGCCCGGAACGTGCCGCACGACGTTGGCGATCAGCTCGGTGAGCGCCAGCTCCGCCGCGTCCACCACATCGAGCAGCTTCCAACGGGTCAGGTACAGCCGCAGGATGCGGCGCAGATGCCGGGCGGAGTGCGCGCCCATCGCGAGGTCGGCACGGTAGACCGCGTCCTCTGCGTCACCGGTCCGGGTATCGGATACGTGATTCATGTCACCAGCGTGCAATGCAATGGTTACTCTCGGCTACGACCTGAAACGAACGCCGCCAGGCGTTGTACGCGAGAGGCACCCCGCCGTGGCCAACGTGCAGTCGCTCGACCCCAGCGCTTCCCCTCTGGACTACTACGGCTGGGAACTGCGCCGCCAGCGCGAGGCCCACGGCCTCAAACAGGGCCAGCTCGGCGAGATCATCTTCTGCACGGGCTCGCTGATCGGCCAGATCGAGACGACGAAGAAGGTCCCGACCCGCGACTTCTCGGAGCGCCTGGACGCGGCACTGGGCACGGACGGGGTGTTCTCACGGCTGATCGGCCTGGTCCTGCGGAGCCAACTGCCGACGTGGTTCCAGCCGTACGCGGAGATGGAGGCGCGGGCGACGTACATCTCGACGTACCAGGCGCAGTTGGTCTACGGGCTGCTCCAGACGGAGGAGTACGCGCGAGCGGTGCTGGCCACCGGTATGCCCGACGATCTGGAGGGGCTGCTCGCGGCCCGGATGGAACGCCAGCGGATCCTGGAGCGCAAGCAACCGCCCCTGGCCTGGGCAATCCTGGACGAGGCGGTGCTGCGCCGCCTGGTCGGCGGCCATGAAGTCATGCGCGCACAACTACGCCGACTGTTGGAGTTCAGCAGGAACCGGTGGATGCAGATCCAGGTACTGCCCTTCACCGCAGGGGAACACGCCAGCATGGAGGGGTCGTTCACCACCATGCGCTTCGATGACGACCCGGACATCATCTACACCGAGGACATCATTTCCGGTCACATGACCGCCAGTCCCGACATGGTCCGAGAGTCCTCGCTCCGATACGCTCATCTGCAGGCTGCGGCCCTCTCGGTTGAGGATTCAGCGGCTCTGATCGCCCGCGTGATGGAGGAGCGTTATGGAAACCGGCCCCGACCTGATGAACGCGCAGTGGCGTAAGTCCAGCTACAGCGGAAGTTCTGGCGGCGAATGCGTCGAATGCACCGTCACCGGGGGCGCCACCTGGCGCAAGTCCTCGTACAGCGGAAACACCGGCGGTGATTGCGTCGAGATCGCCGACGGCTGCCCCGCCTCCGTGCCCGTCCGGGACAGCAAGAACCCCTCCGGCCCCGTCCTCACCGTGGGCACCGCCGCCTGGCAGGCCTTCGTGGACGGGCTCCGCTGACGCGTGACCGCGCTCCTCTTCCTCGACGTCGACGGCCCGCTCCTCCCGTTCGGTGCGACGCGGCAGCAACTACCCGGCGGCTACCCGGTCTTCGGTGACACGGACGAGAACCCGCTCATGGCCAGGATCGATCCGGCCCTGGGGCCTCGGCTGAGGTCGTTGTCGTGCGAGCTGGTGTGGGCCACGACGTGGATTTCCGACGCGAACGCGTACATCGCGCCGTGGCTCGGGCTGCCCGAACTGCCCGTGGTGGACTGGCCGGATCCACCCGTCGAGGACGGGACGCGCGGGCTGCACTGGAAGACGCCCGGGCTCGTCGAGTGGGCCGCCGGGCGCCCGTTCGCCTGGGTCGACGACGAGATCACCGAGGTCGATCGCGCCTGGGTGGAGTCGCACCACCCGGGGCGGCACCTGCTCCACCGTGTCGAGGCCTGGCGGGGCCTGACCGTCGCGGACTTCACCGCCCTGGACACATGGCTGCGGCATCACACGGACTGAGGCTCCGATAGATTCGGCCGCTATGCGATCACGTGATTACGACCTGGAGTTCCGCGAGCAGGCAGCGAAGGTACGCACCTGGGGCCTCGTCCTGTTCGGCGCCGCCGTCGTGCTGTGGATCTGGGGTGCCAAGGAGCTGTTCCTGCCCTACGAGCCCGACCTGGAGAAGGTCGTGACCGTGCTCGGGGCCTCGATACCGGTCTCGGTGGTCGGCGTAGGACTGTTCACGATCGGCACCGTGTCCCGCCGGATGAGCGCCCACGGCCAGGCGATCCGGGAACTCGACAAGCTGGCGGCCAGGCCCAAGATCTGACTGGACGTCCGCTCGTCAAAGCCAGACCGTCGCCAGCCAGGCGGTCACCGCGGCCCACACCAGCAGGACGACGTTGAGCCCGGTCGCCCGCGCCTCGCCACGCGACAGGTGCAGCGCCAGTCCGCCGATCTGCACCAGCACGAGGCCGACCGCCGCGGCGACGGCGAGCACGACCGCGAAACCGGTGAGGGGCGGCAGCACCAGACCGAGCGCGCCGAGCACCTCCAGGGCGCCGATGGCTTTGACGAGCGGCATGGGCACCTGGTCGACCCAGCCCATCATGGGCCGCAGCCCGTCCTGGTCCTGGAGGACCTTCTTGCCTCCCGCGTAGAGGTAGAACAGGGCCAGCAGTGCGGCAGTGATCCAGTACGCGACCTGCATGGGGTGCCTCCCGATGGTTACGAACCGTAAGTAGCCTCATCATGAGTGACTGTCGGGACGCCTACAAAAGGCACACGGATGTCAGTAATGGGCAAGGAGCGGCCGTGGAGCAGTACGAGCACACCTGCATGATCCGAGGGGACGGCGGCCGGGCGATCCGGGGCATCCTGGACCGGATCTGCGACAAGTGGACGATGCTGATCGTGGCGACGCTCGACGAGGGGCGCATGCGCTTCACGCACCTCCACCAGCACATCCCCGGGATCTCGCAGCGGATGCTGACTCTGACCCTGCGCAACCTCGAACGGGACGGGCTGGTCTCCCGCACCGCGTACGCCGAGGTTCCGCCGCGCGTCGAGTACGCGCTCACCGACCGGGGGAAGAGCCTCATCCCCCCGGCCCTGGCGCTCGCCCGCTGGGCGATCGAGCACAGCACCGACATCCAGGCCAGCAGGGACGCGTACGACACCCCGGACACGTGACCACCTCCCGAGCCGGGGAGAGTGGGAGCGGTGCCGCACCGGTGAAGACGTTGTGCCGCAGATGATGTTCAAGGGGCCGCAGGTCACGGGTCTGTCCCAGCCGTCGAGGGCCGCAGAGGTCCACGGTGCACGCCGCTGAACCGGCGGTCCGGCCGCGCGGTGACGCATCGCTCCCCATGCCGCCCGGGCCCCATGTGACGGGCCTGACGGCGCTGCGGAGCCAGGGTGGCGCCGTCGCGGCGCGGGCGGGGCGCGCCCGGCGCACACGCCCTTGCACCGGCCAATCGCGTGTAACAGGCATGTATTAGGGGGCGGCCGGCCGCAACGTCCCCGGGGCCGCTGCGGGTCTTGGTGATCAGCAAGGCCCGCTCGCACCGGGCGGACCGCACCGACCGCACCGACCGCAAGGAAGAAACGATGCGCACCAAGACGCTCACCCTCGCCGCCCTGACCCTCGCCGCCGGCCTCTCGCTCACCGCCTGCCAGGGTGGCGATGACTCCGCCGCGAGCACGAGCAACTCCGGGTCGTCATCGCAAGCCGGGACCTCGGCCGACAGCAGCGCGTCCGACGGGAACGCCTCAGCCACCGGCGACGACGACTCGACCGCCACGCAGTCCGCCGAGGGCAGCGGCAACGGGCAGATCACCACCGGCGCCTGCAAGACGGAGAACCTCGACTTCAGCACCACCAACGGCATGGGCGAGGGCATGCTCACGATCAGGCTCAAGAACACCGGCGGCGACGCCTGCACCCTCAAGGGCTTTCCCGGTGTCGACCTCAAGTCCCAGGACGCCTCCGGCCCGCTGAGCGCCCAGCGCAGCGACCTCGACGCCCCGGTCGTCAACCTCGCCGACGGCGAGACGACCCGCTTCACGCTGCACTACCCGCCGGCCGAGGGCTCGGGCGCCTACGTCAGCGCCATCGAGGTCACCCCGCCCAACGAGACCCGCTCCAAGGCCCTGCCGGTCTCCCTGCGCCTCCAGATCGCCGACGGCGCCGACCAGAAGGTCGTCGTGGACCCGGTCGGCACCGGAAAGCAGTGAGCACGGGCGGCGGCGCTCAGACCTCGGCGAGCTCCCAGAGCAGCGCCTCGGCCGGTTCCAGCGCCTCCAGCTCCAACCCCCGGGACTCCGTGACACGCGCGGAGTCACCCGGGCCCAGCTCCTCGCCCGCGAGGAGGACCCGGCCCCGTACGACGTGGACGTAGACGCCCGCCGCATCCGGCACGGCGGTCCGCTCGCCCTCGGACTGCCGGCGCACATGGAGCATCGCGCCCGCCTCGGGGAGGGCGTACGGGGTGGAGTCGGCGATCCCCGCGACGTGCGTGTAGGAGGGCTCGCCGCCCGGCTGCAGAGGAGCCAGCCACATCTGAACGAACGTCAGCGGCCCTTCCCCGTCGTTGCGCTCGACGTGCCGCACCCCGGCGGCCGAGCTGAGGTGCTGGACATCACCGGGCCGTACGACGGTGGCGTGCGCGGCCGAGTCGCGGTGGGTGAGCTCGCCCTCCACCACCCAGGTGACGATCTCGGTGTGGCTGTGCGGATGCTCGTCGAAGCCGGCGCCCGGGGCGAGACGCTCCTCGTTGCAGGCCAGGATCGGTCCGAAGCGCAGATTGTCCGGATCGTAGAACCGCCCGAAGGAGAACGCGTGCAGCGTCTCGATGCCCGCGGAGTCACCCGTGGCCGGGTCTCCGCCGCGGAAGCGGTCCCCGGAGCGGCGTACGTCCATCACTCCCCCACGGTATCCCCGTCGGCCGGTCTTCCGCCCCGGCCCTCCGTGCACCTGTCCCGATAAGGCAGTCTTGTGTGCGTGCCCCGACCCGATCCTGAGCAGCCCGCCTCGCACGACGCCCATCTCCACGCCGCGACCCTGAAACGCCTGGAGCAGTCCTCCGGCCGGCTGGCCGCGAACGCCATCGCCCGCATGGACGAGACGCTGCCGTGGTACCGGGCGATGCCACCGGAGAACCGGTCCTGGATCGGCCTGGTCGCCCAGGCCGGTATCGCCGCGTTCACCGAGTGGTTCCGGCACCCGGAGACACCGCAGGCGATCTCCACCGACGTCTTCGGCACGGCTCCGCGCGAGCTGACCCGGGCGATCACCCTGCGGCAGACCGTCGAGATGGTGCGTACGACGATCGAGGTCATGGAGACCGCGATCGAGGAGGTCGCGGCGCCCGGCGACGAGTCGGTGCTGCGCGAGGCGCTGCTCGTCTACGCGCGCGAGATCGCCTTCGCGACCGCCCAGGTGTACGCGCAGGCCGCCGAGGCCCGTGGCGCGTGGGACGCCCGGCTGGAGTCGCTCGTGGTGAACGCGGTGCTGTCCGGCGAGGCGGACGAGGGCGCCGTGTCGCGGGCCGCCGCCCTCGGCTGGAACTCCCCCGAGCATGTGTGCGTCGTCCTCGGCACCGCCCCGGAGGGCGACAGCGAGCTCACCGTCGAGGCGATCCGCCGGGCGGCACGGCACGCCAAGCTCCAGGTGCTGACCGGGGTGCTCGGACACCGGCTGGTCGTGATCGCGGGCGGCAGCGACAACCCCCTGAACGTCGCGAAGTCGCTGATCGGGCCCTATGCGGCCGGACCCGTCGTCGCCGGACCCGTGGTTCCGGACCTGCTCGCGGCCACCCGGTCCGCACAGGCCGCGGCAGCCGGTCTCAAAGCCTGCTCGGCGTGGCAGGACGCTCCGAGGCCCGTCCTGTCGGACGATCTCCTTCCTGAGCGTGCGATGGCGGGAGACCCTGCCGCGCGCGATCAGTTGGTGGAGGAGATCTACAGACCGCTGGAAGAAGCGGGTTCGGCACTTCTGGAGACGCTGAGTGTGTATCTGGAGCAGGCGAGCAGTCTTGAGGGCGCGGCACGGATGCTGTTCGTGCACCCCAATACCGTGCGCTACCGGCTGCGACGTGTGACCGACGTCACCGGCTGGTCACCCTCCGACGTCCGTTCCGCGTTCACGCTGCGGATCGCCCTCATCCTGGGGCGCTTGGCCGCCGGGGACACCCAGTCCTAGACTTTTGTCGAACTTCAACAATTCCCCTGACGGTTCTTCGTCCCTGTCCCCACGGGCCTCCGGGGCCGTCCACAAGAGAGAGTGTGAGGGTGCTCGTACTCGTCGCTCCCGGCCAAGGCGCTCAGACGCCCGGCTTCCTGACTCCCTGGCTCGAACTCCCCGGTGCCGCAGACCGCATCGCGGGATGGTCCGACGCCATCGGGCTCGACCTTGCCCACTACGGCACGAAGGCCGACGCGGACGAGATCCGCGACACGGCGGTGGCTCAGCCGCTGCTGGTCGCCTCGGGTCTCCTCTCCGCCGCGGCCCTGGACGCCTCGCCCGGCGTCGTCGCCGGACACAGCGTCGGTGAGATCACCGCCGCCGCGCTCGCCGGTGTCATCGACGACGAGGCGGCGCTCCGTCTCGTACGCACCCGGGGGCTCGGCATGGCCGAGGCCGCCGCGGTCACCGAGACCGGCATGGCCGCGCTCCTCGGCGGTGACCCGGAGGTCACGGTCCCGCACCTGGAGAAGCTGGGGCTCACCCCGGCCAACGTCAACGGCGGCGGGCAGATCGTGGCCGCCGGCACCGCGGCCCAGATCGCCGAGCTGGCCGAGAACATGCCCGAAGGCGTACGCCGTGTGGTGCCGCTCAAGGTGGCCGGCGCCTTCCACACGCACCACATGGCTCCGGCCGTGGAGAAGCTGCGTGCCGCCGCCACCGCCCTGACGGTCACCGACCCGAAGGTCACGTACGTGTCGAACGCCGACGGGAAGACGGTCGCCACCGGCGACGAGGTCATCTCGCGGCTCGTCGGCCAGGTCGCCAACCCGGTCCGCTGGGACCTGTGCATGGAGACCTTCGCCGCGCTCGGTGTCACGGCTCTCATCGAGGCAGCGCCGGGTGGGACCCTGGTCGGGCTCGCCAAGCGGGCGCTGCCCGGCGTGAAGACCCTCGCGCTCAAGACCCCCGACGACCTAGACGCGGCCCGCGCGCTCATCTCCGAGCACGCAGGCGCCTGAGGAGCCCGAGAGCATGTCGAAGATCAAGCCCAGCAAGGGCGCCCCGTACGCACGGATCCTGGGTGTGGGCGGCTACCGTCCGACCCGTGTCGTGCCCAACGAGGTGATCCTCGAGACGATCGACTCGTCCGACGAGTGGATCCGCTCCCGCTCCGGTATCGCCACCCGCCACTGGGCCTCCGACGAGGAGACCGTGGCCATGATGTCCGTGGAGGCGTCAGGCAAGGCGATCGCCGACGCCGGGATCGCTCCCGAGCAGATCGGCGGAGTCATCGTCTCCACCGTCTCTCACTTCAAGCAGACCCCCGCCGTCGCGACCGACATCGCGCACCGGGTCGGTGCGGGCAAGCCCGCCGCCTTCGACATCTCGGCCGGCTGCGCGGGCTTCGGCTACGGCCTCACGCTCGCCAAGGGCATGATCGTCGAGGGCTCGGCAGAGTACGTACTTGTCATCGGCGTCGAGCGGCTCAGCGACCTCACCGACCTGGAGGACCGCGCGACGGCCTTCCTCTTCGGCGACGGCGCGGGCGCGGTCGTGGTCGGCCCGTCCCAGGAGCCGGCCATCGGCCCGACGGTCTGGGGTTCCGAGGGCGACAAGTCCGAGACGATCAAGCAGACCGTCGCGTGGAACGACTTCCACATCGGCGACGTCTCGAACCTTCCGCTCAACGAGCGGGGCGAGGTCAAGTTCCCGGCCATCACGCAGGAGGGCCAGGCGGTCTTCCGCTGGGCCGTCTTCGAGATGGCGAAGGTCGCCCAGCAGGCGCTGGAAGCGGCCGGGATCTCCCCGGAGGACCTGGACGTCTTCATTCCGCACCAGGCCAACATGCGGATCATCGACTCGATGGTGAAGACCCTCAAGCTGCCGGAGCACGTCACGGTCGCGCGTGACGTGGAAACCACCGGCAACACGTCGGCCGCCTCGATTCCGCTCGCAATGGAGCGGCTTCTGGCGACCGGTCAGGCCAAGAGCGGCGACACGGCGCTCATCATCGGCTTCGGGGCGGGTCTCGTCTACGCCGCGACGGTCGTTACCCTCCCCTAGGAAGGAGCTGAAGATCTTGGCAGGGCTCGCAACGTCCGGTACGCGCATCTGCCGCCGCTCCCTGATCCAGCCAAGATCTTCAGCACCCTCCTTGGCACACCGGACCTTTCGGTCCGCCCGCCCGAACCCTGCATAAACACATCGAAGGAGCGCCAACATGGCCGCCACTCAGGAAGAGATCGTCACCGGTCTCGCCGAGATCGTCAACGAGATCGCCGGTATCCCGGTCGAGGACGTCCAGCTGGACAAGTCCTTCACCGACGACCTGGACGTCGACTCGCTGTCCATGGTCGAGGTCGTCGTCGCCGCCGAAGAGCGCTTCGACGTCAAGATCCCCGACGAGGACGTCAAGAACCTCAAGACGGTCGGCGACGCCGCCGACTACATCCTGAAGCACCAGGGCTGATCCCAGCCCGTCCCGTGTGTCGCCACCCGGCGGTGGCGCCGCTGATTCACGACCCTCTACACGTGGAGAAGATTTTCCAGTGAGCCCGACCAATCGCACCGTGGTCGTCACCGGTATCGGCGCAACCACTCCGCTGGGTGGCGACTCCGCATCGACCTGGGAAGGTCTGATGGCCGGCCGTTCCGGCGTCAAGCCTCTCGAGGGCGAACGTTTCGCCGAACTGCCCGTCCGGATCGCCGCCCTCGCGGCCGTCGATCCCGGCGAGGTACTGCCCCGACCGCTCGCCCGCAAGCTGGACCGCTCGGCGCAGTTCGCGCTGATCGCCGCCCGCGAGGCATGGGCGGACGCCGGCTTCACCGGCAAGGCCGGTGAGGACGAGAAGATCCAGCCCGAGCGTCTGGGTTCGGTCATCGCCTCCGGCATCGGTGGCGTGATCACCCTGCTCGACCAGTACGACGTGCTGAAGGAGAAGGGCGTACGCCGCGTCTCCCCGCACACCGTTCCCATGCTCATGCCCAACGGCCCGGCGGCCAACGTCGGCCTGGAGGTCAACGCCCAGGCCGGTGTCCACACCCCGGTCTCCGCCTGCGCGTCGGGTGCCGAGGCCATCGGGTACGCCGTCGAGATGATCCGTACCGGCCGTGCCGACGTGGTCGTCGCCGGTGGCACCGAGGCGGCCATCCACCCGCTGCCGATCGCGGCGTTCGCCAACATGATGGCGATGTCCAAGAGCAACGACGAGCCCGAGAAGGCCTCGCGTCCGTACGACACGGGCCGTGACGGCTTCGTCCTCGGCGAGGGCGCCGGTGTCGTGATCCTGGAGTCCGCGGAGCACGCCGCCGCGCGTGGCGCCAAGGTCTACTGCGAGGTGCTGGGCCAGGGTCTGTCCGCGGACGCCCACCACATCGCGCAGCCCGAGCCCACCGGGCGCGGGATCGCCGCCGCGATGCAGAACCTGCTGGACTCCACGGACCTCAAGCCGTCCGAGGTCGTCCACCTCAACGCGCACGCCACGTCCACGCCGCAGGGTGACGTCGCGGAGATCAAGGCGCTGCGTGCGGTGCTCGGCGACGACCTGGACCATGTCGCGATCTCCGCCACGAAGTCCATGACGGGTCACCTGCTGGGTGGCGCGGGCGGTATCGAGACCGTGGCGACGGTGCTGGCACTGCACCACCGGACGGCTCCGCCCACGATCAATGTCGACGAGCTCGACGAGGCGGTCGAGGCGGACATCGTGCGGGGTGAGCCGCGGGCGCTGCCGGAGGGGTCGATCGCCGCGATCAACAACTCGTTCGGCTTCGGTGGCCACAATGTGGTGCTGGCGTTCCGTTCGGTCTGACCTGCGCTTGGCTGTCGCGAGGCCCGCTTCTGCCCCTGCCGGGGGGGAGGCGGGCTTTTCGCATGCCGCGGGCCGTTCCCGGGGGCTCCGCCCCCGGACCCCCGCGCCTCAAACGCCGGGGGCTGATTTTGCCCCCTGCGCCGGGAGGTGTGCGGGGCAGGCCGAATAGCGCCCCCTGCGGAGAAACGTTTCGGCTCGGTGAGGGTGCGTGTTCCGGGCAAGGGGTGGGGGTGTCAGACCACCTGGTGGAGCCAGCGGACCGGGGCGCCCTCGCCTGCGTGGCGGAAGGACTCCAGTTCGTCGTCCCACGGCTTGCCCAGGAGCTTGGCGACCTCGGCCTCCAGGTCCGTCTCGCCGTTCAGGGAGCGCGCCAGGGCCGCCCGCAGGCGGTCCTCGGGGACCAGGATGTCGCCGTGCATGCCGGTGACGGCGTGGAAGATGCCGAGACCCGGCGTGGAGCTGTAGCGCTCGCCCTCCGCCGTGGGGCAGGGCTCCGCCGTCACCTCGAAGCGGAGCAGGTCCCAGCCCCGGAGGGACGAGGCCAGCTCGGAGGCCGTGCCGACGCGGCCCTTCCAGGAGAATTCGGACCGCCAGGTGCCGGGGGCGGCCGGCTGTCTGATCCAGTCCAGCTGGACCCGCACACCGAGTACGCCCGCCACCGCCCATTCGACATGCGGGCACAGCGCGCGCGGTGCGGAGTGAACGTAAAGGACTCCACGTGTCGTCACCGGGACCTCCAGTGTGGGACGAGGTTCGCCTTCCCCAGCGGCCTCGCGCCCGTACGGTCTCTTCCCGGCCGGCTCCCGAGGTTGTCTTCAGTAAACAGCATCGGGAGTGAATCTCCTGAAAAGGGACAGTATGTGACGTGAGATAACTTACCCGACCCGCTGATACCCGCCGATTCTTCCGCGGGCCGGCCGGGCGCCACTGGTTCGACGGGGAAAAGCTACCGTGCGCCGGGGCCGGGTGTGTGACGTACCGTCGGTCCCGGGCCCATGATTCGCTCAGCATTCACCCGCGAGGGCGTGGGGGCCCGCCACCTGGGGCTGTCCGGGTGTGCCAGGGGCACAGTCACCCGTGTGACCGGAGGGAAAAAAGGGATGCCTGAGCGTTCGCCACGCCGCAGCGCACGGGGCGCCGCGGTCACTCTGGCGGCGGTCGCGCTCGTCGGCGCCGCCGCGCTCACGGGCTGCACCTCCGACGGGGGCACGACGGCGGGGAGCACCGCGGGCGCACGGAGCCCCTCCCCCTCGCCGACGCCGGCGTGGGACGCGAGCCCTGCCTCCATCGCGGCCGTCGGGGATTCCATCACCCGGGGCTTCGACGCCTGCGCCGTGCTGGCCGACTGCCCCGAGGTGTCCTGGGCGACCGGGACCGACGGCGGGGTGCGCAGCCTCGCCGTACGGCTCCTGGGTGCGTCGAAGGCGGCCTCGCACAGCTGGAACCACGCCGTGTCGGGCGCCAGGATGGCTCAGCTGCCGGAACAGATGGCGCTGGCCGCGAAGGACGGGCCGGAGCTGGTCACGGTGATGATCGGCGCGAACGACGCCTGCCGGGACTCGGTGCGGCTCATGACCCCGGTGGCCGACTTCCGGGCCTCGTTCGAGGCGTCGATGCGGCAGCTGCGCGCCTCGGCCCCGAAGTCGCAGGTGTACGTGTCGAGCGTGCCGGATCTCAAGCGGCTCTGGGCGACCGGGCGCGAGAACCCGCTGGGCAAGCAGATCTGGAAGCTGGGGATCTGCCGTTCGATGCTGGGCGACGCCGACGACATGGGCAGCGCGGCCGTCGCCCGGCGCGACGCGGTGCTGGAGCGGGTCGTCGCGTACAACGGGGTGCTGCGGGACGTCTGCGCGCGGGACGAACGCTGCCGTTACGACGGCGGGGCGGTGTTCGACTACCGGTTCACCGGTGCGCAGCTCAGCGAGTGGGACTGGTTCCACCCGGGCCGCAACGGCCAGGCCAGGCTGGCAGAAATCGCTTACCGCAACGTCACGGCGGCCGGGCCCCCGGCGTAAAGTTCTTGATCATGACGACGGGTACAGCGGTACAGAGCGAAGACTTCTCCACCCGCACGGACGGTACGCCGGTCCGGCGCTGGACCCTGGAACGCGGGGGCACACGGGTGCGGGTGCTGACGTACGGCGCCGTGGTGCAGTCCGTCGTGGTGCCCGGGAGGGACGGGACCCCGGCCGAGGTGGCCCTGGGACTGCCGGACGTCAAGGCGTACGAGACGTACACGGGCCCCTACTTCGGTGCCGTCGTCGGCCGGTACGCGAACCGGATCGCGGGCGGGTCCTTCGTCCTGGACGGCCGGACGCACCGGGTGACGGCGAACGAGGGCCGCAACACCCTGCACGGCGGTGGGCGCGGCTTCGACAAGCGGGTGTGGGACGCCGAGGAGGTGCCGGACGGGGTGCGGCTCTCCCTGGTCGCCGAGGACGGCGAGGAGGGCTTCCCGGGGCGGCTGGCGGTGTCGGTGACGTACTCCCTGGACGAGGACGGCGCGCTGCGGATCGCCTACCGGGCGACGACGGACGCGCCGACCGTGGTGAACCTGACGAATCACACGTACTGGAACCTGGCCGGGGCGGACAGCGGGAGCGCGCTCGGGCACGAACTGCGGCTCGCGGCCGGGCGGATCACCCCGGTGGACGGGGAGTCGATCCCGACGGGCGAGCTCCTGCCGGTGGACGGGACCCGGTTCGACTTCCGGGAGCCGAAGCCGGTGGGCCCGGGCTACGACATCAACTACGTACTGGAGGAGACCGGCGGGGAGCCGGCCGCCGAGCTGTACGACCCCGCGTCGGGCCGGCTGATGACGGTGCGCACGACGGAGCCGGGGATCCAGCTGTACACCGCCGACCACCTCGGCGGCGGCCCGTTCGTGCCGTGCGCGGGGATCGCGCTGGAGACACAGCACTTCCCGGACGCGCCGAACCGCCCTGAGTTCCCCGGCACGGTGCTGCGCCCGGGCGAGGAGTTCGCCTCCACGACGGTGTACGGGTTCTCCGTGCGCTGAAGCCGTTCCTCCACGACCGGCCCGGGCCCCCTCAGTCCTTGTGCAGGGTGTACGGCGACGAGGGGGCCGGCTCCGGCGCGGGCGTCGCCGTGAGCTCGCGGGCCAGCAGCGTGGCCCCGGCGACGGCGCCCGGCATCAGCAGCACGGCGACGAAGGGGACGACGAAGGCGACCGCGAGCGGCACCCCGAAGCCCAGGACCATCATGCGGCGGGCGCGCAGCAGGGCGAGCCGGTCCTTCTGGACCATGCCGCGGCGCTGGAGGGCGACGGCGGTGAGCTCCTCGGACAGGAAGTAGCCGGAGACGCAGAAGCCGAGGGCGGGGACCACGGTCTGCCCGACGACGGGGATGAACCCGAGGACGAAGAGCAGCACCCCGTAGAACGCGACGCGCAGCAGGATGCGGACGGAGTCGCGGGCGGAGATCCACAGCTCGCGCCAGAGCGGCAGGTCCGACTCGGCCACCTCGCCGCCCTCGCTGCGGTCGACCTCCTCGGAGAGCGACTCGTAGAACGGCTGGCCGACCAGCAGGGTCACCGCGGTGAAGGTGATGACCGCGAGGAATATCCCGAACACGAAGACCAGGACGACCAGGGTGTTGCGCAGGAGCCCCAGCCAGGGCGAGGACCAGTCGTCGGCGAACGGGGTGGCCCAGGCGACGAAGTCGTCGGCGCCGTAGCCCAGTCCGACCAGCGCGCCGGCGTAGACGACCAGGGTGACGAGCGCGGGCAGCAGGCCGAAGCCGAACCACCGGCCGTGTCCGAAGACCCAGCGCTGCCCCTTGACCAAGTAACCGAAGCCCGCCCCGAGATCACTCATGGCGTCACCCTACTTGCGCGAACCATTGACACGTCCCCTGGCCCGTCATTACCGTCACGCCAGCATTTCGAACGAGTGACGAAATACCGAACACGTTGAGAGGCAACACCCGTGCGCATCACCGGAATCAGCACGCATGTCGTCGGCACGCCGTGGCGCAACCTCACCTACGTCCAGGTCCACACCGACGAGGGCCTCACCGGGGTCGGCGAGACCCGCATGCTGGGCCGCACGGACGCGCTGCTCGGCTATCTGCGTGAGGCGTCGGCCAACCACATCGTGGGTTCCGACCCGTTCGCGATCGAGGACCTCGTCCGCCGCATGAAGTACGGCGACTACGGCCGCGCCGGGGAGATCGTGATGTCCGGCATCGCGGTCGTCGAGATGGCCTGCTGGGACATCAAGGGCAAGGCGCTCGGCGTCCCCGTCTGGCAGCTGCTGGGCGGCAAGGTCACCGACCGGGTCAAGGCGTACGCCAACGGCTGGTACACCACCGAGCGCACCCCGGAGGCGTACCACAAGGCGGCCCAGGGGGTCGTCGAGCGCGGCTACCGGGCGCTGAAGATCGACCCGTTCGGCACGGGACACTTCGAGCTGGGCCAGGAGGAGACCCGTTACGCCGTGTCCCTCATCGAGGCCGTGCGGGACGCCATCGGGCCCGACACCGAGCTGATGCTGGAGATGCACGGGCGGTTCAGCCCGTCGACGGCGGTGCGGATCGCCCGCGAGATGGCGCCGTTCAGGCCGGCCTGGCTGGAGGAGCCGGTGCCGCCGGAGAACCTCAAGGCGCTGAGCAAGGTCGCGGAGAAGGTCGACATGCCGATCGCGACCGGTGAACGCATCCACGACCGGATCGAGTTCCGGGAGCTCTTCGAGTCGCAGGCCGCCGACATCATCCAGCCGGACGTCGGCCACATCGGCGGCATCCTGGAGACCCGCAAGCTCGCGGCGACCGCGGAGACCCACTACACGCTGATCGCCCCGCACAACGTGGGCGGTTCGGTGCTGACCGCGGCCAGCCTCCAGGTCGCGGGCTGCACCCCCAACTTCAAGATCCTCGAACACTTCAACGACTTCGCGGACGCGGACATCAAGAAGGTCGTCAAGGGCGCCCCGGCGGTCGACCCCGCCACCGGCTGCTTCGAGCTCTCCGACGCACCCGGGCTCGGCGTGGAGCTGGACGTGGACGCGGCGGCGGAGTTCCCGCAGCAGCAGGCGCGGTTCGACCTGTGGGCGGACGGCTGGGAGAAGAGGCAGCCCAAGTGACGTCTCTCTCGCGGTCGTTGACCGTCGACCGGCCCGGCAGTCACCTGCTGACCGAGGGGCCGCTCCCGGAGCCGGGCCCCGGCGAGGTCAGGGTGCGGGTCGCCGCGGCCGGGATCTGCATGAGCGACCGCGAGGTGTACGACGGCCACCGGGACCCGGCCTATGTGCGCTACCCGGTGGTGCCGGGCCACGAGTGGTCGGGGACCGTCGACGCGGTCGGCGAGGGCGTCGATCCCGCGCTGACCGGGCGGCGTACGGTCGCCGAGGGCTTCCGGGCCTGCGGGCGCTGCGAGCGGTGCCGGTACGGGGAGACCTCGCTGTGCACGGCGGGGTACGACGAGACGGGGTTCACCCGGCCCGGCGCGTTCGCCGACCACGTGGTGGTCCCGGCGCGGCTGCTGCACCCGCTCGCCGACGACGCCGACCTGCGCGCCGCGGCCCTGCTGGAGCCGGCCGCGGTCGTCGCGGCGGCGGTGCGGGCCGGGGCGCCGGAGCCCGGTGAGCGGATCGCCGTCCTGGGGGCGGGCACGCTCGGCCTCCTCGCAGTGCAGCTGCTGGCTGCGGTGTCGCCCGCCGAGCTCACCGTGATCGACCCGAGGGAGCAACGGGCCGCCCAGGCGCTGGACTTCGGGGCGAGCGAGGCACGGGTGCCCAAGGAGGCCGAGGAGGTGCGGGGCCGCTACGACCTGGTCGTGGAGACGGCCGGAGCGCCGTCCACCGCGGCCGACGCGTGTCTGCTGGCGCGCCGGGGCGGGCGGGTGGTGCTGACCGGGATGTTCACCCCGGGCGCGGTGGGTATCGACCCGGTGCACCTGTCGCTGAGCCAGCTCACCGTGCGCAGCGTCTTCGGGGCGTCCTCGGCGGCCTGGTCGTACGCGGTGCGGGCGTTCACGGCGGGGCTGCTCGACCCGGCACCGCTGATCACCCACGAGTTCCCGCTGGAGCGGTTCGCCGAGGCGGTGGCGCTGGTGGGGTCCGGGGATCCGGAGACCGGGAAGGTGCTGCTGCGGCCGTGACGGGCCGGCCCTGATCCGTACGCCGGTACGGCGGCGCCCTGACCGCTCCCGTGCCGGCGTACTCCCCGAAGATCCGCGCCCCCGGGGACCGCACCCCCAAAGATCCGAACTTCGTCCGAAATACCGAACATGAAGGACCAGTCGTGACCGACGCCCCTGTCTCTTCCCCCGGTGCCGCCGGCGCCCGCCGCCCCGGCGACGCCGCGCTCACCGCGCTCGGCCTCGGCCCGGCACCCCTGTCCCCGGCCGACGCCTCCCCGCACTCCTTCCCCGACGGCGGGAGCTGGCGCACCGAGGTGCCGTCCGTGGAGGGTCCGGAGGCCCTCGGCGTCGTACTGGAGGAGTCCGCCAGGCTCGACGTCCCGGTCCACCGCATCAGCCAGGGCAGCGGCATCTGGATGCTGACCGACGCGGAGATCACCGAGATGGTGGACCGCTGCGCCGAACGGGACATCGAGCTCTGCCTGTTCACGGGCCCGCGCGGCACCTGGGACACCGGCGCGTCCGTCCGTACGGACTCCGGCGGCGCCGGGCTGCGCTCCCGTGGCCACGACGCGCTGGCCGGCTGCGTGGAGGATGCCCTGCGCGCGACCGGACTGGGCGTGAAGTGCCTGCTCGTGGCCGACGAGGGCGTGCTGTGGACCCTGCACCGGCTGCGTGAGCAGGGGGTCCTGCCCGCGGACACCACCTTCAAGGTGTCGGCGCTCATCGGGCCCGTGAACCCGGCCTCGTACGCCGTGTTCGAGCAGCTCGGCGCCGACTCGATCAACATCCCGTCCGACCTGACGCTCGCCCAGTTCACCGAGATCCGCCGGGTCTCGCGGGCCCCGATGGACCTCTACATCGAGGCTCCGGACGACCTGGGCGGTTATGTGCGGATGTACGAGGTCGCCGAACTGATCCGGCGCGGGGCGCCGCTGTACCTGAAGTTCGGCCTCTCCAAGGCGCCCGGGATCTATCCGTACGGGCAGCACCTGCGGGAGCTGGCGCTGTCCACCGCCAGGGAGCGGGTGCGGCGCGGCAGGCTCGCGCTGGACCTGCTGACACGGCACGGGGCGGAGGGCGGCATGGCCGCCCTCGGCAGCCGACTGCCGGGCCCGCTCAACCGGTTCGGCATCTCGTCATAACGTTCCGGAAACTCCGCGCACAAAAGAAGACACAGACGCGCACAATCCCACACACCTGATCTGCCCCGCGTTCCGGCCCCACCGGACCGAGCCATGACACACATCAAGGATGATGACCATGCGCAACCGCAGAGCCGCACTTGCCGCCATAGCCTCCGCCGCTTCCCTCGCCCTCGCCCTGACCGCCTGCGGCCAGAACAGCGAAGGCGGCAGCGACGAGAAGAAGGGTGGCTCCGAAGGCGCCACCATCGGCGTCGCCATGCCGACCAAGTCCTCCGAGCGCTGGATCGCCGACGGCGCCAACGTCGTGAAGGAGCTCAAGGCCAAGGGCTACAAGACGAAGCTCGTCTACGGCGAGGACGACCCGGACCAGCAGGTCTCGCAGATCGAGAACATGATCACGCAGGGTGTGGACGCCCTGATCGTCGCCGCGATCGACAACAAGTCCCTCAACAACGTGCTCCAGCAGGCCAAGGACGCCGACATCCCGGTGATCTCCTACGACCGGCTGATCCTCGGCACGGAGAACGTCGACTACTACGCCTCGTTCGACAACGAGAAGGTCGGCGAGCTGCAGGGCACGTACATCGTGGACAAGCTCGGCCTGGAGGACGGCAAGAAGGGCCCCTTCAGCATCGAGCTGTTCGCCGGTTCCAACGACGACAACAACACCAAGTACTTCTTCCAGGGCGCGATGAACGTCCTCAAGCCGTACGTGGACAAGGGCGAGCTGGTCGTCAGGTCCAAGCAGACCGCCCTCAACCAGGTCACCACCCTGCGCTGGGACGGCGGCACCGCGCAGAAGCGCATGGACGACCTGCTGACGTCCAGCTACCGCAGCACTCGGGTCGACGCCGTTCTCTCGCCGTACGACGGCATCTCCATCGGCATCCTCTCCGCCCTGAAGTCGGACGGCTACGGCACGAAGGCCAAGCCGATGCCGGTCGTCACGGGCCAGGACGCCGAGGTCGCCTCGGTGAAGTCGATCATCACGGGTGAGCAGACGCAGACGGTCTACAAGGACCTGCGCAAGCTCGCCGAGGTCGCCTCGAACATGGTCGACGCGGTCCTGAACGACAAGAAGCCCGAGACCAACGACACCAAGTCCTACGACAACGGCTCCAAGGTCGTCCCCGCCTTCCTGCTCCAGCCGGTCAGCGTCGACAAGGCCAACTACAAGGAGGTCCTCGTCGACGGCGGCTACTACACCGAGAACGACCTCAAGTAACCGGGCCCCCTCAAGGATTGGAAGGCACAACCATGGCGGGACCCGTCCTGGAAATGCGCTCGATCGTCAAGACCTTTCCCGGTGTCAAAGCGCTTTCGGACGTCACACTGACGGTCCGGCAGGGCGAGGTCCACGCCATCTGCGGTGAGAACGGCGCCGGCAAGTCGACCCTGATGAAGGTGCTCTCCGGCGTCCATCCGCACGGCACCTACGAAGGGGACGTCCTCTTCGAGGGCGGGACCTGCCGGTTCAAGGACATCCGGGCGAGCGAACAGCACGGCATCGTGATCATCCACCAGGAGCTGGCGCTGGTGCCGTACCTCTCCATCGCGGAGAACATCTTCCTCGGCAACGAGCACGCCAAGCGCGGGATGATCAACTGGAACGACACCCTTCGGCACGCAGGTGAACTGCTGCGCCGCGTCGGCCTGGACGAGCATCCGGAGACCCGCGTCGCCGACATCGGCGTGGGCAAGCAGCAGCTGGTGGAGATCGCCAAGGCACTGTCGAAGAAGGTGAAGCTGCTCATCCTCGACGAGCCGACGGCGGCGCTCAACGACGAGGACAGCGGCAAGCTCCTCGACCTGATCCTCTCGCTGAAGGAACAGGGCATCACCTCGATCATCATCTCGCACAAGCTCAACGAGATCCGCCGGGTCGCCGACTCGGTCACGATCATCCGCGACGGGCACTCCATCGAGACGCTCGACGTGAAGGCCGCGGAGACGACCGAGGACCGGATCATCAGCGGCATGGTCGGCCGCGACCTGGAGAACCGCTTCCCGGAGCGGACCCCGCACCATCCGGAGGAGGGCACCGCGCCCGCCCTGGAGATCCGCAACTGGACGGTGCACCACCCCATCGACCAGCAGCGCAAGGTCGTCGACGACGTCTCGATCGAGGTGCGGCGCGGCGAGATCGTCGGTATCGCCGGGCTCATGGGCGCCGGTCGCACCGAGCTGGCGATGAGCGTCTTCGGCCGCTCCTACGGCCGTTACGCGGGCGGCACCGTCCTGAGGGACGGCACCGAGATCCGTACGAAGTCCGTCCCCGAGGCGGTCCGGCACGGCATCGCGTACGCCACCGAGGACCGCAAGCACTACGGCCTCAACCTCATCGACACCATCAACCGGAACATCTCGCTGACCGCGCTGGGCAAGGTCTCCAAGCGGGGTGTGGTCGACGAGCACGGGGAGCGGCAGGTCGCCGAGGGCTTCCGGAAGTCCATGAACATCAAGGCGCCGACCGTCTTCGAGCCGGTGGGCAAGCTGTCCGGCGGCAACCAGCAGAAGGTCGTCCTCAGCAAGTGGATCTTCGCGGGTCCCGAGGTGCTGATCCTGGACGAGCCCACGCGCGGGATCGACGTGGGCGCCAAGTACGAGATCTACACGGTCATCGACCAGCTGGCCGCCCAGGGCAAGGCGGTCGTCTTCATTTCCTCCGAACTGCCGGAGCTGCTCGGCATGTGCGACCGCATCTACACGATGGCGGCGGGACGGCTGACGGGTGAGTTCTCGCGGGCCGAGGCCACGCAGGAAGCGCTGATGCGTCAGATGACGAAGGACAAAGAGGTAAACCGATGAGCACGGACGTGACCGCGAAGACCCCGGCCCCCGCGCCGTCCGGCGGAGGCGGGCAGGCCTCCGGCGACGGCCTGCTGCAGCTGATGCTCGGCGGCATGCGCCGCAACATGCGCCAGTACGGCATGCTGATGGCGCTCGGCCTGATCGTGGTGCTGTTCGCGGTGTGGTCGGGCGGCGACCTGCTGCTGCCGCGCAACGTCTCCAACCTGGTGCTGCAGAACAGCTACATCCTGATCCTCGCGATCGGCATGATGCTCGTCATCATCGCGGGGCACATCGACCTCTCGGTCGGCTCCCTGACCGCGTTCATCGGCGCGATGTCCGCCGTGCTGATGGTCGAGCACGATCTCGCCTGGCCGCTCGCGGTGGTGCTGTGCCTGGCCATCGGCGCCGTCGCGGGCTCGGTGCAGGGCTTCTTCATCGCCTACCTCGGCATCCCGTCGTTCATCGTGACCCTCGCGGGCATGCTGCTCTTCCGCGGTCTGACGGAGATCTTCCTGAAGGGGCAGACCCTCGGCCCGTTCCCGAAGGACCTGCAGAAGATAGCCAACGGCTTCCTGCCCGAGGTCGGCCCGAACACCAACTACCACAACCTCACCCTGCTGCTGGGCTTCGCCCTGATCGCCTTCGTGGTGTTCCAGGAGGTCCGTGACCGCAAGCGGCAGCAGGAGTTCGCCCTCGACGTACCGCCGGTCAAGCTGTTCCTGCTGAAGCTGGTCGCCCTGGTCGCGGCCGTCCTCACCGTCACGCTGCTGCTCGCCAGCTACAAGGGCGCCCCGGTCGTGCTGCTCATCCTCGGTGTGCTGGTCGTCGGCTTCGGCTATCTGATGCGCAACGCGATCATCGGCCGCCACATCTACGCCATCGGCGGCAACCTGCCCGCGGCGAAGCTGTCGGGCGTGAAGGACAAGAAGGTCACCTTCCTGGTCTTCCTCAACATGGGCATGCTCGCGGCCCTCGCGGGTCTGGTCTTCGCCGCCCGCTTCAACGCGGCCTCGCCCAAGGCCGGCCTCAACTTCGAACTGGAGGCCATCGCGGCCTCGTTCATCGGCGGTGCGTCGATGAGCGGCGGCGTCGGCACGGTCCTCGGCGCGATCATCGGTGGCCTGGTCCTGGGCGTGCTGAACAACGGCATGAACCTCGTCGGGATCGGCACCGACTGGCAGCAGGTCATCAAGGGCGCGGTGCTGCTGGCCGCGGTCGGCTTCGACGTCTGGAACAAGCGCAAGGTCGGTTCGTAACACCCCCTGCGGAACGGACGGCGCCCTCCCCGACCGAGGAGGGCGCCGTCCGTCGTTCTCACACCAGCCGGATCATGTTCCAGGACAGCGGCTCCAGCACGGCCCTCAGCGTGCCGCCGGCCAGCTCCGTGCCCTCGGCGGCGTGCGGGAGGACCCGCTCGGGCTCGGCGAGGGTGTTCCGGGCCTCCGGGTCGGCGTCCGCGACGACCTGGTGCTCGACGACGCGCTCCAGGTCCAGCCCGGCCAGGGCGACTTCGAGCGGCAGCGCGGTGTCCTGGCTGCGGTTGACCGCGAACACGGTCACGGCGCCCGTCTCCGGGTCGCGTACGGCGGTGGCGTGCAGCAGGTCCGTCTCGCCGTACTTCGCCGTCCCGTACGTCGGCGAGTCCACCCGTACGTCCAGGACCTGGCCACGGCCGTACCGTGCGGCCTGGGCGAAGGGGAAGAAGGTGGTCTGCCGCCAGGCCGGCCCGCCGGGCTCGGTCACGATCGGCGCGATCACGTTGACCAGCTGGGCGAGGCAGGCGACGGTCACCCGGTCCGCGTGCCGCAGCAGCGCGATGAGCAGGCTGCCGAAGACGACGGCGTCGGTGACGCTGTAGTTGTCCTCCAGCAGCCGCGGCGCCTCGGGCCAGTCGAGGGGGTTCTCCTCCGTCTCCTGCTGGAAGCGCTTCTGGTACCAGACGTTCCACTCGTCGAAGGAGAGGTTGATCCTCTTCGTGGACTTCAGGCGCGCCCCCACGTGGTCGCAGGTCGCGACGACGCTCTCGATGAAGGACTCCATGTCCACGGCCGAGGCGAGGAAGGAGTCACGGTCGCCGTCGGTCTCCTCGTAGTAGGCGTGCAGCGAGACATGGTCGACGAGGTCGTAGGTCTCGGCGAGGACCGTCGCCTCCCACGCCGCGAAGGTGGGCATGGCGCGGCTGGAGGACCCACAGGCGACGAGCTGGACCGTGGGGTCGATCTGCCGCATCGCGCGCGCCGTCTCGGCCGCGAGCCGCCCGTACTCCTCGGCGGTCTTGTGGCCGGTCTGCCACGGGCCGTCCATCTCGTTGCCCAGGCACCACAGCTTGATCCCGAAGGGGTCCTTGTCGCCGTGGGCGGCGCGCAGGTCGGAGAGGTCGGTGCCGGACGGGTGGTTGGCGTACTCCTGGAGCTGGATGGCCTCCTGGACGCCGCGGGTGCCGAGGTTGACCGCGAGCATCGGTTCGGCCTGCGGGCCGATCTTCCTGAGGAAGCCGATGTACTCGGCGAGGCCGAAACGATTCGTCTCGGTGGAGCGCCAGGCGAGGTCGAGCCTGCGGGGGCGCTCGTCGACGGGGCCGACGCTGTCCTCCCAGCGGTAGCCGGAGACGAAATTGCCACCGGGGTAGCGGATGACGGTGACACCGAGTTCGCGGACGAGATCCAGGACGTCGGTACGCAGTCCGGCCTCGTCCGCCGACGGGTGGCCGGGCTCGAATATGCCGTCGTAGACGCAGCGGCCGAGGTGCTCGACGAAGGAGCCGTAGAGCCGGGGGTCGACGTCGCCGACGGTGAAGGCCGGGTCGAGGGTGAAGCGCGCGGTGCGGGTCATGGCTTCCTTACTCGTTCGATATTTCGAATGCTGCTCGTAACCTCGAACGGGACCGTAGGGTTCCACCTCCGTGGCCGTCAATGCCTCTGCGCGTTTTTACGGGGACGGGCGGTGACGCACGACCGAGGGCCGCACCCCGGTGACGGGATGCGGCCCTCGGACGTACGCGATCAGGTCAGTTGGCGGACAGCTCGACCTTGATGTTGCCCCGGGTGGCGTTCGAGTACGGGCACACCTGGTGCGCCTTCTCGACGAGCGCCTGCGCGGTGGCCGGGTCGACGTTCGGGATGGAGGCGCTGATCGCGACCTCCAGTCCGAAGCCGCCCGCCGCGGTCTTGCCGATGGAGACCGATGCGGTCACCGTCGATCCGGAGATGTCGGCCTTCTCCTGACGGGCGACCACTCCGAGCGCGCCCTGGAAGCATGCGCTGTAGCCGGCGGCGAAGAGCTGCTCGGGGTTGGTCCCCGCGCCGCTTCCGCCCATCTCCTTCGGCGGGTTGACGACGACGTCGAGCTTGCCGTCGTCGGTGGAGACGCGTCCGTCGCGGCCGTTCTCAGCGGTGGCGACGGCGGTGTAGGCGACGTCGATGCTCTGGATGGTCATACGGGTGATCCTCCTGCTGGTGCGCCGCGACTCGCGCCCACGATCGCGACGGCCTGCGCCGAGCCTAGCGGGTGACGCCGGGGCGCACCGAGGCGCGGACGCGGTAGGCATGGTTCATGCAGACTTTCCTGCCGTACGCCGATTTCTCCCGGAGTGCCCTCGCGCTGGACCCGCGCCGGCTGGGCAAGCAGCGGGTCGAGACGATCCAGGTGCTGCGGGGACTCACCGTCCCCGGCTACGGCTGGCGGCACCACCCCGCCGTCCACATGTGGGCCGGGTACGAGGAGGCGCTCGTGCGCTACGGCCTGGACATGTGCGCCGCGTGGACCGCCGAGGGCAGGGCCGACACCTGCGCGGCGACCCTGCGCGAGGACCTCGCCGGCGCGCTCGGGCGCACCACCGTGCGGCCGGCCGCGGAACTCGCCGCGGCGGCCGAACTGCCCCCGTGGCTGGGCGACGAGGCGTTCCACGAGAGCCACCGCTCGGCGCTCGTGCGCAAGGACCCGGCGTACTACGGCCCGCTGTTCCCCGGGGTGCCTGCGGATCTTCCGTATGTGTGGCCCGCCTCGGACCGCGAAGGGCGGTGAGGGGACCTCCGGTGGCGGGCCCGTGACCTCAGGGGCCCGCCACCGGGGGGAGCCGTCAGGCGTCGAGCGAGACGATCATCTTGCCGGTGTTCTCGCCGCGCAGCAGGCCGACGAAGGCGTCGTAGCCGTTCTCGATGCCCTCGACCTTCGTCTCGCGGTACTGGAGCTCACCGGAGGCCAGCCAGCCGGCCACGTCCTGGACGAACTGCGGCTGGAGATCGGCGTGGTCGCCGACCAGCATGCCCTGGAGGCGCAGCCGCTTGCCGATGACGAGCGCCAGGTTGCGCGGGGCCGGGGTGGGCTCCGTGGCGTTGTACTGGGCGATCATCCCGCAGATGGTGGCGCGGCCGTGGACGTTGAACGAGGAGAGCGCGGCCTCCAGGTGCTCACCGCCGACGTTGTCGAAGTAGACGTCGATGCCGTCGGGGGCGGCCTCGGCGAGCTGGTCCCGGACGGGGCCGTTCTTGTAGTTGAAGGCCGCGTCGAAGCCGTACTCCTCGGTGAGGAGCTTGACCTTCTCGTCGGAGCCGGCCGAGCCGATGACGCGGGAGGCGCCCTTGATCCTGGCCATCTGGCCGACCTGGCTGCCGACCGCGCCGGCCGCGCCGGAGACGAAGACGGCGTCCCCCTCCTTGAAGGAGGCGACGTCGAACAGGCCGGCGTAGGCCGTGAGCCCGGGCATGCCGAGCACGCCGAGGTAGGCGGAGAGCGGCGCGATGGAGCCGTCGACCTTGACCGCGTGCTTGGCGGGGACGTCGGCGTACTCGCGCCAGCCGAGGCCGTGCAGGACGTGGTCACCCACGGCGAAGCCCTCGGCGTTCGACGCGACGACCTCGCCGACCGCGCCGCCGTCCATCGGGTGGTCGAGCTTGAAGGGCGGGGTGTACGACTTCACGTCGTTCATCCGGCCGCGCATGTAGGGGTCGACCGAGAAGTGGAGGTTGCGGACGAGGACGCGGCCCTCACCGGGGGCGGCCACCGGCGCCTCGCGCAGCGCGAAATCCGAGGCCTCGGGCCAGCCGTGCGGACGGGCGACGAGGTGCCATTCGCGGCTGGACGTGGGAAGTGCAGACATGGGCTCGGGTTCTCCTCGATGTCGTACGGGCGGGAAGCCGAAAAGCTTCAGGACATGAAACAACCATGCGTCCAGATATTTCACCTTGTCAAGTAATTCGGTACGCTGGGTGTCATGGCCACCTCGCGCTCGGATCCGCTCACCCTCGATGTCATCCAGCTCATCGGCGGGGTCGTCGCGCGCTACCACGAGGAGTACGACCGGGCCGCGGCCACACACGCGCTGACCGGCGCGCAGGCCAGGGTGCTCGGGCTGCTCTCCCTGGAGCCGATGCCCATGCGCAAGGTTGCCCGGAAACTGAAGTGCGAACCGTCCAACATCACCGGGATAGTCGACCGGCTGGAGCTCCGTGGCCTGGTGGAACGCCGCCCGGACCCGGCCGACCGGCGGGTGAAGCTCGCCGCCCCGACGGAGGAGGGCATCCGCACGGCCCGGCAGCTGCGGGACGCGCTGGACTTCGCCCGGGAGCCGCTCGCCGAGCTGTCGGAGGCGGAGCGGACGGTGCTGCGCGACCTGCTGCGGCGGATGCTCGGCGAGGACGCCTAGGAGCTCTGCGGCGTCAGAAGCAGAAGATGATCCAGCGGCAGGTCTCGGTGGGCGACGGACTGGGAGTCGGTTCCTCCGTGGGCTCCGGCGGGTCCGGGTCCGCGGTCGGCTTCCCCGAGCCGGAGGGCTCGGCCGGCGCGTCGGTTCCGTCCGGGTCCGTGGACGCGGACGGGGACGTCGGGGCGTCCGCCGGGGCGGAGGGCGACACGGTCACGCCCGGCGCCGCGGTGCGGGCGGGGCCGCCCGTCGCGGTCGCGGAGTGGGAATCGGTGACCGGCACGACGGTGGGCACCTCCACCGGGCCGGGATCGTCGGGCTCCGCGCTCGACGACGCCGACGGCAGGGGCTCGGTGGCGGAGGACGTGGCCTCGCTCACGTACTCCGCGGCGCCGTCGTCGCCCCCGGGCTCCATGGCCAGCTCGGCCAGGCTGAGCGCGCCCAGCGCCAGCACCACGCCCGCCGCCGTCAGCAGCAGTGCGCGGCCACGCCTCCGGTGCGCACGGCGGCCACGCCTGCGGGTTTCGCCCCGGGCACGGCGGCGGTGCCCGGCGGACCCGGACGCCTGCAGGGTCTCCTCGGCGGGCTCAGCGGCACGGCCGGACGGGCCCATGACGGCATAGGGGACCAGCGCGTCGGCGGGGGTCCCGCAACCGGCGCAGGCAAGCGCCCCGTTGAGGTGCCGTTGGCACGGGTGGCAGTAATCCATCGCGCCCGCAGACTAGACGTGCGCGGAACAACACAGGAAGCCGCGCAGGTGAGGATCCTGTGTGGAATTCAGGACTCCGGAGCAGGCCGCCCGATACGTGCGATACGCGGCAGGATGGGTCCCATGACCGCTCCCACCCCGTTCGGGCCGCTCCAGTTCCAGCTCGTCCTGCTGCGCCGGATGGCCGACCACCAGCCGGACCTCGTCGAGGAGGCCCGCCATGAACTGAGCGCCTCGCTCGCCGAGATGCGGGAGGCGAACCGGCGCTGGCAGGCGATGCTGCGCGCCCCGCGCGGCCGGGGCGCGCTCCGCCGCTACCGCTCGGTCCTGGGCGACCCCGAGTCGTCCGTACGCCGCAAGGTCGGCGATCTGGAGTGCGACGCGCTGCTGTGGCCGCTGCCGCTCTGGCCGGACCTGCGGTTCGAGGTGATGGCGGGCCCCGGCGGGGCCGTGTGGAACGAATGGCTGGTCCGCGCCCCCGGCACCGCGGGACCCGAACTGCGTACGGCCGCCGACCTCCGCCCGTGGTCCTGCACCGTCGACGAGGTGGCCAGGGCCTTCGCGCCGGCGCGCCCCATGGAGGGCAGCGCGCCGACCCGCTGGGCCCTGGCCTTCACCGACCCGGCGGGCAGCCGGCCCCGCGTCGCCGAGTTCACCTGGGGACTGTTCCAGCGGCTGCTGCCTGACGGCGACTGAGATCTGTCGCGCCGTCAGCTCGGTTCCCCCCTACGGCTCACCCAGCGCGCGCCGCCCCTGCCACGGCACGACGATGTCAGGAGAACCGGCTGCCGCCGGTGCCCCCCGCCAGCGCTCCCGGGAGAACCTGCCGTGACCGTCAGTCTCGAACAGTTGCGCCGTTGCCATGTAGCCGTCGATCTCGGGGCCGCGAGGACCCGTGTGTACATCAAGGGAGTGGGACTCGTCGTCGACGAGCCCAGTGTCGCCGCAGTGAACACGCGCACCGGCTCGCTCATCGCCGTCGGCGCGCTCGCCGAACAGATGACGGGCCGTACGCCCGCGTACATCCGGGTGGCCCGCCCGGTCTCCGGCGGGACGGTCGTCGACATCGACATGGCGCAGCGCATGCTGCGCCATCTGCTCGGTGAGAAGCTCCGCCGCCAGCTGCGCCGCAAGCCCCGGCTGCGGGCCGCCGCCTGCACCCCGCACGAGGCCGATCCGCTGGCCCAGCGGGCGACCGTCGAGACCCTCGTGGGGCTCGGCGCGCGCCGGGTGGAGCTGGTCGACACCCTGGTCGCCGCGGCGATCGGCTGCGGGCTCCCGGTCGAGCAGCCGACCGCCACCATGATCATGGTCTGCGGGGCTGCCACCACCCAGATCGCCGTGCTCTCGCTCGGCTCGATCGTGACGGCCGTACGCATCCCGATCGGCGGCGAGGCCATCGACCACGCGGTCATCCAGCACCTGCGCCAGCACCACCAGCTGATGCTGCCCAGCCAGTCGGTGCGCCCCCTGCAGCTGGCGCTCCGGGGCAACGGCCTCACGCTCAACGGCCCGGCAGTGACGGAGATCCACGGCCGTGACGTGGCCACCGGCCTGGCCCGGTCGGTGCAGGTCGACACCGCCGCCGTACGCCAGGCGATCCACACGCCGCTGACCGCCGTGCTCGACGGTCTCGGCAAGGTGCTGCGAAACTGCCCGCCCGACCTGGTGGCCGACATCGCGGAGTCCGGGATCATGATGGTCGGCGGCAGTGCCCTGCTGCCGGGGCTCGACCAGATGCTGCGCGACGCGACGGGTGTGCCGGTGAACATCGCGGAGCGGCCCGACGTGTGCTCCGTGCTGGGGCTCGGCGCGATGCTTGACGGCACGGTCCAGCCGCTGGTCCTCGCCCCGCTCGCCGGCTGAGAGCCGGCGGGCTCACCGGTGGGCGGGACGGATCTCGACCTGCGGACCACCCTCCAGCACATCGTGGACACCGCCACGGCGCTCGCCGGGGCGCGCTACGGCGCCCTGGCGCTCCTGCACGGGGAGGACCGCCGTGTCACCGACCTGTTCACCACCGGCATGTCCGACGACGAACGCCGCGCGGCGGGCCCGCTCCTCGACGGGCGTACGGGAGTGCTCGGGGCCCTGGTGGACGACGCGCAGGCCGTGCGCACCGACGATCTGACCGCGGGCCCGCACCCCCGCGGCCTGCCGGCTCCGCTCCTCCCGATGCGCTCCTTCCTCGCGGCGCCCGTCCGGGTGCACACCGAGGTGCTCGGCAGCCTGTGCCTCACCGCCGGGGAGCCGGGGCGCTTCACGGACACCGATTCGGCGCTGCTGCGGCTGCTCTCCTCCCAGGCCGCCGCGGCGATCAGCGGCGCCCATCTGTACGACGCGGCGCGGCAGCGGGAGCAATGGATCGAGGGGGCCGCGGCCGTCACCCGGGCGCTGCTGACCGGAGCGGGCACGACGGACGCCCTGATGACCGTCGCCGAGCGGGCCAGGGTGCTGGCCGGTGCAGCGGCCGGGGTGATCCTCCAGCCGACCCCGGGCGGCGGGATGGAGATCGTCGCCGCCTCCACCCTCGACGATCCGGCCGGTCTCGTCGGCACGGCCATCGCCCCGGGCTCCCCCGTCCTGGTCCAGCTGCTGGGCGGCGAGGAGGTCTTCATCGAGGACTCCGCCACGGACGACCGGATGACGACCGCCGTACGGTCCCGGTTCGGCCCCAGCATGATGCTGCCGCTGCAGAGCGACGGCAGGCTCATCGGCACGCTCGCCCTCCCCCGGCGGCGCGGCGAGGCCCCGTACACGGCGACGGACCGGCAGCTCGCCTCCCAGTTCGCCTCCCAGGCGGCGCTGGCCCTCGTGATGGCCGACGCGCAGCACTACCGGGAGCAGCTGGCGGTCTACGAGGACCGCGACCGCATCGCCCGTGACCTGCACGACCTAGTCGTACAGCGGCTGTTCGCGACGGAGATGATGCTGGAGTCGACGCGCCGCAAGGACCTGGCGGGCGATACGGAGACCGCCGAGCTGCTCGGACATGCCGTCGACGAGCTGGACTCCACCATCCAGGAGGTGAGGACCGCGATCTTCGCTCTCCAGCAGCCGCCCGCCGAGGCTCCCACGACCTTCCGCGGCCGGGTCCTGCGCGAGACGGGCGGCGCGGCGGCGGTGCTCGGCTTCCAGCCGTCGGTGCAGTTCACCGGCGCCGTGGACGCCCTGGTGACGGAGCCGGTCGACGGCGAACTGCTCGATGTGCTGCGCGGCGCCCTGGCCGCCGCGCACCGGCGGGCGGGGGTGTCGGCCGTCGAGGTGGAGGTGGACGCGACGGCCCGGCTGCCCGACGGACGCCCGGCGGTGCGGCTGGCGGTGGCTGACGACGGGCGCGCCGAGGACGGCGGCCGGTCGCCGACGGTCATCTGGCAGGCGCCGCTCTGAGGGCGATCCGGGTGCTGGAGTGGGCGACGCCCGCGTCCTTCTTCAGCCGGCGCAGCAACGCGTCCAGGGAGCCCGGGTCGGCCGCCGTGGCGCGTACGAGATAGTCGTGGCCGCCCGTCACGTGCACCACCTCGGTGATGCCGGGCAGGGTGAGCACCGAGCGTTCGAACTCCTCGTTCGTCGTGTCGAGGCGCAGCGACACGTCGATGAAGACGACGAGGCCCGAGCGGGTGTCGGCGGCCGGGTCCACGATGACCGTGAAGCCGCGGATCACCCCGTCGCGGCGCATGCGGCGTACGCGGTCACCCGCCGCGTTGGCACTGAGTCCCACGCGTACGCCCAGATCGCGGTACGAGATCCGGGCGTCCTCCTGGAGAATGCCGAGGATCTCTCGGTCGAGCCTGTCCATAGGGGCGATTGTGGCAGTCATGGGCGGAATCGGCGGGCGGGAGGCCTCTCCCCGGGCCGTGAAAGGGCCCGCTGCCCATGGGGCGTCTGCCGTGCCCCGCCCTACCCGGATGGCCCAGCCCGCCGTGCCACACCCTCCCCCCACCCCTTGACTTGCGGTGTGGACACAACCGCCGAGCAGGCCCCCGCCCCGGACCGGAGACAATCCGCCGCCGCCTACCGGAACCTGATCATGGCCACGATCGGATTCACGCTCACCTTCTGGGCGTGGAACCTGATCTCCCCGCTGTCGGGCGACTTCAAGGAGCGGCTCGGCCTGAGCTCCTTCCAGCAGTCGCTGCTGGTGGCCGTTCCCGTGCTCGTCGGCTCGCTCGGCCGGATCGCGGCGGGCGCGCTGACCGACAAGTACGGCGCCAAGCTGATGTTCCCGGCCGTCTCGGCCCTGACGATCGTCCCGGTGCTGCTGCTCATCCCGGCGAAGGACTCCTACGGGGCGATGCTGGCCGTCGGCTTCCTGCTCGGCCTCGGCGGCACGACGTTCGCGATCGGCATCCCCCTCGTCAACTCATGGTTCCCGCCCGAGAAGCGGGGCCTCGCACTCGGCGTGTTCGGGATGGGCATGGGCGGCGTCGCGCTGTCCGGCTACTTCACGCCGAGGATCGCCGAGCACGACGTGAACCTGCCGTTCTGGATCGTCGCCGGTGCCCTCCTGGTCTACTCGCTGCTCGCCGCGGTCCTCATCACCGACCACCCGGACCGCAAGATCCCGGCGGACTCGCTGGCCCACCGGCTGGGCGAGGCGGGCCGGCTGCGGGTGACCTGGGAGCTGTCCGCGCTGTACGCGATCGGCTTCGGCGGCATCGTCGCGTTCGGGGTGTACCTGCCGACGTACCTGAAGACCTGGTACGAGATGTCACCGACCGAGGCGGGCACCAAGGCGGCGGGTTTCGCGCTGGTCACCGTCATCTTCCGGCCGTTCGGCGGCTGGCTGTCGGACCGGGCCCACCCCGCCCTGGTCACGGCCGCGGCCCTGCTGCTGGCGGCGCTGATGGCCATCGTCCAGGCCTTCGACCCGCCGCTGGACCCGCTCGGCACGATCGCGCTGCTCTGCATGGCGGCGGGGCTCGGCACCGCGAGCGGAAGCGTCTTCGCCCTGGTCTCCCAGGTGACCCCGCAGGCCAAGGTGGGCAGTGTGACCGGCATCGTCGGGGCGATGGGCGGGCTCGGCGGATTCGTGCCGCCGCTGGTCATGGGCGCCATCTACAGCGCGAAGAACTCGTACTCGATCGGCTTCATGCTGCTCTCCGACCTGGCACTGGCGGGCGCGGTGTACGCCTACGGCCGGATGCGGACCATCCGTCGCGACGGCTGACGGGCGGTCCTGAGGGGCTCCGGGGGACAGCCCTTAGGCTCGGCACGTGACCTCTCTTCTGCCCGCGTTGCGCGGAGCGTCCGGCCGGACGGACTCCCCCGAGGCCGTCCGGTTCGGCGAACACGTCCTGACCTACGCACAGTTGGCCGATGCCTCCGCCTCCCTCGCCGTCCGGATCGCCGGGGCGGGGCGCGTCGCCGTCTGGGCCACGTCCACCCCGGAGACGGTGGTCGCCGTGGTGGCGGCGCTGCGGGCGGGGGTGCCCGCCGTGCCGCTCAACCCGAGGACCGGAGAGCGGGAACTCGCGCACATCGTCGCCGACAGCGCGCCCTCGGCGGTGCTGGCCGGCGCCGACGACGTACTGCCGTCGGCGCTCGGCGGCCTGGCGCGGCTCGATGTGGAGACGGCCACGGCCGCCCGTACGCCGGAGTCCGCCCTTCCCGAGCCCTCCGAGGACTCCCCCGCCCTGGTCGTCTACACCTCGGGCACGACGGGTCCGCCCAAGGGTGCCGTTCTGCCCCGCCGGGCGATCGCCGCGTCGCTGGACGCGCTGGAGGCCGCGTGGCGGTGGACCGGCGACGACGTCCTCGTGCACGCCCTGCCGCTGTTCCATGTGCACGGGCTGGTCCTGGGCGTCCTCGGCCCGCTGCGTCGGGGCGGTTCCCTGCGCCACCTCGGCCGGTTCTCGGTGGAGGGCGTGGCGCGGGAGCTGCTCTCCGGGGGGACGATGCTGTTCGGCGTGCCCACGATGTACCACCGGCTGGCCGGCGCGCTGGACGGCCCGGCCGGGCCCCGGAGCCTGGCGAAGGCCCTGGCGGGTGCCCGGCTGCTGGTCTCCGGCTCGGCGGCGCTGCCGGTCCACGACCACGAACGGATCACCGCGGCCACCGGGCGCGGGGTCGTCGAGCGGTACGGGATGACGGAGACCCTGATGAACACGGGCGTACGGGTGGACGGCGCGCCCCGCGCCGGGACGGTCGGCCCGCCGCTGCCGGGCGTGGAGCTCAGGCTCGTCGAGGAGGACGGCACCGTGCTCCGGGACACCGCGTCCATCGGCGAGATCCAGGTGCGCGGCCCGAACCTCTTCACCGGCTATCTGAACCGGCCGGAGGCCACGGCGGCCGCCTTCACCGAGGACGGCTTCTTCCGTACGGGCGACATGGCCACGGTCGACCCCGACGGCTACGTACGGATCGTCGGGCGCAAGGCCACCGACCTCATCAAGAGCGGCGGCTACAAGATCGGTGCGGGCGAGATCGAGAACGCCCTGCTCGACCACCCCGGCGTACGGGAGGCAGCCGTCACCGGTGAGCCGGACGCGGATCTCGGCGAGCGGATCGTCGCCTGGGTGGTGCCGGACGACCCCGGTTCGCCGCCCGGCGAGCGGGAGCTGGCGGACCATGTGGCGGGCCTGCTGGCCCCTCACAAGCGCCCGCGCGTCGTCCGCTACCTCGACGTGCTGCCCCGCAACGAGCTGGGCAAGATCATGAAGCGGTCGCTCGGTGCCTGACGCCGGGTGCGCCCGTCTGTGGGCGCGGGAGGCGGTTGCCGCCGTCACCGGGAGCTTCACGGAGCACCGGCCGCCCGAGCGCCCCGTACCTCCGGACGGTCCGCTCGGCTGGAGCGGTTACGCGGAGTCCAGGGCGCGCGCCTCGGCGCGGACCGGCGAGGAGGAGTCCGTCCTGTACGGGACCGCCGTCGTCGCCGGCCGGGAGTGCGTCCTGGTCTCGTTCGAATTCGGCTTCCTGGGCGGCTCGCTGGGCAGCCGCACCGGGGACCGGCTGGAGGCCGCGTACGCGCTGGCCGGTGAGCGGCGGCTGCCGCTGGTCTCGCTGGTGGCCACCGGGGGCAGCCGGATGCAGGAGGGCATGATCGCGCTGATACAGCTCCAGCGGGTGGCCCGCGCCTCCGCCCGGCTGAGGTCCCTGGGGCAGGCGCAGATCGCCGTACTGCGGGATCCGACGACCGGCGGCGGCTGGGCCACCGTGGGGGCGGGCTCCGACGTGGTGCTGGCGCTGCCCGGCGCGCAGATCGGGTTCGCGGGTTCCCGAGTGCGGCCCGCCGGCGCGGATCCGTACGCGTACACCGCCGAGGGCCAGCTGGCGGCGGGCCAGGTCGACGCGGTCGTCACTCCGGAGGAGCTGCCCGGGACGCTGGGCCGCTGGCTGGCGGCGCTGACGGTCACGGGGCCGGCGCAGACAGCCCCGGTGCCGGGCGCGCTGTCGTCCACGGGACTTCCGGACACCGGCTGGGAGGCGGTGGAGCAGGCCAGGGCGGTGGGGCGGCCGCGGGCCGAGGCCTATCTGGACGCGTACTTCGAGTACCGGCTGCCGCTGAGCGGCGACCGGTGCGGCGGCAGGGATCCGGGGCTGCTCTGCGGGGTGGGCATGCACGCCGGGCGGCCCGTGGCGTACGCCGCCCAGTGCGGCACCGCGACCCGCCCGGCGGGCTACCGCACGGCCGCACGGGTGATCCGGCTCGCGGACCGGCTCGGCCTCCCCGTGCTGACCCTGATCGACACCCCCGGCGCGGCCAACGACGCGGAGGCGGAACGGGCGGGTGCGGGCGCCGCCATCGCCGACGCCTTCGCGGCGATCGCCGGTGCCCGGGTCCCCGTGACGACGCTGGTCATCGGCGAGGGCGGCTCCGGCGGTGCGCTTGCCCTGGCGGCGCCGGACAACACCCATGTCACCACGGACAGTTACTTCTCGGTGATCGCACCGGAACTGGCGGCGGCCATCCTGAAGCGCGGCCCCGAGGAGGTACGGTCCACCGCCGGCCAGCTCCGGCTGCGCCCCCAGGACCTGGTGGAGCTCGGGGTCGCCCGCTCCGTCGTCGGGCCCGCCGGGCCGGAGCGCTGAGACGCGCTCGGCGCGCCGGTCGGGCGGGGTTTGGCTAGCGTGACAAGGAGGACCATCCGCCGAGTGAAGAAGGGTCCGAGTCATGGCCGCAGAATCCGAGGGCACCCCGTGCTGGGCCGACGGTACGTTCGGCGACCTGGAGGGGGCGAAGCGCTTCTACGGTGAGCTCCTGGGCTGGACGTACGGCGACTCGATGCCGGAGTACGGCAACTACACCCAGGCCTATGTGGACGGCAAGGCGGTCGCCGCGCTGTCGCCGCCCATGCCGGGCCAGGAGGCACCGTCCGCCTGGTGTCTGTATCTGGCCTCCCGGGACGCCGACGCCACCGCCGCGAAGGTCCGGGAGCACGGGGGCCATGTGCTGGTGGAGCCGATGCGGGTCGGCGACTTCGGGACGATGGTGCTCGCCGCCGACCCGGGCGGAGCGCCGTTCGGGGTGTGGCAGGCGGGCAGCCACAAGGGTTTCGAGGCGCAGGCGGTGCCCGGCGCCTACGCCTGGGCCGAGGTCTTCACCCGGGACCCGGAGAAGGCGGACGCCTTCTTCCACGCCGTCTTCGGCTACGGGGTGAAGCACCTGGACGACGACGCGATCGACTTCTCGCTCTACGACCTGGGCGCCGACCCGGTGCTCGGCCGGATGAAGATGGGCGAGGAGTTCCCGCCCCAGGTGCCCGCCCATCTGAACGTCTACTTCGCCGTCGCCGACTGCGACGCGGCGGTGGAAAAGGCGAAGTCGCTGGGGGCCGAGCTCCGGTTCGGCCCGATGACCATCCCGTTCGGCAGGTTCGCGTCCCTGACGGACCCGCAGGGCGCGGTGTTCTCGCTGTTCGACCCCACGACGACCGGGGGCGAGATGCCGAGCGTCACGAAGGTCTCCTGACCGGACCCCGGCCCCTTCAGGCCGCGTCGAGCGCGCGGAGCCGGGGGGCGACCTCCTCGCCCACCCGGTAGGCCTCCTCCAGGTGCGGATAGCCGGAGAGGATGAACTCGCCGATCCCCAGGCGCCGGTACGCGTGCAGCCGCTGGGCGACCTCGTCGTGCGAGCCGACGAGCGCCGTGCCGGCCCCTTCCCGTACGAGCCCGATGCCCGCCCAGAGGTTCGGGGCGACCTCCAGCTTCGCGGCGTCCGCGGAGCCGCCGCCGTGCAGCGCGGCCATCCGGGCCTGCCCGGTGGAGTCCATGCGGGCGAACCGTTCCTGGCTGGCCCGGACGGCCTCCGGGTCGATGCCCGCGAGGATGCGGTCGGCCTCGGCCCATGCCTCGGCGGCGGTGTCCCGGCTGATGATGTGCAGCCGCAGTCCGTAGCGCAGTTCGGGGGCGACGGCGCGGAGCCGGGCGATGCGCTGCGCGAGGGCGGCGGGCGGTTCACCCCAGAGCAGCTGTACGTCGGCCCGGCGGGCGGCGACGGCTTCGGCGGCCGGGGAGGCGCCGCCGAAGTAGAGGGGGACGGGGTGCTGGACGGCCGGGTCGTGGAGCTGGGCGCCCTCGACTGTCAGGTGTTCGCCGCTGTGGTCGACGAGCTTGCCGTCGAGGAGGTCACGCAGGACGGCCATCACCTCGTCGGTGCGCGCGTACCGCTGGTCGTGGGCCAAGTGATCGCCGTACGCACGCTGTTCGACGGGGTCGCCGCCGGTGACGACGTTGAGCCGGAGCCGCCCGCCGGCGAACCGCCGGAAGGCGTCGGCCTGCTGGGCCAGCAGGGTGGGGCTGGCGAAGCCGGCCCGGAAGGCGACCAGGAACCCGATGCGGTCGGTGTGCTGGGCGAGGGCCGAGGTGAGGATCCACGGGTCGACGCAGCCGAGCCCCACGGGGGTCAGCAGCGAGTGGAATCCGGCCTGTTCGGCGGCACGTGCCACCTGGGTGAGATAGCCGATGTCGGCGGGGCGGCGGGTGGCCGCGCCGGTCCTCCCCTGCACGGCCGTCACCCCGCCGGGATCGCGGCCGTCGCCGCCCGTGGGCAGGAACCAGTGGAGCAGGAGCGGGCTGTTGTCGGGCATGAGGGATCCTCGTGGGACGGCGGCGGGGGGACGCACCACGGCGTACGGGTGCGTGGGGGCACCGGCAGGCCGGGGTGTCCGGGAGATCAGGGGACGCGGAGGCGTCGGGAGGCCGGCGTCAGGGCCGGCGGGGCGTCACGTCAGCGACAGGACGGACAGCGGAGGCCGGCCCGACAGAGCATGGTCGAGACACGCACGAGATCCACGTGACGACGCGACACAAGAGCTGGGGCCATGCGGGCATCCTGGCGTCGCCCCGGGCACGGCGACAAGCGCCGCCCGTATGACGGACAGCGACGTATCAAGGTGTGGACCTGCTGTCACGGCTGGCCTGGTCGCGGCGGACCTGCTGTCACGGCTGGCCCGGTGACGGCCGACCTGTTGTCACGGCTGGCCCGGTCGCGGCCGACCTGCTGTCACGGCTGCGGATCGCGCGCGTCGTACTGGGCGAAGCCGCGCCAGCGCAGCCCCAGCAGGCACACCACCAGCACGCAGGCGATGCCGCCACCGGTCACCGCCACGGCCGGTGACGTCAGGTCGGCCACGGAGCCGGCCACGAGGTCGCCGAGCCGGGGGCCGCCGGCCACGACCACGATGAACACGCCCTGGAGCCGGCCGCGCATGTCGTCCGGGACCGCGGCCTGGAGCATGGTGTTGCGGAAGACCATGGAGATGGAGTCCGCGCACCCGGCGAGCGCGAGCAGGACAAGTCCCGGCCAGAGCTGCCGGGTGAGCCCGAACATGGCGATGGCTCCGCCCCAGCAGGCGACGGCGATCAGCACGGCGAGCCCGTGCCGGCGTACGCGGCCCAGCCAGCCGGAGAAGATGCTGCCGAGCAGCGCCCCCAGCGCCGGGGCGGCGACGAGGAGTCCGGTGGTCTTCGCGTCGCCGCCGAACCAGACCACGGCGACCACGGGGAAGAGGGCGCGCGGGTGGGCCAGCACCATGGCGCTCAGGTCGCTGAAGAAGGTCATCCGCAGATTGGGCCTGGTGCCGAGGAAGCGCAGCCCGTCCAGCACGGAGGCCCGCTTGGTCCCCTGCTCCCCCTCGGCCCGGTCGGGCAGCATCGAGGGCAGCCGCCACATCGCGTACAGCGAGGCGGTGAAGGTGACGGCGTCGACGGTGTACGCCGCCCGGTAGCCCCACCAGCCGACGATGAGGCCGCCGAGCATCGGGCCGGCCAGGCCGCCGGTGGTGGACGTCATGGCGCTGAGTGCGTTGGCGGCGGGCAGCTGTTCGGCCGGGAGGAGCCGGGCGATCATCGAGCTCCTGGCCGGGGAGTTGAGCGCGAAGCACACGGCCTGGAGGGCGACGACCGCGTAGAGCAGCCCGAGGTTCTCGACCCCGGCGAAGGTGACGGCGGCCAGTACGAGGGAGAGCAGGAACGACCCGGTGGCGCTGAAGAGCCCGAGCTTGCGCCGGTCGACGGTGTCGGCGACGGCCCCGCTGTACAGCCCGAGGAGCACCAGCGGAACGAGCGAACAGAGACCGATCAGCCCGACGGAGAACGCGGACCCGGTGATGTCGTAGACCTGGAGGGAGACGGCCAGCGCCGTCATGCCCTGCCCGATCCAGGAAACGGTGTTCCCGAACCAGAGCCGCCGGTAGTCCGGGGAGGAACGCAGCGGCGTCAGGTCGGCGAGTATGCGGGTGCGGGATACACCTTGTTCGGCTGTTTCGGTCACAGGGGATGGTAACGGCCCGCTAGGGAGCGGGTGCGGCGGCCGTCTCGAGGTCGAGCCTGCGGAGGGCCAGGAGCCCGCCGACACCGGGGACGACCGCGAGGGCCCTGACGGCGGTGGTGGCCCGGTCGTGACGCCAGGTCGCGATGGTGACGACGAGGTAGGCGCAGCCGTGGGTGGGGCCCATCAGGGAGGAGACGGGTCCGAGGTGGACGGTGGCCAGGTTGGCCAGCATGACGACCAGCGAGACGAGTTCGGCGTGGGCCGCGATGCGCAGGGGACGGAGGGACACGGTCATGCTCCCGTGGTGGAGCCGGGGCGGATGATCATCAGGACGGTAACCGTGGCCCAGAGCAGGTTGAACACACCGGTGGCCATGGCGAGACGGGCCGAGGCGCGGGCTTCGGCACCGGAGCCGGGTGCCTGTACGGATGCCTGTACGGCGGCGAGGGCGGCGCCCTGCGCGGGAAGGATCCGCAGGACCAGCAGACCGGCGGCCGCGGCGGTCAGGAGCATCGAGGTGATCAGCCAGGGGCTGCCGAGGACACCGAGACTGCTCGCCGTGGCGAGCCCGAACAGGGGTACGGCGATGCCGATGACCCCGTAGACGCGGCAGATGCGGTGCAGCATCCGCAGCGTCGTCAGCGCCTCGCCGTCACTTGGACCGCTGTGGGCCGTGCGAAGGGTCCGGGGGAACATGCTCGCGGCGACGGTGACCGGGCCGATGGCCAGGATCACGGCCAGGACGTGCAGGGAGAGGAAGAGTTTCGTCATGGTCAGTGCTCCGTGGCCGCCGGGGCGGTGCGGCGCAGGCCGGTGACCTTGGATGCGGGCAGGCGTCCGGCCCTGGAGGTGCCGGCCAGGCTGTCCCCCGCGACCGTCACGTCGAAGGCCAGGTTCAGGCGCATGGGCCTGGTGACGGCCTGCTTCCAGGTGAGGCGGTCGCCGTCGAGGAGGACGTCGCGGAGCGGGACCTCCTCCCCCGTGCCGTGGGCGGCACCGGTCAGGAGGCCGTCCTCACGGCGGAGTTCGACGACGGCCTTGATCGTGCCGATGGGGGTGGAGACGGACAGGTCCCAGATGCCTTCGACGGGCATGTGCATTCTTCCTTCGGGTGGTGGTGCGGGGTGGGGGAACGGGCGCGGGTGCCCGTCAGAAGGCGGCGGCGACCGGCCCCCGGTCCCGCCAGACGATGCCGCGCCGCTCATGGGCGAACATCTCCTCGACCGCGTGGGCGATCCGGGGCCCCACCTCGCGCTCCAGGAGGTGGAGCGCCAGGTCGAGTCCGGAGGTGACACCGGCGCCGGTGACGACGTCGCCGTCGTCGACGACGCGCGCCCGTACCGCGTGGACACCGGTGGCGTCGAGCATGTCCAGGCCCATGTGGTGGGTGGTGGCGTGCCGGCCCTCCAGCAGGCCGGCCATGGCCAGGACGAGGGAGCCGCCGCACACCGCGCAGACGGTGACCTCGGGGTTGTCCATCGCCGCCTTCAGCAGCGCGGGCAGCTCGGTGGTCAGGGTGCGGCCCAGCAGCACCGGGATGGACTCGTCCTGCTGCCGCTCGCCGGCGCCGAAGTCGTGGCCGGGTACCTCGTCCGGTTCGCCGACACGGCCGGAGGCCCCGGGTACGAGGACCAGGCCGGGCCGTGCGGGGTCGAGACCCGCCGTGGCGCGCAGGGACAGGGACCCGGTGCCGCTGAGCACCTCGCGCGGCCCCTCGGCCGACACCAGCTCCACGCTCACCAGCCCGCCGGAGGCCGTGCCGCCGGCGTGGAGCACTTCGTACGGAGCGATGACGTCGAGGGGGTCGAACCCGTCGAACAGGATGATCTGGGCGTGCATGGGGAGGTCCTCAGGATCGGGCCGGCCCGGTCCTGCGCCGGGTTCGCTCCCGACGCTAATCGGGTGCGTCCCCGCCTCCCAGAGGCGTGAGTGCCAGGTCCCGACGGGAAAGTGCCAGGCCCGGCCGCACCTCTCCGAGCTGGAGGTCTTCGCTCCTCAGGCCGTGGCCGTTCCCCGGCGGAGGGGTACATTTGTGCCATGCATACCGTCGCGGTCCTCGCGCTGGACCAGGTGATCCCCTTCGACCTGTCCACCCCGATCGAGGTCTTCACCCGCACCCGCCTGCCCGACGGCCGCCCCGGGTACCAGATCCGGGTGTGCGCCGAGCGGCAGGAGACCGACGCGGGTTCCTTCACCCTGCGCGCGCCCTGGGGGCTGGAGGGCCTCGTCGGAGCGGACACGATCATCGTCCCCGGCACCGCCAACCCCACCGCCCCGCTCGCCCCCGCCGTCCGTGACGCACTGCGGGCCGCCGCCCGGGACGGCACGCGCATCGCCTCCATCTGCTCGGGCACGTTCACCCTGGCGGCCACGGGACTCCTGGACGGCCTGCGGGCCACCACGCACTGGGTGGCGGCCGGCCTCCTTGCCGCCACCCACCCGGACGTCGAGGTCGACCCCGCCGTCCTGTACGTCGACAACGGCCGGATCCTCACCTCGGCGGGAGCCGCCGCCGGCCTGGACCTGTGCCTGCACATGATCCGTAAGGACTACGGTTCCGCCGTCGCCGCCGACGCGGCCCGGCTGTCCGTGATGCCGCTGGAACGCGAGGGCGGACAGGCCCAGTTCATCGTCCACGACTACGCGCCCACCCCTCAGGGCGGCACCCTCGAACCTCTGCTCGGCTGGCTCCAGGACAACCTCGCCGACGACCTCACGCTGGCCGACATCGCGGCCCACGCCGGGGTCAGCACCCGGACACTGATCCGCCGTTTCCGCGAACAGACCGGTACGACACCCCTCCAGTGGCTCCACCGCGCCCGCATCCGCCAGGCCCAGCACCTCCTGGAGTCCACCCAGCACACGGTGGAACGCATCGGCGCGCAGGTCGGTTTCGGCTCCCCGACCGCTTTCCGTGACCGGTTCAGGAAGACGACCGGTGTCAGCCCGCACAGCTACCGCCGCGCGTTCGGCTGACCGCCCTGGGCCCCGTACGCCACCTGCCTACCGCCTCGTTTGCGCCACACGGCGCGAACGTGGCGCAAACACGCGTTGCCGCCCTGCCCCGTGACGCGCAGCCTTGAGCGCGGGAGCGCTCCCATGCGGGTTGCCCCCACAGCCCGGCCCCGCTCCTTCTCCAAGGAACCCCCCACCGCGTACAGGCACCACCGCCGTGCAAGCGCCCTCTTTCCTGGAGCCGACATGTACAGACGCCGCTGGACCGGATCCGTTCTGCTGCCCCTGTTGCTGGGCCTCCTACTGACGGCCCCCGCCACGTCTCCCGCCACCGCGGCGGCTGCCGCGCCGACCACCGAGAGGGCGGCGCGCGCCTCCTCCGTACCCCTGCCGTCGCTCAGCGCGACCACCACCCAGGTCGCCTCCGGGCTGAAGCGGCCCACCGCGATCGCCGCCCCCGACGACGGCACGGACCGGCTGTTCATCACCGAGAAGTCCGGCACCGTCCGCGTCTATCAGCCGGACACCGGTCTGGCCGCGACCCCGGTCATCGACATCAAGTCCTCGGTGGACGAGTCGGGCAACGAGCGCGGCCTGCTCGGGATCGCCGTCCCGCCCGACTTCGCCGAGAGCCAGGACCTGTATCTCGCGTACACGGCGCTGCCCGACGCCGCGGTCACCCTGGCCCGTTACCGGCTCGACGAGTCCCGCCTGGAGGTCCTGCTCTCCCAGCCGCACGCCGAGAACAGCAACCACAACGGCGGCCAGCTCGCGTTCGGCCCGGACGGCGATCTGTACTGGAGCATCGGCGACGGCGGCGGCTCCGCCGACCCGCTCCGCGCCGCGCAGCGGCTGGACACCCTGCTGGGCAAGGTCATGCGCATCGACGTGAGCCGCAACTGCGGCGAACTCGCCTACTGCGTACCCGCCGACAACCCCTTCGTGGGGACCCCGGGCGCCCGCGGGGAGATCTGGCTGTACGGCCTGCGCAACCCGTGGCGGTTCTCCTTCGACCGCGCCGACGGCTCGATGTGGATCGGCGACGTCGGCCAGGGCAGATGGGAGGAGATCGACCACCTCGCCCCCGGCCGGGGAGGGCTGAACCTCGGCTGGTCCTGCTACGAGGGCCTGGAGAAGTTCGAGGGCGGCGACTGCAAGGCCGGCGAGACGTACACCGAGCCCGTGTTCACGTACTCACCGTACACAGGCGGCTGTTCGGTCATAGGCGGTCACGTCTACCGGGGTGAGGAGTACGCGGACCTGGCCGGCGGCACGTACATCGCGACGGACTACTGCTCGTCCACGATCTGGGCGCTGCGCCCGGACGGCCGGGGCGGCTACGAGCAGGCGGAGATCGGGGAGATGCCCACCCAGGTGACGTCGATCGGGACGACCGTGGACGGGGAGTTCTACGTGGTCAACGACCTGCCCGGCGGACTGCACCGGGTGTCGTTCGCGCAGGAGGAACCGACCTGCCGGGTGGACCGCACCGTGACGGCCTGGGGTACGGGCGCGACGGTCGACCTCACCGTCACCAACACCGGCAGCACCCCCGTGAACGGCTGGACGCTCGAATTCCCGCTGACCCTCGGGCAGACCGTCGTCTCCGACTGGAACGCGGACCTGGCCCAGAGCGGCAACATGGTCAAGGCGGCCGACGCCGGGCACAACGCCACGATCGCTCCCGGCGCGAGCATCACCCTCGGCTATCTCGCCGACCACACCGGCGACCGGTCCTCACCGCCGCGCTTCCTGCTCAACGGGGACGCCTGCGCGATCGGCGACTGAGCCGGCCGGGCCACGGCGGTGCGGGCCTCCGGGAGCCCGCGCCGCCGCGGGGTGCGGTCACCGCTGCTCGGCCAGGTCCTCCTCCAGGGCGTGCGCCGCGGCGTTCAGGGTGGCGACCAGGGGCTGGAGGCGGTGCGGGTCGTAGCGCATGGCGGGCATGGACACCGACAGACCCGCCACCGCCGTGCCGTCCCGGTCACGCACCGGCACACCGACGGCGACGAGCCCGCGCTCGGACCGCCCCTGGTTGACGGCGAACCCGTTGCGGCGCAGACGCCTCAGATCGGTACGCAGCCGGGAGAGATCGGGGAGCTCCCCCGGACGGTCCCGATAGCGCTCGGGTGCGTAGAGCTCGTCCAGTTCACCGTCGGGCAGATCGGCGAGCAGCAGGAGTCCCGCCGTGGTGCGGGCGGCGGGGAACACCATGCCCTCCCGCGATCCGACCCGCAGGGCCTGCCGGCACTCGACACTGGCGATGAACCTGGCCGTGTCCCCGGTGCGCACGATCAGGTTCGTGGTCTCGTCCAGGAGGCCGACGACCCGGTGCAGATGGGGCATGGCCACCCCGCGCAGCCGTGACACCAGGGACTGGGAGTGCGCGGCGAGTTCCAGCACCGGTCCCGCGCGGTAGGCGCGGCTCTCGTCCTGCACGGCGAAGTCCCGGTAGACGAGCATGGCCAGGATCCGGTGGGCGGTCGACCTGGCGACGCCCAGCCGCTCGGCGATCCCGGCCACGGTCGCACCCCCCTCCATCTGCAGGATGGTCGCCGCCCGCAGGGCGTGGTCCACGCTGGCGATGGGGTAGGGCGGGGGCGTCTTGAATTCCTTGTCCATGGCGACCGTCCTCGTGAAGATTCTGCTCTCCAGAATCCATATGTTCTCATGTGCGGACCGGTGCACGCTGAGCCCCGTGACTACATCACCCGTCTCCCAGAACTCCGCCACGGATTCCCCGGTCCAGCTCCAGGCCGTCTCCGGCGAGGGGCAGCCCGAGGTCACCCCGGCGCTCGAAGAGCTGTACCGCGGCTTCGAACAGGAACTCCTCGTCCCGCTGTGGACCGAGATCGGCGACCTGATGCCGGCCCACCCGCGCTCGCGCGCCGTACCGCACGTGTGGCGCTGGGAGCGGCTGCGGGAGCTGGCCGCGCAGGCCGGGGAACTGGTCCCGGTCGGCCGCGGCGGCGAGCGCCGCGCGATCGCGCTGGCCAATCCGTCCCTCGGCGGCCGGCCGTTCGCCACCCCCACCCTGTGGGCAGCCATCCAGTATCTGATGCCCGGCGAGGACGCCCCCGAGCACCGGCACACCCAGCACGCCTTCCGCTTCGTCGTCGAGGGCTCGGGTGTGTGGACGGTCGTCGGCGGCGACCCCGTACCGATGAACCGCGGCGACTTCCTCCCGCAGGCCGGCTGGAACTGGCACGCCCACCACAACGCCACGTCCGAGCCGATGGCCTGGATCGACGGCCTGGACATCCCCTTCCAGTACGTCACCGAGGCGCAGTTCTTCGAGTTCGGCCGCGACGGGATCAGCGACGCCGAGCGGACCACGCCGGAGCGTTCGCGCTCCGAGCGCCTGTGGGCCCACCCCGGTCTGCGCCCGCTGTCGGCCGCCCCGGTGTCCCCGGGCAGCCCGCTGCTCTCCTACAAGTGGGCGCACACCGACGCCGCCCTGGCCGACCAGCTCCTGCTGGAGAAGGAGGGCTTCGGAGGCACCGTCGAGCACGGCCACGCGGCGGTGCGCTACTCCGACCCGCACGACGGCTCCGACGTCCTGCCCACCGTCCGGGCCGAGTTCCACCGCATCGTCCGCGGCGCCGAGACCGCGCCGGTGCGTGAGACCGGTTCGTCCGTCTACCAGGTCTTCGACGGCTCCGGCGTGGTGACCGTCGGCGACAGGTCCTGGACGGTCGCCCGCGGCGACCTGTTCACCGTCCCGTCCTGGGAGCCGTTCTCCGCAAGGTCCGAGGCCGGCGCGACCGACTCCGACGGGGGCGGCCTCGACCTCTTCCGATTCTCCGACGCGCCCGTCTTCGAGGCGCTCAAGCTCAACCGCACCCAGAAGGACGCCTGAACATGAAGCTCGCCACCATCCGCACCGCCGACGGGACCCGCGCGGTCCGCCTCGACGGCGACGTCCACGTCGACCTCGGGTACGCCGACCTGGGCGAGCTGTTCGCCGGGGCCGACTGGCGGGACAGGGCCGCCACCGCGTCCGGCACCACCTACCCGGCCGAGGGCGCGGACTTCGCGCCGGTCGTCCCCAACCCGTCCAAGGTCGTCTGCGTCGGCCACAACTACACGAACCACATCAAGGAGATGGGCCGGGACCTGCCGGACTACCCGACCCTCTTCCCGAAGTTCGCCGAGACGCTGCTGGGCGCGGGCGACGACATCGTCAAGCCGCCCGAGACCGAGGCGTTCGACTGGGAGGTCGAGCTGGCCGTCGTGGTCGGCAGCACGGTGCGCCGCGCCGACGAGCAGCAGGCGGCCGACGCCATCGCCGGATTCACCGTCATGAACGACATCTCGGTGCGCGACTGGCAGTTCCGCACCATCGAGTGGACCCAGGGCAAGATCTGGGAGGCCACCACCCCGGTCGGCCCGTACGTCGTCACCCCCGACGAGGTCGGCGGCGTGCGCCCCGCGCTCCAGGTCAGGACGGTCGTCGACGGCCAGGTCATGCAGCAGGACGACACCGGCACGCTGCTGTTCGACCCGGTCTTCCTGGTCCAGTACATCTCCACCGTCATCACCCTGAACCCCGGCGACATCATCGCCACCGGCACCCCCGCAGGTGTGGGCAACGCCCGCGACCCCAAGGTCTTCCTCCTCCCCGGCCAGAGCGTGACCACCGAGATCACCGGCCTCGGCTCCTGCACCAACAAGGTGGTCGCGGCATGACGGACAGCACCCGGACACTCGCCGAGGCGCGCGAGTGGGCGCGCACGGGCACACGGCTGGTGCTCGACGCCGTCGCGGACCTCGACGAGGCCGCCTTCTCGGCCGACAGCGTGCTGCCGGGGTGGACCCGTAAGCACCTCGCCGCGCACGTCGCCGCCAACGCCGACGCGCTGTGCAACCTGGTGCACTGGGCTGCCACCGGCGAGGAGACACCGATGTACGCCTCCGCCGACGAGCGCGCCGCCGGCATCGCCAAGGGGCCGGACCTGACCGCGGACGAGCTCCGGGCCTGGCTGGCCGGCTCGGCGCGGAAGCTCGCGGAGGGCCTGGACGAACTCACCGACGGCCAGTGGGAGAGCAAGGTCGTCACCGCGCAGGGCCGGACCGTCCCCGCCACCGAGCTGCCCTGGATGCGGTCCCGCGAGGCCTGCGTCCACGCGGTCGACTTCGGCACCGGCGTCTCCTTCGCCGACCTCCCCGAGGGCTTCCTGACCGCGCTGGCCGACGAGATCGGCACCAAGCGCGGGCTGACCGAGCTGCCCGACGGCCTCCTCCCCCAGGTCACCGCCTGGCTGGCCGGCCGGCCCCACACCCTTGCCGACGCTCCCGAGCTCGGCCCGTGGCTCTGAGGAGTGAGAAGCATGTCCAACCCTGATGTGATCATCGTCGGCGGCGGCATCGGCGGCCTCGGCGCGGCGTTCTCGCTGACCCGCCAGGGCCTGAGCGTCCGGCTGCTGGAGAGCGCCCCCGCCTTCGGCGAGGTCGGCGCCGGCATCCAGCTCGCCCCCAACTGCACCCGCATCCTCGACGACTACGGCCTGCTCGACGAGGCCAAGAGCCTCGGCGTCGTACCGGACGCGATGGTGATGCGCGACGCGGTCGACGGTGACGAACTGACCCGGCTCGACCTGCGCGACCTGGAGAAGCGCTACGGCTACCCGTACATGGTGATCCACCGCAGCGACCTGCACGGGCTGCTGCTGCGCGCCTGCGAGCGGGCCGGCGTCGAGCTGGTCAACGACGCCCGGGTGGTGTCGTACGAGAACACCGAGGGCGGAGCCGCCGTCACGCTCGCCTCCGGCGAGGTCCACGAGGCGGGCCTGGTCCTCGCGGCCGACGGCCTGCACTCGGCCGCGCGCAAGCTGCTCGTCGACGACGAGCCCGTCTCCTCGGCGTACGTCGCCTACCGCGGCACCGTGCCCGCCGAGCAGCCGCGGGTCCAGGGCCTCGACCTCAGCGAGGTCGTGGTGCACGTCGGGCCGAGGTGCCACTTCGTCCACTACGGACTGCGCGGCGGCGAACTCCTCAACCAGGTCGCCGTCTTCGAGTCCCCCAGGGCCGTCGCCGGCGAGGAGGACTGGGGCACCCCGGACGAACTCGACCACGCCTTCGCCGGGACCTGCGACTTCGTCCAGGAGGGCCTGCCCTTCATGTGGCGGGAGAAGTGGTGGCGGATGTTCGACCGCGAGCCGATCATGAACTGGGTGCACGGCCGGATCGCGCTGCTCGGCGACTCGGCGCACCCCCCGCTCCAGTACATCGCGCAGGGCGCGATCATGGCGATCGAGGACGGCTGGGTGCTCGGCGAGCACGTCGCGCGCAACCGCGCCGCCGACGGCTCCGTCGACTGGGACGCCGCGCTCTTCGCCTACGAGGCGGTCCGCCCCGAGCACTGCCGCCGGGTGCTCACCACCTCCCGTGCGTGGGGCGAGCTGTGGCACCTCGACGGTGTCGCCCGCGAACAGCGCAACGCGCTGCTGCGGGCCCGTGAGACGTACGACTACGGGTTCGTGGACTGGCTGTACGGTCCGACCGCCCTGACCGTGGACGAGGAGCCCCCGATGTTCACACCGGTCCCGCTGTCCTCGGCCGTCGTGGGGACCACGGACACCGCGTTGGCGACGGCGGGCAGCGCCACGGCGTAGGCGACGCGCGGCACCCGCACCCCGTTCGGACGGTCGAAGGACCTCCGGGCGGGGCGCTGCCGTCAGCTGGGCCGGCACGCAGTGGAGCGCCGCCTCACCCGCCGACTCTGCCGGCACAATGGGCGAGGCGGAGTCCGCACGCGCCGAAGCGGAGTACTCCCGTCTGAACCGACGCCTCCACCAACACGTGCGGACAATCGCCCGGCAGCCCATTCTGTCCGGATTCGTCGACGCCCTCGTCTACCCCCTGGTCATGCGGCAGTGGCGTGACCTCACCCGAAGTCACCCACGGGCGAACCCACTGAACGAGCACCGCACCATCCTGGCGACGCCGCGGACCCGCAACCCAGATGCCGCCGCCGCGATGCGGCACCATCTCGCCTCCGGCATTTTCGAGTGCATGAGCGCCGGGGCCCTCTCCGGTTCACCGGGAGAGAACCTCCTGCGGGAGGTAGAGGGGCATGGAGTCCTCCCACTGGCTGTCGGTCAGCATCTTCTTGTCGGATCCGTCGGCCTTCATGCTGAAGACCTGACCGTAGGGCTGGAAGGTGTTGTCATAGAGCGCCGCCTCCTCCCGGAAGCCGTACATGCCGCTGCTGTACAGAATGCGTCCGTCGTAGTTCCAGACGGCGTGACCGTCGTTCGCGCCGGTGCTTGTCAGCACCCTCAGGCCACTCCCGTCCGGGCGGATGGTGCACACGTCGAAGTTGGTCGCACTCGTCTTGCGGGTGAAGAGGATCAGCTTGCCGTCCGGCGACCAGTCCGGCAGGTTGTCGGACTCCGTGGTCAGTACCGTTGTCGCCCTGGTGGAAAGATCGAGGACGCGCAGTCCGTTGTCCTCGCCCCACACCCGGTACACGACGCGGTTCCCGTCGGCGGAGTAACTGGGAAAGCCGGCGTTGGTGGTGCTGTCCGTGAGCGCTTCCAGGGCCGAACCGTCGCTGCGCACCCTCATCACCGTGGCCGTGGTCTCCGCGCGTTCCTGGAACCATCCGCCCAGGCCGAACGCGATCCACTGGCCGTCCGGCGACCACGCCGGCCGGAAGGCGCCGGCCAGTCCCTTGGCGACCATGGCCGGGTCGAGTCCGCTGGCTGCGGTATCGAAGACGACCGTGACGTCCGAACCATCCGGATTCATGGTGACGATCGAGGACTTACCGGAACCGGTCTGCTTCTCCGTGAGTGCGATCCGGCCCTGCGACGAGATGATGGGGAACACGTCACAGAATCGGTAGTCCCAGTCCGCGTCCCAGCTGTAGAGCGGCGCGTCGAGGGCGCGCGTGGTGAAGCCGACCTTCTCGTAGATCACCGACCGGCCGTCCGGTGACCAGACCGGCGAGCGCAGCGCCCGCTTGACGGACGGCAACGTGCCCGACGCGTAGGCCAGCCCCTCATTCGCACCGCCCTTGACGAGATAGCCGATCTCGGTGGCGTTGACGTACTGAGGGGCGACCTTCAGGTCGGGGCCCGAGGTGTGTGCGACCCGATCGGTACCGGTCGCGACGTCGACCGAGACGATCTGGGATTCGACGATCCCGATGGCTTCGGGGCGGTGCGCTCCCCAGGTGCCTTCGGTAGTGATCTCGTAGTAGACGATCCTGGCGCCGTCCGGCGACCACTTCGGTGAACCCAGGCAGTAGCCCGGCTTCGTCACCACCTGGCGGAACCCGGTGCCGTCGCGCTTCATGACGTAGATGCTCAATTCCTGGGTGTGTTCCCAGCCGTGGCCGTCATTGTGCCCACGCCACGTCGTGTTGCGGTCGCTGGAAAAGGCGATCCATTGCCCGTCGGGTGACCAGGAGGGGCGGAAGTGGCCGTCAGGGCTGGAGGGATCGCCGGCCAAGGCCGCGGTGCCGGTCAGGTTGGTCAGCTTCTGGGTACCCAGGTCGAGCAGCCAGATCTGAGAGAGATGGTCTGCCGAGCGGGTGGAGGCGAAGGCGAGCGTCTTTCCGTCCGGCGACACGGCGGCGGCGTCATCCATGGCCGGGCCCCCGACCAGAGACTGGATTCCCACCCCTTGGCCCGATCCGTTAAGACTGGCCCAGTAGATGCAGGAGTTACCGTCGCCGGTCCGCTCCGAGGTGAAGAACACCTTCTTGCCGTCGGCAGAGAAGGCGGCGTGACGGTCGTATGCCCCGCTCTCCAGCAGCCGGCGCTCATTGGAGCCGTCGGCATCGGCGATGTACAGGGTCGAGGACGACGGCCCGATCCGGTTCATCAGCATCACACCCTTCTTGCCCGAGGCAGCTGCGGCCACGGCGAAGGACTTGGGCATGAACGCAGCGCCGGCGACGGCTGCACCGGCCGTGAGAAACACTCGACGCTTCATGTCAGGGGACATCGGTGTCTGGGTCCTTTCGTTGTCGGCGGGCGTGCGGCTCCGGAGGACATCGCCTCGCACGACGGGATCGTCGGCTTTCACAGAGGGCTCCACGTCCCTCGCGGCCACTGCTCAGAACGTTCCCGCGAGGGCTGCTCGGCTTGTTGGTCACACGCGTCCGCCGCATGGATTGTCGAACAAGTTGGGCGTGACCGTAACACCGAGAAAATTCACTCACAAGGGTATGCACCAAAAACGCAGAGGCCAGCGGAAGATTCACCACCAAGGCCAGCAAATTTTGTCGGACAATCAAGCCGACCGGTTCACTGCTTCACCGCCCCAGGGGACAGGCCGGCCCAGCACCCTCACCGGTTCGCACGACGCCGTGTCACCCCAGGTACGCGTTGGTCCAGTCGCCCGTCGTGATCTCAGCGTCTTCCGGCAGACCACCCAGTTCGTCAACGAAGTGAAAAGTCTCCCGCCAGTCATGGGCGTTCATGTTCGCGAAGAGGGGGTACTCAGCCTCCTCGATACTTGCTTTCACCACCGGGGCCGGGACGCCGGGCAGAGCCTTCCCTGCCACCGCCACGACGGAAGGGTCATCCATGTGCGCAACCAGATAGGACGCACCCTCCCGCACGGCAGCCATGAAATTCTTGACCGTGGCCGTGTGCTGACTCGCGTAGTTCTTATCGGTCACCACGACCTGCCCGTAGCCGGCGTAGCCGCTGGACCACTCGACCACCTTTTCCGAATTGGCCACCACGACACCGCCGCCAGCGTGCTGGATCTGCAGCGGGAGCGGCTCCGAGGTGAGGAACCAGTCGATCCTGCCGTTGCCGAGCGCGGCCTCATCCGCGCTGGGGCTGGGTAGCGACACCCAGCTGACGTCCTTGGGATCGACTTCCCAGGCCTTGAGGAAGATTCCCGCCTCGGCCTTCGTGTTGGCCGAGCTGAAACCACCGGTCGAACCCTCCAGCGCCTTGGCCACCTCGCCCGGCGGGGACTCGGCGGTCAGCGCGTGCCGCTTGGCGAATTCCTTGCTCACGACAAGGCCGAGCGGGTTTCCGAGACCGTCCACGCCGACCGCGACCAGCGGAAGCCCCTTCGCTACGCCCCCCAGAAAGCTCGTGGGGCTGGAATTGAGGAACTGCAGGGTGCCCGATTTCAGGGAAGGCGTCCCCGTGGCGGCCGTTACCTGGACGAATTCGACCTTCAACCCATGCTTGCTGAAGTACCCTTCCGCGTCCGCCACTCGGAGTGGAACGTCGAAGACGTTGCCCGCAACGCCGACGGTCACCGTGCCCGTCCCATCCGCCTCGGAGCTCTCGCACGCCGTCAGCAGAGCAGAACCAACTACCAGGGCCGTCGCGAGCACGACCGCCCGGCTGCCGGTGGCCACCGGCGACAGGCCACCCGCAGAGGCCTGGAAGTGTCTGTGGTGAAGCTTCATGGTCTTTTCCTGTCGCCTGTCCTGAGAGGCGGTTCCGTCCGCACGGACGGCACCCACGTCAAAGTTGGTCGCCCGCGTCCACGGCTGAAGAGGAGCGGGTTGACACCGCTGCCCGGGGTTCGTTCGTTCTCGACGGATGTGCAGCCTCGGAGACCATCACCTCGCACGACGCGACCGTCTCGGCCCCACCGGAGGGCCCCTGAGGGACTCCCGGGCAATGCTCAGCACGCCTCCGAGGGGCTACTCGATTCGTTTGTCACACGCACCCAGTGCATGGATTGTCGAACAAAGCGCGCCTGACCGTAACACCGAGAAAATCCCCACACAAGGAATCCTGCAAGAACGCGGCGACGGCACATCAGAAGGGGGCACATCCTGTCCGACAATCAGCGCCCATCGAGGCGGCAAAGGCCCCACCCCCCTTGGGCGCGCGGGCTCGTTAGACTCGTGACGTCATGGAGCCGAGGGTTCAAGGTGTGTAGAGCGATGGCCGGGGACGACGGGACGACGCTGGCGAGACTTCGTACGGTCACGATGTGGCTGTCACGGCAGATGCGTGAGCCGGCCGCTGTAGAGACGTCGATAACGCCGTCGCGTCACTCCACCCTGTGGGCGGTCGACACGTTCGGTCCACTGCGGATGACCGACCTCGCACGTCTGGAGAAGATCAGCAAGTCGTCGGTCACGCGCATCGTGGGCAACCTTTCGGCGGACGGTCTGGTCGAAGTCGCCCCGGACGCGAACGACGGCCGGTCCACGCTCGTCCGCATGACACCCGAGGGCAGGGATGTCCTCGCGGCGACCTCCGAGCGCACCGACACGTTCTTCCTCTCCCGGATCGCCACCTTCTCGGAGGCCGAGAAGGTGATGCTCGAGGCCGCCGTGATGCTGCTGGAACGGCTGGTCACTCCCGTCGACGGGCAACAGCCGGACGAGCCGGAGCCCCGCGGGACCGGATCCTGAAGCAGTACCTAGTTGTTTCAACTCGGTACTTTATTTTGACACTCGACGCACCGGCCGATGAAGCGGTCCGCCATCCGACGTGCACCCACATCGCCCTCCGATGAGCCCAACCGCCCAGTCCTGCCCACATGATCGGGCGCTCCGCCGGAACCTTGCCCCCTGTGCACCCATGGATTACCGTTCGCCACACGATCTCCCCTCGTGCAACTAGTACCGCAACAGAACTTTCATCGAGTCCGGCGAGCCGCGACTCCTTCCCGGCTCCGGCACCCGTCGGAGTCGGGTGATCCGGAAGGGAGCTTCATGCTGTCCCTTCGGCCGCGAGCCGTCGGCGCCACGCGCTTGAGCAGCTTCACCTCACTCAGGATCCGCAACTACCGCTTGTACATGCTCGGCCAGTCGATCTCAGTGGCCGGCAACTGGATGCAGAGCATTGCTGTGGGCTGGCTGGCGCTGCAGCTCACGCACAGTGGGACGATGCTCGGCATCGTCACGGGCGCCCGTTACCTGCCCATCCTGCTCCTGGGGGCCTGGGGCGGTCTGGTGGTGGACCGGCACGACCGTCGCCGACTGCTCACCTTCACGCAGATCTGCTTCGCCGCGCAGGCCGCGCTGCTGACCGTGCTGTCGTGGGCCGACCTGGTGGGGCTTCCGCTGCTCGTCGCGTTCATGCTCATGCTCGGCTTCGTCAACGTCTTCGACAGTCCCGCACGCCAGAGCCTGATCAGTGAACTGGTCGACCCCGAGCACCTGCCCAACGCGATCGCCATCAACTCCACACTCGTCAACACCGCGAAGCTTGTCGGGCCGGGCCTCGCCGGAGCCATCATCGCCACCCTTGGGGTGGCCCCGTGCTTCGCGCTCGACACCCTGTCCTTCCTGGCAGTCATCGTCAGCCTCCGCGCCCTGCGCGCGGCCGACATGCGTCCCAGCGAGCCCGAGGTACGGGCGAGGGGGCAGATCCGTGCCGGCCTCGCCTACATCTGCCGCACGCCCGAACTGCTGCGGCCCATGGTCATGGTGTACGTGACGGGCATCCTGACCTGGGAGTTCCCAGTGACCCTCCCGCTCTTCACCACCTCGGTACTGCACGCAGGCCCCGCAGGGTTCGGTGCCGCAACGGCCTTCATGAGCGCCGGCGCGATCCTGGGCGGGTTCATAGCTGTCAGGCGCCCCCGGGTGACCACACGGTCCCTGTCGGTGTCGGTGGCGATCTGGGGGGCTTTGATCTGCGTCGCCGCCCTGGCGCCAAACCTCCCACTGGCGCTGGCCGCACTGGTACTCGTCGGCTCCGGCTCGATCACGTTCAATTCAGGGGCCAAGACCCTCCTGCAGGTGGCAGCCGCGCCACAGATGCGAGGGCGTGTGGTGTCCATATGGTCGATCGGCTGGATGGGCGGCACCGTCATCGGCGCGCCGGTCGTCGGGGCGGTCGCGACCGTAGGAGGGCCGCGCAGCGCCCTTCTCCTCGGCGGGCTTGCCGCGGCGGCGGTGGGATTCGTCATGCTCGCCCTGCCTTCTGAGCGGCGCGACATTGCCGGGCCCGACGGTCAGTGACAGTCGGGCCCGGCAATGCCGGTGATCAGAAGCGGCCGTGCGATGAACGAATGCCGATGCAGTCGGGGTTGGGGACGGATACGGAGGTACCGGTGTCCGTGAGGCGTCCGGATCGCGGGTCCACACGGAACAGGTTGACCGTACTGCTGACCTCGTTCGCGACGAACAGCCACCGCCCGTCGGGGTGCAGCGAGAAGCTCCACGGTGTAACGCCGCCGCAGGGCAGGCGTTGCGCCTCGGTGAGCAGGCCGGTGCTCGGGTCGACGGAGAAGACGACCAGGGAGTTGTCGCCACGGTTGGAGACATAGACGTGACGGCCGTCCCTGCTGACGGCTAGTTCGGCGGCGCTGGTCGTCCCGGTATGGCCCGGTGCGTTCGTCGTCAGGAGCTGGCGGGACGTCAGTGTGCCCCTTCTCCCGTCCCACCCCAGAACCTCGATGTCCGCGGTCAGTTCGTTCAGCAGATAGACCCACCGACCGTCCGGGTGGAAGGCCAACCGCCGAGGTCCCGACCCGGCCGCGGTCGCATACGAGCCGGGGCCGTCCGGGGTCCCGGCGGACATCCGGTGCGTGGCCCGGTCGTAGTCGTAGACGAACACCCGGTCGGCACCGAAGTCCGCCACGAGGGTGAACCTCCCACCCGGGTCGACGACGACATGGTGCGGGTGCGGTCCTGCTTGTCGCGGATTGGGGCCGGAACCGGTGTCATGTACGCGAGACGCTACGGCCTCGAGCCCCCCGGGCACGCCGACCGGAACCGTCGCTGCGGAACCCGCCGAGAAGTCGGCGACCAGCAGTGTGTCCGCCCGGTCGTTCAGCCCGATGTACGACAGCCCGCCGCTGACGCCCGGGGCCTCCTGTGCTTGGATCTCACCGGTCTGCCTGAGTGATCCCGTGGCGTCGTCGATACGGAAGACGCGGATGGCGCCGCCCTGCTCACCGGCCGCGACGTAGAGGACCGGGCGGGTCGGATGGACCACGAGCCAGTTCGAACTGACCTCGGCCACCGACCCGAGGGGTGTCATGGACCCGCGGGCAGGGTCGAAGCGTACGGCGTGCACCTGGTTCCGGCCCCAGGTGCCGATGTAGAGCAGGTCGTCGGACCGGTACGGCGTGGCCTCGGCCGACGCGGCGGAGAGCAGGGGTACCGCTGCCCCGGTCGACGCCGTGATGGCTGCCAGCACGGTTCTGCGGGAGGGCCTCCCGGATGACGGCAGCCCGTCACCCTGGGCAGTGCGCAGGGTTTCATTCATCGAGGGATCCGACCTCTCTCCTGGCTGGGGGTGGGGTCATTTCTTGGGCTGGGGCCGTCGGCGAGCCGCAAGACCGAGACGCTTGAGGGCGTAAGTGTCCAGGGCACTGAGCACGCCGTTGAGGGACAGGGTCAGCGCGACCAGGACAATCAGGCCGGCGAACTCTGAGGCCGCGTCAAGGTTCTGGGCGGCGGTGAACAGCTCGTGCCCCACGCCCTCGGAGGAAGCAATGAACTCTCCGCCGATGACGCCGAGGATGGCCAGGGGGCCGCCGGTCTTGAGGGCGGCGAAGAACGGGGCGGCGAGCGTCGGAATCGTCACGTAGCCCAGGACGTGGTGTTTGCGACCGCCCATCACCTGGACGACCTCGACGAGCTCGCGCTCCCTCAGCCGCAGCCCCAGATAGATGTTGTAGAAGACCACGAAGGCGACACCTGTCATGGCGATGGTGATCTTCGACCACTGTCCGATACCGAAGAACAGCAGGAACAGTGGGGCCAGTGCGATCTTCGGGATGCCGTTGACGGCTGCGACGAGTGGTTCGAGCACCTTCCCCAGGAGCGGGAAGGAGCCCAGGACCAGGCCCATCACCGTTCCTGCGGCGACGCCGAGACCGAAGCCGGCCAACACCTCGATGGTGGTCACCTTGATGTTGGTCCACCCGGAGGCGGATCCGAGCATCGTGGTGAGGGCGTCGTACACGTCGGTTGGTTTGCTGACGGCGTACTCGGGCACGACAGGCCCGCTCATCACCTGCCACAGGACGAGAGCAGCCGCGATCACCAGGATGCGCAGCGCGATGACCGAGCCCGTGCTCTGCCACCCAGCGCGTAGCTTCTTGGCGGGCCGTCCCGCGGTTTCGGGCTCGGGCTTGGTCACGGCTTTGTCGGTGACGGTTGCCATGGTCTGCTCCTTTCCTCTTCGGTTCGGCCGTGTCACGGCAGGTACGTGTTGGTCCAGTTGTCGGAAGACACCTTCGCGTCCGGCACCGCGCCGATGCCGTCCTTCACGAAAGCGACGGTCTTCTTCCATCCGTCGGCGTCCTGCTTGGCGGTCTCGGGCCAGTCCACCTGGGAGACGGCCTTGCTCAGCACGTCGTCGGGCACGCCCGGCAGGCTCTCGCGCGCCGCGGCCAGGACGGCCTTGTCGTCGGACTCGTGGGTGTCGAGGTAGGTGGTGGCCTGCTGTACGGCGGTGGCGAATCCCTTGACCACGGCGGAGTTCTTCTTTGCGTAGTCCTCCTTCACGACCACGACCTGGCCGTATCCGGCCTGCCCGTAGGCCCACTCGGGAACCTTGGTGGGGTCGGCCACCACGATGCCGTCGCCCTCGTGCTCGACCTGCAGGGGGATCGGCTCGGAGGTGATGAACCAGTCGACCTCCCCCTTGCTGAGGGCTGCCTTGTCGGCGGCCGGGCTCGGCAGCGAAACCCACTTCAGCTTGTTCGAATCGACGCCGTGAGCCTTGAGGAAGATGCCGGCCTCGGCCTTGGTGTTGGCGGAGCTGGCGCCGGCGGTGGAGTCTGCCAGCGCCTTGGCCACTTCGGCTGCCGGGGTCTCTGCGGTCAGGTCGTGCTTCTTCGCGAAAGCCGTGCTCACGACAATGCCGAGCGGGTTGCCTCCACCGTTCGTGGCGACCGAGAGCTCCGGCAGGCCCTTGGAGAGACCGGCCAGGAAGCTCGTCGGGCTGGAGTTGAGGAACTGCACCGAATTCGACTGCAGCGCCGAGGTGCCGGTGGAGGCCGTCAACGTCACGTACTTGATCTTGATGTTCTGCTTGTCGAAGTAACCGTTCTCGTCCGCCAGGCGGATCGACATGTCGAAGACGTTGCCGCTCACGCCCACCGAGACGGTGGTCTTGCCGTCCGAGCCGACCGACGACGAGCCGTCACCGCCACAGGCGGTCAGACACGCGGCACCGCACAGTACGGAGGTAGTCAGTGCCAGGTGTGTACGGTTCATGCGGTAGTTCATGGGAACTCCTTTGTTCACCAGGCTTGCTGGGTACGGAAGAATCGGATCCAGAAATCGGTGCAGGCCGGATCGGAGACAGGAATCGTCCGGAAGTGCGCACCGATCTCCATGACGGTGTCGGCGCCCGAGAAGGCCGGCCAGGGCGGCAGGTCACTTCCGTTGGGGTCGCCGGTGGCGACGAAGTTGGTCCAGTACGCGGAGACGGTCCGCGCGATCCTGTGGTCCTCTTCCGTCCATGCCCCGGTACCGCCTATGGGGTTGCGGAAGACGAAGTCGATCTCAGAACCGTGGCCGGCCCGTCTCGGGCCCCCGTCCCGCGCCGGGGCGCGGTGGGTCCAGAAGTAGGTATGCAGGTTGCCGGTGGCGTGACGGGTCCAGTCCGCGCCCCACAAACAGGTCGAGACACGGGAGTTGTCACGTGCCGCACGGCTGCTTGCGCGTGCCGCCTCGTCGTCCGTGGTGGCTGGATACAGCCGCAGGAACTCCTCGGCGAGCAGCCCGAACTTCCGGTGAGCCGCGGTGACATGGTGCTCAAGGCTGACGTTGACCGCGGGCGAGCCCGGCCGGATGGTCCTGCGCCCGTTGCGCAGAGCGGCCACCATTGACTCCGGTACCGCACCGCTCTCGTCGAGATTGTTCCCGGTGAGGTAGTCGACGTCGTTCTGCAGGCCCTTGACGTACGTCTCGTCGTAGCCGGCGGGCAGTGCCCAGCCGTCCAGTACGGGGCGGAACAGCGGAGGTGACGTGAGACTGCCGGTGTCGACGCTCGCGTCGACGGGGTGGTGGCCGTCGACGAGCTTCCGCCAGTGCAGGGAGCGTAGCTCTTGAGCGGTGCTCGCACCATGGGTCCGTGCGTATCGGTTTCCGGCAATTTCGGCATCCGCGGCCGTCCGGTAGGAGGTCGACAGATAGCGCAGTTCGGGATCGCGTGCGTGGCGGGCATGGCTCTGTGCGATCGCACGGCGGAACAGGCCCTTGGCGAGCGGTGACATGGCCAGGAAGTTGACCATGCCGGCGCCTGCGGACTGGCCCGCGATGGTAACGCGGTCCGGGTCCCCGCCGAAGTGCGCGATGTTGTCACGCACCCAGCGCAGGGCTGCCACGCAGTCGAGCAGTCCGTAGTTCCCCGAGGAACGGTGTTCCGACTCCTCGCTCAGCTCCGGTGTGGCAAGAAAACCGAAGGCTCCCAGGCGGTAGTTGAAGGTGACAACGGTAAGGCCGTCGCGGGCCAGGTTCTCACCGTCGTAGCGGGGGCTCGCCCCGGTGCCCTCGCGGAAGCCACCTCCGTAGATCCAGACGAGGACCGGACGCTGCTCCTCACGGTAGGCCGAGCCCGTCCAGATGTTCAGATTGAGGCAGTCCTCGCTCATGGGCACGTCTACGCCGGTAGCTGCCGCCGCCGCCGGTGTCTGTGGACACATGGGGCCGAACCGGTCGGCCCGCAACGTGGTCTCCCAGCCCGTAGGCGGCTGTGGCGGCCGCCAGCGCAGGCCTCCGACGGGCGGTGCTGCGTAGGGAATGCCTCGGAAGACGGTGACGGTCCGGTCCCGGCAGAAGACGCCTTCGACAGGCCCCGCTTCGGTCTCCGCTGTGGGGCGGCCCATTGAGTCCTTTCCGCCCCGTCCACTCCTCAGCTGAGGTGTGACTGCGGGGACTTGTCCAGCAGCAGCGCCCGGCGGGCGGAGCCGACGTGATGGCGCATCGCCGCGTTCGCCGCATCGGGGTTGCGGGTGACGATGGCCAGGAAGATGGCCTGGTGCTCCTCGAACGACCCCGTCCTCGGGTGCTGAGCAGAGAGGTTGCGGTACTGCCGCATCACCAGTGGGTAGAGCAGCGTGTCGTAGGCGCGGGCCAGGGTCGTCTGGTGCGAGGCGTGCTTGATCTGCTGGTGGAAGCTCCGGTTGCCGCGCGAGTAGGCATCCCCATCCCCACGGGACTGCGACTCCTCCATCCCCTGGAGCGTGCTGCGCAGCTTCGCGATCTCCTCGGCCGTGGCCCGCTCCGCCGCCTTGCCGGCCAGGGCGGCCTCCAGGATCTCGCGGGCCTCCAGGATGTCCGCCGCCTCCTCGATGGAGAAGCTCCTGGTGCGCACCCCGCGATTGGCCTCGCCCGTGACATAGCCCTCCTGCGTCAGCCGTACCAGCGCGCTGCGCACCGTGCTCCGCGACACGTCGAACATGCGCGTCAGATCCGCCTCGGTCAGTCGCGTGCCGGGCTCGATGCTCCCCGACAGCAACAGGGAGCGCAGCCCCTCGTAGGCATGGCTGTAGCGGCTGCCCGACGCCTTCGCCCGCGATTCGGCACCGGTGCTTTCGCTCTCCACCATGACCACCCTTGTCTTCCGTGAAGTTGAGAACTGAGGCGGGAACAGTAGCTGACGGCATAGAGGTCAGCTCCCGTGTGCGCCCAGGAACGGGTACAGGCGCCGAGCCGTACCCGCGAAGATCTCCTGGCGGTCCTGCTCCGGCAGGACCGCCAGGATCCCTTCGGCGAGGGCACGGAGTTCGGGCAGGGACTGCTCGGCCGCCGGCAGGTTCGACCCCCACGCGATCCGCCCGGCGCCGAATGCCTCGACGACCGGGGTGAGGAAGTCGCCCGCCTGCTCCCCGGCGTCCTGGAGCCGTTCGAGGTTGCGGTGGGTGAGCTTGAGGTGCAGGCCCGGGTGCATCCCGAGCTCCGCGACTTCCGCGCCGGCGCGGGCCGGCGAGGCGGCTATGTCGGGGTAGCCGATGTGGTCGAGGAGCACCTTGACGCCCGGGAACCGCTCCAGGAGCTCCACCAGCTGCTTGGTGGCGGGCCCAAGACGCATCTGGAGGCAGACCGGAAGGTCCAGCTTCGCGGCCTCCTCCCAGAAGGGGAAAGTCTCCGGGGCGACGAACCACTCGCCCTGGGTGGGTACGGTGCTGCCGCTGGTGAACAGCCGCACCCCGGACAGGCCGCCTTCTCCGACCGCGGTCCTGAGGTCGGCGGCGGCATCCGGCCGCAACGGGTCGACGGTGCCGACGGCGACGAAGCGCTCCGGCCGGCGCCGGCTGCTGTCGAGGACGTACGAATTGTCGTAGCCGTAGTTCGTGGTGGCCTGGACCAGGACGGCCTGGTCGATGCCGGTCTCGTCCATCCGGGCGACCATGCCCTCGGCGGTCACGGGCCGGCTCGCGGCCCACTCCGACTGCTTTCCTCCGATCGGCGCCTTGGGGTAGGCCGTCAGGTCCTCGGAGATGATGTGGCAGTGTGCGTCGACGAAGTCCACTGTGGTGCTTCCTTGTCTTCGGTGTGCGTGCTGTACGGGTCGGCTCAGGCGTCCGGGTAGTCGCCCGCGGCGAACAGTGACGGCAGGTCGGTGGAGAAGTCCGCGTCGAGCAGACCTTGATCCTTCGCGAACCGCACCATCGCGTTCAGGCTGTCCTCGTTGGCCTTGATGCCGTAGGGAACCGGGTCCGCGCCGATCGCGCGCCCCTGGCGCTGCAGCCGGGGAACGGCCGACCACTCGGGCTGGACGGCGAGGTGCCGGCGCTTGCTCTCCACGAACGCCGCGTACAGCTTGGTCGGCAGGCCGGGGTCGCGCTCCACGAGTTCGGTGCGGATCGAGATGAGCGAGTGCAGAGGGTAGACACCGGTCCGCAGGTAGTGGTCCACGGCGAGGGCGCCCGCTTCCGGGAAGAGCGGGTACGGCCCCTCGTCGCCGCTGGGCTCCGGAGCGGTCGCCGCCGTCCAGCCGGCCTTCGGGGCGCCCGCCCGGCCGGTTCCGGCGTTGCCGGTCAGCGCGGCGTCGATCTCTCCGGCGCGCAGCAGCTCACCCAGCGAGCGTCCGTCGGTGACCCGCTCGACGTTGGCGGGGACCCTGCCCTCGATGTGGTCGTCGTCGTCCACCACCCAGGTGATCGTGTCGATGTCCACCCCGTACTGATCCCGCAGCACGCCGCGCACCCATACTCCGGTGCTCACCGAGTAGGCACGCACTCCGATGCGGCGTCCTTCCAGATCCCGCGGCACGCGAATGCCGGAGTTCGCGGCGCACTGCACGTCGCCGTGGTGGAAGCGCCGGTTGAGGAATACCGGCACCGCGGTCAGTGCGATGCCCTCCTGGCGCGCCATGAGATAGGAGACCGGCGCCAGTTCGCACACGTCGAACTCCAGGTCCCGGATCATCCGCCGGTAGGCGCCGATGACCGGCTTGACCTCTACAGGTTCGACCAGGAACCCGTCTGTCTCCGTCTCACCGTCCAGCAGCGGCTGCGCGTGCGGGAAGTCTCCGAGAACCACCGTGAGCTTGTCCATACCCTGTCCTTCGCTGTTTCTGATACTGGTCCGACAGTGCTGCGGCCGTCAGCCGCCGAGGCGTGCCGGTGAGACGCCGAGTGCCGCACAAGACCGCTCGACGAGCTCGTCGTAGTCGACCGCCCGCGGGATCACGTCCTGCTCCAGGGCGTAGGCGGCCGCTTTGGTGAATGCCGCGCGCAGTCCTTCGAAGCCCACGGGGTGCAGGGGGAACGGCCGCCCGGCCTCCTCCTTGGCCGTGAGCACCGACTTCATCGCGTCGTACGCGGCGAGGATGGCGTCGGAGTGCTCGGCGGCAGCGGCCTCGGACACGCCGACCACGTGATTGACCGGGATGAATCCCTGGTCCTTCGACCACTGTTCGGCGGCCTCGTGGGCGTGGTCGACGGCGGTGCGGATGCGGTCGTCGGAGGGCAGCTCGTTACCCATGATCCCGAAGTCGATCCGGCCGTCCAGGAAGTCCGCCGGCAGCTTCGTCCCCTGCGGGGCCCGAGTCACCCAGGACGGGTCCTCGGCACCTTCGACGTGGTGGCCCTCGTACGTCGTCCAGTTCGCCTTGCGGAGGTCGACGCCGTACTGCTCAGTGAGGAAGCCGCGCATCCACACGCCGGTGGTCTGGCTCCACGCGCGGACTCCGACGCTGTGCCCCTCCACGTCGGCGACCGACAGTTCGCGGAGGGTCACCAGGGTCTGGTGCTGATGCCGCCCGAGGGTGGTGACCGGCAACAGCAGGACCGGCTTGCCGTGGGCGAGGGCCTGGAGAACCGTCACGATCGCCAGTTCGCACAGGTCCACGTTCGACTCGTTCACAAAGCCGCGGGAGGCTTTGTGTACCGGCTTGATGTCGACCCGCTCGGGCTCCGAACCCGCTTCGCGGGCCGCCGACAGCGCGGCTGCCGCGAGATCGTCACGGCCAAGCACCAACTGCATTTCTCTCTCCTCTTGCTACAGGAACCGGAGGTTCAGGACCGCTGATCGGAAGGCGCCGACGGCGGCTGGTGGTGGCGCTCGTGGTGCTGACGCAGCAGGTCGACACCGAAGTCGTTGCCATTGGGGGTGCGGACGATGGTGTGGATGTGCCGCCGCGAGGGGTAGTCGTTGTCGAAGAGCACGCCGGCCATGTGCTCGAACTCGACGAGGATCACCGGGCTGTGGAAGCGGTAGTAGAACGTGCCGTCGGGGTCCCCGGCCCAGCCGAAGCGGGTGTCGCGCCCGTGGGCCAGAACTTCCTTCATCCGCACCCGAGCGTGGTGGTCGTCGGCCCGGTTCACGTACAGGCCGAGGAGCTGGAGCGCGGTCTCCCGTTGGCCGGAAGACATATCAGCGAGCCGCAGCCCCTGGTAGTCGAGCTCCCAGTTGTCCCGGAAGGCGCCGACAAGGAGCTCCTTGGGCATCGTGTCCGCGATGACGGCCCGCTCCCGCTGCCGGCCGTCGAGCTGGGTGAACAGCTCGTGGCCGAGTGCCTCCTCGCCCCGGAAGGCAACAGTCCCTGCGTACTTCCCGGACCCTGCGACCACCGGCTCGGCGCCGAGGAAGGTGGGGGTGAGGACCATCTGGTCCCCGACGAACACGCAGTTGATGTTGACGTGGTGTCCGTCGAGCTGCCAGCCCCACGGGCCGCCGTTCTCCGGCTCGCCGTAGAGGGAGAACCAGTACAGCCACTCATTGAGGCCCTGGGTGTTGTCGCTCATCTCGCCGATGGTGAGATTGAGGTGCATCAGGTCGACCATCTGGCGGTAGCCGTCCACGCTCAGGCTGGCCCGGATGACGGCCAGAGCCCGCGCGCGTCCCGCGTCGTCGAAGTCCTCCAGCAGCAGGCCGTGGCGCAGGAAGTACCGGGCGCCGTTGTTCCAGTGGCGCCAGCTCACGTCGTCGATCGGGAACCGGCCTTCGGCCAGTTCCTCCGCCGTCAGGCCCGCCAGGTAGTCCTCCGCCGCCAGATACACCTTGCTGACGTCAGCGCCGGTGTCGCGCAGCGGGAACAGTCCCGGCTCTATTCCGTCGGAGGTGGCCACACCCCGGAAGGGCTCTTTGGCCGCCTCAACTCGCCAGGCGATCTTTTCGAGCAGGTCGGGCGTCCAGACCTCCGGCTTGCGCGTGGGCGGGTTGCCCCGCTTGCGCAGCCCTACTGGCTCTCCCATCGCTGCTCCTCCTCTCGCTGTTCCTTGACGGTGCGCCGGCGGGCGGCACACCCCTGTCGATCGCCTTCTCACTTGTCGAGGAAGGCTGTCTTCTCCTCGATCGCCCCGACATCGACCGGTGTTCCGATGAGGTCCTGCTCCAGGGCGTAGCGTCCGGCGATCTCCAGGCAGGCGACCAGGGATTCGCTCCATCCGGCCGTGACCGCGCGCCCGGCGGGTGAGTCGTCACGCTCGTCGGCGGTGGCCACGATCGCCTTTTTCAGGGCTCGGTAGAAATTGAGTACGGAGTCAGGACGGGTGCGCAGGACGTCGTCGCGGACCACCAGCAGGTGGTTCGCCGGGACCGTCCCGTGCCGATCAGCCCATGCCTGCCCGGCGCTCTCGGCGTCCGCCACGAGCGGGACCAGTCCGGCGCCCTGCCCGCCGATCGCCTTCGGGCCGAGCACCGCCGCGGCCACCTCTCCGGCGCGCAGCAGGTCCACGACCCGTTCGGCACCCGACCGCTCCACGTGCGGAGGGTTGACGTACTGGGCGACGTGCACGTCCTCGGTGGTCACCCAGGTGACGTCCGAGGACTTGACCCCGTACTCCTCCTGCAGCCAACCGCGCACCCACAACCCGGTGGTCTGGCCGTACGCACGGACGCCCACCCGCCGGCCGACGAGGTCCCGGGGACCGATCTCCGGGTCTTCCGGCAGCCGGGTCAGGGAACGGTGGTGGGTGCTGCCCACCAGCACTGCCGGGAGCAATGTCAACGGGATGCCGGCGTCGCGTGCCTGGAGGTAGGTTGCCGTCGGCATCTCGCAGATGTCGTAGGCCAGGTCACGGACCATCCGGGCGAAGGCCGGGGGTAGCGGGGAGGATTCCAGGTACTGGCAGCCCACCCCGTCCACGGGGATGGTCCCGTCCTTCAGCGGCCGGGTGTGCGGGTAGTTGCCGAGGAGTACGGTCAGCGGTGCGGTGGGGTGTGTCTCGCTCATCGGGCTCACACGTCCTCGCCGTACTGGATGCGGCGGTACGGGGTGCTCAGCACCTCGCGGGTGATGCGGACGTCGATCACGGTGGGCCGGGGGGAGCGTACGTACTCCGCCAGTGCCTCGCGCAGCTCCTGCGCCGTGCGGACCGTGGCCCCGCCGCCGCCGAGCGCCTGGGCGACCGCGCCCAGTTCGGGCGTCGAGATGGTCGCCAGCTCCGGGTCCAGTCCCTTCGCCTTCGCCTTGTGGTACTCGGCGCCGAGGCCCTGGTCGTTCATCACGACGACGAGCAGCGGGATGTCGTAGCGGCACGCCGTCTCGAACTCGGACAGGTGCATGATGAAGCTCGCGTCGCCCTCCACCACGAAACCGGGCTTGTTGCCCTTGGCGACCATCTGGCCCATGGCGATAAGCGGGGCCTGGCCGATGGCGCCGAACATGCCGTAGTTGGAGAGCACGTCGCGGGAGCGCTGGAAGAGCATGGTGCCGAAGTCGGTCTGGTGACCGCTGCCCAGCACCAGTCCCATCTCGCCGGGGAGTTCGTGGTCGAGGATCCAGATCGCCTCGCGCGGGTCGAGCCGTCCGGGCTCCTGCACGTACTCCGGCTGCTGGAGCCGGCCGGTCAGGTGCTGCCGGACCTGGTCGGTGTGGTAGCCCTCCAGCTGGACAGACCGCTCCTGGAGCACGCGGGTCAGCTCGCCGAGGGCGGTGACCGCGTCGGCCTGCAGGTAGCAGTCCGCCGTCCTGCCGTTGCCCATGACCAGGTGCGGGGCGGTGTCGATCTGGACGTACCTGGCCTCGGGATAGAGGTAGCCGCTCTCGATGGTGTAGTGGTTCAGGCTGGCCCCCACCGCGATCACGCAGTCGGCCTCCTGGAGCAGTTCCATCGACAGCTTGTCGCCGAAGAGACCCGACAGGCCGACGTGGAAGTCGGTGCGGTCGCACAGCCAGTTCTTCGCCTGCAGGGTGGTGGCCAGCAGGGCACCGGTCCGCTCCTGGAGAGCGAGGACCTCCTCGCCGGAGTCCGCCTTGCGCGCTCCCCTGCCTGCGATGATCACCACGCGCTTGGCATCCTGGATCAGGTCGCAGGCAGCCTGGATCCCGGCCGGGTCCGGCAGCAGCCGCGGCTTCTTGAGCAGGGCGGTGGACGGTACGTAGTTCTCGTCGTAGTCGTCCATGTCGGCGACCTGGACGTCGAAGGGCGCGCTGATCATGACCGGCCTGGACTTGGTGCGCGCCAGGTAGAAGGCGTCTCGCACGGCTTCCTGGGCGTTCTCGGGCCGAGTGACCTGGATGAACTCGCACTCGATCGCGGCTGCGAAGCGCCGCTGGTCGAGGTACTGGGTGGCGCCTTCGTCGCCCAGGGGGGTCTCCCCGCAGAAGGCGACCAGGGGGGTGCCCGCACGGCTTGCGCAGAGCATCGAGGTGGCCAGCTGCGAGACGCCGGGGCCGCTGGTCGTGGTGACCACGCCCGGCTGTCCCGCACCGCGGGCCCAGCCGTCGGCCATACCGAGGCCGGAGCCCTCGTGCCGCACCTCGTACAGTCGGACCCCGCGGTCGGCGAGCGCGGCCATCCAGTGCATGTTGGCGTCGCCCATCATGCCGAAGACGTCGCTGGTGCCTTCCTTGACGAACGCCTCGGCCAGTGCTTCGTAGACCTTCACTTCTGGGACTCCTTCGTGTTCGCCGCGGCCGTCGCCCGCGCTTTCAGGACGCCGTCGAGCCGTGCGAAGACCCGCAGCGCGTTGCCTCCGTAGACCGCCTGCCGGTCGGTGTCACTCAGGCTGTCGATGGAGTCGAGGGTGTACTTGGTGTCGTCGAACCTGCGTCCGGTCTCGGGGTCCACGCTGCGGACCGCGCCGATCATCTCGGAGGCGAACAGGACGTTCTGGGCCGGAATGATGTCCAGCAGAAGTTCCATGCCTCGCTTGTGGTACACGCAGGTGTCGAAGTAGACGTTGCGAAGGATCGACTCCTCCAGCGGCGGCCGGCCGCGGTCCTGCATCATTCCGCGGTAGCGGCCCCAGTGGTACGGGACAGCGCCGCCGCCGTGCGGGATGATCAGCTTCAGCGTCGGGAAGTCCTTGAACAGGTCCGACTCGCAGAGCTGCATGAACGCGGCGGTGTCACCGGCGAGGTAGTGCGCACAGGTGCCCTGCACCGCGGGGTTCCTCGACATCGCGACGTGGACCATCGCCGGGACGTCGAGTTCGACCATCTTCTCGTAGAGCGGGTAGTAGACCCGGTCCGTCAGCGGAGGCGCCTGGTAGTAGCCGTCCGATGGGTCCGGGTTGAGCAGGCAGCCGACGAAGCCCAACTCCTCGACACAGCGTTCCAGCTCGCTGACAGAGTTGCGTATGGAAGCCTCCAGCGCGTCACCCGGTGACTGCGGGAGCTGGCACACGCCCACGAACCGCTCGGGAAACAGACCGCACACCCTGGCGATCAGGTCGTTGCTGACCCGGGACCAGTCGAGGCTGGTCTGCTCGTCACCGTAGTGGTGGGCCATCTTTCCCGCGCCCGGCGAGAAGATCGTCAGGTCGGTGCCGCGCTCGGTCTGCAGCTTCAGCTGACCGTTCTCGATGGCGGTACGGATCTCTTCGTCGCTGATATGCAGCTCGTCGGGCGAGACCCGGGCGCCGGACTCCTCGAACGCCCGGATCTGCTTCTCCCGCCACTCACCCAGCGCAGCAGGCGCTGTGGTGAAGTGGCCATGACTGTCGATGATCATGAATTACTCCGAAAAATTGCGTGCGGTGGTCGCGTCGTGAGCGAGCGGGGCCGGAAGGCCACGTCAGATGCGGCCGGTCAGCTCCCGGGCCTTGTGCAGGCCGGGGTACGTGCGCACCGGAGCCGACATCAGGAACCGGTAGCCGTCGGCGAGTACCTGCTCGACGTTGCCGGCGGTGACGTGCGGGTGGCCCACGGCGACTCCGCGCTCGTTGCAGATGTCGAGGATCTGCCGCTTGCACTCCAGGACTCGCGGGTGTTCGTACTGGCGGGGGAAGCCCAGTTCCTGGCTCATGTCGCCCTCGCCGATCAGGATCACCCCGATGCCTGGGACCTGGTCCAGAATGTCCGGCAGGTTCTTGATGCCGAGCTGGTCCTCGATCATGAGGCCCACGAGGATCTCCCCGTCCGGGGCGAGCGGCCATACGTCGGCCCTGGCGTAGTACTCGATGTTCGAGATGCCCCAGTAGCGGGTCGCGGCGTGCGGGCCGTCCCCGCGCAGGCCGGCCGGGTCGTAGCGGGGGGCGTCGGGCAGCCGCGGATAGCGGCAGGCGGCGACGGCGTTACGGGCTTCCTCCACGGTGGAGATGTGCGGCCAGATAATGCCGAACGCACCGAGGTCGAGTGCCTGTTTGGCGTGCCACTGCGCCTTCTCCGCACCGTTGGCGGGGATGCGCACGATCGGGGTGACGTCCGGTGCGAGGCTGTCCGCCTCATGGATCCGGCGCCTGCTCAGCAGGTACTGGAAGCTGTCCTTCAGGGCGTTGATGTCCCAGGGCTTGTGCTCCATCTCGAACACCACGGCGTCGTAGTCCGAGTTGCTCAGCTCGATCGCCGACGCCGGATCCGCAGCGGAGAAGGTCGCGAAGACGTGCTGCCCCGCGTCGAGGGCGCCGATCACCTTGTTGAGCCTGGGCGTTGTCATCGCCGACCTCCCTGGTCGAGTGATTCACCGGACGTGTTCTTCGAACGCGGCGTCGTCTGCGGCGACTGCCCCGCGCGCCTGGACCGCCGCCCCACCCACCAGGCCCGAAGCCGGGCGAACAGGCCGGCCGGGCGGGGCGGAGCCGTGTGCACCGTGTCGGGCGCTGCTGCCAGCTGCCCGGCGGACACGTCCGTCAGCGGCTCTTCAGGGGCCACGGCACACTTCTGGACCAGTTGCTCGGTGAACTCCCCCGTCATTCGGGAAACCACCATCCCCGCGCCCGACTCGATCAGCTTGGCGAGCTTCCCGTTGAGTTTGATCTCCCCGTCGCAGAAGACCTTGGAGGTGCCGGGAGCATCCCCTGGAATGACCCGGAAGGTGGCGCCGGCACTGAAGCGGGTCGCGCCCTGCCCGTCCGCGCCGCGGGCCGTGAGACGGCCTTCACGTGAGGACTCGTCCAGGTCCAGGGAGATCCGGGCGGCAAACTTGACCCGAAGGCCGCCGAACCTGATGGCCAGGGTTCCGTCGAAGGAACCGTCGTCGTGCGACTCCCCGAGTTCCGCGCCGCCGATGCAGGACACGACGGCGGAAGGATCGGAGATGATCTCCCAGACACGTTCGGGCGGACTCGGTACGGCGATCTCTTCCGTGATCGATATCAAAGCTGTGAACCTCACTCGGCGGCAGGCGCGACGTCGGACGAAAAGAGCGCGTGACGGCGCGACCGGCATGGTGGCTTGGGGTGCGGAGTTCCGGGGCGCGGGGCCGGGAGGCCCGCGGTGCCCTCCGCCTGCGGGGCCGCAGCCGTGCTAAGCGGCGGTCTTCCGCTCGGCGGCGAAGAGTCCCCAGAGGTCGTTGTAGAGCTCCGCGAATTCAGGTGACTCGACGAGCGAACCGATCTGGCGCGGACGTTCGAAGGGGACGTGCATGACACGCCGGATCGTGCCGGGGCCCTTCGACATCACGATGACCTCGTCGGCCAGGTAGATCGCCTCGTTGAGGTCGTGCGTGACGAAGATCAAAGTCCCCTTCTGCTCTCGCCAGATGTTGAGCAGTTCCTGCTGCAGTTCGAGGCGGGTGATGGCGTCGAGCGGCCCGAACGGCTCGTCCATCAGCACGATGGACGGGTTGTAGATCAATGCTCGCGCTATCGCACAGCGCTTCTGCATCCCGCCCGACAGCTCCCGGGGGAAGTGATGCTCGAATCCGGTCAGGCCGACGAGCTTGACCCACTGCGCGACGCGCTCCTCACGTTCCTCCTTGGAAACCTTGCGGAACTTCAGGGCCAGACCGATGTTGGCCTGGACACTCAGCCAGGGCAGCAGGTGGGACTGCTGAGTCACGTACGCCGCATCGGAGTTGACGCCGGTAACCGGCTCGCCGGCGTAATGGACCTGCCCCTGGGTGGGAGTGAGCAGTCCGGCAGCCAGGTTGAGGATGGTGCTCTTTCCACAACCGCTGGGCCCGATCACGGCAACGACTTTGCCGCGATCGATGTTGAACGACACGTCCTCGATCGCCGGTCGGTGAGCCCCGGGAAACTCCAGCGTGACGTGCTCGAGGCGGAGAGCCTCCGAGTCGGAGTTGCGCTGTGTGGTCGACATATCTGCCTCCTCGGCCTGCTCCTCCCAAGAGATGAAGCGGGGCCGCGCTCGCGCCTGTGGCGGCGTTCGTGGGTGGCGGTGCAGTGACGTTGGTGCGTCTGATGCACGTGAACGGGCATCGAGGTTGGCTGGCTTCTCCTGCAGATGCAGCCATCGGTGTCACTTGCTGCCGCAGTGATTGTCTGACAACCGATGCGGTGAAGCTAACACCGCCACCCAGGGGGCACAAGAGTTTGCAGGGGGGAGCTGACATTCACAGGAATCTCGCGTTACCTGACGGAGAACTGTCAGACAAAGGTGGTTCACCGGCACGGCGCCACGGCTCGGTCACGCAGGGTGCCGAGGCGCGAGGGGAGGATCGGCCCCACACCAGGGCGCGGTCGGCAGGAGCGGGGCTCCAGCCGAGAGCCCGGCGCCCAAGCGTGGCGAGCCGGCCGGCACTCCGACAGCACCGCACGGGGCGCACGGCTCACGCTACTCGCGAGCGGGTGCCCAACCTGGTGCGTTCGCGACTCGGATCGTCCGACAAAAACCGCAGGGGTACGGCTCCGCTCCCAGACTCCGGAGATACCCACCCAGAATGGTCGCGCCCTTCATGTCCATATGCGCCCACGGGGATCACCAGGACATGGGTTCGACGGTGCCCAACAAGGCAGGAACCAACAGGCCAATCAAGGACCACATGGATCCCTCATCCGGACCCCTTGAAGCGCCTCGTCGCGACTGCTACGTTCCCACCCATCACTTGTCCGACAATCAGCCATGGCGGCATGGTCGATGCCCGACACGTGTGCCCGCGTAGGCCTGGCCCGGAGTCCTCGGACAGGTCGGCGCGGATCCCCGCAAGCCATTTTGTTGCGCCAACGTCAGCGGCAGGCTGGGGAAGCCGCCGTCACATCCCTGCGCCACGGCCGTGGGACCGCCGTTAACCATCCCACGGCGCCGAGACCGGAAAGGTCCAGGTCACAGCCACGCAGGAAGCACCCTCGACACGTGAAGACCCCCGTCCGCCACACCACCGTGAGGCGAACACCTAACGCAGAATGACCCCGGAAAACGCACTGGCTGACCGGGCGCACAAGCATCCCGCAGCCGCAGAGTCAACGAAGCAGCCGGGGTCGATCCAGGCCGGACCAGTGGGCCATCCCAGCAGGAGCGGAAGTGAGCCTCCGCACGGCCACCTGCGAGGGCGGGGCCGGCGGCAGCTCCCTACGTTCGACCCAGCCGTGTTTTATTTATTGCGTATGCTGCGAATATTGCGGATACCAGAGGCACCTCAAGCAAGACGCCCACCCGCCACGAAATTTAGGGGCGCACCGTGACGAAGACAGACATCAGGCCCGTGAAGCTCCCGCCCGAGAAGACCGCCACAGCGAACCGCGCCCTCACTCGTGTCCGCGGTTACCTCACCGAGCACCCCGACCTCGGACAGATCGCCGTCAAGCCACTCGACGACGACGAGCTCGAGCCCCTCACTCTGCCCCGCGAAGCCGTCGAGCTCCTCGCCGGTCTCCTCGCCCACCTAGGGGCAGGCCGAGGCGTGTCCATCGTCCCCAGCACCGCGGAGCTCACCACCCAGCAAGCGGCAGACATCCTCAACGTGTCCCGGCCCTTCCTCATCGGCCTCCTCGACGCCGGCGAAATCGAGTGCCGTCTAGTCGGAACGCACCGCAGAATCACAGCGTCGTCGCTCATGGAGTACAAGCAGGCAGACGACCGGCGTCGCCGTGAAGCAGCAGACGAGCTCACTCAGCTCGGCCAGGAGATGGGATTGATGTAGTCGATGGCCTTCGTCGCCGTTTACGACGCGAACGTGCTCTACCCGAATATCCTCCGCGACGTGCTCATCCGCGTCGCGGAGGCAGCCTTGTGCAGGCGAAGTGGACCGAGGCAATCCTTGACGAGACGTTCCGCAACCTGAAGGCCAACCGGCCGGACCTGGACCCCGGAGCCCTCGACAGGACACGGCGGCTGATGAAGGCAGCCGTACGGAACTGCCTCGTCAAGGGGCACGAGCCGCTCATCGACATACTGGAACTCCCCGACAAGGACGACCGGCACGTCCTGGCCGCGGCGATCCGCGCCAAAGCCCAGGTGATCGTGACGTTCAACCTCAAAGACTTCCCCGCGGATGCCCTGGCGCCATGGGACGTTGAAGCCGTCCACCCGGACGCCTTCCTCGAAGCGCAGATAGATCTGGCGCCGGAGGTCGTGTACGCAGAGATCCAGCGCATCGCCGACAGTTGGAAGAATCCGCCCGGCACGGTCGCGGACGTGATCGAGCAACTCGAGAGGAACCGTCTGGTTTCGTCCGCGGCGGCCCTGAGGGCGCTCGCCTGATTCCGTATGACTAGCGGCCGTCCCCGGCCAAGCTGCAAGAGATCAGCCACCGGGCAGCCTCGAGGAAAGGCCGTATGTCGGTCCCGGCTCATCGGGTGGTGGCGAAGAGCATGCGGGCCCGGGACCAACCCTGGCACCCTGGCCCACACCTGCTGTTCGCCCAGGAACTGCCTCTGCCTGGCAGCGGCACGCGAGCGAACTTCCTCGGACCCGGCGAGTGCTGCTCGCCACGCCAGCCATCGTTGCGCGCTCCGTGAGCGCTACTCCTCCTCGGCCGATACCAGGCCGCGCTCCGCCTCCAAGTGGTGCGTCAGCCCCCAAAGCCGGTCCATGGCGCCATGATGCACCGCGGCTGCCGCGACATAGGCCGACACCTCGGGCGTCAACCCGCCTTCCCGGGCGGCCGTGGGACCGTTATTAACCCATCCCACGGACGCAAGACTACAAAGGCCCAGGTCACAACCGCGCAAGGCTGGCCCTGGATACCCGAAGCGCCCCGTTCGCCACACCCCCGTGAGGCGACCGCCACACGCAAAAGGCCCCCGAAAAGCGCGTTTCCCCAGGTCAGAACGATTCTGCCTGGGGATGCTGGGTGGGGCGGGTGGGACTCGAAACCCATAAGAGTGACGCGTACGCGCCCTGCTACGAGGTGCACGGCGAGACTGCCGCCTTGCAGCGCTATCGGATCGTCTCCGTAAAGCGGTCGGCCAAGCTGTCCCCTTGGCCGTAAGAAGTGACGCTCCGTAGCGAGGTGCCTCTTTGCCGGCGTCCAGCGGCCGACCCAACCGAGGGCGACTCGTGGACGAATGCGACGATTCCGACGGACTCCCTCGAAGCTCATCCGAACCAAAGCGGGTTGTGGTGACCGTTTCCTCGATGGAGCTTCGATGCATCCACAGGATGTCGAAGACCCTTTGCTTGGCGAAGCGTTTGATCACGCCGGTATCGTGGCGCGCCAGACGGCTGTCTATGAGTACACGGGGTGTGGATCATGTCGTTCGAAGAGGAGTGGGGCGAGCTGAAGACCGCCGCCGCGATGAGGCTGAACTCGGCCGGCGACAGGGGCGGCGAAAGGCTCGGGCGACTATGTGGTCTCGGACGACGAGTTGGGGGACATCGGCCACGCAGCGTTTGGCCTGTTCAACGGCCTCGAGTCGACCGGTAAGCACGCGAAGGTGGCAAGTGAGACCGCTGGTACGAGCCTCAAGGGCGACGGGTTCGACACTGGCGCGGCGTTCACGGAAGTGATCGGGACCTGGGGGACGCAGGTGAAGACCCTCCTTCAGGCGTGCGCACATATCTCCAACCACCTCGACTACACGAAGGCCTCGAAGAAGGCCGACGACGAGTGGATCGAGACACAGCTGCGCATCGTCGGTCCCGTCGCCCCGGAAGCGGATGGGGCCGTTCCCGCCTCTCAGATCAGCAAGTACTTCCAGTAAGGAGCCGCTGCCATGCCCACCTTCGAACAGCTCCTCACTGCCAGACTCGGCCCGCTCGACACGGCGGTGACCCAGTGGACCGAGATGATCGGCAAGCTGACCTCACCGCTCCAGACCGACGCGTCGGCCATGAAGACCAAGGCCGACAAGTCCAGCTGGAAGGGCGAGAACGCCACCGTCACCAAAGAGTTCGTCACCAAGACCGCCAAGGAATTCGGTGACGCCATCGCCGAGGCCGAGTCCGTACGCGACCTTCTCAAGGACGCCCACACGCTCTTCAAGACAGCCCAGGACGACCTCAAGCACACATACGAGAATCCCCCTCCGGGTATCATCATCTACCCCGACGGTGTCCTCAGCCATCGAATACACCCTGACCGCCGGGCCAAGGACAGCACCGAACCCCTGGCCACCGAGGCACAGTTCGAACATCTGCGCGGCAAGATCAACGGCATCCTGAAACGCGCCAACGAAGCCGACGAGCTCTGCGCCTGGGGCCTGCGCGCCCTGATCAAGCACCACCCCAACGACTTCGGAAGCACCGACCTCAGCGGTGTCGCCGACGCCAGGAGGATGCGTGCCGAGGAGCAGCAGCAGGCGGAGAACGGCCGCGAGGCTGCCAAGCTCTACGCCCGCTGGGAACACCTCGACGACGACGAGCGCGAGCGGCTCCTCACACTCGCCGAGGAAGGCAAGGACTCACCGGCCTTCGCCGAGCAGCTGATGACGAAACTCAGCTACCGGGGCCGCGAGCAGCAGGACGCCGTGCTGCTGCTCGCCAGCAGCCTGGAGTCGGGCGGTGCCGACGGACAGCTCTCCAGCACCGATGCCCGTCTCTACAAGGCACTGTCCGGTTCTCTTGCCACCGCCACCGGACCGGACTCATCGATCGGCTCCCCCGGTGGTGTCACCTCGGCCTGGACCGACAAGCTCATCACCACGGCCCGTGACGGCAACGGCCTCCCCATGCGCCACCCTGGGGCCATCGGGGGCGGCGCCGCGACCCTGAAGAACCTCACGGACCTGATGGCCGCCGACGCAGGCGACGACGCTGTGTATGACCCGAACAAGGACCCCAAGGAGAAGTCCTCGCCCTGGAGGAAGGACGAGGGCGACCCGGTCTACAGCGAGGCCTTCCTGACCGAGGTCGGCGACACCATCCGTGAGTGGGAGACCGACAACGACGACGCCTACGACGGCGTCATGAAGAACTGGCAAGGCACGCAGGAGGACCCGATGAAGGGCCTGCTGAACGCCATGAGCCGCAACCCGTCCGCCTCCACCCACTACTTCGACCCGGACACCACCGACAACCTCAAGTACTTCTTGGAAGACCGGGAGTGGCCCGGCGGCGAAGTCGAGAGCAAGATGCCGGACGAGACGCAGTACACCTCGGCACGCGCCGAGCTCGGCCTCGCGCTCGAGTCCGCGGCCACCGGCCGCGTGCCCGGCTCGCCGATGCACCCGGTGCCCGTACACCACGACGCCGCCGAGACCGCGATCTTCGAGCGGGTGATGGGCGAGTACACGGAGGCGCTTCACAAGGACCAGAGCGCCGTTCCCGTCTCCATGCGGCTGCCCTTGGCCGACATGATCGCCGACTACGGATCCGACGTGCACCAGATCCTCGGCAAGAAAATGGACGGGCCGACCGACTTCAACCAGCTCGAGATCGACCGCGGCGACCTCACCCGGATCATCCGCGCCACAGCAGAGGACCCCAACGCCTACAAGATGATCCACGCCTCGCAGACCGTGGTCATCAGTGAGGGGCTCAACGACTTCCCGGCGGACTCCTTCCGCAAGGAGGACCCGGAGCTGCGGGCCTGGGTCAAGCAGTCCGCCTCGGTACTCGGCCACCTCGACGGCGTACGTGGAGACGTGATCTACGACCTGGGCCAGGCGGAGAAGGACGCCAACGCCTACAAAAGGGTGCTCAATTACCACATCGTCGGCGGGCTGCTGACCCCCATCCCGATCGCCGGCGACGCGATTCAACGTTCGGTGGACGCCGGCCTCAACAACCACCTGAACGATCAGAACGCAAGGGTCGACGCCGAGACCCGCAACAACATGATCAGGCACTACGACTACAGCGAGAAGCAGATGTACGGCATGTTGCGCAGGATGGCAACAGAGCGCGGTCTCTCAAAGGACGAGCTGGACGCGAGTCCCGGCGAGTACGAGGACCACCTTCAGTCGATCACCGAGCAGTGGTACCAGAACGGCATGGGCGACGCCGACAAGTGGATGGGGCAGTAACCGATGGACAAGAAGTGGCTGCCGCTGACCGTCGTGCTCGGCGCCGCCGGGGTAGCCGTCGTGGCGGCTAGCCTCTGGCCCGACAACGAGGAAAAGCCGCCACTGCCACAGACCCTGTGTCACGGTGCGCTCAGCCGGGAGACGGCGGGACTGATCGACGACGGCAAGGGAGGCGAGGTCAGCGCGGAGGAGTGGGAGAGCAAGGGCAAGACCACTGACTTCGCGGTGTTCAAGGCATGTTCCGTACTGCGCGCCAGCCCGGACAACGACTATCCCCGAGGCGTTTACAAACTGCTCATCGAAGACACCCCGAGCGCCCCGTACAACAAGAAGGGCTCCGTCCCTCTCGGTCCCGGGTTCACCGGCTGGGCACTCCCCGACCAGGCCGAGGTCACACTGCCCGCCGGCTGCGCCGCCCGCATGGGCTCGACCTCCCCGTACATCACAGCGTCACTCGAGGTGCCCTCACAGGAAGAGGAGCGCCTGACCAGGCTGAAGGAAAAAAGGCTCGTCGACCCGGACACCGCGACACGCAACAACGCGATCGTGATGCGAGAAGTAGCCGCCAAGCTAGCCAAGCGGTACAACTGCGCCTCTTGACCGCCCCCACCCCCCGGGCAGCCCGCCGCCCCCGCTTCGCCACGGCGGCGGGCTGCCTGGGCGCACTGAGCGCAAGGCCGTCGTCCTTCCGGTCGTCGGCCCCGGTGCTGCCCCGGGGGCGGGCCGGTGACTGTGCTTCCGGCCCGCTGACGGCATGTACCCGGCAGATTCCGACTGCGACGCCCACCCCAGCTCAGACAGCCCAGCGCAGTCTCGGGGGCCACCCCTCGGCACTCCGCCTCAACCGAAACTGCGTGCCCGGCGCCTGCGGTCAGACCCTCGCAGTACACCACCCGGCCCCACCGGCACGCAGGGCGCAACACCATCCGTGCGCGAGATCCTCCGCACCGACCTGGGCGATGTTGGTCCCACGGCCGCCCCGGGCGGCCGTGGGATTATTAACCCATCCCACGGACGCAAGACTACAAAGGCCCAGGTCACAGCCGCGCAAGGCTGGCCCTGGATACCCGAAGCTCCCCGTTCGCCACACCCCCATGAGGCGAACGCCACACGCGAAACGCCCCCGAAAAGCGCGTTTCCCCAGGTCAGAACGATTCTGCCTGGGGATGCTGGGTGGGGCGGGTGGGACTCGAACCCAAACCGGTGACGCGTCTCACCTGCGGTTATCTCAAGGAGTCCGACATACCCACCTGTTTCCATCCGGCTGCATCCTGCTCGATCCGACTCCAGCGGGTTGCGGTGCAGCGTTCGCTGCACCGACCCGAGAGGCACATGAGGCCGCATCCGGGCCGTCCGGTCACGTCCCTCTCAACCGCACTGAGCGGAAGTCTCGCCTCCGGTCGGCAGGCCGACCAGAGAATCTGAGACATCGGCCAGCCGAACGTCCGGCATAACCATCAGTAACGGTTCGTTGAACGCCACCGAAGACTGCCGCAGGCGCGGGTCGAGGAGCACGCCGCCCAACTGGGCCCGCTCGAACGCCGCCAACTCCGCGCAGGCGCAGTCCGCAGCCACCATGTCCGTAAGTGATCATTCCCGAGTTCGCGACGATCACGCTCATGGAGCGGGTCGACCGCGAAAACGACGAGGTAACCACGCCAACTGAGCCGCCCGACGGGCTCTGCCACACCCCAATGTCACCGAAGGCTGAACCGCATGGCCGTCCGGAGGCGGAGCGCGATCAGTCGCACAGGGATCTGCTCTGTACGTTATCGTGTACGTCATGAAGACGATGAGTGTCACCGAGCTACGCGCGGGCATCGCCGACGCCCTCGACGCGGTGGAGAACGACGCCGAGGAGCTGGTCATCACCCGGACTGGCCATGAGCCGATGGTCGTCGTCTCGCTCGCCGAGTACGAGGCACTGAAAGAGACCGACTACCTGCTGCGGTCGCCCGCTATGGCCGAGCGCCTGCGCAGGTCCATCGAGCAGGACCGGGCCGGCCAGAGCGCACTTCGCGAGCTGGTGGATCCCGATGACGAGGCCGGGCGGGGCGCCGCGTGAAGGTGCTGTTCGTCGACGACGGCTGGAACGATTACCTGTGGTGGCAGGGGAACGACCGCAAAATACTGAAGCGCATCAACCAGCTGATCGCCGACATCGACCGGGGCGGCCACGAAGGAATCGGCAAGCCCGAACCGCTGCGGAACGACCTCTCCGGCTACTGGTCGCGGCGCATCAACTCCGAACACCGACTGGTGTACCGCATCGATGAGAACGCCATCATCCACGTGGTGGCGTGCCGCTTCCACTACGAACGGTGAACCCGGCGCATACCCACGGGCCATGCCTCGGCTCTTGACAGCGCCCGTCAGCCTTCGCAGGACGCAGGCACGGGCTCACGATCCACGTGCCCAGGGCGCGACCGTTTGCTCGGGGGCGTATCGGACGCTGAGCCTGGTCGTGATCCCCTGCCCCATGAAGACCTCGCGGGCATCCGCTCCTGGGAGCGAGCATCACCCCTACCCACCGCGGGGGTCCGGGTCGCGGTGGTCGAAGAAGAGCTACGCGCCGGCTTCCGGGGTGGCGATGGCGTCCCTCTGGGCCTCGGTGAGCTCAAAGTCGAGGGCGTCGATGTTCTCCGGCGCCCAACGAGAACCTCCCCGTCGGCAGGAGGCGTTCGACAACCTCATGCACCAAAACCCTCACCGGTCACACCGGTGAGGTGCACTCAGTGGCGGTCTCGCCTGACGGAACCCAGCTCGCCACTAGCAACATGGGAGGTGCGGCCGTGGGACCGTCCTTAACGGTCCCACACACGCCAGGGCCACAAAAGACCAGCTCACAGCCATGCAAGATCTGCCTAGAAAGACCGAAGCCTCACGTTCGCTGCACCTACGTGCGGCGAACGCTGCACGCAAAAAACGCCCCCGAAGACGTGTTTCCCCAGGCCAGAACGATTCTGCCTGGAGATGCTGGGTGGGGCGGGTGGGACTCGAACCCAAAAGCGTGACGCCTCTCACCTGCGGAAACACCACAGAGGCGGACATTCACATCCTGCTGGATCCCGCGGCGTCCGGCTCGATCCCGGGCGCCGCCCGGTAGCCGTGCGGTACGTACCGCACGGCTACGGGGCAGCCATGCGCCAGCAGCGGGAGGGAATCCGCCTGGGGCGCATCTGCCGCTCAGCAGCCCATCATGGCCCGCCCGCAGCGCACGCCGCCGACTCGATTACAGAACCTCTCCCTACCCGTGTCAGTCACCCTCTGTATCGACCAGGCGCCTCGAGTAATCTCGGTTGCGGGCTTCGGACCGTACGGCCATCGCCGACATCGCCTACGTTCCGCAGGCCGGTGTTCGCCTGACGCGATGTCATGTCCCTGCGGAGGCTGAGGGCTGCTCCGGGGCCAACCGTGCTCTGGACAAGAAGCAGGCAGCAGCGAAGGCCATCAACGATGATCTGGAACACGACGTCGAGAGGGACGGCAAGCACGCCGCCGAGAGCGTGAAAGCTGTGGTCAAGGAGCTCGGTGCCAGGGACGGGTACGGCTGGGACACGTCGGGTGCGTTGAAGAAGGCGCACCGGACGTGGGAGCAGCAGGTCAATGCGCTGCTGGGTCGACTGGCGTCGGAGAAGCACGCCCTGAGCAAGACGGGCATCGACTTCCGGAACGACGACATCGGCATCGGCTCTCAACTGGGTCCGCCGTCCCCGATCGACGACTACTGACCAGCCGACCGACCGCCCCGGGGGATGCGTGCCGACCTATCACGAAGTGATGAGCAGCGACCTGTCCAAACTCACCGACGCCGCCGACAAGTGGGGTGAGATGGCAGGCAAGTTCAAGACGATCGAGGAGCAGTACGAACGGGATGTCCATGGCGTCTCACTCGGACAGTCGTGGGTCGGCCAGAGCGCCGATGCAGCGAACTACCGGTTCACCGTGACGCTCAAGGAGCTGCAGGGGGCTCAGCAGGAGGCCAAGGCTATTGCGTCCATCCTGCGGGATTCACACACCCAGCTGGCCGCCCTCCGTGGCAGAGTGAACACCGTGCGCACCGACGCGATCAAGGACGGCATGCGCGTCTCCGACCAAGGCGTGGTTTCGTTCGATACCGAACAGCTCAGTCAGAGTGCACGCAGTGCGTACGTGCATGACCCCGGCTACCAGGAAAGTGTGCGCGCTCAGGTGACCCGGTGGGGCGATCTCCTCGACCAAGCGGTCCAGGCGGTCACTGACGCCGACGACGGCATCAGACTCGCCCTCGCAGCCGCCGTGGTCGACTCCGACATCATGGACGGGACCATGAACGGCTTCAACAGAAGCCCTGTGAAGAGTCCTTATCCCTCCCTTGAGGAGGCCGGCAAGGCCGCCAACATGCCGAAGGGGCGGGCCGCCGTGGCGGAGTGGTGGCGTGATCTCGATCCGGTGACCCGCGGCATCCTGCTGCGAGAGAGCGGCGACGACCTTCGAGAAGCAGGGATCATGGCCCCGCTGTACGAGTGGAGGCCGGCCGACGCCGGCTCGGGAGCATTCGACACGGAGGATCCCACCGCTCACGATCTCTGGGTCCTGACGCAGGCTCAGGCGATCGCCGCAGGTGGCGATGTCACAGGAGAGGTCGCGGCATCCCGCAACATGCAGCACTATCTCAGCGGCACCGGCGAGCCGCTCGACCTCGACGTCGGCCGCATCCTGCACGACGATTCCGGGTTCCGGACCGACGTCGGCACGCTTCACATCACCGAGAACCAGGAAGCATGGCGTCAGAAGGCCCTCGATGAGTTCGAGAAGGCCGGAGGCGACAGGACGGTCGTCGTTCCCGTGGAAAGCCAGGCAATCGGGCGGACCTTCGCGGAGGACGAATGGTTCCACGCGGTCGGGTCGCACCAGCAGAACGTGTCGGGCATGGTCACCGTCAGTCCGGGCGACGGCGGCAAGCCACAGGTCTCGCTCGACTACCAGGTCAACGTGTGGGACCGGTACAACTGGGACTCCGGAAAATCGACGACGTTCCCCGGTGGTGTCACCATTCCCGACGACGACATGGGGCGACTGCACAAAGTGGGCTTCGCCCAGGAATTCGATATGCGCGGTAGCAGCAGCACCTACACCCAGGATCTGAACAGTGGCTCAGCCCCCGGGGTGACACCGGCGGACCCTGGGCGCGAAGGGTCCCGCGGGGACGTCTCGCGCGGCGACGAGGAGAACCGGTGAACAACGGATCTGCCCTGCGGCCACGGCTGCTCGCGGCCCTCGGGGCCGCCCTGCTGCTCACCTCCTGTTCGAGTGCCGGCGGGGATGATCACCGGACGACGGACGAGCGCGCCTCGCACTGGGGAAAGGACATGGGCGCCCCGGAGGCATCGGCGTTCATGAAGGTGGCGGTGCCCGAGAGCGCGACAGAGGTAAAGGGCGCCGTGCAGATCAATCCGCAGGAGGACATCTACCTGCTCTCTTTCGTAACCGACGAGAGGACCGCGGTGCGGGTAGCGGAGGACCTGCGTCCCGAGAAGCCCCTGCGCACCAGAAACCAGGACCTCCCGGCCCCCACCGAACTCTTCGGACACCTCGGCCTCGCCGAGCCCCAGAGCGAGAAAGGTGTCCGTTGGGCCGGGGTTTGCCCGCCCTGCGTGGGGGACAGCCGCCGGAGCGAGGTCCAGTGGATCGAGATCCACGTCCTCGAACTGGACCGCAGCACAACCCGGGTGTACATGCAGGCGTTCTGACCGACCGGGAGACGCCTGCGCCGCCCCGGAGCCCGGGACCTGGCGGCCGGCTCCACGTGGGCCTTCCTGGTCTTCGCCAGCGAGGACGAGTAGCCCGTGCTGCTGGGCACTGCCACTCCCCAGCAGTACGCGGGCGGTCACGCCAGCGGCTTCGAGCGCCTCGACCTGGCGCGTGGGCAGGTCACCGCCCACGAGAACTGGCATCGGCATGAGGACAGCGTCTGCTGCCCGTCGGGCAAGGCCGTCACCGTCTGGCGGGTGGGCGACGAGACACCCTTGAGGCGGGGACACCACGCGTCACTGCCTGAAACCCGCACCCGGAGGGCACCGCGCCGGCGCATCCACCTCGACGAAGGTGCGGCGCGCTCCCCGGCGCCGGACCACGCGCCCGGGACACTGGGCCCGTCGGCACCCCGCCGCCTTGCCGGACAACGCGACCGCCGGTCCGGTCCGTCCCAACTCATCCCAGTGCCTGACGCCCTCAGCCACACGCTGACCACAAGCGTCCAGCGCTGTTCGGACTTCAATGCCTGCCGGAGAACGTGCCGCGGGAGACGCGGTCTCAAATCGACCAGCAGCCGTGGGATCGCTCTTAACGGTCCCACACACGCCAGGGCCACAAAAGACCAGCTCACAGCCATGCGAGATCTGCCCTGAAGGACCGAAGCCTCACGTTCGCTGCACCTACGTGCGGCGAACGCTGCACGCAAAAAACGCCCAGGAAAACGCATTTCCCCAGGTCAGAACGATTCTGCCTGGGGAAGCTGGGTGGGGCGGGTGGGACTCGAACCCACGGCCGACGGATTATGAGTCCGCTGCTCTAACCGGCTGAGCTACCGCCCCGTCTCGGCGTGGCGCGTACAAGTGTGCGCGCCGTCTGCCGCAGCATAGCCGGTCATACGATCTCCTGCTGGCGATGGTCGGCTTCGCATGACCATGAAGACTGTGCTGCGTGCTGCCCGGTTCCGGGTGGTGCGGAATCGCCCCGAAAGAGTCACGGACCCGCCGCGCGGGCACACGAAAAAGGGCCCCCTCGGGGGCCCTCTTCCGTTCCGCTCCCCCGACTGGACTCGAACCAGTAACCCTCCGGTTAACAGCCGAATGCTCTGCCAATTGAGCTACAGGGGATCGCGCTCCCCCGACTGGACTCGAACCAGTAACCTGCCGGTTAACAGCCGGCTGCTCTGCCAATTGAGCTACAGGGGATTGCTGCGTTGCCTCGAATCGTACCTGCCTGGCGGCTGCCGAGCGGCGCGCGTTCGCTGCGACACATACATTAGCGCAAGCAGGGGGGTGCTCCGCCAATCGGTATCCCCCGGGGTGATCTCGGTGTGTGCGGGTAGGCGGGCAGAACACGTCGCACGCAGCGAAGACGGAGCGAAGGAAGGGTGGCAGCCATGCGGTACCGGCTCACGTTCATCGCCGGAGTGGCGCTCGGTTACGTGCTCGGCACGCGAGCCGGGCGCGAGCGTTACGAGCAGCTGAAGAAGGCCGCGCAGCAGCTGGCCGAGAATCCCGCCGTACGGAACGCGGCGGAGTCCGCCGCGCACGGCGGCCGGGACTTCGCCGGCAAGGCGTACCACTCGGTGAGCGAGAAGGTCGGGGACAAGGTCCCCGTCTCCGTCTCGGACCGGGTGCGCTCGCTGCGGGAGCGCAACGGTCACACCGGCAGCGACGACTGGGGTACGACGAACACCTGAGGCCTGTTCCGTGCCGGGCACCGCCCGGCACGGAACGGTCCGCGCACCGGGCGGTCCGCGTGTACGGAACGGTCCGCCGGTGCGGCAGAATCGTGTCCATGGGCATAGTGGCCGGCTTGGACAGTTCATCCGCCTTCACTCACATCGTCGTCTGCGACACGGACACCGGTGCGGTGCTGCGGCAGGGGTACGCCGCGCATCCCATCGAGGCCAAGGCCTCCGAGGTGGATCCGCAGGCGTGGCTGCTCTCACTCGGTGAGGCGGCCTCCGGAGGGCTGCTCGAAGGCGTGCAGGCCATCGGTGTGTCCGCGCAGCAGCACGGGCTGGTGCCGCTGGACCACCAGGGCAATCTCGTACGGCCGGCGCTGCTCGGCAACGACCGGCGGGCGCAGGCCGCGGCGGCCGATCTGATCGACGGGCTCGGCGGGCGGCAGCCCTGGGCCGAGGCCGTGGGCGCCGTGCCGCAGGCCGCGCAGCCCGTGGCGAAGCTTCGCTGGCTGGTGCGGTCCGAACCGGAGAACGCGCAGCGGGTCGCCGCCGTGCTGCAGCCGCACGACTGGCTGGTGTGGCAGCTCCTCGGCCGGCCGGCCCGCCGGACCACGGACCGCGGGGCCGCGTCCGGCACCGGTTACTGGTCGGCGGGGACCGGCTCCTACCGGCCCGATCTCGTGGAGCTCGCGCTCGGCCACCAGGCCGCGCTGCCCGAGGTCCTCGGCCCGGCCGACGCCGCCGGGACGACACCGGAGGGGCTGCTGATCTCGGCGGGCACCGGAGAGACGATGGCCGCGGCCTTCGGGCTGGGCGTCGCCGTCGGGGACGCCGTCGTGTCGCTGGGGGCCTCGGGTTCGGTGATGGCCGTGCACCACGAGGCGCTGGCCGACCCCACGGGCATGATCACCTCCTTCGCCGACGCGACCGGGATGCATCTGCCGGTGGTCCACACGTCGAACGCGGTACGCGCGCTGCGCGGTACGGCGGAGATGCTGGGCCTGGACGGCCTGGACGAACTGTCCGCGCTGGCCCTGAAGTCGACGCCGGGTGCTTCCGGGCTCGTCCTGCTCCCCTACCTGGAGGGTGAGCGCACCCCGCACCTGCCGCACACCGCGGGGACGCTGAGCGGGCTGCGGCGCGAGTCGATGAAGCCCGAGCACCTGGCGCGGGCCGCCTTCGAGGGGATGCTGTGCTCGCTGGCCGACGCCCTGGACGTGCTGCGGGACCGGGGCGTGGAGGTGCGGCGGGTGTTCCTGCTCGGCGCCGCCGCCGAACTGCCCGCCGTGCAGGCGCTGGCGCCCGCGGTGTTCGGCACCCAGGTCGTCGTACCGCAGCCCGCCGAGTACGCGGCGCTGGGCGCGGCCCGGCAGGCGGCGTGGGCGCTCGGGGTCTCGCAGGGGACGCTCGACCCGCGTACGCCCCCGGCCTGGCAGGGCGCCGCGGCGCAGGTGCTGGAGCCGGGTGATGAGCTCGCGGTGGGCAGTGCGGTGCGCCAGCAGTACGGGGCGACCCGGGACCAGATCCACCCCGGGGCGTTCGGCGGAACCGCCTGAGGAGCGCGCCCGGGAATTTGACCGGGACTTGGATAAAAGCGTTGGCAGTCGGGGGACGCGGTGCCGGAGTATGGACCGGCCTCTGCCCTACGCCGACTCCGAGAGACACGCGTGCTCATAAAACTCCTGCGGACCTGTCTGGGTCCGTACAGACGTCCCATCATGCTGCTGGTACTGCTCCAGCTCCTGCAGACCTGCGCCAGTCTCTATCTGCCCAGCCTCAACGCGGACATCATTGACAACGGTGTCGTGACGGGTGACACGGGTTACATCCTGCAATTCGGCGCCGTGATGATCGCCGTCAGCATCATCCAGATCGTCTGCAACATCGGTGCGGTCTACTACGGCGCCCGGACGGCCTCCGCCCTGGGACGCGACGTACGCGCACTGATATTCGACCGGGTGCAGTCGTTCTCCGCCCGTGAGGTGGGACGGTTCGGGGCGCCTTCTCTGATCACCCGTACGACCAATGACGTGCAGCAGGTCCAGATGCTCGTCCTGATGGCCTTCACCCTGATGGTCTCGGCGCCCATCATGTGTGTCGGCGGCGTCATCATGGCGCTCGGCCAGGACGTCCCGCTGTCGGCGGTGCTGCTGGCCGTGCTGCCCGTGCTCGGCATCTCCGTGGCCCTCATCGTGAGGCGGATGCGGCCGCTGTTCCGCACGATGCAGGTGCGGCTGGACACGGTGAACCGTGTGCTGCGCGAGCAGATCACCGGCAACCGCGTCATCCGCGCCTTCATCCGTGACGACTACGAGGAAAAACGCTTCCGCGGCGCCAACACGGAGCTGACGGACGTCGCGGTGTCGACGGGCCGGCTGATGGCGCTCATGTTCCCGACGGTGATGACGGTCGTGAACCTGTCGTCCATCGCGGTGGTCTGGTTCGGGGCGCACCGCATCGACAGCGGCGGGATGCAGATCGGTGCGCTGACCGCGTTCCTCGCCTATCTGATGCAGATCGTCATGTCGGTGATGATGGCCACCTTCATGTTCATCATGGTGCCGCGCGCGGAGGTCTGCGCCGAGCGCATCCAGGAGGTCCTGGAGACCGAGTCGAGCGTGGTGCCGCCGACCGCACCTGTTACCAAGCTGCTGAAACACGGGCATCTGGAGATACGGGGCGCGGAGTTCCGCTTCCCGGGCGCCGAGGAGCCGGTGCTCCGCTCGGTCGATCTCGTGGCGCGGCCCGGGGAGACCACGGCGATCATCGGGTCGACGGGCAGCGGCAAGTCGACGCTGCTCGGGCTCGTACCGCGGCTGTTCGACGCGACGGACGGCGATGTGCTCGTCGACGGTACGGACGTGCGGACGCTGGATCCGGTCCTGCTGGCGAAGACCGTGAGCCTGGTCCCGCAGAAGCCGTACCTCTTCTCGGGGACGGTCGCGACGAATCTGCGCTACGGCAATCCGGACGCGACCGACGAGGAGCTGTGGCACGCGCTGGAGGTGGCGCAGGCGAAGGACTTCGTGGAGCTGCTGGAGCACGGCCTGGACGCGCCGATCGCGCAGGGCGGCACCAATGTCTCCGGCGGCCAGCGGCAGCGGCTCGCGATCGCGCGGACCCTGGTGCAGCGGCCGGAGATCTACCTCTTCGACGACTCGTTCTCGGCCCTGGACTACGCGACGGACGCCGCGCTGCGCGGTGCGCTGTCCCGCGAGACGGCGGGGGCGACCGTGGTGATCGTGGCGCAGCGGGTGTCCACGATCCGTGACGCCGACCGGATCCTGGTGCTGGACGAGGGCCGGGTCGTCGGGACGGGCAGCCATCACGAGCTGATGGACGGCAACGAAACCTACCGGGAGATCGTGCTCTCCCAGCTGACGGAAGCGGAGGCCGCCTGATGGCAGGACCGGGCGGACGGATGATGGCGGGGCCCACCGAGCGGTCCATGGACTTCAAGGGGTCGGGGAAACGGCTGCTGCGACGGTTCAGCAAGGAGAAGTCCTCGCTGTATCTGATGCTGGGCGCGGGCACGCTGAGCGTGGCGCTCTCCGTGGTGGGGCCCAAGATCCTCGGCGGGGCCACGGACCTGATCTTCGCGGGTGTCGTCGGACGGCAGATGCCGGACGGCACGACGAAGGAGCAGGCCATCGACGGCCTGCGCGAGCAGGGGAACGGCGGGCTCGCCGACATGCTGACCGGGGTGGACTTCATCCCCGGCAACGGCATCGACTTCGACGCGGTGGGCCGGGTCCTGCTGGCGGCACTGGTGGTGTACGTCGGTGCCGGGCTGCTGATGCTGGTGTCGACCCGGCTGTCGATCCGGGTGATCAACCGGGTCGTCTTCCAGCTGCGCGAGGACCTGCAGACCAAGCTGGCGCGGCTCCCGCTCTCCTATTTCGACCGGCAGCAGCGCGGTGAGGTGCTGAGCCGGGCGACGAACGACATCGACAACATCTCGCAGACGATGCAGCAGACGATGGGCCAGCTCATCAACTCCCTGCTGACCATCGTCGGCGTACTGATCATGATGTTCTGGATCTCTCCGCTGCTCGCCCTGGTGGCGCTGGTGACGATCCCGCTGTCCGTGTTCGTCGCGACGCGGGTCGGCAAGCGGTCGCAGCCGCACTTCGTGGCGCAGTGGAAGGTGACGGGCAGGCTCAACGCCCACATCGAGGAGATGTACACCGGCCACAGCCTGGTGAAGGTCTTCGGGCGGCAGGAGGAGTCCGCGAAGGACTTCGCCGAGCAGAACGAGGCGCTGTACGAGGCGGGCTTCAAGGCCCAGTTCAACAGCGGGATCATGCAGCCGCTGATGATGTTCGTGTCGAACCTGAACTATGTGCTGGTCGCGGTCGTCGGCGGGCTGCGGGTGGCGTCGGGTTCCCTGTCGATCGGTGATGTGCAGGCGTTCATCCAGTACTCGCGGCAGTTCTCGATGCCGCTGACCCAGGTCGCCTCCATGGCGAACCTGGTGCAGTCGGGCATCGCGTCCGCGGAGCGGGTCTTCGGCCTGCTGGACGCGGAGGAGCAGGCGCCCGACCCGGATCCCGCGGAGCGGCCGAAGGAGCTGCGCGGCAGCGTCGCGCTGGAGAACGTGTCCTTCCGGTACGACCCGGAGAAGCCGCTCATCGAGGACCTCTCACTGAGCGTGGAGCCCGGCCACACGGTCGCGATCGTCGGTCCGACCGGCGCCGGCAAGACGACGCTGGTCAATCTGCTGATGCGGTTCTACGAGGTGACGGGCGGCCGGATCACCCTCGACGGGGTCGACGCGGCGCGGATGGCGCGCGACGAACTCCGTTCGTCCATAGGCATGGTGCTCCAGGACACCTGGCTGTTCGGCGGGACGATCGCGGAGAACATCGCCTACGGCGCCTCGCGCGAGGTGACCCGGGAGGAGATCGAGGAGGCGGCGCGCGCCGCCCACGCCGACCGCTTCGTCCGTACGCTGCCCGAGGGCTACGACACGGTGCTCGACGACGAGGGGGCCGGGGTCAGCGCGGGCGAGAAGCAGCTGATCACCATCGCGCGGGCGTTCCTGTCCGACCCGGTGATCCTGGTGCTCGACGAGGCCACCAGCTCGGTGGACACCCGGACCGAGGTGCTGATCCAGAAGGCGATGGCGCGGCTGGCCCACGGCCGTACGAGCTTCGTGATCGCGCACCGGCTCTCCACCATCCGGGACGCGGACGTGATCCTGGTGATGGAGAACGGCTCGATCGTCGAGCAGGGCACGCACGACGAGCTGCTGGCCGCCGAGGGGGCGTACGCCCGGCTGTACGCGGCGCAGTTCGCAGAGGCGCTGGCCGAGGTCGACTGATCCGGGCGGCCCCGCTCAGTCCAGGTAGCCCCTGAGCTGGTCGGCGAAGGCGTGGTCCCGCAGCTTGTCGAGGGTCTTGGACTCGATCTGGCGGATGCGTTCGCGCGTCACGCCGAAGATCCTCCCGATCTCCTCGAGCGTGCGGGGCCGCCCGTCGTCCAGTCCGTAGCGCAGCTGGACGACCTTCCTCTCCCGCTCCCCGAGGGTGGAGAGCACCGCCTCCAGGTGTTCGCGCAGCAGGAGGAAGGCCGCGGACTCCACGGGGGAGGCGGCGTCACCGTCCTCGATGAGGTCACCGAAGGCGACGTCGTCCTCCTCGCCGACGGGGGCGTGCAGGGAGACGGGTTCCTGGGCGAGCCGCAGGACCTCCCCGACGCGTTCGGGCGTCAGGTCCAGCTGGCCCGCGACCTCTTCGGGGGTGGGCTCGTAGCCGCGCTCCTGGAGCATGCGGCGCTGGACCCGTACGACCCGGTTGATCAGCTCGACGACGTGCACCGGGACCCTTATGGTCCTGGCCTGGTCGGCCAGTGCGCGGGACATCGCCTGGCGGATCCACCAGGTCGCGTACGTGGAGAATTTGTAGCCCCGTGCGTAGTCGAACTTCTCGACCGCCCTGATCAGTCCGAGGTTCCCCTCCTGGACCAGGTCGAGCATGGTCAGGCCCCGGCCCACGTAACGCTTGGCCACGGAGACCACGAGGCGGAGGTTGGCCTCGATGAGCCGGCGCTTCGCCATCCGTCCCATGACCACGAGGCGGTCCAGGTCGACGGCGAGCCGGGTGTCGGGGTCGGGGGTGCGGGCGAGCCGTTCCTCGGCGAAGAGCCCCGCCTCGACGCGGCGGGCGAGGTCCACCTCCTCGGCGGCGCTGAGCAGCGGTATCCGTCCGATCTCCCGTAAGTACTGGCGGAAGAGGTCGGAGGTCGGGCCGCCCGCTTCCGGGCGGCTCCGGGGCTCGGGGGGCTCGGGGGGCTCCACCGGTTCCTCCAGCACCGGTTCGGGCGTGCCCGCCGTCTCCGGGTGACGTGTGACCCGGTTCTGCGCGGGAATCGCCGGGACATGCTCGGTCGTGGTCGGCACGGTCCGGGTCTGCACGGGGGCGACCTCCAGGTGATCGCTGCCGGACGCGGGGATGGAGGTCCGCCCTGGACGGAAGGACCGGCCGCGCTCCGATGACTCAGGCACCGCCACCCAGTGTGGGGTACGACACATCGCCGCCACGAGGGGCGTGCGGTGACTTTTTGCGTCCGGAGCGTAACGGGGTGCTGACAGGCCCTGAGGGTCAGAGGGCGTCGGCGCCGTGGCTCCGCAGCGACTGGGCGTACTGCTGGAGGACCCAGACCTCGTTCTGTGCGGCGGCCAGGTGGTCCGGGGCGACATTGCTGCCGAGGCGGGCGAGGCTGCCCTGGACGTCGCCGATCCTGCGGTCGACGGCACGCAGACGGACCTGGACGAGCTGCATGCCGGCGTACGTCTCGTCGATCGTCTTGCCGTGGAACACCTCGACGGCGAGCTCGGTGACGAGGTTGCGCACGGTGTCGTCGGGGGCCGCGTCCAGCACGTTGACCAGGTATTCGCGGGTCTCGGCCAGGCCCTGTTCGGCGCCGCCCGCCTCCGCGATGCACTGGCGCACCGCCGCGTACGGCGGGGCGGTGAACTCGTCGATGCCGTAGGCGTCGAAGGCGGGCGACACCAGGGCGGGCTTCTGCAGGGCGAGCTTGAGCAGCTCGCGCTCCGTGCGGTGGGCGGGGCTGCGGAGGTTGAGCGCGGGGCCCGGCGGTGCCTTCGGGGCCTGCACCTGCTGGTGCGCGGGGCCGCCCCGGGAGGGCCCGCCAGGCGCGGGGCCGCGCTCGCCGCGGTCGCGGGCCCAGCGGGCGAGCTGCCCCACGCGCTTGACCACGAACTGGGTGTCCAGGATGCCGAGCAGTCCGGCCAGCTGGACGGCGACCTCGTGCTGGGAGGAGCTGTTCTTGATACGGGCGACCACGGGCCCGGCCTCGTCGAGCGCGGCGGCACGGCCGGCGGGGGTCTCCAGGTCGTACCGGCCGACGATCTGGCGGAGCGCGAACTCGAAGAGCGGGGTGCGGGGCTCGACCAGGTCGCGTACGGCGTCGTCGCCCTTGGCGAGCCGCAGGTCGCACGGGTCCATGTTGTCCGGGGCGATCGCGATGTACGTCTCGGCGGCGAACTTCTGGTCGTCCTCGAAGGCCCGCAGGGCCGCCTTCTGGCCGGCGGCGTCGCCGTCGAAGGTGAAGATGACCCGGGCGCTGCCGTTGTCCATCAGGAGCCGTCGGAGGATCTTGATGTGGTCGTTGCCGAACGAGGTGCCGCAGGTGGCGATGGCGGTGGTGACCCCGGCGAGGTGGCAGGCCATGACGTCGGTGTAGCCCTCGACGACGACGGCCCGGCTCACCTTGGCGATGTCCTTCTTGGCCAGGTCGATGCCGTAGAGCACCTGGGACTTCTTGTAGATCGAGGTCTCGGGGGTGTTGAGGTACTTCGGGCCGTTGTCGTCGTCGCGGAGCTTGCGGGCGCCGAAGCCGACGATCTCGCCCGAGGTGTCGCTGATCGGCCACATCAGCCGGCCGCGGAAGCGGTCGATGGGGCCCCGGCGGCCGTCCTGGGAGAGACCGGAGCTGATGAGCTCCTTGTCGCTGAAGCCCTTGCCGCGCAGGAAGCGGGTGAGGTGGTCCCAGCCCGCGGGGCTGTAGCCGACGCCGAAGTGGGCCGCCGCGTCCTGGTCGAACCCGCGTGCGGCGAGGAACGCCCGGCCGATCTCCGCCTCCGGGCCGTTCAGCTGCTCGCGGTAGAAGTCGGCGGCGATCTTGTGTGCCTCGACCAGCCGGATGCGTTCGCCGCGCTGGTGGGAGGGGTTGTAGCCGCCCTCCTCGTACCGCAGGGTGATGCCCGCCTGGCCGGCGAGGCGCTCGACCGTCTCGGAGAAGGTGAGGTGATCGATCTTCATCACGAAGGCGATCGTGTCGCCGCCCTCCTGGCAGCCGAAGCAGTGGAACAGGCCCTTGCCCGGGCTCACCTGGAAGGAGGGGGACTTCTCGTCGTGGAAGGGGCAGAGGCCCTTGAGGTTTCCGCCGCCCGCGTTGCGCAGCTGTAGGTACTCGGACACGACGGCGTCGATCGGGACCGCGTCCCGGACCGCCTTCACGTCGTCGTCATTGATCCTGCCTGCCACGTGTGAAGTCTACGGGTGGGGCCGGACGTCCGGGACCGGCCGGCGGCGGGGGTCCGCCCCCGGGCGGAGGCCGGTCCCGGAGGTCCGGGCCACCGGTCAGAGCAGGGAGTCCAGGGGCACCGAGGGGTCGCCCAGGGTGTCCGGGTCGACCTGCCGGGCGGCCCTGATCAGCTTCTGGATGCTCTCGGTGACGTCCCACACATTGACGTTCATCCCGGCGAGGACCCGGCGGTCCTTCAGCCAGAAGGCGATGAACTCGCGCTTGCCCGCGTCGCCCCGGATGACGACCTGGTCGTACGAGCCGGGCGGCGCCCAGCCGGAGTACTCCAGCCCGAGGTCGTACTGGTCGGAGAAGAAGTACGGCACGCGGTCGTACGTCACGTCCTGGCCGAGCATGGCCTTCGCGGCGGCCGGTCCGCTGTTCAGGGCGTTCGCCCAGTGCTCCACGCGCAGCCGGCCGCCGAAGAGCGGGTGGTCCACGGACGCGATGTCCCCGGCGGCGTAGATGTGGGGGTCGGAGGTGCGCAGGGAGGCGTCGACGACGACACCGCCGCCCTCGGCCCGGCCGGCCATGTCGAGCCCGGCGGCCTCGGCGAGCGAGGTGCGCGGGGCGGCGCCGATCGCGGCGAGCACGTCGTGGGCGGGGTGCTCCTCGCCGTCGTCGGTGCGGGCGGCGAGGACCAGGCCGTCCTGTCCGGTGATCTCGGTGAGGCGGGCGCCGAAGTGGAAGCGGACGCCGTGCTCGGCGTGGAGCTCGGTGAAGATCTGGCCGACCTCGGGGCCGACGACGTGGTGCAGCGGGGTCGCCGAGGGGGCGACGACGGTGACCTCCGCGCCGTACCCGCGGGCCGCCGCGGCGATCTCCAGGCCGATCCAGCCGGCTCCGGCGATCACCAGGTGGCCGTTGTCCCGGCCGAGGGCGGCGAGGACGTTGCGCAGCCGGTCGGAGTGGGCGAGCCGGCGCAGGTGGTGGACGCCGACGAGGTCGGTGCCCGGGATGTCGAGACGGCGGGGCTCGGCGCCGGTGGCGAGCAGCAGCTTGTCGTAGTGGACGACCGTGTTGTCGCCGAGCTGCACGGACCGGCCGTCCCGGTCGATGGAGGTGACCACCTGGCCGAGGTGCAGCTCGATGTCGGCGCCCGCGTACCAGCCCGTCCTGTGGACGAAGACGGAGTCCCGTTCGTCCTTGCCCAGCAGGTATCCCTTGGAGAGGGGCGGCCGCTCGTACGGATGGTCGCGCTCGTCGCCGATGAGGATCACCCGGCCGCTGAAACCCTCCGCCCGGAGTGTCTCGGCCGCCTTCGCTCCGGCGAGCCCCCCGCCGATGATGACGAACGTCCGATGTGCGTCGACCACTTGATGCCTCCTCGGTACTGTGCTGCGCGGCGCCACCACCTGTGAGCGTCCCGCACTCAGCGTGATGGCGAAAGAGGGTGTGCCCCGATCAGGTCACCGCCACTGGCATGTGGCCCGGTCATGGTCCAGTCTGCCGGGCGCCGGTGAGACTCCCGTGAAGGGACCGCGCGGAGGCGTCCGTCAGTGCGGCGATCTGGTCGACGAGGACCCTCTTGCGGGCCCTGGCGTCGGGGGCGGCGGTGTACAGGGCGTGGAACTGCGGCTCCAGCCCTTCGGGCGCGCGGGCGGTGAGGGCGGCGGCGAGCTCGGCGATGACGATCCGCTGGTCGGCGCGGATGACCGCCTGCTCGGCCCGCTGCATGACGTAACGGTCCGCGACGGCCTTGAGCACGGCGCACTCGTTGCGCACCTCGCGCGGGACGATCAGCTCGGCGCCGTACCTCCCGAGCCGTCCGGGGCCGTACGCGGCTTGGGTCGCGGCCTCGGCGGCGAGGCAGAACCGGCCGATGAGCTGGCTCGTGGCGTCCTTGAGCCGGGCCTGGGCGACCGCGCTGCCGTCGTAGCCGTGCGGCCACCACTCCTGGGCGGTGAGGCGGTCGAGGGCGTCGGCGAGCTCCTGGGGGTCGGTGTCCGCCGGGACGTACCGTCCGATGGCGACGCCCCAGATCTCCGCGCGCTCGGGCTCGGCGAAGAGGCAGCCGGGGTCGATGTGTCCGGCGTGCAGGCCGTCCTCGAAGTCGTGCACCGAGTAGGCGACGTCGTCGGACCAGTCCATGACCTGGGCCTCGAAGCACTTGCCGTCCCGCGGCGCGCCCTTGCGGGCCCAGGCGAAGACCGGGAGGTCGTCCTCGTACACCCCGAACTTCGGTGAGCCGGGGTCGGTGGGGTGCGCGCCCCTGGGCCAGGGGTATTTGGTGGCGGCGTCCAGGGCGGCCCGGGTCAGGTTGAGTCCGACGCTGACGAGCTCCCCGCTGCGGGGGTCGCGGACGAAGCGCTTGGGTTCGAGGCGGGTCAGCAGGCGCAGCGACTGGGCGTTGCCCTCGAAACCGCCGCAGTCCGACGCGAAGTCGTTGAGGGCCTGTTCGCCGTTGTGGCCGAAGGGCGGGTGGCCCATGTCGTGGGAGAGGCAGGCCGCCTCCACGAGGTCGGGGTCGCAGCCGAGGGCGGCGCCGAGCTCCCGGCCGACCTGGGCGCACTCCAGGGAGTGGGTGAGCCTGGTCCGGGGGCTGGCGTCCCAGGCCTGGCCGCGGGTGCCGGGCGTGACGACCTGGGTCTTGCCGGCGAGCCTGCGCAGGGCGGCGGAGTGGAGCACCCGGGCGCGGTCGCGCTGGAACGCGGTGCGGCCGGGCTGTTTGTCGGCCTCGGTGTCCCAGCGCTCGGTGTCGGCGGCGCCGTAGGGCGTGTCCCGGGGGTCGTGCGTACCGTCCATGTCCCCGAGGTTAGTCCGGTGGACTGACAGGAACGGTCAGGCGGTGGCCAGGAGGTGCGGGTGCGTCAGGGCGTCCCGGGCGGGCGCGGCGGTGGTCAGGGCCTGGTCGTAGCGGTGCAGCAGGAGGCGTGCCATCGCCGGGTGCGCGCCGAGCGGGGCGGCGGCGATGCCAGGGGCGGCGGCGGCCGAGACGGTGGCGAAGCGGCCGGGGGCCGTGAAGTACGAGGCGAGGGCCACGCGGTGGCGGCCACGGGCGGCGAGTGCGCGCAGGGCGGCCGGTACGTCGGGGGTGGCCGCCGAGGCGTACGCGGGTACGACGGGCACCCCGCCGAGGCGGTCGCCGAGCAGGGCGGCGGTACGGCGCGCGTCCACGTCGGAGCGGGGGTCGCGTGACCCGGCGGCGGCGAGCACGACGGCGGCGTTGCGGTCGGTGCCGTACTCCTCCCGCCAGCCGGCCTCCAGGAGACGCTCGTACAGGGCCTCGACGAGCAGGGGGTGCGGTCCGAGCGGGGCAGCCACCCGGGTCCGCAGGTGGGTCGCGGCCGCCGCCGCGAGGGGCAGGTCGTGCCGGACGTGGTGGCCGCGGCCGAGCAGCAGCGGTACGAGCACGGCGTCACCGTGCTCCATGGCGTCCAGGGTGTCCGGCAGCAGGGGCTGGTTCAGCTCGATGTGGCCGAGCCGGACGTCGAGGGCGGGACGCAGCTCCCGTACCCGGTCCAGCAGCTCCAGGACGGTGCGCAGGGCCTGCGGGTCCCTGCTGCCGTGTGCGACGGCGACCAGGGTGGGGGCGGATCTCCGGGTGCGGTGCATGGGCCTGCGGGTTCCGTTCGGGGTGACGAGGCTGAGCTGGGTTCCGAGCTGGGCGGTGATGCGGGTCAGGAGTTGCGCCGTGCTGTCGAGGGGCAGGGGCTCACGAGGCTGTTCCGGTGCCGTCTCCGTCATGGACCGATCGTCCCGGGCGGACGTTGCCGCGCCGTTTCGCACCGGTCACGGGTGTTTGCCTCCGTCTCACAGGGCGGGGGCCCCGGGTGTCAGTGCGTGTTCACACCGGAGTGTGAATTCGCATCGGCCGCGAACCTTTCGCCGCCGCCGTTCGTCCAAGTCCACGAAGGATCCGGTACGAGCGCGGGGGGCGCCGCATGCGGCTGAGCAGACCGAGGGTGCTGCCACGGACCCGGCGGGGGCGGCGGCGGCTGGTTCAGGTGCTGATGGTCGCCTGTGCGGTGGCGCTTGCGCCCGCGGCCTGGCTTCACGCGTCGGCCGACGCCCGGGTGCGGACGACGGCCGACGCCCCGGCGCGGGAGGTCGCCGTGGTGTTCGGGGCGGGGCTGTGGGAGGGAAGGCCCTCGCCGTATCTCGCGCACCGGCTGGACACCGCCGCCGAGCTGTTCAGGGCCGGCAAGGTCCGGGTCGTGCTGGTGACCGGGGACAACAGCCGCGTGGAGTACGACGAGCCGGATGCCATGCGCACGTACCTCACGGAGCGCGGGGTGCCGGACGGCCGGATCGTCAGCGATTACGCGGGCTTCGACACCTGGGACTCCTGTGTCCGGGCGAAGAGGATATTCGGGGTCGACCGGGCCGTCCTGGTGAGCCAGGGCTTCCACATACGGCGGGCGATCGCCCTGTGCCGCTCCGCCGGGATCGACGCGTACGGGGTGGGGGTCGACGACGTACACGATGTGACCTGGTACTACGGCGGGACGCGGGAGGTGTTCGCGGCGGGCAAGGCGCTCCTGGACGTCGTGTTCGAGCCGGACCCGCACTTCCTGGGGCCGGTGGAGCCGGGGGTGGCGGAGGCGCTCGCGGGTGACCTCACGGCGGCGGGCGGGTCGGGCTGAGGTGCGCGTACCGGGGGCGTAACCGGACGCACCGGCACTCGTAATACCCGCCTCGCACGCTGGGCGCATGGCCCGCACCGAGACGTCCACCCACTGCCCGTACTGCGCGCTCCAGTGCGGGATGAAGCTGCGCCCCGCCGCCGACGGCGGGGCGGTCGAGGTCGTGGAGCGTACGGAGTTCCCCGTCAACCGGGGTGCGCTGTGCGGCAAGGGGCGCACGGCCCCCGCCGTGCTCGCCGCGGGGGTGCGGCTGACGGAGCCCCTCGTGCGCGGTGCGGACGGCGGGCTGGCCCCGGCGAGCTGGGACGAGGCGCTGGAGCGGATCGCGGACGGGCTGCGCGGGACCCGGGCGGAGCACGGTGCGGACGCGGTGGGGGTGTTCGGCGGGGGCGGGCTCACCAACGAGAAGGCGTACGCGCTCGGGAAGTTCGCCAGGGTGGTGCTCGGCACCTCGCAGATCGACTACAACGGCCGCTTCTGCATGTCGTCGGCGGCCGCCGCCCACCAGCGGGCCTTCGGCCTGGACCGTGGGCTGCCGTTCCCGCTGGAGGACATCCCCCGGACCGGGTGCGTGATCCTGGTCGGCTCGAACCTCGCCGAGACGATGCCGCCCGCGCTGCGCTATCTGACCGAGCTGCGGGAGAACGGCGGCCGGCTGGTCGTCATCGACCCGCGCCGTACGAGGACCGCGGAGCAGGCGGATCTGCACCTGGCTCCCCGGCCGGGCACGGATCTGGCTCTCGCGCTGGGCATGCTGCACCTGGTGGTGGCGGACGGCCGGGTGGACGAGGAGTTCGTCCGTACCCGCACGAGCGGCTGGGACGAGGCCAGGGCGGGCGCCATGGCGCACTGGCCGGAGCTGGTGGAGCGCCTCACCGGGGTACCCGTGCCGCAGCTGCGCGAGGCCGTGGAGATGTTCTGCGGGGCGGAGAGCGGGATGGTGCTCACCGCGCGGGGGCCCGAGCAGCAGGCCAAGGGCACGGACACGGTGGGGGCGTGGATCAACTTCTGCCTGGCCACCGGCCGGGCGGGCCGTCCGCTGTCGGGCTACGGCTGCCTGACCGGGCAGGGCAACGGCCAGGGCGGCCGGGAGCACGGCCAGAAGGCCGACCAGCTGCCCGGCTACCGCAAGCTCATGGACCCGGCCGCGCGCCGCCATGTGGCGGGGGTGTGGGGCGTCGACCCGGACTCGCTGCCGGGGCCGGGGCGCAGTGCGTACGAGCTGCTGGACGCCTTGGGGCGCGACGTACGGTCGCTGCTGGTCATGGGGTCGAACCCGGTGGTGTCGGCGCCGCACGCGGGGCACGTCGAGGAGCGGCTGAGGTCGCTGGACTTCCTGGCGGTCGCCGATGTGGTGCTGTCGGAGACGGCGGCGCTGGCCGATGTGGTGCTGCCGGTGACGCAGTGGGCCGAGGAGAGCGGCACGACGACCAGCCTGGAGGGCCGGGTGCTGCTGCGGCAACGCGCGGTCACCCCTCCCCAGGGCGTGCGCAGCGACCTGGAGGTGCTGCACGCGCTGGCCGGGCTCCTGGGGCACGGGAAGGGGTTCCCGACCGATCCGGAGGAGGTCTTCGGCGAGCTGCGGCGGGCCTCGGCGGGCGGGCCGGCCGACTACGCGGGCATCACGTACGCACGGATCGCGGCGGAGGACGGGGTGTTCTGGCCCTGCCCGGACGAGGAGCACGCCGGGACGCCGCGGCTGTTCCTGGAGCGGTTCGCGACGGAGGACGGGCGGGCCCGGTTCGTCGCCGTCACGCACCGGGCGTCCGCGGAGGAGACGGACGCGGAGTACCCGGTGGTGCTGACCACCGGGCGGGTGGTGTCCCAGTACCAGTCGGGGGCGCAGACCCGGCGGGTCGCCGAGCTGAACGCCGCCGCACCCGGGCCGTTCGTGGAGCTGCACCCCCGGCTCGCCGAGCGGATCGGGGTGGCCGAGGGCGAGGACGTCACGGTCACCTCGCGGCGCGGGCGGGCGGTGGCACCGGCGCGGATCACCGCGGCGATCCGGCAGGACACCGTGTTCATGCCGTTCCACTGGCCGGGTGAGGGCCGGGCCAACTCCCTGACGAACCCGGCGCTGGACCCGGTGTCGCGGATGCCGGAGTTCAAGGTGTGCGCGGTGCGGGTGGAGGCCGGCTGAACCAGTCCCCTCCCGGGACGGGCGTGCCGCCGGCGCGCAGGGAGAGGGTGACGGCGGTGGCCGCGAGGTAGACCCAGGCGCGGACGGGCTCCCCGGCCCCCGGCACGGCCCGGCGGGCCACCCGCTCGTACAGGTTGCCCGGGTGGTCCGGTCCCAGGAACTGCTCCAGGTCGTCCAGGAGCCCCAGCAGTTCCGGGTACGCCCCCGGCGCGGCGGTGACCAGCGCGCCGTGGACGGTGCCGTGGCCCTCGACGGCGTACGGATAGCCCGGGCCCTCGTAGAGGAGCGCGCCCGGCAGTGTGGCCGGCCGTTCCTCGCTGGTGCGGCCGCGGAGGAACCGGTCGTGGTTGGGCTCGCCGGGGAGCAGCGTGCCGTACACGAAGAACGGCAGCCCGGGGTCCGTCACAGCGTCGTGGTGGGCGCCGTCTCCGCGGACACCCAGGCGAGGTAGCGGTCGCTGCCGCGCACGACGGGCGTCGCGATGATCTCGGGCGTCGCGTAGTCGTGCGCCGCGACGAGGTGGGCCTCCAGCTCGTCGTACCGTTCGGCCGTCGTCTTGAACAGCACCTGCCACTCCTCGCCGGTCTCGACGGCGTCCTGCCACCGGTACACGGAGGTGACGGGCGCCGAGATCTGGGCGCAGGCGGCGAGGCGCGCGTCCACCGCTCCCCGGGCCAGGGCGTGGGCCTTCTCCTCGCTGTCCGTCGTGGTCAGGACGGTCAGCCATGCGGGTTCGGGCATCCCGGGTCTCCTCGTTCTCGGCGTCCGTGGCCCCTCGATTGTGCGCCGTCAGCCGCCGTACGGGTGCCTGGTCCTGGCCTCGCGCAGGGCTCGGCCCCACCAGACCAGTTGGTCGAGCATCTTCTTGGCCGCCCCGTCGACCTGGGCCGGGTCCTTGGGCACGCCCCGGTCGTCGAAGAGGGCGCCCGCGTTGTGGAAGGAGACGGTGTCGCGGATGGAGACGGCGTGCAGTTCGGCGAAGACCTGGCGCAGGTGCTCGACGGCCCGCAGACCGCCGGAGATCCCGCCGTACGACACGAACGCGACGGGCTTGGCCTGCCATTCGGCGAAGTGCCGGTCGATCAGGTTCTTCAGCGGGGCCGGGTAGGAGTGGTTGTACTCGGGGGTCAGTACGACGAAGGCGTCGGCGCGTGCCAGCCGTGGGGCCACGACGGCGGCTCCGGTGGCGGGCGGCTCGGTCTCGGCGACATCGATCAGTTCGGTCTCGATGTCCGGGTGGCGGGCGGCCCTCCCGAGGAACCATTCGGCGACCACGGGACCGAAGCGGCCCTCGCGGTTGCTGCCGAGGATGACGGCCACCTTCAGAGGTGTGCCGGGAGGGGCGTCGGACGGAGCGTCGGACGTGACGTCGTAAGGGATGTCGGACGGGTTCGGAACAGCTGTGTCGAGGTCCATGCACCGCAGCCTCACACCTCAACCATGATTGAGGTCAAGTATCGCCCCGCGGCACCTACGCTGGAGGCCATGACTCCTTCCGTGCCGGACCTCCACGTCGAGTTCGACGGCCGCCCCGCCACCGCGGACGATCTGCGGATCCCCGCCTTCGCCGGCTTCGGCCACTTCACCGCGATGCAGGTCAGGGACCGTACGGTGCGTGGCCTCGCCCTGCATCTGGACCGGCTGGACTCCGCGAACCGGGAACTGTTCGGACTGCCCCTGGCCGGGGAGCGCGTGCGTGAGCTGATCGGACACGCACTCGACGGCGCGGGGGCCCGGGACGCGTCGGTCCGGGTCCACGGTTATCTGCCGCCGGGCAGCACGGAGACGGTGGCGGTGGTGACCGTACGGGAACCGGTCGAGCCGGACGACGCACCACGGAGCCTGATGTCGGTGCCGTACGCGCGCGCCGTGCCGCACATCAAGCGCCCCGGCGAGTTCAGCCAGAGCTACTACGGACAGCAGGCCCGGCGGGCGGGTTTCGACGAGGCGCTGCTGACCTCGCCCGGCGGCATGGTGACCGAAGGGTCGATCACCAACATCGGCTTCCTGGACGGCGATTCGGTCGTCTGGCCGGACGCCCCCGCACTGACCGGCATCACCATGGCGCTCCTGGAGAGCGGACTCGCACGGACGGGCCGCCCCTCGGTACGGCGCGGGGTGACGCTGGACGGCCTGGGCGCGTACGGGGCGGCGTTCGTCACCAACTCGCAGGGAATCGCACCGGTCCACCGGATCGACGACACCGTCTTCGCCGTCGACGAGGACCTGATGAAGCTGCTCGGCCAGGTGTACGAGGACGTCCCGCGCGACTCCGTCTGATCCTCGCGGCGTGCGGGACCGTGCGGCCGTTGCGGGACCATGGGGCCATGCAGATCCATATCGAAGCATCGGAACTCCCCGGCCGCACCTGCGGTCCCGGGACCGACTTCGCCGGTTTCGAGAACATCCACGTCGGCGTGCAGCGCAAGGACCGGCCCGGCGAACTGCTCAACCTGCACCCCGGTGACGCGGCGCACGCCTCCTGGACCCTGGACTGCACCGCCGCCCCCACCCCGGAGGGCGTCGAGGTGTCGGGCCCTTACGTGCAGAACCGGCTCGGAGGGCGCTTCGTCTACCTGTCCTGGGGCACCGTGGACGCCTCCGGCGCCTTCACCATGTTCCGCCGGGCCAAGCTGATGATGCGCGACGTGGACCCGGAGGTCCTGGAGGCCGCCTCCCGGACGGGGCACCTCACCGCGCGGCTGCGCCTGACCGACGACAAGGGACAGCCGCGGTGCGCCCGCGTACGCCCTCCGGACATCACCTGGTCCGCCACGGAGACCGGACCCCGGGACAGCTGAGGCGCGGAGAAGGCGGGGAAACGACACCGCCCTCACCGGTCCCGGGGGGGGTGGGCCGGTGAGGGCGGCTGCCGTGGGGCCGGCGGGGGGCTGCCGTCCCGTGGGGGGGTAGGGACCGTGTGCCCGGCCACCGGAAGTGCATTCGTGTGATCTGCGTCACACCATGCCGGGTGTCGGACTCACCCGATCGGCACCGGACGGGGCGAGCGGTCTCCGCCACCGCCGCGACCTGCACCGGACCGCGCGTACGGGCGCGCTCCCCGGGTCCGTACGGGTGAAAGCTGACCATGCGTCAGCATGCGGCCGAGGGGCGGGGCCCCTTACCTCGGAGGCAGGACACATCCGTCTGCCCGGAGGATTCCCATGCGCTGCCCCGCCCGCCTCGTGACCGGTACCGCCGCCGCGGCCCTCACCGCCGCCGCGCTCGGCCTCGCCATCCCGTCCGCGCACGCGGACAGCCTCGGCAGACCGGAGTTCGCCGCCGCGGCGGACTGCGGCGCCGAGGGCACGGCGGGCAGCGGCACGGAGGCCCTCTGCGAAGGGGGCGGGACGGCGGCCGGGAACCCGGGAGCGGCCGGGAGCCTCGGCACGGCCGACGACCCGGTGGCCGACGACCCGGCGGCCGACATCCCGGTGACCGACATCCCGGAACCGGCCGACGAACCGGAACCGTTCGGGGACCTGGACGCGGCCGAGGACCCGGCTGCCGTGACGGAACCCTCCTGGCCGGACACGGAGGAGCCGGGCACTGAGGAGCCGGGCACGGAGGAGGCAGGGACCGGGGACGAGGCCGGAACGCTCCGGCAGCCCGGCACCGGAACGGCCCCCGGGACCCGCCCCGCACCCCCGGACGGGACCGGCCCCGGCACCGACCCCGGATCCGCGAAGCCCCCCGTGCCCCCGGGCCACAGGCCCACCACCTCCCCCAGTCCCAGCCCCAGCCGGCCCTCCGGGCACGTCGGGACGGGCGTGGGCGGCAGCGCCGCCCCCGATACCGCCCAGCTCGCCGCCGGTGCCGGCCTCGTCGCGGCGGCGGCCCTCAGCGGCGCCCTGCTCCTGCGCCGCCGCCGGGCCGGCGGCCCGCGCCACTGAGGGCGGCCGGCGGAGGACGGGACGTGGACAGGACGGCACTGAGGACCAGGGTCTGGCTGGTGGGCATCGCCGCACTGTGCGGCGTATGGCTGGTCCACAACGGCGCGGCCCCCCGGACCGTCGCCCCCCAGCCGTCCACCGCCGAGGCCTTCGCGGCGGGCTCCGAGCCACGGCCGGGCACCCGGGTCGCCGCACCCCTGCGCCCCTCCGCACCGGTCAGGATCCGCATCCCGGGCATCGGCGTGGACGCACCGATGACGGGTCTCGGACTGGGCCCGGACGGCAGCCTCGACGCACCGCCCGCGGGCAACCGCAATCTCGCGGGCTGGTACGAGGACGGCACACCGCCCGGCGCCAAGGGCACCGCGATAGTGGCCGGCCACGTCGACAACGCGGAGGGGCCGTCCGTGTTCTACGCCCTCGGCTCCCTGAAGAAGGGTGCCGAGGTCGAGATCGACCGCGGGGACCGCACGACCGCGGTCTTCTCGGTCGACGCGGTCGAGGTGTACGAGAACGACGACTTCCCGGACAAGCGGGTCTACGGCGCCACCGCGCACGCCTCTCTGCGGCTGATCACCTGCGGGGGCGGTTTCACCCGCGAGACGGGCTACCAGGGCAACGTGGTGGCGTACGCCCACCTCACCGAGGTGCGCTGACCTCACCGAGGTGCGCTGACCGGGCTCACCGTGGTGCGTCCGGCCGGGGCCGGAACTCCGGTCAGGCCGTCCACTGGTCGAAGCCCAGCTTGGCGACCAGCGAGAACACCACCACGAGCAGGACCCCGCGGACGAAGTCGCTGCCCCTCCTGAGGGCCATCCGCGCCCCGAGCATCCCGCCCGCCAGATTGAATACGGCCATCAGCGCGGCCAGCTGCCACAGGACGGTGCCCTGGTAGGCGAACATCGCCAGCGCGCCGCCGTTGGTGCAGACGTTCACGATCTTGGCGGTGGCGGAGGCGGTGACCAGGTCGAGGTGGAGCACGGCGGTCAGCGCCAGCACCAGGAAGGTGCCGGTGCCGGGCCCGAACAGCCCGTCGTAGAAGCCGATACCACCGCCGACCAGCACGATCGCAGTGACCGTGCGGGCCCGGGTGACCTTCCTGTCCGTGCCGTCACCGGCCGCCGCCGTGCCGAAGGACGGCCGCAGCATCACGAAGGCGGCGACCGCCAGCAGCACCACCATGATCACCGGGCGCAGGACGTCGCTGCTGATGCCCGCGGCGAAGAAGGCGCCGGTCATCGATCCCACGAGCGCCATGAGCCCGATCCGTACGGCGGTCCCCACCCGCACCGGCGCCTTGCGCACGTAGGTCACGGCGGCGCCCGAGGTGCCGACGATCGCGACGGCCTTGTTGGTCCCGAGGATGTGCGCGGCCGGGACGTGCGGGAGCCCGAGCAGCAGGGCGGGCAGGAGGAGCAGCCCGCCACCGCCCACCACGGCGTCGATCCAGCCGGCCGCGGCGGCGGCCAGGCAGAGCAGGACCAGGGTGGTGAGGGTTGTCTCAGGCATGCTCACGACCTTAGACGGGCCGCCGCGGCGCCCTCACAGAGGTCGTCCGTGCGCGCTGAGCGCAAGGTTCCTCCCGGGAAACAGGAGGGATGCGGTCGGGTAACACCCGCCGCGCACTCTCAAGGACATGAGGACACAGACGGAGAACGCGGCACGGGTGGTGGTGATCGGCGCCGGGATGGCGGGCGCGCGGCTCGCCGCCCGGGTCCCCGGCGTCACCGTCATCGGCGAGGAGGCGCACGCCCCGTACAACAGGGTGCTGCTGGCCGAGGTGCTCGCCGGCCGGTACGAGCCGGACGTGATCGCGCTGCCGCCCGCCGAGGTGCGGCGCGGGGTGCGTGCCGTGCGGATCGACCGGGCGGAGCGCCGGGTGCTCTGCGACGACGGGAGCGTCATCGGCTACGAGCGCCTCGTGCTGGCCACCGGCTCCAACCCGGTGCTGCCACCGCTGCGGGGCCTCGGCAACACGCTGCCGGACGGGGTGCATCCCTTCCGCACCCTCGACGACTGCCTGGCCCTGCGCGAAGCGGTACGCCCCGGTGTGCGCGCCGTGGTCATCGGCGGCGGGCTCCTCGGGGTGTCGGCAGCCCGCGCCCTGGCCGAGTGCGGCGCCCAGGTGGTGCTGGCCCAGCAGGGCGAGCACCTCATGGAGCGGCAGCTGGACGCCGAGGCGGCCGGGATGCTGCGCCGTCATCTGGAGGCCCTCGGGGTCGAGGTGCACACCGAGTGCCGGGTGCGCGGGCTGCGCTGCACCGACGGGGACACCCCGGCGGTGCGGGCCGTGGAACTGGCCGACGGCTACGAGCTGGAGGCCGAGATCACGGTGCTGGCCTGCGGGGTCCGCCCCAGGGCGGGCCTGGCACAGGCGGCGGGCCTGGAGGTCCGCAAGGGCGTCGTCGTGGACGACGAGCTGCGCACCTCGGACCCGTACGTCCACGCCGTCGGCGACTGCGCCGAGCACGACGGCACGGTCTACGGGCTGGCCGGTGCCGCGCTCGAACAGGCCGACGTACTGTCCGAGGTGCTGGCCGGACGCCCCGCCCGCTACACCGGCACCAGGGCGCTGACCAGGCTGACCCTGCGCTCCCCCGCCCCAGCACCCGCCACCGCCGCCGCTCCCGTCGGCGGGCTCGACCTGGCCGCCTTCGGCGACTCCCGCCCGCTGCCCGGCGACGACGTGATCCGGCTGGCCGACGCCACCCGGAACGCGTACCGGACGGTCGTCGTCCGGGGCGACCGGCTGGCGGGCGGGGTGCTGTTCGGCGATCTCGCCGCGGTCGGCACCCTCGCCCGGACCTGGCAGGACGACGACGCCCTCCCCGCCGGCATGTCCCTGCTCCACCTGCTCACCAACGACGGAGGCTTCTGATGCCGGTGTCCACTCCCCCGACCGCCCCCACCGCAGGCGTGCCGACGATCGTGGTCGTCGGGCACGGCATGGTCGGACAGCGGTTCCTGGAAGCGCTCGCCGACCGCGGCCTGACCGCCGCCGCGGGCACCGCCCGGGTCGTCGTGCTCTGCGAGGAGCCCCGCCCCGCGTACGACCGCGTACAGCTGACCTCGTACTTCGCCGGGAAGACCCCGGAGGACCTCTCGCTCGTCGAGGCCGGTTTCATGGAGCGCCACGGCATCGAGCTGCGCGTCGGCGACCCTGCGGAGAGCATCGACCGTGAGGCGCGCACCGTCACCGCGCGCTCCGGGGAGACGTTCCCGTACGACACGCTGGTGCTGGCCACCGGCTCGTACCCCTTCGTGCCGCCGGTCCCCGGCAAGGACGCCGAGGGCTGCTTCGTCTACCGCACCATCGAGGACCTCCTCGCGATCGAGGAGTACGCGAGGACCGCGACGACCGGCGCGGTCGTCGGCGGCGGGCTCCTCGGTCTGGAGGCCGCGGGCGCCCTGAAGGGCCTCGGACTCAGCACGCACGTAGTGGAGTTCGCCCCCCGGCTGATGCCCGTCCAGGTCGACGACGGCGGTGGCGCCGCACTGCTGCGCACCATCGAGAACATGGGCCTGACCGTCCACACGGGTGTCGGCACCCAGGAGGTGACCGCGGGCGAGGACGGCCGGGTCGACGGCATGTCCCTGTCGGACGGTTCCTCGCTCGCCACCGATCTCGTCGTCTTCTCCGCCGGCGTACGCCCCCGGGACCAGCTGGCCCGCGACTGCGGTCTGGCGGTCGGCCCGCGCGGCGGCATCATCGTCGACGAGGAGTGCCGCACCTCCGACAGCGCCGTCTTCGCGATCGGCGAGTGCGCACTCGCGTCGGACGGCCGGGTCTACGGGCTGGTGGCGCCTGGTTACGAGATGGCGCTGGCGGTCGCCGAGGTGATCGCGGGCAACGCGGCCTCCTTCACCGGCGCGGACCTCTCGACGAAGCTGAAGCTGCTCGGGGTGGACGTCGCCTCCTTCGGTGACGCGCACGGCGCGGCCGAGGGCTGCCTCGACGTCGTGTACGCGGACTCCCGCTCGGGCGTCTACAAGAAGCTGGTGATCGGCCAGGACGGCACGCTGCTCGGCGGCGTCCTGGTGGGTGACGCCGACCAGTACGGCACGCTGCGGCCGATGACCGGCACGGTGCTCCCGGTCGCCCCGGAGCAGCTGGTGCTGCCGGCCGGTGCGGGCGGCCCGGTCACCCTCGGCCCGTCCTCCCTGCCCGACGAGGCCGTGATCTGCTCCTGCCACAACGTCACCAAGGGCGCGATCTGCGAGCACACCACGCTCCCCGAGGTGAAGAAGTGCACCAAGGCCGGTACCGGCTGCGGGAGTTGCGTCAAGGTCATCGGCCAGCTGCTGCCGCAGCCCACGGACCAGGGGCTGTGCGGCTGCTTCTCGTACACCCGCAGCGAGCTGTACGAGATCGTCCGCACCCTGGGCGTCACGACGTACGCCGGTCTCCTGGACTCGCACGGCCGTGAGGCGGCGCGGGGCGGCGACGGCTGCGAGGTCTGCAAGCCCACGGTCGGCTCGATCATCGCCTCGCTGGCCCCGACGGTCGGCGCGAGCGGCTACGTCCTGGACGGCGAGCAGGCGGCCCTGCAGGACACCAACGACCACTTCCTGGCCAACCTCCAGCGCAACGGCTCGTACTCGATCGTGCCGCGCATCCCCGGCGGCGAGATCACCCCGGAGAAGCTGATCGTGATCGGCGAGGTGGCCCGGGACTTCGGCCTCTACACGAAGATCACCGGCGGGCAGCGGATCGACCTGTTCGGCGCCCGCGTCGACCAGCTGCCGCTGATCTGGACGCGCCTGGTGGACGCGGGCTTCGAGTCCGGGCACGCGTACGGGAAGTCGCTGCGCACGGTCAAGTCCTGTGTGGGGCAGACCTGGTGCCGCTACGGCGTGCAGGACTCGGTGAAGATGGCCATCGACCTGGAGCTGCGCTACCGGGGGCTGCGCTCCCCGCACAAGCTGAAGTCGGCGGTCTCGGGCTGCGCCCGGGAGTGCGCGGAGGCCCGCGGCAAGGACTTCGGGATCATCGCCACGGCGCAGGGCTGGAACCTGTACGTCGGCGGCAACGGCGGCGCCACCCCGCGCCACGCGGACCTGCTCGCCCAGGACCTCTCCGACGCCGAACTGGTCCGTCTCATCGACCGGTTCCTGATGTTCTACATCCGCACGGCGGACCGTCTGGAGCGCACCTCGACCTGGCTGGACCGGATCGAGGGCGGCCTGGACCACGTGCGCGACGTGGTCGTCCACGACTCGCTGGGCCTCTGCGACGAGTTGGAGCGGCTGATGGCCGACCACGTCGCCGGCTACCGCGACGAGTGGGCCGAGACCATCAACGACCCGGAGCGGCTGCGGCGCTTCGTGACCTTCGTCAACGCCCCCGACGCACCCGACCCCTCGGTCAAGTTCGTCCCCGAGCGCGATCAGGTCAAGCCCGACCTGGACATCCTCGCGGGCCCGGTGCTCGCCATCCGTACTCTTGAAGGGACCACCTCCCGATGACGACCCAGATCATGGAAACGGCGCAGGACACCCGGACGATCCAGCTCGCGGACGGGGACGGCTGGCTGACGGTCTGCGACCGTGCGCTGCTGACCCCGGGGCGCGGGGTGGCGGCGCTCCTCCCGGACGGCCGGCAGGTGGCCCTGTTCGTGGACCGGGCGGGACGGGCGTACGCGATCGACAACCGCGACCCGTTCACCGGGGCGTACGTCCTCTCCCGGGGCCTGGTCGGCTCCGCCGGGGGGCGGCCGTTCGTCGCGTCGCCGCTGCTGAAGCAGCGCTTCGACCTGGAGACGGGCGCCTGCCTGGACGACGACGACGTCACCGTGCCGGTCTTCCCGGTCCGCGGGGACTGACTCCGGTCCGTTCACCGGCTGTTGCCGCTCCGTCAACCACTCGCCTCTACTGTCCTGACGTTCGACCCGCCGGGCCGACCGGACCGGCGGGCCCTCACGTCACCCGTGGAGTGATCGTGGAACGTCGGACCTTCTTGCGCACAGCGGTGATCGGCAGCTCGGCGGCGGCCTTCGGCGGCACCCTGTGGCGGGGTGCCGCCCTCGCGGACCCGGCCCAGCCGGCCGCGGGCCCCTACGGTGCGCTGCAGGCGGCGAACAGCAACGGCATCCTGCTGCCGAGCGGCTTCACCAGCAGGATCATCGCCCGCTCCGGGCAGACCGTCCCCGGCACCTCGTACACCTGGCACAGCGCCCCGGACGGCGGGGCCACCTTCAGCGACGGCGGCGGCTGGATCTACGTCTCCAACGCGGAGGTGTCCGCGAGCAGCGGCGGCGGGGCGAGCGCGGTGCGCTTCGACTCCTCGGGGACCGTCACCTCGGCGTACCGGACCCTGTCCGGCACGAACACCAACTGCGCGGGCGGCCGGACCCCGTGGAACACCTGGCTGTCCTGCGAGGAGGTCACCCGCGGCTTCGTGTACGAGACCGACCCCTGGGGGGTGAACGCCGCCGTGCAGCGCCCCGCGATGGGCCGGTTCAAGCACGAGGCGGCGGCCGCGGACCCCGATCACGGCTACGTCTACCTGACCGAGGACGAGACGGACGGCCGCTTCTACCGCTTCCGGCCCACCGCCTGGGGCACCCTGTCGTCCGGCACGCTCCAGGTGCTGGTGGCGGGGACCGGCACCTCGGGCCCGGTGACCTGGACGACGGTCCCCGACCCGGACGGATCGCCCGCCCAGACCCGCTACCAGGTGTCCGGCGCCAAGGTCTTCAACGGCGGCGAGGGCTGCTTCTACGCGGCGGGCACCTGCTGGTTCACCACCAAGGGCGACAACCGGGTGTGGGCGTACGACGCGAACGCCTCGTCCCTCTCGCTCGTCTACGACGACTCGCTCGTCACGGGCGGCGCCGCCCCGCTGACCGGGGTCGACAACGTCACCCGCGCCGCCTCCGGTGACCTGTACGTCGCGGAGGACGGCGGGAACATGGAGATCTGCCTGATCACCCCGGACGACACCGTCGCCCCGTTCCTGCGGATCAGCGGCCAGTCGGGCTCGGAGATCACCGGTCCGGCCTTCTCGCCGGACGGCAGGCGGCTCTACTTCTCCTCGCAGCGCGGGACGAGCGGGAGCTCGTCCGGCGGCATCACGTACGAGGTCACGGGGCCGTTCCGCTCCTGATCCACCTCGTGAGGCAGCGGTCGCGGCGCCGGCTCCGCGACCGCTGCCCCGCCAGGTGTCAGGCCTGGCCCTCGACGGCGGCCGGGTCCATCCAGACGACCTCCCAGATGTGGCCGTCCGGGTCCTGGAACGAGCGGCCGTACATGAAGCCCTCGTCCATCGGGTCGTTGGCGGGCGAGCCGCCGTTGGCGAGCGCGGCGTCGGCCAGCTCGTCGACCTTCTCGCGGCTGTCCGCGCTCAGGGCGATGAGGACCTCGGTCGTCACCGAGGCGTCGGCGATCTCCTTCTTGGTGAAGTCCTTGAAGCGCGGCTCGCTGATCAGCATGGCGAAGATCGTGTCACTGATGACCAGACAGGCCGTCGTGTCGTCGCTGAACTGCGGGTTGAAGCCGTAGCCGAGCTTCGCGAAGAAGTTCTTGGTCGTTCCGAGGTCCTTGACCGGCAGGTTCACGAAGATCATCTGAGGCATGGTTCCCAACTCTTCCGTCCGGCACCCTGGGTGCTCCCGCGCGCTCCGTACGAGCGCTCACAAGAGGTAGACCGGGACCGCCCGCAGAACTCATCGCTCCGGGCGCGAGCGGCTTCTCACGGCACGGCGAGCGGGGCTCCGCCCCTGAGCAGCGCGGCGCCCAGCGGGGTGAGCGTGTGCAGGACCGAGCTGCCGTGGCGCAGGGTGCGGACCAGGCCGGCCTCGCGCAGCACAGAGGCGTGCTGGCTCGCCGAGGCGAGGGAGACCCCGGTCCTGCGGGCCAGCTCGCTCGTCGTGCAGCCGTTGCCTATGGACCGCAGGACCGCGGAGCGGGTGTGGCCCACGAGCCGGCCGAGCCAGGGGCCGGGCCCGGCGTCGGCCGGGGCGCCGGGGTGGGTGACCGGGTAGACGAGGACCGGCGGGAGGCCGGGGTCGCGGTAGACGACGGGGGTGCCCCGGCAGAAGAACGACGGCTGGAGCAGCAGACCCCGTCCGTCCAGGCGCAGCTCACGGTCGACGGGGTAGTCCGCCTCCAGGACCGGGGCCCGCCAGCGGATCATCGGCGGCAGGGTGGCCAGGAGCTCGTCGGCGCCGCCGTCCAGCAGGGCGCGGCCCCGGACGGCACGGTCGGCCTCGACGCTCGCCCGGATGTGCGGCCAGTACGGCTCGACCGCGGCGCGGTGGTAGGCGCGCAGCGCGGAGATGAGGCGGCCCAACGGCTCCGTACGCCCCTCCGCCAGCGCCTCCGGCACGGCCATGGGCGCGTGTCGCCGGGCAGGGGTGCCGTTCCCCGTCAGCAGCGCGAGTTCGCCGCGGATGCGGTCCGTGGGCGTGTCACGCAGCACCTCGATCCCGGCATCGAGCCCGAGCGGCTCGGCGCCTTCCCCGGAGGGCGTCAGGAAGTCGGGGAAATAGCCGCGGGGCGGAACGACCGCGGACAGCAGCCGCGCTTCACCATTCAGCCGGCTGCGGGATTCCTTCCGCCATTTCCCGAACACCGTCGAACCGCGCCGGTCCCGCAACCGGTGAAAACTGAGAATGGTCTCCCACATCGCGTCCGGCCTCGTGGCCATCCGCACACGCGAAAGGTCCACTCCGGACACATGGATACGCAGCACCGCCGAAACCCCCACCTGTTGCACCCGCAATTGCCCCCGCCGAAGCGTATGCACAGCGTCACAGGAGGTCACCACGGAGTTTCGGCCACAGTTGAAATGTCTCGCCCGTATCCCCTCCAGCCGAAAAGCTGTACGACGTCGGGTACGCATCCGGCGTCACCGAATGAGCGGGTGAGGGCCGTGGGGGGCTTCGCCTGTTCGGCGGCGGTGAGCGACGGTGCGGCTCCGTACCCGGCAGGGGTAAGCGGGTGCGGTCCGGGGGTGGGGATCCCCGGGCCGCACCCAGGCCGTACGTCCTCGATTTGCGCACCGAACGGTGAAAAGGCAACCAGTTGCGGGGCACTCACCGGGCACTTTAAGTGGTTCGCTTTTCAAATTGACGAAGCGGCGGCACCCCCGCACAGGGTGCCGCCGCTTCCGGGTAATCCGGCCCGCCGGAGGACCGATGAGGGTCTCTGTCATCCGCCGGCGGTATCCGGAGTCGTGTCAGGCGCTTCCGCCGGGGCTCAGCGGCTGTCGCTGCCCCGCGATTCGGCGGCGGCGCGGCCCGCTTCCAGCCGGGCGACCGGAATGCGGAACGGGGAGCAGGAGACGTAGTCCAGGCCCACCTCGTGGAAGAAGTGCACCGACTCCGGGTCCCCGCCGTGCTCACCGCAGATGCCGAGCTTGAGGTCGGGACGGGTGGCCCGGCCGGCCTCCACGGCGCTGCGCACGAGGGCGCCGACGCCGTCCTTGTCGATCGTCTCGAACGGCGACACCCCGAAGATGCCCTTCTCCAGGTACGCGGTGAAGAACGAGGCCTCCACGTCGTCGCGGGAGAAGCCCCACACCGTCTGGGTGAGGTCGTTCGTGCCGAAGGAGAAGAACTGCGCGGCCTCGGCGATCTGGCCGGCGGTCAGTGCGGCGCGGGGCAGCTCGATCATCGTGCCGATGCTCAGCTTCAGCTGCGTACCGGTGGCCGCCTCGACCTCCGCGATGACACCGTCGGCCTCCTCGCGGACGATCTCCAGCTCCTGGACCGTGCCGACGAGCGGGATCATGATCTCGGCGCGCGGGTCTCCCTTGGCGTTCTTGCGCTCCGCCGCGGCCTCCGCGATCGCCCGGACCTGCATCGCGAACAGACCCGGGATGACCAGGCCGAGGCGCACTCCGCGCAGGCCGAGCATCGGGTTCTGCTCGTGCAGCTTGTGCACGGCCTGCAGGAGGCGCAGGTCGTTCTCGTTGGCGTCCTTGCGGGACTCGGCGAGCGCGACACGGACGGAGAGCTCCGTGATGTCGGGCAGGAACTCGTGCAGCGGCGGGTCGAGCAGCCGCACGGTGACGGGCAGTCCGTCCATCGACTCGAACAGCTCGATGAAGTCGGCCTTCTGGAGCGGCAGCAGTGCCTCCAGCGCGGCCTCGCGCTCGTCGTCGGTGTCGGCGAGGATCAGCTTCTCGACCATCTCGCGGCGCTCACCGAGGAACATGTGCTCGGTGCGGCACAGGCCGATGCCCTGGGCGCCGAAGCGACGGGCCCGCGAGGCGTCCTCGGCGTTGTCCGCGTTCGCCCGCACCCGCAGCCGGCGCACCCGGTCGGCGTACGCCATGATCCGGTGCACGGCGGCGACGAGCTCGTCGGCGTCGTCGGCGCCCGCGTGCATGCGGCCCTCGAAGTACTCGACGACCGGGGACGGTACGACGGGTACCTCGCCCAGGTACACCTTGCCGGTGGAACCGTCCACGGAGACGAGGTCGCCCTCCTCCACCACGGTGTCCCCGACCGTGAGCCGGCGGCGCTTGGTGTCGACCTCGATCTCCTCGGCGCCGCAGACACAGGTCTTGCCCATGCCGCGGGCAACGACGGCGGCGTGCGAGGTCTTGCCGCCGCGCGAGGTCAGGATGCCCTCGGCCGCGATCATGCCGTCGAGGTCGTCGGGGTTGGTCTCGCGGCGGATCAGGATGACCTTCTCGCCGGACCGCGACCACTTGACGGCGGTGTACGAGTCGAAGACGGCCTTGCCGACGGCCGCGCCCGGCGAGGCGGCGATCCCGCGTCCCAGCAGGACGGTGCTGGCCGCGTCGTCGAAGCGCGGGAACATCAGCTGCGCGAGCTGGGCGCCGTTCACCCGCTGGAGCGCCTCGGCCTCGTCGATGAGGCCCTGGTCGACGAGCTGGGTGGCGATGCGGAAGGCGGCACCGGCGGTGCGCTTGCCGACCCGCGTCTGGAGCATCCAGAGCTGACCGCGCTCGATGGTGAACTCGATGTCGCAGAGATCCTTGTAGTGGGTCTCCAGCGTCTCCATGATCTTCATCAGCTGGTCGTACGACGCCTTGTCGATCGTCTCCAGCTCGGCGAGCGCCACCGTGTTGCGGATGCCCGCGACGACGTCCTCGCCCTGCGCGTTCTGGAGGTAGTCGCCGTAGACGCCCTGGTGGCCGCTGGCCGGGTCACGGGTGAAGGCGACGCCCGTACCCGAGTCGGGGCCGAGGTTGCCGAAGACCATCGAACAGATGTTGACGGCCGTGCCGAGATCGCCGGGGATGCGCTCCTGGCGGCGGTAGAGCTTGGCCCGGTCGGTGTTCCACGAGTCGAAGACCGCCTTTATGGCCAGGTCCATCTGCTCACGCGGGTCCTGCGGGAAGTCGCGGCCCGCGTCCCGGGTGACGATCTTCTTGAACTGCTTGACCAGCTTCTTCAGGTCGGCGGCGTCCAGGTCCACGTCGACGGTGACGCCCTTGGCCTCCTTGGCGGCCTCCAGGGCCTCCTCGAAGAGGTCGCCGTCGACGCCGAGCACCGTCTTGCCGAACATCTGGATGAGGCGGCGGTACGAGTCCCAGGCGAAGCGCTCGTCGCCGGCCTGGGCGGCGAGCCCGACGACCGAGGCGTCGGAGAGACCGATGTTGAGGACCGTGTCCATCATTCCGGGCATCGAGAACTTCGCGCCGGAGCGGACGGAGACCAGCAGCGGGTCGTCGGCCTGGCCGAGGTTCTTGCCCATCCGCTGCTCGAGCGCCGCGAGGTGCGCGCCGACCTCGTCGCGCAGCTCGGCCGGCTCGTCACCGCTGTCGAGGTAGACCTTGCACGCCTCGGTGGTGATGGTGAAGCCCGGAGGGACGGGCAGCCCGAGGTTGGTCATCTCGGCGAGGTTGGCGCCCTTGCCGCCCAGAAGATCTTTCAGATCCTTGTTGCCCTCGGTGAAGTCGTAGACGAACTTCTGGGGATCTTTGTGTTCCGACACGGGTCTCGACTCCTCGAGGACGCGGTGGCTGCCCTGACGGCGAGGAACATACCCAGATCGAAGGTGTCTGGGTACGCCCACTTGCGCGTCATGAGGGCTCAACCACCCGTCCGCCAGCAGATCGAAAGTAACGCGGCGGTACACCGGATGGACGAGGATCGTTCATTTCTTGAAGTCATCATCACGAAGGGTGTGCACATCTGCGCTATTTTCTGACGCACAGTGATGGATGATTTGATCGATCAAAGTAAACCCGCCTGGCACCCAGTGCCGCCATTTGAGAAGTACAGCATCCAAAAGAGTGCTCATCTGAGCCAACCCTCCCTCAAGGGTGGCGAGAATCACGCCCTCGCTCGCGCTCAGATGTCATCATCCGGACGCCGTCGGGCCGACGAACGGTCACCCCAGAGCTACCTGTTACTGACGGAGAGCGAGGGGGTGGCCCCGGAAGGAGAGCGGGCCCACACGTCTGCCGGGAAAGCGCGGGGGAACGCACCGTATCCAGCAGAAAAGCCCGCTCATCTGAGCGGACTCGTTCTGGGGGCACTCGGTGCCCCGGGTGCAGGGGGGCGCTCAGCCGCCCGAGGTGTCCAGCTCCGCCTCGGCGCCCACGCCCGCGCAGTCGTACGGATCCTTGAGCCAGCCGTCCGGCAGCGCCACCCGGTTGTTGCCGGAGGTACGCCCACGGGGGCCGTCCGCGCCGTCCGGCCAGGGCTGGTCCAGGTCGAGCTCCTGGAGCTGTCCGCCGAGCTCCTCCAGGGACGAGGTGACCGCGAGCCTCCTGCGCATGTCCGAGCCGACCGCGAAGCCCTTGAGGTACCAGGCCACGTGCTTACGGAAGTCGATCACTCCGCGGCTCTCGTCGCCGATCCACTCCCCCAGCAGCGTCGCGTGACGCAGCATGACGTCCGCGACCTGGCGCAGGGCGGGCGCCTGCCTCGTCCCCGTGCCCTCGAAGGCGCTGACGAGGTCGCCGAAGAGCCAGGGGCGCCCCAGGCAGCCCCGGCCGACGACGACGCCGTCGCAGCCCGTCTCACGCATCATCCGCAGCGCGTCGTCGGCGCTCCAGATGTCGCCGTTGCCGAGGACGGGGATCTCGGGGACGTGCTCCTTGAGGCGCGCGATGGCGTCCCAGTCGGCCGTGCCGCCGTAGTGCTGGGCGGTGGTCCTGCCGTGCAGGGCGACGGCCGTGATGCCCTCCTCGACGGCGATGCGGCCCGCGTCGAGGTAGGTCATGTGGTCGTCGTCGATGCCCTTGCGCATCTTGATGGTGACCGGGAGGTCGCCCGCCTCGGCCACGGCCTCACGGAGGATCGCGCGGAGGAGCGGCCGCTTGTACGGGAGTGCGGAGCCGCCGCCCTTACGGGTGACCTTGGGGACGGGGCAGCCGAAGTTCAGGTCGATGTGGTCGGCGAGGTCCTCGTCGACGATCATGCGGACCGCCTTGCCGACGGTGACCGGGTCCACCCCGTACAGCTGGATCGAACGCGGGGTCTCGCTCGCGTCGAAGTGGATCAGCTGCATGGTCTTCTCGTTGCGTTCGACCAGCGCCCGCGTGGTGATCATCTCGCTGACGAACAGCCCCTTGCCGCCCGAGAACTCTCGGCACAGGGTGCGGAAGGGCGCGTTGGTGATGCCGGCCATGGGGGCGAGCACGACCGGCGGCTGCACGGTGTGCGGGCCGATCCTGAGCAGCGGGAGGGCGGGGGCGAGCGTGGTCATGGCCCCATTGTCCCGTACGCGGGCGGTGGTCCGGATGCCGCCCGCTCAGACCTCGGCGAGGGACCCCGCACGGGGCGCCTGCGGGGACTCCGCGAGGACCGACTCCATCAGCCGCTCGAGCCCCAGCCGGGACTGCTCGTCCGAGGGGACGTACGTCACCATGCGCGGCCCCGCCGAGGGCCCCAGCCACAGGTCGGTGTGGTCGAGCCTGAGCATCCCCACCCGGGAGTTACGGAAGATCTTGGTGCGGTTCGAGGAGCCGACGACCTCGTGCCGGGCCCAGATCTCGCCGAACTCGGGCGAGGCCGCCTCCAGCCGCCCCAGCAGCGCCTTCCAGGCGGGCTCGGCCAGGTGTTCCGCCATCGCGGCCCGGAACTTGGCGGCCATCACCCTGCGCATCCCGGGCAGATCGACCACGGACTCACGCCATTCCTCATTGAGGTAGGCGAGCAGCATGCAGTTGCGGTCCTCGGGGGCGACGGCGTCCAGGTCGCACAGCAGCCGGCCGTAGGTGCGGTTGTGGGCGAGGATGTCGTACCGGCTGTTCTGGATGCACGCCGGGAACGGTTCCAGGCGCGTGAGCATCTCTTGGAACACCGGGGTGATACCGGTGCAGTCCGAGCCCGGTGCCGGGTCGACGGCCCCGGCGAGGGCGAAGAGATGGGTGCGCTCGCTGCGGTCGAGCAGCAGCGCGCGGGCCAGGGAGTCCAGGACCTGCGGGGACACCTGGATGTCGCGGGCCTGCTCCAGCCACGTGTACCAGGTGACGCCGACGGCCGAGAGCTGTGCGACCTCCTCGCGGCGCAGTCCCGGGGTCCGCCTGCGGCGGCCGCGGGGCAGCCCCACCTGCTCGGGGGTGATCCGCTCGCGACGGCTGCGGAGGAAACCGGCGAGCTCGTGCCGCCGGATGTCTGCCCCGGGTGTCCCGGTCGCCACGGTCGTCGTCATGTTCCCAGCGTGCCGAATCTCCGGGCGTATTGCCAGGTGCTCCCTGTACCAGGATAAGGAGACTCTGGTACCAGGCTGAGTGCGGGTCCATCGTCGTTGTCGTGAGTGAATCCTCCGTACTGACGAACCCATCCGCCACCCGCGCCTCCGTGGCACGGTACGACCACCCGGCGCCGGTCCTCGGCGGGCTCGGGCTGTTCACCGTGCTGCTCGGCGCGGCGCTCCCGCTCATCGACTTCTTCATCGTCAACGTCGCCCTGCCCACCATCGACCACGACCTGGCCGCGGGCCCCGCCCTGCTGGAGCTGGTCGTCGCGGGCTACGGCCTCTCCTACGCCGTGCTGCTCGTCCTCGGCGGGCGCCTCGGCGACATGGCCGGACGGCGCAGGCTCTTCCTCATCGGGATGGCCGCCTTCGGCCTCACCTCCCTCGCCTGCGGCCTGGCCCCGGACGCCTGGACCCTCGTGGGGGCGCGGGTGGCGCAGGGCGCGGCGGCGGCCCTGATGCTGCCGCAGGTGCTCGCCACCATCCAGTCCGCCACGGCCGGACATCGCAGGGCGCGGGCCATGAGCCTGTACGGGGCGACCGCGGGCCTCTCCATGGTCGCCGGCCAGATCCTCGGCGGTGTACTGGTCTCCGCCGCCCCGCTGTCCTCGGTGTTCGGGGAGAGCGCGGGCTGGCGGTCGGTGTTCCTGGTGAACGTCCCGGTGGCCCTGGTGGGGCTGGTCCTGGCCGTCCGCTCGGTGCCGGAGAGCCGCTCGGACCGGCCCGCCCCCGTCGACGTGCCAGGCACGCTGCTGCTGGCGGTCTCGCTGGTGACGCTCCTGGCCCCGCTGACCGAGGGCCGCGCCGCGGGCTGGCCCCTGTGGACCTGGGTGTCGCTCGGCCTGTTCCCGTTCGCCGCGATGGCCTTCTACCGGGTGGAGCGCAAGGCCGACGCGCAGGGCCGTACCCCGCTCGTACCGCCGAGCCTGCTGCGGCTGGATTCGCTGCGGCGCGGCCTGACGCTGGTGGTGCCGTTCTCGATCGGCTTCGGCGGCTTCATGTTCGTGATCGCGGTGGCCCTCCAGCAGGGCCTGGAGATGGGTCCGGCCGCCGCGGGGCTGTCCCTGGCGCCGATGGCCGCCGCCTTCTTCCTGGCCTCGCTGGCCGGCCCCCGGCTGGTCCGGCGCTTCGGCAGCCGGGTCGTGACGGCCGGCGGCCTGATCCAGGCTGTGGGCGTCACGGTGCTGGCGCTGACCGTGTGGCGCGGCTGGCCGGACCTGGGACTGCTCGGGCTGCTGCCGGGCGTCGCGATCGCGGGCCTGGGGCAGGGGCTCCAGCTGCCCGTGCTGTTCCGGATCGTGCTGTCCGACGTACCGGCCGAGCGGGCCGGGGTGGGCGGCGGCGTGATGACGACGACCCAGCAGGCCGCCCTGGCGCTCGGGGTCGCCACGCTCGGGACGCTGTTCCTCGCGCTGGTGCCGGGCCAGGGGATGCGGGACGCGCTGATCGTGACGCTGCTGGTGCAGCTGTCGGCCGTCGTCCTGACGACCCTGCTGAGCCTGCGGCTGCCCCGCACGGTGCGGTGAGGGGACGGACACGGGCCCGGGCCATCGAGGTGGTCCGGGCCCGTGGTCGTACGGGTGGTGCGTGGTGCGAGGAGGTCAGCTCTCGGCCGGTTCGTCCTGAGCCGGTGCCGCGGCGGCGGCGCGCTCACGCATCTTGCGCACCAGCTCCTGCTTCTTGTCCTCGGCGGCCTTGCGGTCGTTGTCGCGCGCGGGGCCCGCGCCCTGCTGTTCGGCGCGGGACAGCTTCTTGCGCTGTCCGCCGACGCCGAGGAGGTTGTTGCGGCTCTTGGCCACGGGGTTCTCCCATTCGTGGTGAGGAAGTGAGGATGACGTGTCGTGATCGATCCGATGGGCGACGGGCCGGTCGGGCCCGTCGCGCGCTCACTCGTAGATCTGGAAGAACGAAGACATAGCCAAGAAGGTACCCCGGCGGGCAGGGCACCTCATCCGCTTTTTCCGGCCGCGCCCCGGCGCCGGGCTCAGGCGGTCGGGTCGACCGTGGCCTGGTGGACCTCGGTCAGGTGCTCCTCGGCCTTGAGCCAGGGCAGGAACTGCGCCCCCTTGCGCCAGCCGCAGGTCTCGCACGTCAGCTGCCGCTGCATCCCCGACTTCCTTACGTGGACGATGTGTTCACGGCCGTGCTGGTCCCATCTGGTGACCTTGCTCGTGGTCATGGACGGCATGTGGGGCCTCCCTGTGGACGAGTGCGCCCAGTGTGCACGAAGCCCCCGGTTCCGTACGCCGGAACCGGGGGCTTCGTTATGAGGTCGAGTGCGTTCAGCAGCCCAGCAGGCGGGAGCCGAGGTAGCTCTGGATCTGGTCCAGGGAGACGCGCTCCTGCTTCATGGTGTCGCGCTCGCGCACGGTCACCGCGTTGTCGTCGAGGGTGTCGAAGTCGACGGTGACGCAGAACGGCGTGCCGATCTCGTCCTGGCGGCGGTAGCGGCGGCCGATGGCGCCCGCGTCGTCGAACTCGATGTTCCAGTTCTGCCGCAGGTCGGCGGCGAGGCCCTTGGCCTTCGGCGACAGCTGCGGGTTGCGGGACAGCGGCAGGACGGCGACCTTGACCGGCGCGAGGCGCGGGTCGAGGCGCATCACGGCGCGCTTCTCCATGACGCCCTTGGCGTTGGGGGCCTCGTCCTCGCTGTACGCGTCGAGGAGGAAGGCCAGCATCGCGCGGCCGACACCGGCCGCCGGCTCGATGACGTACGGCGTGTAGCGCTCGCTCTTCTCCTGGTCGAAGTAGGAGAGGTCCGTGCCGGACGCCTTGGAGTGCGCCGTGAGGTCGTAGTCGGTGCGGTTGGCGACGCCCTCCAGCTCACCCCACTCGCTGCCGCCGAAGCGGAAGCGGTACTCGATGTCGGCGGTGCGCTTGGAGTAGTGGGAGAGCTTCTCCTGCGGGTGCTCGAACCAGCGCATGTTCTCCTCGCGCATGCCGAGGCCCGTGTACCAGTTCCAGCGCTGCTGCATCCAGTACTCCTGCCACTCCTCGTCCTCACCCGGCTTGACGAAGAACTCCATCTCCATCTGCTCGAACTCGCGGGTGCGGAAGATGAAGTTGCCCGGAGTGATCTCGTTCCGGAAGGACTTGCCCATCTGCGCGATGCCGAACGGCGGCTTCTTGCGCGAGGTCTGCTGCACCTGGCCGAAGTTGGTGAAGATGCCCTGGGCGGTCTCGGGGCGCAGGTAGGCGACCGAGCCGGAGTCCTGGGTCGGGCCGAGGTGCGTGGAGAGCAGGCCCGAGAACTGCTTGGGCTCGGTGAAGGTGCCCTTGTTGCCGCAGTTGGGGCAGTTGAGGTCGGCGAGGCCGTTGACCGGGGGCTTGCCGTGCTTCTCCTCGTACGCCTCCTCCAGGTGGTCGGCGCGGTAGCGCTTGTGACAGGAGGTGCACTCGGTGAGCGGGTCGGAGAACGTGGCGACGTGGCCCGACGCGACCCAGACCTCGGGGGCCAGGATGACCGACGAGTCGAGACCGACCACGTCCTCGCGCGAGGTGACCATGTAGCGCCACCACTGGCGCTTGAGGTTCTCCTTCAGCTCGACGCCCAGGGGTCCGTAGTCCCAGGCGGCCTTCTGGCCACCGTAGATCTCACTGCAGGGGTAGACGAAGCCACGGCGCTTGCTCAGGCTGACGATGGTGTCGATCTTGTCGGCGGCCACGGTGCTCTCTTCATTACGACGGCGGAACTGGACAGGGGGGCGGCGCGAACGCCTCGGTGAGGGAAGACGTACAGCCAGGGGCGCGGAGCGCCTCGGTGGGGGGTGATGGTCGGGTGCGGGCGGGCGAATACCCCAGATTACCGGCGGGCGCACCCCCCATATCAAATCGGTGGGGCGCATCGCGGTCACCGGGTTCGGATCCGGGCATCTCATCAGCCTTGTTGACAATCGTTTCCACTTTTGTTGAAAATGACTGTCATGAACGTACGCCGCCTCATACCCACAGCCGCCGTCGCCGGAGCAGTCGCCCTCGGCCTCACCGCGCTCTCCGCCTGCTCCTCCTCCGACGCGGCCGAGGGCGGGAGCGACGGCAAGCTGGACGTGGTGGCGTCCTTCTACCCGATGCAGTTCCTGGCCGAGGAGATCGGCGGGTCGCACGTCTCCGTCACCACCCTCACCGAGCCGGGCACCGAGCCGCACGACCTGGAGCTCTCCCCCCGGCAGATCGGCGGCCTCGGCGACGCCGACTACATCCTCTTCCTCAAGGGCGTCCAGCCCGCCGTCGACGACGCCGTCGCCCAGGCCGGCGTGAAGAACACCGTGGACGCGGCGAAGCTCACCACGCTGGAGAACCACGGCTCCGAGGTCGAGGGCCACGACCACGCCGCGGGCGAGGAGCACGGGGACCACGAGGACGGGGAGCACGGGCACGAGGGCGAGGAGGCCGGCCTCGACCCGCACATCTGGCTGGACCCGGTGAAGTACGCCGAGGTCGCCGAGGGCGTGGGCAAGTCCCTGGAGAAGGCCGACCCGGACCACGCCGCCGACTACCGCAAGAACACGGACACCCTGGTCGCCGAGCTGAACAAGCTCGACAAGGCCTACGGGACCGGGCTGAAGAACACCGCGACGAAGACCTTCATCACCACGCACTCCGCCTTCGGTTACCTCGCCGAGCGCTACGGCCTCACCCAGGAGGGCATCGCCGGCATCGACCCCGAGGCCGAGCCCAGCCCCGCCCGGATCGACGAGATCCACCACGTCGCCGAGGAGACCAACGCGACCACCGTGTTCTTCGAGACGCTCGCCAGCGACAAGACCGCGAAGACGCTGGCGAAGGACCTCGGCCTGAAGACCGGCGTCCTGGACCCGCTGGAGGGAATCACGGACAAGTCCGCGGGCGCTGACTACATCGAGGTCATGCAGTCCAACCTCACCGCGCTCCAGAAGGCCCTCGGCGCGAAGTGACCCCCGCAGCATCCGAACCCGCAGCAGCACCGGAGGCGATCATGCCCGAGCCCAGTACGCCAGAACCCGTGATCAGCATGCGCGGAGCCACGGCGACGCTCGGTGCTCGCCCGGTGCTGCGCGGTGTCGACCTCACCGTCCACCGCGGCGAGGTCGTGGCGCTGCTCGGTGCCAACGGATCCGGCAAGTCCACAGCCGTACGCTCCGTCATCGGCCAGGTGCCGCTCACCGGCGGGACCGTCGAGCTGTTCGGCACCCCGCTGCGCCGCTTCCGCCGCTGGGCCCGCGTCGGATACGTACCGCAGCGCACCACGGCGGCCGGCGGCGTCCCCGCCACGATCCGCGAGGTCGTCGCCTCCGGGCGCCTGTCCCGTACGGGGCTCAGGCTGCCGGGGCGGGCGGACCGGGCGGCCGTGGACCGGGCCATCGAGCTCGTCGGCCTCTCCGACCGCGCCAAGGACTCCGTGAACGCCCTCTCCGGCGGCCAGCACCAGCGGGTCCTGATCGCCCGCGCGCTCGCCGCCGAGCCCGAGCTGCTGATCATGGACGAGCCGATGGCGGGCGTCGACCTGGCCAGCCAGGAGATCCTCGCCTCGACGCTGCGCGAGCAGGTCGCCGGCGGGGCGACGGTGCTGCTCGTCCTGCACGAGCTCGGCGCCCTGGAACCGCTGATCGACCGGGCGATCGTCCTGCGCGACGGCTGTGTCATGCACGACGGACCGCCCCCCGAGGCCGTCGGCCAGCACGCGCTGCCCGGCCACGACCACGTACACCCCCACGCGGCCTCCGAGCCCGTCCGGACGGGACTGCTGACCTGATCATGCTGGAATTCCTGAACCCCCCCTTCATGCAGCGGGCCCTGATCGCGGCCGTCCTGGTCGGCATCACCGCGCCCGCCATCGGCATCTATCTGGTCCAGCGCCGCCAGGCCCTGATGGGCGACGGCATCGGGCACGTCGCGATGACCGGTGTCGGCCTCGGCTTCCTGCTCTCCACCAACCCGGTCTGGATGGCGACGCTCGTCGCCGTGGCCGGCTCGGTCGTGATGGAGCTGATCCGCTGGTACGGGCGCACCCGCGGCGACATCGCCCTGGCCATGCTGTTCTACGGCGGTATGGCGGGCGGGGTGATGCTGATCAACCTCTCGGACACCGGCTCCAACGCCAACCTGACCTCGTTCCTCTTCGGCTCCCTGTCGACGGTCTCGGAGGAGGACGTCACCACGATCCTCGTCCTGGCCGCGTTCGTGGTGCTGGTCACCGTGGGGCTGCGGCGGCAGCTGTTCGCGGTCAGCCAGGACGAGGAGTTCGCCCGGGTCACCGGCCTGCCCGTACGCGCGCTCAACCTGCTGGTCGCCGTGACGGCCGCGGTGACCGTGACCGTGGCGATGCGGGTCGTCGGCCTGCTGCTGGTCAGCGCGCTGATGGTGGTGCCGGTCGCCGCCGCGCAGCAGATCGCGAAGTCCTTCAAGGTGACGTTCGTCCTGGCCGTCGTCATCGGTACGGCCGTCACCCTGGCCGGCACCGTGACCTCGTACTACCGGGACGTGCCGCCCGGCGCGACGATCGTGCTGCTGGCCATCGCCACGTTCATCGTGCTCACGGCGCTCGCCACGCCGCTGGCCCGCAGGCGGGCCAGGGGCGACGACAGCGAGGCGGACCGGTGCACCCTGGAGGTACCGGCGGCCCGTCCGGCCCAGGACGACGTCCAGGTGTGACCGCACCGACGGGACGGGCTGGCACAATGGCCCCGACATACGTACGGGCGACACGAGGAGGCAGCTGTGGCGACGGCGCCGATCAGTGGCACGAACGCGGCTCCGGTGCGCGGCCGGTCGACCCGGCAGCGGGCGGCGGTCGCGGCGGCGCTCGACGAGGTCGACGAGTTCCGCAGTGCCCAGGACCTGCACGACGTGCTCAAGCACCGGGGCGACTCGGTCGGACTGACCACGGTCTACCGCACGCTCCAGTCCCTCGCCGACGCCGGCGAGGTCGACGTCCTGCGCACGACCGAGGGCGAGGCCGTCTACCGGCGCTGCTCGACGGGTGACCACCATCACCATCTGGTCTGCCGCGTCTGCGGCAAGGCCGTCGAGGTGGAAGGACCTGCCGTGGAGCAGTGGGCCGAGAGCATCGCCTCGCAGCACGGCTATGTGAACGTGGCCCACACGGTGGAGATCTTCGGGACCTGCGCGGACTGCGCGGGCGCCGCGGACTGAACCCCGGCACAGCACGACCGGCCTCGGAGGGGGCCCCGGCGACGGGGCCCCCTCCGCGTGCTCTCAGCCCTCGGCGGTCTTCTCGTCCTTGGTGATCTCCTCCGCGCCGCCGAAGCGCCGGTCGCGCCGGGCGAACTCCAGGCAGGCGTTCCACAGGTCGCGGCGGTCGAAGTCGGGCCACAGGACGTCCTGGAAGACCATCTCGGCGTACGCGCTCTGCCAGATCAGGTAGTTGGACGTGCGCTGCTCACCGCTGGGGCGTACGAAGAGGTCCACGTCCGGCATGTCCGGGTAGTAGATGTACTTCGCGAACGTCTTCTCGTTGACCTTCGAGGGGTCGAGCTTCCCCTCGGCGACGTCCTGGGCGATGCGCTGCGCCGCGTCGGCGATCTCGGCCCGGCCGCCGTAGTTGACGCAGAAGTACAGCGTCATTTTGTCGTTGTCCTTGGTCTGCTCCTGGGCGACCTGGAGCTCCTGGACGACGGACTTCCACAGCTTCGGCATGCGGCCGACCCAGCGGATACGGATGCCGAGCTCGTCCATCTCGTCGCGGCGGCGGCGGATGACGTCGCGGTTGAAGTTCATGAGGAACTTCACCTCGTCCGGCGAACGCTTCCAGTTCTCCGTGGAGAACGCGTACAGCGAGAGGTTCTTGACGCCCATCTCGATGCAGCCCTTGAGGACGTCCATGACGACGCCCTCACCGACCTTGTGGCCCTCGGTGCGCGGAAGTCCCCGCTCCTTGGCCCAGCGGCCGTTCCCGTCCATCACGACGGCGACGTGCTTGGGCACGAGCTCGCCGGGGATCTTCGGCGGGGTGGCGCCGGAGGGGTGCGGCTCGGGGGTCTTGTACTCACGCCGGTTACGGCCGCCGAGCATCCCGCGTACTGCCATGGGCTTCTCTCGTCTCCCTGTGTCACTTCTCTACGTACCGCAGCGAGCGCAGTCCGCGCTCCAGATGCCAGTGCAGATAGGCGGACACGAGCCCGCTCCCCTCCCTGACATGACGCGCCTCGGACGCGTCGGCCGTCTCCCAGTCACCGGTGAGCAGTGCGCTCAGCAGTTCGACGGCCTCCGCCGAGGGTACGACGCTGCCGGGCACCCGGCAGTCGCCGCATATGACGCCGCCCGCCGCGACGGAGAAGAAACGGTTCGGTCCGGGCATTCCGCACTTGGCGCAGTCGACGAAGCTCGGGGCGTAGCCGTTGACCGCCAGGGAGCGCAGCAGGAACGCGTCCAGGATGAGGTTCGGCGCGTGTTCTGCGCGTGCGAGGGTGCGCAGCCCTCCGACGAGCAGCAGGTACTGCTGGACGGCCGGCTCGCCCTCGTGGTCGGTGAACCGCTCGGCGGTCTCCAGCATCGCGGTGCCCGCGGTGTAGCGGGCGTAGTCGGAGACGATGCCGCCGCCGTACGGAGCGATCGTCTCGCTCTGCGTGCACAGGGGAAGGCCCCGGCCGATCAGTTCGCTGCCGCGTGCGAAGAACTGCACGTCCACATGGGAGAAGGGTTCGAGCCTCGCCCCGAACTTGGACTTGGTGCGGCGCACCCCGCGGGCGACGGCGCGCACCCGCCCGTGGCCGCGGGTCAGGATCGTGATGATCCGGTCGGCCTCGCCCAGCTTCTGCGTACGCAGCACGACGCCGTCGTCCCGGAACAAGCTCATACGCCCATTGTCGCCCACCGGGCCGCTCGGGGGCCCCACGAGGGCCCGGAAGCCCTACGAAGGCGTGCGCGCCGCCTCCAGCAGCTTCGCCGTGTCCGTGGGACAGAGCTGGAGCGCGCTGCCCACCGTGGTCAGCACCTCGCGCTCCGCCTGGGTGTACGGGCCGTCGGCGAGCGCGATCCGGGCGCCCCGCAGCAGGACGGCCTCGCGGCCGGGCACGGCCAGGTGCGGGGCGAGCGGCTTCAGGACCTCGTGGAGCTCGATGGCGAGGGCGGCGCCGCAGGCCTCGGCGGCGGGGTCGGCCCCGTCGCCGGCCCCGGTGTCGGCGGCGAGCACCTCGACGATGGTGAAGAGCTGCTCCTGGGAGCAGTCGTCGAGTCCCGCGTCACGGACGGTGGCCGCGGCGGTCTCCAGGACCGTACGGGAGGTGGTGCCGCCCGCGGCGAGCACGGCGAGCGTGACGGTGTGCACGGCCTCCCGCAGCATCGCCGAGAAGCGGGTGGTGGTGGGGTGGTCGAGGGAGTCGGGCGCGCAGTGCGTCCCGCAGGCGGCGCATTCGACGACGGGACCGGCACTCCCCCGGCGCAGCAGGGGCACTCCGAGGACGGTGAGGCGGTGGCGCCCGGTGAGGCGCCGGTAGTTGCGGTCGCCGCCGCAGCACGGGCAGAAGAACTCGCCGTCGCCGACGGTTTCCCAGACGGTGCGGATGCCGTAGATGCGCAGTCCTGTGGCGCGTTGTCCTTTGGCTGTCCGCACGTCGCACACCTCCGTAATGCCACGGCAACATTGCCGCGTAGGACGTGATGTTAGCCACATGCGTGATGCGGCGTCAGTATCCCGGAGGTCAAAACCCCGGGATATGGCCGAACCCCGCCCACCCTTGGCGGGTGAACGGGGCTCTCGGGCCGGGCAGTTCAGCGACGTATCGGGCCTATGCCCGGAATGCCGCGTGGGGAGGTCAGCGGGTCGCGCGGTTGACCGCGGAGACGACCGCCTTCAGCGAGGCGCGCGTGGTGTTGGCGTCGATACCGATGCCCCACAGCACCTTGCCGTCGATCGCGCACTCGATGTAGGAGGCGGCCTGCGCGCTCGCGCCCTCGCTCATCGTGTGCTCGGTGTAGTCCAGCAGACGGGCGTCGATGCCGATGGCCTGCAGCGCTTCGAAGAACGCGGAGATCGGGCCGTTGCCCGTGCCGGTCAGCACCGTGTCCGTGCCGTCGACCGTGGCTTCGACGGTGATCGTGTCCTGGCCGTCGGAACCGGTCGTGGTCTGGCCGGAGCGGATCTGCACGCGACCCCATCGTCCCGCAGTGTTCTCGGGGCTCGGCAGGTACTCGTCCCGGAAGGTCGACCAGATCTGGGTCGGGGTGACCTCGCCGCCCTCGGCGTCGGTCTTGGCCTGAATGATCCGGGAGAACTCGATCTGCATCCGGCGCGGCAGGTCCAGCTTGTGGTCGTTCTTCAGGACGTACGCGATTCCGCCCTTGCCGGACTGCGAGTTGACCCGGATGACCGCCTCGTAGGAGCGGCCGACGTCCTTCGGGTCGATCGGCAGGTACGGCACCGCCCACTCGATGTCGTCGACGGTCTTCCCCTGGGAGGCGGCGTCGGCCTCCATGGCGTCGAAGCCCTTCTTGATGGCGTCCTGGTGGGAGCCGGAGAAGGCGGTGTAGACCAGGTCGCCCGCGTAGGGGTGGCGCGGGTGGACCTCCATCTGGTTGCAGTACTCGCTGGTGCGGCGGATCTCGTCGATCTGCGAGAAGTCGATCTGCGGGTCGACGCCCTGCGAGAAGAGGTTCATGCCCAGGGTGACCAGGTCGACGTTGCCGGTGCGCTCGCCCTGGCCGAACAGGCAGCCCTCGATGCGGTCGGCGCCCGCCATGATCGCCAGCTCGGCGGCGGCGACGGCGGTGCCCCGGTCGTTGTGCGGGTGGACCGACAGGCAGACGTACTCGCGGCGGCTCAGGTTGCGCGACATCCACTCGAAGCGGTCCGCGTGGGTGGAGGGCGTCGAACGCTCCACGGTGGCGGGCAGGTTGAGGATGATCTCGCGGCCCTCCTCCGGCTGCCAGACGTCACAGACGGCCTCGCAGACCTCCAGGGCGAAGTCCAGCTCGGTGTCCGTGAAGATCTCCGGGCTGTACTGGTAGCCGAAGATCGTCTCGTCGCCCAGGATCTTGTCCGCGTACTCCATGACCAGGCGCGTGCCGTCCACGGCGATCTGCTTGACCTCTTCCTTCGAGCCGCGGAAGACCACGCGGCGGAAGGTGGGAGCGGTGGCGTTGTACAGGTGGACGGTGGCGCGCCGCGCCCCGACCAGTGATTCGACGGTGCGCTCGATCAGTTCCTCGCGGGCCTGCGTCAGGACGGAGATCGTCACGTCCTCGGGGATCGCGCCCTCTTCGATGATGGAGCGTACGAACGCGAAGTCGGTCTCGCCGGAGGACGGGAAGCCGACCTCGATCTCCTTGTAGCCCATGCGTACGAGCAGATCGAACATCTCGCGCTTACGGGCCGGCGACATGGGGTCGATCAGGGCCTGGTTGCCGTCGCGCAGATCGGTGGACAGCCAGCGGGGCGCCACGGTGATGCGGTTGTCCGGCCAGGTGCGGTCGGAGATGTCCACGGCCTCGTAGCCGCGGTACTTGTGGACCGGCATTCCGGAAGGCTTCTGCAGCTGACGCGCGTTGGTCACCGGGGTGGGACCACCGACGGGGGTGGTGACGGCATCGGTGTGCGCGGGGGAATTCACTGCGGTCATGGCGTACGGCTCCTCTGAGGTCCAGCAGGGGCGGCCGACTGTGTCGCTGCAACAGCGAACTCCGCGGGGAGGGAGCCGGCCTACGACTACAGGCCCTCGCCGCGGCAGCTAAGAAGGAGCAGCCCGAAACGCATGATGCGGCAACACTAACCGAGGGGCGCCTGGTGCGTCGGTCCGTATCAGTATGCGGGATCGGGCTCTCATGGGGACAGAACAGTGATACATCACTCTATTTCGTCAATCGCCATCGCAACCAGTGACAGTTCGGTGACTGAGTGCCACAGTCATTTGCATGCAGCTTCGACCGAACAGCGAGTTCCAGCCCGTCTTCTGCACGATCGTGCCGCCCCATGTCCTCGACAAGCTCTCCCAGTCGGACGACCCGCAACTGGCCGATCCCGCCCGCCGCACCCTGGAGGCCGACGGGGCCCGGCGCCACCACCGGCGGGTGACCGCGCTGGCCTGGACCCCCCAGGCCGCCCGCACCTCCGCCCCGGTCCCCACCAAGCCCCACCGCACCCTGTACGACTGCCGGCACGGTACGGACCTGCCCGGCGTCAAGGTCCGCGACGAGGGCGAGGAGGCGACCCAGGACGCCAGCGTCAACCGCGCGTACGCGGGGCTCGGCGCCACCTTCGACCTGCTCCTCACGGAGTACGGCCGCAGCTCGATCGACGGCAAGGGGCTGCCGCTCATCGGCTCCGTGCACTACGACGAGAAGTACAACAACGCGTTCTTCGACGGCGAGCAGATGGTCTTCGGGGACGGCGACGGGGAGATCTTCCTCGACTTCACGGTCGCCATCGACGTGATCGCCCACGAGCTGGCGCACGGCCTCACCCAGTACACGGCCAACCTGGCCTACCAGGGCCAGTCCGGCGCGCTCAACGAGTCGGTCTCGGACGTCTTCGGCTCCCTGGTCAAGCAGTACTCGCTGGGCCAGAGCGCCGACCAGGGCGACTGGCTGATCGGCGCCGGGCTGCTCGCCCCCCGGGTCAGCGGCGTCGCGCTGCGCTCGATGAAGGCTCCGGGCACGGCGTACGACGACGATGTGCTCGGCAAGGACCCGCAGCCCGGCTCCATGGACGACTACGTCGACACGGACGACGACAACGGCGGGGTCCACATCAACTCGGGCATCCCCAACCGGGCCTTCTACCTGCTGGCCACGGCCCTCGGCGGCAACGCGTGGGAGCGGGCCGGGCGGATCTGGTTCGACGTGCTGACCGGCGGTGAGCTGGCCCAGGACGCGTCCTTCAAGGACTTCGCCAAGCTCACCGTCGCGGCGGCGCAGCACAGGTTCGGGGAGGGCGACGAGGCGGAGGCGGTGCTCAAGGCCTGGTCGGAGGTGGGCGTGCCGACCCGCTGACCGGGTAGGTACACGCGGGACCGTCCGGGCGGGGTCGAGGTGTCAGGCAGGAGCCGGTACGCATGCGCATTCAGGTGAGCCGGACCGGCGGGTTCGCCGGCATCGCACGCCATGGCGAGATCGATACCTCGGGGCGGCCCGACGCCGCCGACTGGGAGGCCCTGGCCGAGTCGGCACTCACCGTCGGCCGGGGCGGCCCGCCCGCGGGGGTGCCGGACGGCTTCCGCTACCGGATCACGGTGGGCGACCGGACGGTCGACTGCGCGGATCCCCGGCTGACCGAGGCACAGCGGGCATTGATCTCCCGGGTCCTCAAGGAAGGCGCGTAGGCCCGGGCTCAGGGAAGACGCGTAGGCCCGGGCCCCCACCAGGGCCCGGGGCGGCCTCAGAATCCCAGCTTGCGCAGCTGCTTGGGGTCGCGCTGCCAGTCCTTGGCGACCTTCACGTGCAGGTCGAGGAAGACCGGGGTGCCCAGCAGCGCCTCGATGTGCTTGCGTGACTTGGTGCCGACGTCCTTGAGCCGCTTCCCCTTCGGGCCGATGATGATGCCCTTCTGGCTGGGCCGCTCGATGTAGACGTTCGCGTGGATGTCCAGCAGCGGCTTGTCGGCCGGCCGGTCCTCGCGGGGCAGCATCTCCTCGACGACGACGGCGATGGAGTGCGGCAGCTCGTCCCGCACGCCCTCCAGCGCGGCCTCGCGGATGAGTTCCGCGACCATGACCATCTCGGGCTCGTCGGTGAGGTCGCCCTCCGGGTAGAGCGGGGGGCTCTCGGGCAGCAGCGGGGCGATGAGGTCGGCGAGCAGGCTCACCTGCTGGTCCTTGACCGCCGAGACCGGGATGATCTCCGCCCACTCGAAGCCGAGCTCGTCGGCCAGCGCGGAGACGGCGAGCAGCTGCTCGGCGAGGGCCTTGGACTCCACCAGGTCGGTCTTGGTGATGATCGCGATCTTCGGGGTCTTCTTGATCGCGGCGAGTTCCTTGACGATGAACTTGTCGCCGGGGCCGAGCTTCTGGTCGGCGGGCAGGCAGAAGCCGATGACGTCGACCTCGGCCCAGGTGGTCCGCACGACGTCGTTCAGCCGCTCCCCGAGCAGCGTGCGCGGCTTGTGGAGGCCGGGCGTGTCCACCAGGATCAGCTGGGCGTCGTCGCGGTGCACGATGCCCCGGACCGTGTGCCTGGTGGTCTGGGGGCGGTTGGAGGTGATCGCCACCTTCTGACCGACCAGAGCGTTCGTGAGGGTGGACTTGCCCGCGTTGGGGCGGCCCACGAAGCAGGCGAAGCCGGCCCGGTGGGGGGCGGTGTTCTCAGCCTGCTGCGCAGCAGCTTCTGTGTTCGGTCGAGCGCTCATGGCGCCCATTCTCCCCGATCCCGGCGGCCGCATTGCACAGCAGGGCGGGCACCGCCCCGATTCAGCCCGCGCTCACCGTGGACCGGAGCGTGCCGTCGGGCCCCGCGAGCAGCACGGGAGTGCCGGCTCCGCCCAGGTCACGGACGGCGGCAAGGTCGGCGTCCGAGGCGGCCGCGGCGTCGGAGACGACGGCCGCCGCCTCCAGGGATGTGGCGCCACTGGCGACCGCCATCGCGACGGCGGTCTGCAGCGCGCTGAGCTTCAGCGACTCCAGGGCCACGGTGCCTGCGGCGTACGTACGTCCCGTCTCGTCCCTTACCGCGGCGCCCTCCGGCACCGCGTTGCGGGCGCGGACGCTGCGCGCCAGGGTGACGATCTTGCGGTCCTCGGCGCCGAGGCCGGTGCTGTCGGTCATGTGCTGAGCATACGAAGCGTGCCTGCGCCCGCCCGACGACGGGGTCCGTTCACCCCGTTCACCCTGTTCACGCGGTCACCCCGGGACCGGGTACATCGAGCCGCGCCGGCCCTCGGGCGAGTCCAGCCACTGGAGCTTGGCCTCCGTGCCGGTGTCGGGGAGCGGGGTGTGGAGCACGATCACCAGGTCGGGGCGCGCGGGCACCCTCAGCTGGGTGGATTCCACGTGCAGCGTGCCGACGAGCGGATGCTCCAGCTCCTTGCTGATCTGGCCGCCCGGGGCGACGTCGCGGCGGTCCCACAGGGCCGCGAACTCGGGGCTGAGCTCCCTCACCTCGGCGACCACCGCCCGGAACCCCTCGTCGTCGGGGTTGTCCGAGCAGGCTGCCCGGTACTGGGCGACGACCTGCCCCGCGATGGTCTCCCAGTGCTTCGACCTGGCCCGGTACACGGGGTCGGTGAAGAAGGCGATCATGCAGTTCTGCACGATCCCGGGGCGCATGCCGAGCACCGCCGACGCCGCGTCGTTGTAGAGCACGGTGTTCCAGTAGCGGTCCATGATGTGGGCCGGGAAGGGCATCCAGGCGTCGATGAGCCTGTTGAGCCCCGCGCACATGTCACGGTGGGCCGGGTCGACCTCCGGGGCGGGCGGGTTGAGCCCGGCCAGGACGTAGAGATGGCGGCGCTCCGCGCTGCTGAGGCGCAGGACGCGGGCCACGGCGTCCAGGACCTGCGGCGACACGGTGATGTCGCGGCCCTGCTCCAGCCACTGGTACCAGGAGACGCCCACGCCCGCCAGGACGGCGACCTCCTCGCGGCGCAGGCCCGGCGTGCGCCGGCGCGCCCCGCCGTCCGGGAGGCCCGCGTCGGCCGGGGTGACCCGGGCCCTGCGGCTCATCAGGAACTCCCGGAGCTCCGCGAGGCGGTGCGTCTTGTCGTCGGCGCCGGGCCGGGCCGTGCCGGTCCGGACCGCGTCGGTGTTCTGGGCCGGTGAAGCCACGTACTCCCCCTGGTGTCCGTGTGCGTGCCTGCCTGGTGGTGCGGCCAACAGGATAAGTGCCCGCTCCCCACGGATATTCCGGCGCATCCAGGGTGTGGACATGGCGATCGAAACCCCAACTCCTGCCGCTGTCCCCGCCGGTGTCCCCGGCTCCGTTGCCCCCGCTCCGCCCACGCTCTCCGGGCGGGCCCGGCTGGTGCTCTTCGTGCTGTGCGCCGCCCAGTTCATGGTGGCGCTCGACTTCTCCGTACTGAACGTGTCCCTGCCCGTCCTCGGCGAGGACCTGGGACTGAGCCGGTCCGGGCTCCAGTGGGCCGTCACCGCGTTCGCCCTGCCGTCCGGCGGCTTCCTGCTGCTCTTCGGCCGGGTCGCCGATCTCTACGGCAGGCGCAGGCTGTTCCTCACCGGGCTCGCCGTCTTCGGGGCGTCCTCGCTGCTCGCGACGCTGGCCTGGGACCCGGCGTCCTTCCTGGCCGGGCGGGCGCTGCAGGGCCTCGGGGCCGCGGTCATCGTGCCGACCGGGATGTCCCTCCTGACCACCACCTTCCCGGAGGGCCCGCTGCGGGACCGGGCGCTGGGCATCAGCGGGACGCTGCTCTCGCTGGGCTTCACCGTCGGCATGGTGGCGGGTGGTGTGCTCACCGACACACTGGGCTGGCGCTCGACGATGGGGCTGCTGACCGGTGCCGCGGTGCTCGTGTCCGTGCTGGCGCCGAAGCTGCTGGAGGAGTCGCGTACGCCGGAGCGGCCGAAGCTCGACGTGCCGGGTGCCGTCACCGTCACCGGCGGTCTGCTCGCGCTGATCTACTCACTGTCGACGGCGGCCGAGCGGGGCTTCGGCGGCGCGGACGTGGTGGTCACCCTGGTGCTGGGCGTGGCCCTGCTGACCGCCTTCGTGGTCGTCGAGTCCCGCTCGGCCGCCCCGCTGGTCTCCCTGCCGATGCTGCGGCGCCGTACGGTCGCGTTCGGCAACCTGGGCGGTCTGGCCACCTTCTCGATGATGAGCACCATCGTCTTCGTCCTGACGCTCTACCTCCAGGACCTGCTGCACCTGTCGGCACTCGGCACCGGGCTCGTCTTCGGGGTCCAGGGCCTGGCCTCGGTCGCCGCCGGGGTCTACGCCCCGAGGATCGTCGGGCGGATCGGTGCGCGCCGGGTGCTGGTCCTGTCGCTGATCGGCCAGGGCGTGTTCATCGGTGCGCTGCTCGGCCTGGGCGAGGACTCGGGCGTCTGGCTGGCCACCGTGGCGGTGTCGCTGGCGAGCGCCTTCCACCTGGGCGCCATCATCGCCTACGGCCTGACGGTGACCTCGGGCGTGCCGAACGAGGAGCAGGGCCTGGCGACCGGCCTGGTCACCACCACCCAGCAGGTGGGCCTCACCGTCGGCATCCCGCTGCTGGGGGTGCTCTCCACCACGCAGGGCTCGCTGTTCGACGGCGTACGTCTGGTGGTGGCCGCCGCGGCGGTGGTCCTGGTCGCGACGGGACTCGTGGTGGCGGCGGGCCTGCGACGGGCCTGACGAGGCGGGCGCCGCAGGCCCCTACGGCCGGTCCAGGCGCAGCCGTTCGGCCTTGGGGAGCCCGGCCACCACCAGGTCGTAGCTGTCCTCCACGAGCTCCCGGACCATCCGGTCCGGGAGCTCGGAGACCGTCACGGTGTTCCAGTGCCGCTTGTTGAGGTGCCAGCCGGGGACGACGGCGGGGTGCTCCTTGCGAAGCCGCAGCGCCTCGTCCGGGTCGCACTTGAGGCTGACCTTCAGAGGCCCCGCGTCGAGCACGCTGAGCGCGAACATCTTTCCCAGGACCTTGAACACCGAGGCGTCGGGCCCGAAGGGGAACTCCTCCGTGCTCGCGTTGAACTCCAGGCAGAACGCGCGCAGCTCCTGGGGCGTCATGACGGCTCCGTTCCCTCCGGTTCCACCAGCACCGTGACGATCTTGTTCCTGCGGCCCGCCGGGGACTCCGCGGTGAGGCGGAGCTTGCGCCCGTCGGGGAGGTCGACGATCGAGGACGCGCCGGAGATCGGGACCCGCCCGAGCGCCTTCGCCAGCAGACCGCCGACCGTCTCCACGTCCTCGTCGTCGTACGCGTCGAGGCCGAACAGCTCGCCGAGGTCCCCGATGTCGAGCCGGGCGGTCACCCGGAAGCAGCCGTTCTCCAGCTCCTGGACGGGCGGGAGTTCACGGTCGTACTCGTCGGTGATCTCGCCGACGATCTCCTCCAGGATGTCCTCGATGGTGACGATGCCGGCCGTGCCGCCGTACTCGTCGATGACGACGGCGACGTGGCTGCGGTCCTGCTGCATCTCGCGCAGCAGGTCACCGGCGTTCTTCGTGTCGGGGACGAACGCGGCGGGGCGCATCGCCGTGGAGACCAGGTCCGCCTCCGCGTCCCGGTTGATGTGCGTCTTGCGGACCAGGTCCTTGAGGTAGACGATCCCGACGATGTCGTCCTCGTTCTCCCCGGTGACCGGGATCCGCGAGAAACCGGAGCGCAGCGCGAGGGTCAGCGCCTGACGGACCGTCTTGTAGCGCTCGATGCAGACCAGGTCGGTGCGGGGCACCATGACCTCGCGCACGAGGGTGTCGCCGAGCTCGAAGACCGAGTGCACCATGCGGCGCTCCTCGTCCTCGATGAGCGACTCCTGCTCGGCGAGGTCGACCATCGCGCGCAGCTCCGCCTCGCTGGCGAAGGGGCCCTTGCGGAAGCCCTTGCCCGGGGTCAGCGCGTTGCCCAGCAGGATCAGCAGCTGCGGGATCGGCCCCATGATCCTGGCCAGCGGCAGCAGGACGTACGCCGCGGCGGTGGCCGTGTTCAGCGGGTGCTGGCGGCCGATGGTGCGCGGCGAGACCCCGATGGCGACGTAGCTGACGAGGACCATCACGCCCATGGCGACGGCCAGCGCCTCCCAGGTCTCCGGGAACTCCTTGAGGCAGGCGTACGTCACGAGGACCCCGGCCGACATCTCGCAGGCGATCCGGACGAGCAGGGCCACGTTGAGATAGCGGGTGGGGTCGGCGGCGATCTGCTCCAGCTTGGCACTGCCGCGCCGCCCGGCCCGGACGGCCTCCGCCGCCCGGAAGCTGGACGTGCGCGCGATGCCGGTCTCGGCGCAGGCGGCGAGCCACCCGACGACGATCAGGAGGACGACCCCGGAGACGAGGGGAACGCTCACGAGACGGTGGGGGCGGGGGACGGGCCGGTCAGCCCGCGCTCACCGCGCCAGCCGTCGACGATCGCCGCCTGGAGGCCGAACATCTCGGCCTTCTCGTCCGGCTCCTCGTGGTCGTACCCGAGGAGGTGCAGCACCCCGTGGACGGTGAGGAGCTGGAGCTCCTCGTCCATCGAGTGCTGCGTCTCCGCGTCCTCGCCCTGCTTCTTCGCGACCTCCGGGCAGAGCACGATGTCGCCGAGGAGCCCCTGCGGGGGCTCCTCGTCGTCCTTGGCCGGCGGACGGAGCTCGTCCATCGGGAAGGACATGACGTCCGTCGGGCCCGGGAGGTCCATCCACTGGATGTGGAGCTGCTCCATGGCGGCGGTGTCCACCACGATCACCGAGAGTTCGGACAGCGGGTGGATCCGCATCCGGGCGAGCGCGTAGCGGGCGATGTCGAGGATCGCCTGCTCGTCGACCTCGGTTCCGGACTCGTTGTTGACGTCGATCGACATGGTGCGCTGCGACTACTTCCCGTTGCGGCCGGTGCGGCCCTCTGCGTTGTCGTACTTCTCGTACGCGTCGACGATACGGCCGACGAGCTTGTGCCGGACGACATCCTGCGAGGTGAGCCTGGAGAAGTGCACGTCCTGGACACCCTCCAGGATCTCCTGGACCTGGCGCAGACCGCTCTTGGTGCCGGTCGGCAGGTCGACCTGGGTGACGTCACCGGTGACGACGATCTTCGAGTCGAAGCCGAGGCGGGTGAGGAACATCTTCATCTGCTCGGCGCTGGTGTTCTGCGCCTCGTCGAGGATGATGAACGCGTCATTGAGCGTACGGCCACGCATGTACGCCAGCGGCGCCACCTCGATCGTGCCCGCGGCCATGAGCCGGGGGATCGAGTCGGGGTCGAGCATGTCGTGCAGCGCGTCGTAGAGCGGGCGCAGATACGGGTCGATCTTGTCGAAGAGCGTGCCGGGCAGGAAGCCGAGCCGCTCCCCCGCCTCGACGGCGGGCCTGGTGAGGATGATCCGGCTGACCTGCTTGGACTGCAGGGCCTGGACCGCCTTGGCCATGGCGAGATAGGTCTTGCCCGTGCCCGCGGGGCCGATGCCGAAGACGATGGTGTGCTTGTCGATCGCGTCGACGTACCGCTTCTGGTTCAGCGTCTTGGGGCGGATCGTGCGGCCGCGGCTGGAGAGGATGTTCTGGGTGAGCACCTCGGCGGGCGTCTCGGCGCCCTCCCCCTCGCCGTTCCCGCTCGCCCTGAGCATGGCGATCGAGCGTTCCACAGCGTCCTCCGTCATCGGCAGTCCGGTGCGGAGCACCAGCACCATCTCGTCGAACAGGCGCTGGATCAGGGCGACGTCCGCCGCGCTTCCAGTCGCGCTTATCTCGTTGCCCCGGACATGGATGTCGACGGCCGGGAACGCCGTTTCGATCACGCGCAGGAGCGAATCGCCCGACCCCAGGAGCATCACCATGGGGTGTGCGGCCGGAATGCGGATCTGGGCGCGCGCCTGCGGCTGTGTGGGTGACTGAGTCATGGGCCGGCCCTCGGGCCTGCGCATACCTCCCGTTGCAGGGCAGTCGCTGCTCGACCGCCTCTGGACTACCAGCGTACGACTCCCCACCGACAACACCAGCGGTTTTACCCGGTGATCGTCAGCATCCGGGACCATCAGCACCCGGTGTTCATCGGCCCTTCACTGCCGGAAGCCGATGGTCGGGACGGCACGGCGCAGGGGCCACGCCCTGCTGGTGGCCGGCAGCAGCTCCTCCAGGAAGGCGTAGCGCTCCAGGGCCGCCGGGTCCTGGTCGGCGCAGGTGCGTACCTGCTGCCACCAGCCGGCGATCTCCGCCCATCCGGGTGCGGACAGCGATCCGCCGAACTCCTGCACGGACAGGGCGGCCGTCAGCCCGGCGAAGGCGAGGCGGTCGGCCAGCGGCCAGCCGGCCAGCGTCCCGGTGACGAACCCGGCGACGAAGACGTCCCCCGCCCCGGTGGGGTCCAGGGCCTCCACCGCGATGGCGGGCACCTCGGCGGCCGTCCCGGTCGTCCGGTCGACCGCGTACGCCCCCTCCGCCCCCAGGGTGACCACGGCGAGGGGGACCCGCTCGGCCAGGGCGTGGGCGGCGGCGCGCGGGCAGTCCGTGCGGGTGTAGCGCATGGCCTCCTCGGCGTTGGGCAGGAAGGCCAGGCAGTGCCCGAGGTCGGGCAGGGCGTCCAGGTCCCAGCGGCCGGTCTCGTCCCAGCCGACGTCGGCGAAGACCATCGCACCGTTCCGGGCGGCCCCGGCCACCCAGGGCTCGCTGCGGCCGGGGGTCAGTGAGGCGACGGCTGCGCGGGCGCGCGGCGGGCAGTCCGGGAAGGTGCGGCCGGGTGCAGGCGGGACGGCGGGGGCCGGTGCCTCGTGGCCGTGCGAGACCATCGTGCGCTCGCCCTCGTACGCCATGGAGACGGTGACGGGCGAGTGCCAGCCGGGGACCGTGCGCGACATGGACAGGTCGATGCCCTCACCCCGTTCGAGGGCGTCCCAGCAGTACTCGCCGTAGTGGTCGTCGCCGAACGCGGCGGCCAGCGAGGTGCGCAGGCCGAGCCGCGCGAGGGCGGTGGCCATGTTGGCGACGCCTCCGGGGCTCGATCCCATCCCCCGGGCCCAGGACTCCGTCCCGCGCACCGGTGCGCTGTCCAGCCCGGTGAAGATGATGTCGAGGAAGACCGTCCCGGTCAGGAAGACGTCACAGGCGGGGTCCTGCGGGGCACGCAGCCCGAGCAGCGGGTCGATGCCTGGATCAGCTGTACTCACCGTGCGCTCCCCGGCCGTGGCAGATCTGAACAGTGTGCGGGATGCGGCCAGTGTGCCGGATCCGCCGCGCCTTCCGGAGGGTCCGCGCCGTGGCCCGCACACTCACTCCCACCTGCATAAACATGCGCAGCTACCCGGCTCGATCATGCATAAACCTTAATGTGACCCAGATCACATCGAGCCGACTTTCCGTCGGCTGGGCGCGCTTGATACAAATTGGCCCGCGAGCACCGATCGGGACGACTGACGACGAGTGCCGCTTCTCCCGCTTTCTCGCTCCACCCTCCTCTGCCTCACCCCTGCCTTACCCTCCCCTGCCTTCTTCCGCCTCCTCTGGCATGTCTTCAGGAACGCCCATGTCCTCGCGCCCTCGCGCCGCGTGGCCCCTGGTCGCCGTGTTCACCGCCGGTTACCTCGCCGCCTATCTGCTCCCCACCATCGTCGGCCGCCTCAGCACCTACCTGGGCCTGACCTCCGCCCAGGCCGGCCTGGTCGGCAGCGCGCTCCTGCTCAGCTCGGCCTCGGCCGGCTTCGCGCTGGCGGGGCGCGTCGAGAGATTCGGGTCGCGGAGACCGGCGCGCGCGGGGCTGCTGCTCGCCGCACTCGGCTACGGCTGCGCGGCGCTGACCACCTCGATGCCGCTGGTGATCGTGGGTGTCGTGGCCGGCGGTTTCGGCTCCGGTACGGCGACCGCCGTCGCGGCGTCCGGCATCGCCGCGCAGCGCGACCCGCACCGGACCTCGTCGCTCGGGCTGCTCAGCGTCTCGGCGACGGCGGGCGCCCTCTACCTGACGATCCCCCACCTGGGCGGCGGCCACCGGCTGCCGTTCGCCTCCATCGCGCTGGTCGCCCTGCTCGTCTGGCCCGCCACCTCCCGGCTGGGCGGCCCCGCGCCGGTCAACGGGACGTCACCCGTGCAGGGGCGGCTGCCGCACCGGCAGTCGGGGCTGGTGCTGGCCGGCGGGATGCTCGTCTGGTCCATGGCGCAGAACGCCCTGTGGGGCGTGAGCAGCCGCATCGGCGCCGAGCAGGTGGGTCTCTCCGAGGTGACCGTCGGCGCGGTGTTCGCCGCCGCGCTGGGAGCGGGACTCCTCGGCGTGATGGGCGCCGGCGTGCTGGGCGCCCGGCTCGGGCGCGCGGTGCCGATCGGCCTCGGGACGATGATCATCGCGGGGAGCATCGTACTCAGCTCCTCGGCCGAGGACCTGGGGTCCTTCGCGACCGGTGAGATCGCGTGGAACACCTTCTACCCGGTGGTCCTGTCGTATCTGATCGGACTGGCGGCCTCCCTGGACGTGCGCGGCCGCTGGGCGGTCCTCGCCGGCTCGGCGGCGTCCGTCGGCACGGCCTGCGGCCCCCTGCTCGGCAGCGTGCTCTCCGAGCAGGCGGGCTACGCCGTGATGGGCCTGATCCTGGGGGCCGCCACGCTCCTGGTCGCGGCCCCCGTCACCGCGGTGGCGCTGCACACCGGCGGCCGGCCGCTGGTGCCCGGTTCCGTACGGCGCAGGGGCGGCGCCCCGGCCGCGCTGCTCGCCGCCACGACCAACAGCCTGTCCGGCGCGGTGCCCAAGCTGGGCGCGCCGGAGCAGGCGGTCGCGGAGATCAGCGTGCCCGCGCTGCGGCGCAGGCGGCTGGTGCGGAGCGCGATCCGGACGGCGGGCCCGGACGGAGGTTCCGGTCAGTCGAACGCGTACGCCTCGACCTCGGAGAGGTAGCGCGCCCTGCGCTCCTCGTCGTGGTCGAGGAAGGCCGCCTCGAAGGAGTTACGGGCCAGGGTGCGCAGCTGCTCGCGGTCCAGGCCGAGCGCCTCGTGCACGGCGTGGAAGGTGTCTCCGACGTAACCGCCGAAGTAGGCGGGGTCGTCGGAGTTCACCGTGCAGAGCAGCCCCGCGTCCATCATGGCCCGCAGCGGGTGCTGTTCCAGGACGTCGATGGCGCGCAGCCGTACGTTGGAGAGCGGGCAGAGCGTCAGCGGGATCCGCTCGGAGACCAGCCGGTCCACCAGCTCCGGGTCCTCCATGCAGCGCAGCCCGTGGTCGATCCGTTCGACGCCGAGGACGTCGAGGGCCTCCCGGATGTACTCGGGCGGGCCCTCCTCGCCGGCGTGGGCGACCTTGCGCAGCCCGAGGGCCGTGGCGGCCGCGTACACCTCGCGGAACTTCGCGGGCGGGTGCCCGACCTCCGCGGAGTCGAGGCCCACGGCGCTGATGCGGTGGAGGTACGGCTTCGCGGCCTCCAGGGTCTCCAGTGCCGACTCGGCGGACTTGTCGCGCAGGAAGCACATGATCAGCTGGGTGGAGATGCCGTGCGTCTCCTCGCTGCGGTCGAGCGCCCTGCCGAGTCCCTCGATCACGGTGCCGATCGGCACGCCGCGGTCGGTGTGGGCCTGCGGGTCGAAGAAGATCTCCGCGTGCCGGACGCCCTGGGCGGCGGCGCGGGCGAGGTAGGCGTCGGCCAGTTCGGCGAAGTCCTCCTCGGTGCGCAGCACGGCCATCAGGGCGTAGTACAGGTCGAGGAAGGTCTGCAGGTCCTCGAAGAGGTAGGCCTTGCGGAGCTCTTCGGTGTCCGCGTGGGGCAGTTCGACGCCGTTGCGTGCGGCGAGGGCGAAGGCCAGCTCGGGTTCGAGGGTCCCCTCGATGTGGAGGTGGAGTTCGGCTTTGGGGAGGTGCACGGGGTTCTCGTTACGTGTGGCGGGTGGGTACCGGGACCCTGATCAGGTCCTGGGCGATGGTCAGTTCACCTTCGTAGCCGGCTGCCCTGGCCTGGCGTTCGAAGGCGTCGGGGTCCGTGTAGCGCTGGGAGAAGTGCGTCAGCACGAGGTGCCGTACGCCCGACTCCTTCGCCACCCGGGCCGCCTGTCCTGCGGTGAGGTGGCCGTGGTCGGCGGCGAGCCTGCCGTCCTCGTCGAGGAACGTCGACTCGATGACCAGCATGTCGCATCCCTCGGCGAGCGCGAACGCGCCGTCGCAGAGACGGGTGTCCATGACGAACGCGAAGCGCTGTCCGCGGCGGGTCTCGGAGACCTCTTCCAGCGGGGTGCCGCGCAGGACGCCCTCGCGCTGGATCCGTCCGACGTCGGGCCCGCCGATGCCGTGCTCGGCCAGCTTCGCGGGCAGCATGCGCAGCCGGTCGGGCTCGGTGAGGCGGTAGCCGTAGGACTCGACCGGGTGCGAGAGCCGGTGGCTGTCCAGGGTGTACGAGCCGGTGGTGGCCAGGACGCCGTCGGCGGCGACCGGGGCCTCGGTCAGCTCGACGGACTCGCGGTAGGCGGTCGAGTACCGGAGCCGGTCGAAGAAGTGCTGTCCGCTCGCCGGGAAGTGGGCGGTGACGGGGTGCGGGACCTGGTCGAGGTTGATCCGCTGGATCACGCCCGCCAGGCCGAGCGAGTGGTCGCCGTGGAAGTGCGTGACGCAGATCCGGTGGATGTCGTGAGCGGCGACGCCCGCCCGCAGCATCTGGCGCTGGGTGCCCTCGCCCGGGTCGAAGAGGATGCCCTCCCCGTCCCAGCGCAGCAGGTAGCCGTTGTGGTTGCGGTGACGGGTCGGCACCTGGCTGGCGGTGCCGAGGATCACCAGTTCTCGTACGGACACGGGTGGTTGGCCCTATCCGGGGGGCCACTGCATCCCGCGCCCGCCCAGGACGTGGGCGTGCGCGTGGAAGACGGTCTGCCCGGCGCCCGCGCCGGTGTTGAGGACGATGCGGTAGCCGCTCTCGGTGATCTTCTCGTCGGCGGCGACCAGTCCCGCCTCGCGCAGCACGTCGGCGGCTGCCTGCGGGTCGGCGGCGGCGAGCGCGGCGGCGTCCGGGTAGTGCGCCTTGGGGATGACCAGGACGTGGGTGGGGGCCTGGGGGTTTATGTCGCGGAAGGCGACGGTCGTCCCGCTCTCACGGACGATGGTCGCCGGGATGTCCCCGGTAACGATCTTGCAGAACAGGCAGTCGGTCTGCGGCTCTCCCGCCATGGCCCGGCCTCCTCGGTCGTTCGGTCCTCGTGATCAGTACACCGGCATGCTATCCGGCCGGGGCGGGGAGAGCGGGCCGCCGTCAGCTCCAGCGGCCGGTGCGCCCCATCAGGAGGGCCGCCGCGGCGGTCCCCGCGGTCGAGGTGCGCAGCACACTGGGACCGAGCCGGTACGGGGGCGCCCCCGCCTCGGCGAACGCGGCCAGCTCCTGGGGCGAGACCCCGCCCTCCGGGCCCACGACCAGCACGATCGTTCCGTGGGCGGGGAGTTCGGCGGTGGCGAGCGGCTCGCTGCCACTGTCCCGGTCCTCGTGCAGGACGCCCGCGAAGTCCGCCCCGGCCAGCAGGGCCGCGACCTGCTTGGTCGTCATGACGTCCGCCACCTCGGGGAACCGCACCCGGCGCGACTGCTTCCCCGCCTCGCGCGCGGTGCTCCGCCACTTGGCGAGGGACTTGAGGCCCCGGTCGCCCTTCCACTGCGTGATGCAGCGCGCGGCCTGCCAGGGCACGACCGCGTCGACGCCCGTCTCGGTCATCGTCTCCACGGCGAGCTCGCCCCGGTCGCCCTTGGGCAGCGCCTGGACGACGGTGATGCGGGGCGCGGGCGCCGCCTCCTCGTGGACGCTCCCGAGGACGGTGACCACCAGCCGGTCCTTGCCCTCGGCCGCCCGTACGACGCCCTCCGCCCAGCGGCCCCGTCCGTCGGTGAGGACGAGGTCCTCCCCCGGGTTCAGCCGTTTCACGGAGACGGCGTGCCGTCCCTCGGGGCCGTCCAGGACGAACTCCGGCCCGTCGGGCAGCTGTTCGACGACGAAGACCGGTGCCGTCACCGGGCACTCCTCACACTCACGGCCGCTCGGGCGGCTTCCATCTCTGCGGCGAGCAGGCTCACGAGCTCCCCGGCGGGCAGCTCGCGTGCCATCCGGTGGCCCTGGCCCGCCCACAGGGCCATGCCCTGGGCGTCCCCGGCCTTGGCGGCGGCCCTGCGCAGCCCGCTGGTCAGCTGGTGCACCTGCGGGTAGGCGGCGGGGGCGTACGGCCCGTGCTCCCGTACGAACCGGTTGACCAGGCCGCGCGCGGGGCGGCCGGAGAAGGCCCGGGTCAGGGCCGTGGTCACGAACAGCGGGTTGGTCAGGGCCTGCTTGTGCAGCGGGTGCGCCCCGGACTCGGGGCACGGCAGGAACGCCGTGCCGAGCTGGGCGGCGTCGGCCCCGGCGGCCAGGACGGCCGTGATCTGGGAGCCGCGCATCAGCCCGCCGGCGGCGATGACCGGCAGCTGGACCGACTCGCGGACCTCGGTGATCAGCGGGAGCAGCCCGGTGGCGGCGAGGCCGCCCTGCGGGTCGTCGCGGTGCGTGGACTGGTGGCCGCCCGCCTCGGTGCCCTGGACGCAGAGCGCGTCGGCGCCCGCCCACCGGGCGTTCCGCGCCTCCTGGGGCGAGGTGACCGTGACGACGGTGGACGTGCCGACGGCGGCGAACGCGGCGAGGACCTCGCGGGTGGGGCAGCCGAAGGTGAAGGAGACCAGGGGGACCGGGTCCTCCAGCAGGATCGCGACCTTGGCCTCGTAGCCGTCGTCGCCGCTGGAGTCCGGGTCGCCGAGCGGGGTCTCGTACCAGGCGGCCTCTCCGGCGAGCTGGTTGCTGTAGATCTCGACGGCGCCGGGGTCGGCGACCTGCGGCTGCGGCATGAAGAGGTTCACGCCGAAGGGCCCGCCGGTCAGCCTCCGCACCTGCTCGACCTCGTTGTACATCCCGTCGGCTGTCTTGTAGCCGGCGGCGAGGAAGCCGATCCCGCCGGCCTCGGTGACGGCGGCGGCCAGCTCCGGCCGGGACGCGCCGCCCGCCATCGGGGCCTGCACGATCGGGTACCGGCAGAGATCGGTCAGGGCCAAGGACATGACCGCATCGTGCCACGTCCCGCGGATCGTGCCGAATCAGCCCTTTCACACGGTGGACGGGTCCCCTCGGGCACAGCACCGCCCCACCGGTACGGGACCGGCGGGGCGGGTGCGGTGACAGGGTTCAGCGGCCGTTGAAGGCGTCCTTCAGACGGGAGAAGAGGCCCTGCTGTCCCGGCTGGAACTGACCCGTGGGCCGCTCCTCGCCGCGCAGCTTGGCCAGCTCCCGCAGGAGGCGCTCCTGCTCGGGGTCCATCTTCGTCGGGGTCATGACCTCGACGTGCACGATCAGGTCGCCGCGCCCGCCGCCGCGCAGGTGCGTGATGCCGCGCCCGTGCAGCGGGACCGACTGGCCGGACTGGGTGCCCGGCCTGATGTCGATCTCCTCCAGGCCGTCGAGCGTCTCCAGCGGCACCTGGGTGCCGAGCGCCGCGGCCGTCATCGGGATGGTGACCGTGCAGTGCAGATCGTCGCCGCGCCGCTGGAACACGGCGTGCGGGAGCTCGTGGATCTCGACGTACAGGTCGCCGGCGGGGCCGCCGCCGGGGCCGACCTCGCCCTCGCCCGCGAGCTGGATCCGGGTGCCGTTGTCGACACCGGCGGGGATCTTCACGGTGAGGGTGCGCCGCGAGCGGATGCGTCCGTCACCGGCGCACTCGGGGCACGGGGTCGGCACGACCGTGCCGAAGCCCTGGCACTGCGGGCAGGGCCGCGAGGTCATGACCTGGCCGAGGAACGACCTGGTGACCTGGGAGACCTCGCCGCGGCCGCGGCACATGTCACAGGTCTGCGCGGAGGTGCCGGGTGCGGCGCCCTCGCCACTGCAGGTCGTACAGACGACCGCCGTGTCGACCTGGATGTCCTTGGTGGTGCCGAAGGCCGCCTCGGAGAGGTCGATCTCCAGGCGGATCATCGCGTCCTGGCCGCGCCGGGTGCGCGAGCGGGGCCCGCGCTGCGACGCCGTGCCGAAGAACGCGTCCATGATGTCGCTGAAGTTGCCGAAGCCGCCGGCTCCGAACCCTCCCGCGCCGCCGCCGCCCGACTGGGACAGCGGGTCGCCGCCGAGGTCGTAGACCTGCTTCTTCTGCGGGTCCGACAGCACCTCGTAAGCGGCGTTGATCTCCTTGAACCGCTCCTGGGTCTTCGGATCCGGGTTGACATCCGGGTGCAGCTCGCGGGCGAGCCGACGGAATGCCTTCTTGATCTCGTCCTGAGATGCGTCGCGGCGCACGCCTAGTACGGCGTAGTAGTCCGTGGCCACTTACGAATCCGCCAGGATCTGTCCGACGTAACGTGCCACTGCGCGTACCGCTCCCATCGTTCCGGGGTAGTCCATGCGGGTCGGTCCGACCACGCCGAGTTTGGCGACTGCCTCGTCGCCCGAACCGTAGCCGACCGCGACGACGGACGTGGAGTTGAGGCCCTCGTGGGCGTTCTCGTGCCCGATCCGTACGGTCATGCCTGAGTCCGTCGCCTCACCGAGCAGCTTCAGCAGCACGACCTGCTCCTCCAATGCCTCCAGCACCGGCCGGATCATCACAGGGAAGTCGTGCCCGAAGCGGGTGAGGTTGGAGGTGCCGCCGATGATCAGCCGCTCCTCCGTCTCTTCGACCAGAGTCTCGAGGAGGACGGAGAGCACCGTCGATACGGTTCCCCGGTCCTCGGTCTCGAAGGACTCCGGAAGGTCCTGCACCAGCCGCGGGACGTCCGCGAAGCGTCGTCCCACGACCCGGCTGTTGAGCCGGGCCCGCAGATCGGCCAGTGACGTGTCACCGAACGGTGCAGGACAGTCGATCATACGCTGTTCGACCCGGCCCGTGTCCGTGATCAGGACGAGCATCAGCCGGGCCGGAGCCAGGAGAAGCAGCTCCACGTGCCGGACCGTCGAACGGGTCAGCGAGGGGTACTGCACGACGGCGACCTGCCTGGTCAGCTGCGCGAGCAGCCGGACCGTGCGGCCCACGACGTCGTCGAGGTCGACCGCGCCGTCGAGGAAATTCTGAATGGCCCGGCGCTCCGGCGACGACAGGGGCTTGACGCCCGCCAGCTTGTCGACGAAGAGACGGTAGCCCTTGTCCGTCGGAATGCGCCCCGCACTCGTGTGGGGCTGGGCGATGAAGCCCTCGTCCTCCAGCACCGCCATGTCGTTGCGGACAGTCGCCGGGGAGACCCCGAGGCTGTGCCGCTCCGTGAGCGCCTTGGAGCCGACGGGCTCCTCGGTGCCGACATAGTCCTGGACGATGGCGCGCAGCACTTCGAGTCTGCGTTCGCTGAGCACCGCGCACACCTCCAGCTGTGGTTCTTCGGCGTCTGCCTGGCACTCTGTGCGTTCGAGTGCCAGCATCCCCCCCGGTCAGTGTACGGGGGCGGGGTGGGCCCGGGGCAAGGGCGACCGGCCACGCCGTCGCAGGACCGCGCAGGTCGTTGCCGATAGCGTCGTCGTATGGACGCCTCTTGGGAAGAGTTCGGCTGGGAGCGGTTGGGCAACGGTACGGGACGGCGGCGCCTTCCCGTCTGGGACGCGACCGCCGCGCTGGTGGCCGGGGCGGACGGTGCGCTGCTCTACGACACCGGCGCGACGCTCCGGGAGGGGGTCGAGCTGCGCACCCAGGCCGAGGAGCTGCTGGGCCGCAGGGTGACACATATCGCACTGAGCCATCCGCACTTCGACCATGTGCTGGGCACCGCCGCCTTCTCCGGGGCGGAGGTCTACGGGGCGGTGGGCACGGCGGAACTCCTGGGACGGGGGGCCGCGGAGCTGCGCGCGGACGCGCTGCGGCACGGGATGAGTGAGGCGGACGCCACAGCGTCCACGGACGCCCTGGTGGCCCCGCGGCATCAGGTCAGCGGCGAGTGGACGCTCGATCTCGGCGGCGGGTTTCAGGTGCTGCTGGCCAATGTGGGGCCCGGTCACAGCGGCCACGACCTCGCGGTGCTGGTGCCCGGCTCACCCGTCGTGGTGCTCTGCGGCGATCTGGTCGAGGAGTCCGGGGAGCCGCAGGCGGGCCGGGACGCGGTCCCCTCGCACTGGCCGGCCGCGCTGGACCGGCTGCTGGAGCTCGGCGGCGAGGACGCGCTGTACGTGCCGGGGCACGGGGCGGTGGTGGACGCGGCGTTCGTACGGGCGCAGCGCGATCAACTGGCCGCCCGCTTCGGCGTGTCGTGACGGGGGCGCCCTTGTGAAAGGGGCGCCGATTATCGTCGTGCCATGCGCAGCTACCAGCCGGATCTGACCCCGCCGTGGAAGAAGTCCGCCCCCGCCCCCGAGGTCCCCGCCGAGCCCGATCTGGTCGTCGAGGAGGCCGTCACCGGCTTCTGCGGGGCGGTGATCCGGTGCGAGAGGACGGCCCAGGGGCCCACGGTCACGCTGGAGGACCGCTTCGGCAAGCACCGGGTCTTCCCGATGGAGCCGCGCGGCTTCCTGCTGGAGGGCAGGGTGGTCACCCTGGTGCGCCCGTCCGCCGGCGGCCCCGCCCGGCCCTCGCGTACGGCCTCCGGGTCGGTGGCGGTCCCCGGGGCGCGGGCCCGGGTGGCGCGGGCGGGCCGGATCTATGTGGAGGGCCGGCACGACGCCGAGCTCGTCGAACGGGTCTGGGGCGACGACCTGCGCATCGAGGGCGTGGTGGTGGAGTACCTGGAGGGCGTCGACGACCTTCCGGCGATCGTGCGGGAGTTCGCGCCCGGCCCGGACGCCCGGCTCGGTGTCCTGGTCGACCACCTGGTGCCCGGTTCCAAGGAGTCCCGGATCGCCGCCCAGGTCACCGACGCGCACGTGCTGGTGGTGGGGCACCCGTACATCGACGTGTGGGAGGCCGTGAAGCCGTCGTCCGTGGGCATCCCCGGGTGGCCGGTGGTGCCGCGCGGCCAGGACTGGAAGACGGGCGTGTGCCGGGCGCTGGGCTGGCCGGAGAACACGGGCGCGGCCTGGCAGCACATTCTCTCCAAGGTCGGCTCGTACAAGGACCTGGAGCCACAACTCCTGGGCCGGGTAGAGGAATTGATCGACTTCGTCACTCTTCCTTCCTGATGTCCCCGGGCCGCTGAGGAGGATCCGGTATCGATCCCCCTGATCGCCTGCGCAGCACCCGCACCATCCGTTATTGAGAGACGACGGCAGGGCCGGACGCAGCGGAAGGCACGGGGGCTGATGACGCGCGAAGTGTGGCGGGACAGTGCCAAGAACGAGGCGGCCTCCGCTGTCTTCCACCTCATGCAGGAGCTGATCGACCAGTACCGGGTCAACCGGCCGGTGATGCCTCTGGTGGTGGCGCAGGCGGAGGACGCCTCGGCGGGTCCGGAGATCGACGGCAGGGTCGAGCAGATCGTCCATCAGGTCCACCGGGCGAACCGGCTGCGGCGGGTCCCGGTGAAGCTGCTCGACGGCGTCGGCACCACCCCGTACGAGGCGGCGCTCTCCATGGTCCGCACCCTCACCGAGCGGCCCTGGGAGACCCGGGGCACCTCGCAGTACAAGCCCTTCGTCTTCCCCCGTTCCCGGCTGCTCGCCGCCATCGAGCAGGCCACCGCGACGGTCGTCGCCCAGCCGGACCGGGGCTCCGCCCGGGAGCGCGACGAACGGATCCTGGAACAGCTGGGCAGCCTGCGCTGGCGTGCGAGCCGGTCCGGGCGCAACACCTGGTGGGACTCCCTGCGCGCCTCGGTCCGCCCGGAGACCTTCCTGGGGGCCGTCTTCATCGCGGTGCTCAGCGTGCTGCTGGGCGAGATCGGCTGGGTGCTGACCACCCTGGTCGCCGCCGCGGCCCTGTTCGGGCTGGCGGTCGTACGGCTGATGACGAGGGCGGCGCCGCCGCTGCTGTGGCTGCGCCCGGCCAGCAGGTGGCTCGCCACCACGTCGTCACTGGCCGCGTCGAGCACCGCGTATCCGTCCGACGGCTGGTCGCGTTTCTCCCCGAGCGGTTCGTGGCGGGTGATCCGCGCGCGGGCCGCGGCCGTCGCGGAACGGGTGGCGGACGCGGGGGCGGGCGACGAGCACGCGCGCCAGTTCCATCTGGAGCTGCGGGTCCAGGCGCTGCTGGAGGACCTGCTGGACAGCTACCGCGCGCACGCCCTGGACTGGCGGCGCGGCAAGCGCACCGTCCCGCCGGTGGTGTTCCTGCCCACGGCCACCCAGGACAACGGCGGCGTCCTGCTGATCAACGCCATCAACAACGTGCGCTCCCGGCGCAGCGAGGTGGATCCGCTGCTGCTCCTCGCCTCCCTGCCGGCGGACCGGATCATGCGGCACACCCCGCCGCTGCCTCCGGAGCCGCCCGCGGACGGCGGCTCCGGCTCGGGAGCCCGCGCGCGGTACGAGTCCTGGGTCGAGGACCTGAGCGTCGGCCAGGCCCCGGCGGCGGCCGTGACCCTGGCGTGGGTGCTGCGGCTGCCGCTGCCCACCGAGCAGCTGACCCACGAGCACGCACACGTCCAGCTCGTCACCCATCGGGTCCGGCGCACCTGGGCGTGGTGGGTGATGTCGGGCAGGGCCGTCGCCCTCGTGCTGGTCGGCGCGCTGCTGGGGACGTTCCTGTGGAGCGAGCACTGGAAGGAGACGTACTGCTACGGCCCGCTCGTGGGCCGCAGCACGGACGCGGTCCTGCTGGGCGGCCCCGGGGGTGCCCAGGAGTGCGTCGGGGTGGCGACGGCCTCCCGGGTGCGCTTCGCCGAGGGCAACACCCTGGAGCTGAACGGGGTGGGCGAGGGCGTCACCTTCGAGCGGATCGAGCAGGCGGTACGGGAGCAGAACGCCGGGATCAAGCCGGACGAGCCCCGGGTCACCGTCGTCTACGCGGGCCCGCTCACCGGGACCGACACGAACCGGGAGGACACCCGCAAGGGCCTGGAGGAGCTGACCGGGATCTATCTCCACCAGCGGTTCGTCAACGACACGGCGAATCGTTCCGTCAAGCTCCGGGTCCTCACGGCCAACGGCGGCCAGGACATGCTGCGCCAGACGACGGCGGTCAGGAAGATCATCGAGGTCGCCCGGCGGGACCCCTCCGTCGTCGGCGTGGTGGGCCTGGGCCGCAACACCACGGACAGCGCGGCGGCCACCGGGCTCCTCCAGCGCGCCGGACTGCCCGTGGTGGACACCACGAACTCCGGCAGCGACCTGGCCCGCCTGTACCCGAACTACTTCGGCCTCGCCGCGACCGACGAGGAGCAGGCGGACGCCGTCGGGCTGATCGCCCGGCAGCTGGCGGGCCGGCTGGACCGTCCGCAGGCCGTCGTCCTGTCCAGGAAGGTGGGCAACGAGGACAAGGACCGCTACACCACCGAGCAGCGCAGGGTCGGCCTGCAGATGCTGAAGGAGTCCGGCTTCGCCCTGGCCGCGGACACCCGGTACTCCCTGTCCAAGGACGGCGGCTCCGCCAACCTCGACGCTCCCCTGCACGCGATCTGCGGGGCGGAGCGCGTGCCCGACGCCCTGTACTTCGCCGGCCGGGTCGAGGACGTCAACACGCTGATGTCCGGTCTCGGGCAGACGGCCGGCTGCTCCGACAAGAAGATCACGGTCTTCACCGGCGACGACCTGACCAAGGCGCGCTTCGACGACTCGACGAAGCTCGCGGACAAGGTCACGCTCTACTACGGCGCGCTCGCGCCCATGAGCCAGGGCGGCGGCCGGGCGTTCTACGAGGACTCCCGCAAGGCCCTGCAGTCGCTGCTCCCCGCGGGGCCGCAGCTGCCGGCGCTGCCGAAGGAGCGCCCGTACGAGGACATGATGTACGCCAGCGGCCAGACCGTCATCTCCTACCAGGCGGCGGCGGCCCTCTACGCCGCGGCGACCCGGGGTGACACCCCGCAGAGCGCGGCGGAGACCTGGGCGACGCTCTACTCGGTGGCCCTGCACGACATGCCGACCGGGACCATCACCTTCCGGGGGACGATCCCGTACGCCGACCAGAAGGTGCACGGGCTGAACATCGTCGAGGTCACCCGCCTGGGGCCGGACGCGCAGAGCCGCGTCGTGTGCGGCCGGGCCGCGGGCGACCGCAAGCCGCTCACCCGCGCGGACTGCCGGGTGCCGTAGGGCGCGCGGGGGCTCAGTCCACCAGGTCGCGCACCACGGCGTCGGCCAGCAGTCGTCCCCGCAGGGTGAGGACCGCGCGGCCCTCGCCGTACGGTCCGGGCTCCAGCAGGCCGTCCTTCACCGCGCGTCCGGCGGCCGCGAGACCGGCGGGGGCGAGCAGGGAGAGCGGGCAGCCCTCGACAAGCCGCAGCTCCAGCAGGATGCGCTCGACCCGCCGGTCCTCGTCGCCGAGCACCTCACGGCCGGCCCCGGGCGAGCGGCCCTCGGCCAGGGCCTGCGCGTAGGCGCCGGGGTGCTTGACGTTCCACCAGCGCACCCCGCCGACGTGGCTGTGCGCCCCCGGGCCGGCGCCCCACCAGTCGGCGCCGCGCCAGTACAGCTCGTTGTGCAGGCAGCGGCCCTCGGGCGTACGGGACCAGTTCGACACCTCGTACCAGGAGAAGCCGGCCGCGGCCATGGCCTCGTCGGCGATCAGGTAGCGGTCGGCGTGGACGTCGTCGTCCGTCATCGGGACCTCGCCGCGGCGGATGCGCCGGGCGAGCTGGGTGCCCTCCTCGACGATCAGCGCGTACGCCGACACATGGTCGGGTCCGGCGCCGATCGCCGCGTCGAGGGAGGCCCGCCAGTCGTCGTCGGACTCGCCGGGCGTCCCGTAGATCAGGTCGAGGTTGACGTGCTCGAAGCCGGCCTCGCGGGCCTCGGCGACACATGCCTCGGGCCTGCCGGGGGTGTGGGTGCGGTCCAGGATCTTCAGGACGTGCTTCCGGGCGCTCTGCATCCCGAAGGAGACCCGGTTGAAGCCGCCCTCGCGCAGCGCCGCGAGATACGCCGGATCGACGGACTCCGGGTTGGCCTCCGTGGTGATCTCCGCGTCGTCCGCGAGCCCGAACTCGTCGCGGATCGCCGCGAGCATCCGGACGAGGTCGGCGGCGGGCAGCAGCGTCGGCGTACCGCCGCCGACGAAGACCGTGCGCACCGGGCGGGGGTCGTCGCCGAGCACCTTGCGGGCCTGGCGGACCTCCTCGACGAGGTGGGCCGCGTAGTTGTCCCGGGACGCCAGGGCGCCGCCGGAGCCGCGCAGCTCGGTCGCGGTGTAGGTGTTGAAGTCGCAGTAGCCGCAGCGGGTGGCGCAGTAGGGCACGTGCAGGTAGAAACCGAGCGGGCGGTCGGCGGCGCCTTCCAGGGCATGGCGGGGCAGCGCCCCGTCGTCGGGCATGGGCTCACCATCGGGCAGTACGGAAGGCATACCGTCCATTGTCACTCGCCGGCGGAGCCGCCCCGCACAACCGTGTGGTGTTCCCCGTCGACCTGGAGGACGAGCAGGGCCAGGTCGTCGTCGGGCGGGCGCTCGGCGAAGGTGTGGACGGCCTGCTTGATCCGGTCGGCTATCCCGGCGGCCGGAAGCCCCGCGCAGCCCGCCAGGACCCGTGCGAGGCCGTCGCCGTCGTCGAACATCAGCCGTCCCGAGCGCCGCTCCGTGACCCCGTCGGTGACGCAGAGGAGGCTGTCGCCGGGCCCCAGGTCGAAGCTCTGGCTCCCGTACGCCACGTCCTCGACGATGCCGAGCAGCACCTGCGGCTCGGCGGCCGGGCGTACGGAGCCGTCGGGGCGCAGCAGCAGCGGGAGCGGATGTCCGGCGCTCGCCACGGTGCAGCGGACCCCGCCGTCCGGAAGCGGCACGAGGTCGCCGTAGAGCAGGGAGAGGAAGCGGGACTGGGTGCCGTCCTGATTCTGCTCACCGTCCTGGATCTGCTGGCCGCCGGCCGCCGCGACCATGAGGGCGGCGGCCTCGGCCGCTTCCATGGCGTCGTCCAGGAGGAGCCGGTTGAGCCGGTCGAGGACCTCGCCGACGCGGAAGCCCTCCCGGGACAGCAGGCGCAGCCATGGCCGGGCGAGGCCGGTGACGACTGCGGCTTCGGGGCCGCTGCCCTGGACGTCACCGAGCACGAAGCACCAGCGGCCGCCGGGACACGGGAAGAGGTCGTAGAAGTCGCCGCCGACCACGCCGTCGTCCCCCGGCTCGTACACCAGGGCGCTGGTGACCCCGGGTATCTCGGCCACCTTGCTCGGCAGCAGGCCGCGCTGCAGGATGCGGCTGATGGTGGCCTGCCGGGTGTAGGCGCGGGCGGCGCCCACGGCGAGGCCGACCCGGCGCACGAAGTCCGCGAGGAGGGCGGCCGCCTCGTCGGGGATGTGGTCGGCTCCCTCACGGCCCACCAGGACGGCGCCGAGCGTGCGCCCGCCCGAGATGATGCGGTGGGCGAGCGCGGCGCCCGTGGCGTCCGTGCCGTCGGCGGTCCCCGCCGTGGCGCCCGACGGCCAAGGGATGGGCACGGGGCCGGTACCGACGCTTCCGGGCAGGCGGAGCGGTTCCTTCTCCAGGGCGGGGCGCAGCAGCTCGGCCCGTGCCTCGTCCCGGTGCCAGACCCCGGCGAGCCTGGGGGCGGCCGCCGGGCCGCCGCCCTCGCTCTCCAGCCATATCGCGCACCAGTCGGCGAGCCGGGGCACCAGGAGCCGGCCCGCCGTCGTGGCCACCAGGTCCTCGTCGAGCTGGCCCGCGAGGAGACCGGACGCCTCGGCGAGGAAGGAGAGCCCGCCTCGCCCGGCCCAGCCCGCGTCGTCGCGGAGCACGGGCCCGCCGTCGGGGGTCACGATCCGGCGGGGGCGCGGGCCGCGTCCCCGGGTGACGCCGTCGGGAGCGGGTGTGTCGGGCAGTCCGTAGCGGTCGTCGCCGGGGAGCCGGGCCCAGACGGTCTTGAGGCCGGTGCGGTAGGTGATGCCCCAGGATTCGGCAAGGGTGGCGACGAGCTGGAGCCCCCGGCCGTATTCGGCGGGGTCGGGCCGCTCGGGGCGCTCGTCGCGCACCGACCGGGCGGGGTGGTGGTCGGTGATCTCCAGTACCAGCGCGGCCGGCTCGGGCCCGGCCGAGTCCTCCAGTCTGAGGAGCAGCTCGACCGTCGTACCGGCGTGCACGACCGCGTTGGTGACCAGTTCGCTGGCCACGGTCAGGGCGTCGTCGGTGAGCCGTTCGCCGAACTCTCCGGTGGTGGGCAGGCCGAGCCCGGTCCAGTCGGCGAGCGCGGCCCGGACGAATCTGCGGGCCGCGGCCGAGGCCTGCGGGATTCCGGGCAGGCTCGTGCGTGCGACCGGCCATGGATCGTCGCCCTGGCCTGCGACGACGGTCCCGGGACGCTGAACGATGTCCCGCTGCAAGGGTATGGGCCCCACGGTGCGGCTCCTGACGGTCTCGCGAAACGCCGCTGACGTATCCCGACAGGGTGACAGACCGGGCGTGCCCATAAGCGCCGAGTGACGGAAGTGGCCGGAGTCGGACGGAAACGAGCCGGGGCCGGAGGGCGCTTCCGCACCCACCGGCCCCGGCTCCGGCCTGTTCTTGGCTGTTACGCCTCGCGTCCGGTCGTCACGCCTCGCGGGAGCCCGCGTACATGTCGTCGATGAGATCCTTGTACTCGCGCTCGACGACCGGCCGCTTCAGCTTGAGGCTGGGCGTCAGCTCGCCGTGCTCGATGTCGAGGTCGCGCGGCAGGAGCCGGAACTTCTTGATGGTCTGCCAGCGCTGGAGGCCCTCGTTGAGGCGCTTCACATAGCCCTCGATGAGCTCCACGGCCTGGGGGGAGGCCACCACGTCGGCGTACGGCTTGTCGCCCAGCCCGTTCTCCTTCGCCCAGCCGAGGATCGTCGGCTCGTCGAGCGCGATGAGGGCGGTACAGAAGTTACGGTCCGCGCCGTGCACCAGGATGTTGGAGACGAACGGGCACACGGCCTTGAACTGGCCCTCGACCTCGGCCGGGGCGATGTACTTGCCGCCGGACGTCTTGATCAGGTCCTTCTTGCGGTCGGTGATCCGCAGGTAACCGTCCTGGGAGAGCTCGCCGATGTCGCCGGTGTGGAACCAGCCGTCGGACTCCAGCACCTCGGCGGTCTTCTCGGGCAGCCGGTGGTAGCCCTCCATCAGACCGGGGCCGCGCAGCAGGATCTCGCCGTCGTCGGCGATCCGGACCTCGGTGCCGGGGAGCGGCTTGCCGACGGTCCCGGTGCGGTAGGCCTCGCCCGGGTTGACGAAGGAGGCGGCGCTGGACTCGGTGAGCCCGTACCCCTCCAGGATGTGGATGCCCGCTCCGGAGAAGAAGAGGCCGATGTCGGGGGCGAGGGCGGCCGAGCCGGAGACGCAGGCACGCAGCCGCCCGCCGAAGGCCTCGCGGATCTTCGCGAAGACGAGGGTGTCGGCGACCTTGTGCTTGGCGCCGAGCCCGAAGGGCACGGAGGCCTTGCCGGTGCGCCGGAAGTTGTCCTGCGAGACCGTGGCGTACTCACGGGCGACCCCCGCCGCCCACTGGAAGATCTTGTACTTGGCGCCGCCGCCGGCCCGGGCCTTGGCGGCGACCCCGTTGTAGACCTTCTCGAAGATGCGGGGAACGGCCGCCATGTAGGTCGGCTGGACCACCGGAAGGTTCTCGATGATCTTGTCGACGCGTCCGTCGACGGCGGTGACGTGGCCGACCTCGATCTGGCCGGACGTGAGCACCTTGCCGAAGACGTGCGCGAGCGGCAGCCAGAGGTACTGGACGTCGCCCGCGGTGATCAGCCCGGTCGCCACGGTCGCCTTGGCCATGTACGACCAGTTGTCGTGCGGCAGCCGTACGCCCTTGGGGCGGCCCGTGGTGCCCGAGGTATAGATCAGGGTCGCCAGCTGGTCGGGGGTGATCGCGGAGACCCGGTCGGTGATCGCGTCCGGGTTCTTCACCAGGTACTCGTTGCCCCGGGCCTCGAGCTCGGCCAGGGTGAGCACCCAGCCCTCGGGGTCGCCCTCCACGGGCTCGGCGCCGGCCGGGTCGATGACGACGACGTGCGCCAGCTGGGGCAGGCCGGCCCTGTTCTCACGGGCCTTCGCCAGCTGGGCGGCGTCCTCGGCGATCAGGACGCGGCTGTCGGAGTCGGCCAGGATGAAGGCGGACTCCTCGGTGTTCGTCGAGGGGTAGATCGTCGTGGTCGCCGCGCCCGCGCACATCACGCCGAGGTCGGCGAGGATCCACTCGACGCGGGTGGAGGAGGCGAGTGCGACCCGCTCCTCCGGCTGGACACCCAGAGCGATCAGACCGGCCGCGATGGCATGGACCCGCTCGGCGGCCTGCGCCCAGGTGAGCGAATTCCAGTCGTCCGGTCCCTGCCCCGAAGCGGCCGGAACCGGGTAGCGGTACGCCTCCCCGTCCGGGGTGGCCGCCACGCGGTCGATGAAGAGAGTCGCCACGGAGGGCGGTCGGCTATCGATCAAGGTCTGTGTGTCGCTCACGACGTCCTCCGGGCCTGCGGCATTGCTACGACCGGCTTATGGGCTGCTGCTTGTATGTCCTGCTTCTCGTTCCCGCTCGGCCTGCTTGTTTAACTGGCGAGTAACTAACGGGTGGTGATCAGACTAGAGCGCGTGGGACCGTCGCGTAAGAGGCAACAGGCAGCCGCTTGATAACGAACCGGGCCCCTGTGCGGCGGACGTCCGCTACACAGGGGCCCGTTGGGCTACTCCCGGGTACGCCCGACGACGTACTCCGACGGCGTACTCCGACGGCGTACTTCCGGGTGGCTCCGGGCGGGGCGCGGGTGGCGCTACTTCTTGCCCTTGCTCTCGCCGGCCGACTCGTCGGTCGACAGTACGGAGATGAACGCGTCCTGCGGCACCTCCACGTTGCCGACCATCTTCATCCGCTTCTTGCCTTCCTTCTGCTTCTCCAGCAGCTTCCGCTTACGGGAGATGTCACCGCCGTAGCACTTGGCGAGGACGTCCTTGCGGATGGCGCGGACCGTCTCACGGGCGATGACCCGGGAGCCGATGGCCGCCTGGATCGGCACCTCGAAGTTCTGCCGGGGGATGAGCTTCTGCAGCTTGGCGACGAGCCGGACGCCGTACGCGTACGCCTTGTCCTTGTGCGTGACCGCGGAGAAGGCATCGACCTTGTCGCCGTGGAGCAGGATGTCGACCTTGACGAGCTGGGCGGACTGCTCGCCGGTGGGCTCGTAGTCGAGTGAGGCGTAACCACGGGTCTTGGACTTCAGCTGGTCGAAGAAGTCGAAGACGATCTCGGCGAGCGGCAGGGTGTAGCGGATCTCCACCCGGTCCTCGGAGAGGTAGTCCATGCCGAGCAGGGTGCCGCGCCGGTTCTGGCAGAGCTCCATGATCGCGCCGATGAACTCGCTGGGCGCCAGGACCGTGGCCCGTACGACCGGCTCGTGCACCTTGTCGATCTTGCCCTCGGGGAACTCGCTCGGGTTGGTGACGGTGTGCTCGCTGCCGTCCTCCATCTCGACGCGGTAGACCACGTTGGGGGCGGTGGCGATGAGCTCGAGACCGAACTCGCGCTCCAGGCGCTCGCGGATCACGTCGAGGTGCAGCAGACCGAGGAATCCGACGCGGAAGCCGAAGCCGAGCGCGGCCGAGGTCTCCGGCTCGTAGACCAGGGCGGCGTCGTTGAGCTGGAGCTTGTCCAGCGCCTCGCGCAGGTCCGGGTAGTCGGAGCCGTCCAGGGGGTAGAGCCCCGAGAACACCATCGGCTTGGGATCCTTGTAGCCGCCCAGCGCCTCGGTCGCCCCCTTGTTCAGGGAGGTGATCGTGTCACCGACCTTGGACTGCCGGACGTCCTTCACACCGGTGATGATGTAGCCGACCTCGCCCACACCGATGCCGTCGGCCGGGGTCATCTCCGGGGAGGAGACACCGATCTCCAGCAGCTCGTGGGTGGCGCCCGTCGACATCATCCGGATGCGCTCGCGCTTGTTGAGCTGGCCGTCGACGACCCTGACGTAGGTGACGACGCCGCGGTAGGCGTCGTAGACCGAGTCGAAGATCATCGCGCGGGCCGGGGCGTCCGCCTGGCCGACGGGGGCCGGGACGTCGCGCACGACCCGGTCGAGCAGCGCGTCCACGCCGATACCGGTCTTCGCCGAGACCTTGAGCACGTCCTCGGGCTGGCAGCCGATGAGGTTGGCCAGCTCCTCGGAGAACTTCTCGGGCTGCGCGGCGGGCAGGTCGATCTTGTTGAGCACCGGGACGATGGTGAGGTCGTTCTCCATCGCCAGGTAGAGGTTGGCCAGCGTCTGCGCCTCGATGCCCTGGGCCGCGTCGACCAGGAGGACGGTGCCCTCGCACGCGGCCAGCGAGCGGGAGACCTCGTAGGTGAAGTCCACGTGGCCCGGGGTGTCGATCATGTTGAGGATGTGGGTCGACCCCTTGTCCTCGCCCTCGGTGGGCGCCCACGGCAGACGGACCGCCTGGGACTTGATGGTGATGCCGCGCTCGCGCTCGATGTCCATCCGGTCGAGATACTGGGCGCGCATCTGCCGCTGGTCGACCACGCCCGTCAGCTGGAGCATCCGGTCGGCAAGGGTCGACTTGCCGTGGTCGATGTGCGCGATGATGCAGAAGTTGCGGATCAGCGCCGGGTCGGTACGGCTCGGCTCGGGCACGTTGGTAGGAGTCGCGGGCACGCAGGGTCCTGATTCTTGAGACGCCGGACGCCGTGTCTCGGGTCGATGTCGGGTCGGACGGATCGATACGTAGCCTCCATGGTCCCACGCCTGCGGGGCCGGGACCGGTTTGGGCCGGTCCGAGGGTGACTGCTACCGTGGGGAGCTGTGCCTCGTGGCCCTCAGAAGCGGCGTGGCGCACATAGGAGATCCAACGAACCTGAAAAGGCTCTTTCGTGGCGAACATCAAGTCCCAGATCAAGCGGAACAAGACGAACGAGAAGGCGCGCCTGCGCAACAAGGCCGTCAAGTCCTCGCTCAAGACCTCGATCCGCAAGGCCCGTGAGGCTGCCGCTGCCGGTGACGTCGAGAAGGCCACTGTGGCCGTCCGCGACGCCTCCCGCCAGCTCGACAAGGCTGTCTCGAAGGGTGTCATCCACAAGAACGCCGCCGCCAACAAGAAGTCGGCGCTGGCGCTCAAGGTTGCCGCCCTCCAGGGCTGAGCTAATGATGTGATCGCCGGAACGGACTCAGCGGGCCCTCTCTCCCGCTCCTGACCGGCACTCCGCGCCGCACACCGAACCTGCGTTCGCCACGCGGGTGCGGCGCACCAAGCGTGAACCGAAGGCCCCGGCCGCGTCCTCCCCAGGACGGCGGCCGGGGCCTTCGTGCGTGTGGGTCAGCGTGTGCCTCAGCGGGCCGCGCGGGGCCTGGCCCGGTTTCAGCGGCCGCCGGAGCGGGCCGCGCGGGCGACGGCGACCACGGCCTTCTCCAGGGCGTACTCGGGGTCGTCCCCGCCGCCCTTCACCCCGGCGTCGGCCGCCGCGACGGCGATCAGCGCCGCCGCCACCCCGTCCGGTGTCCATCCGCGCATCTGCTGGCGGACCCGGTCGATCTTCCAGGGCGGCATGCCGAGCTCGCGGGCCAGGTCCGCGGGCCGGCCGCCCCGGGCCGAGGAGAGCTTGCCGATCGCACGGACTCCCTGCGCGAGGGCGCTGGTGATCAGGACGGGGGCGACACCGGTGGACAGCGACCACCGCAGCGCCTCCAGCGCCTCCGCCGCCCGGCCCTCGACCGCGCGGTCGGCGACGGTGAAGGAGGACGCCTCGGCCCTGCCCGTGTAGTAGCGGCCGACGACCGCTTCGTCGATGGTGCCCTCGACGTCCGCGACCAGCTGCGAGGCGGCGCTCGCCAGCTCCCGCAGGTCGCTGCCGATGGAGTCCACCAGCGCCTGGCACGCCTCCGGGGTCGCCGAGCGACCGAGCGCCCTGAACTCCGACCGTACGAAGGAGAGCCGCTCGGCCGGCTTGGTGGTCTTGGGGCACGCCACCTCGCGCGCCCCCGCCTTCCGCACCGCGTCCAGCAGGCCCTTGCCCTTGGCCCCGCCCGCGTGCAGGAGCACCAGGGTGATCTCCTCGGCGGGGGCACCCAGGTACGCCTTGACGTCCTTGACCGTGTCGGCGGACAGATCGTGCGCGTTCCGCACGACGACCACCTTGCGCTCGGCGAAGAGCGAGGGGCTGGTGAGCTCCGCGAGCGTGCCGGGCTGCAGCTGGTCCGGGGTGAGGTCGCGGACGTCCGTGTCGGCGTCGGAGGCGCGGGCCGCGGCCACCACGTGCTGCACGGCACGGTCCAGGAGCAGGTCTTCCTGGCCCACGGCGAGCGTGACGGGGGCGAGCGGGTCGTCGGTGGAACTACGTCTGGTGGCCATCGCGGTCAAGCATCCCACGCACCTGTGACAAGGCCGCGGGGCAGCCGCCCCGGCGCACCGCTCCCCCGGGCGTACCGGAGAATGTCGGGGTGAGCGATGTGAGACATGTGCTGGTGCTGCCCGACCGCGACGCGGCCGAGGAGGTCGCCGGGGGGCTGTCCGACCGGTTCGGCGTCACCGAGGAGCCTCAGCTCGTGCGGGACGCCCTGGCCGGTGAGGACGATGCCGAGGACGCCCAGTGGCTGGTGGTGGTGGAGGACCCTGCCGCGCGGCTGGACTCCGCGGCCCTCGACGCGTTCGCCGCTGAGTACGAGGGCTGGCTGGAGGCGCCGTAGCGGCGCGGTCGGGCTCCGGTACGCCGAGTGGCGTCATCCCCGTGGTGTCAGCCCCTGGGGTGTCAGCCCTTGGGGACGATCTGGACGTCCATCTCGATCTTGATGCTCGGGCCGACCACGGCGATGCCGCGGGCCAGCATCGTCTGCCATGTGAGTGTGAAGTCCTCGCGGTGCAGTTCGGTGGACGCCCGGCAGGCGGCCCGGGTCTCGCCCTCCAGGCCGTTGCCCAGACCGAGGTACTGGGCGTCCAGCGTGACGGTGCGACTCACTCCGTGCAGGGTGAGCGCACCGGTGACGCCCCAGCGGGTACCGCCGCGGTGGACGAAGCGCTCGCTGTAGAACTCGAGGGTCGGGTAGCGCTCGACGTCGAGGAAGTCGCCGGACCGCAGGTGGTCGTCGCGCATCCGGACGTTGGTGTCGATCGACGACGCGTCGATGATGACGTGCATGGCGGAGTCCTCCATGCGGTCGGCGATCCGCACGGCACCGGCGAAGGTGTTGAACCTGCCATGGATGCGGGCCATGCCGATGTGACGCGCCGTGAAGCCGATCTGGGAGTGCGACGGCTCGATCTCCCAGTCACCCGGGTCGGGGAGCTGCGGCGGCTGGGCCACCTGGAGGGAGACGTCTCCGAGGCTCGCGTGGCCGCCGTGGGCCACGGTCGCCGAACCGTGGAAGGGAGTGAAGCCCTCGGCCGTGACGCCCAGTCGGTAGTCGCCCGCCGGGACAGTGGCGACGACGTTCCCGAAGGGGTCCGTCTCTCCGCCGACGACCTTGCGCCCCGCGCTGTCGGTGACGACGAAATCGGCCTGCCGTACGGGCTCGGAGACGGGGTCCAGCACCCGGCAGCTCAGCATTCCGGCGTTCTGCGGCACCGGGAGCCCGGCGAGGGCGTTGCTCTGCGCGGTGCCGGACTTCGCTCTGCTGCCTAGCCAACGGCCGAACATGTGCACGTACTCCCCAGGGGCGGTTCTCACCTCGGACCCCTGACAGCCGGACGTCGTTGTCGGAGCAGCGGTCCGCCGACGAATACGTATTCGATCACCGTTGCGACGTTCGAGGCAAACTCTGCAGCTCAGAGGGGGTTGTGCCGACCTGTACACAGCTGTGCGCCGCTGTACACAGCTGCTACCTAAGGTCCGTATTGACCGGTGCTCCGCCCAGGCCATCAACATCGGCATCGGTATCAGGTGTTGAGCATCAGAGGGGGCCGCACCGTGGGCGGGTGGGTGAGCGCCAGACCGAAGTGGTCGCGGTAGGCGGCGAGCACCTCGGCGTCGTCGTGCAGCTCCTTCTCGTGCCGCTCGCCGCGCACGGTCGTGATCAGGGTGCGGCCGCGGAGCGTCACCCGGCCGTCCCCGGTGCGCCGGGAGCAGATGAGTGACCGTGAGAAGTGGGAGTCCGGCGAGGTGCGGTGATACCAGGCGCCGGCCCGGAAGTCGGCCAGCACGCGCGGCCGCAGATCCAGGCGGAACTGCCGCGAACCGTCGCGCAGCAGATCGAGGTCTCCCTGCGGCGCCTCCCGGAGACGGAACCTGCCGCAGGGATCGACCTGTTCGGGGCGGGCCTCCAGCTGGAGAGGGTGCAGGGCATGGTCGCCGAACCCGACATCGGCGAGCCAGGGGCCCGTACCGTCGTCGGTCTCCACGCGCAGGGCGACATGGTCGTACGGGATGCCGAGGCGCCCACCGTCGCCGAACACCCGTGCCTGGAGCAGGGTGACGCGGAAGCCCAGCTCGCGCAGCAGCGCGGCGAAGGCTCCGTTGAGCTCGTAACAGAAGCCGCCGCGGCGGTCCGTGACGATCTTGTGGACGAGCTTGGTCTCCTCCAGGACGATGTCCTCGGCGAGATGGATCGAGAGGTTCTCGAAGGGCACGGCCATCAGATGGCGGACCTGCAGCTCGCGCAGTGCCGCGGCGTCGGAGCGCGAGGGACGTGCGGCACCGATGCGTTCCAGATAGGCGGTCACCCAGGCAGGGGCGGGTGCGGGGGCCTGCTGCAGCGGTTCCTCGTTCATGCCGAGAGTCTGTCGCGGGGCGTGGGGCGGCGCCATGGGGCCCCGGACCTAGGACCGCCGCCCGATGCGGCGGCCGTTGCCGGTGGATAGCGTCCCGGCCATGAGTGAGCGAGAGCCGGCACGCAGCCCGGAACAGCGCAAGCAGGACGCACTCGATCGCCTGGAGAAGGAGGAAGACGTCTGGGTGGCGACGGCCTCCGCCGACGGGGTCCCGTGTCTGGTGCCGCTGTCGTTCGTGTGGGACCGCGGCACCTTGCTGATGGCCACCCGTCGCACCAACCCGACGGCGGTGAACGTGAACCCGTCCGGGCAGGCCAGGCTGACTCTCGGCCACACCCGCGATGTGGTGCTGATCGAGGGAACGGCGGAGATCGTGGAAGGGGCGGACCTTCCCGCCGAGTCGGGGGACGCCTTCGCCGAGAAGCTCGTCTGGGACCCGCGCGCACGCCCCGCATGGGTGTATCTGCGCATCACTCCGCACACCGTCAAGGCATGGCGCGAGGTGAACGAACTGGCCGGGCGCGATCTGATGCGCGACTCCACCTGGCTGATCTGACGGCGCCTCCTGGGCCCCCCGCGAAGACGGCTGCGACTGCGGCTGCGACTGCAGTTGTGGCCGTGGCTGTGGCTGTGGGGACGGCTGCGCCGGCGGGGCGGCACACCGGGCGCACGGCGCGTTCATGACCGGCCTGTCGCGCGCAGCCCCGCGCCTGTACCCGTCACCGCGATCGCACCATGGATGTCGGTGCGCAGAACCTTCGCCCCCGTCGCTTCGAGCGCCTCGAGCGTACGGGCTGCCGGATGGCCGTACGGATTGTCCGTGCCGCAGCTGATCAGTGCGAATCTCGGGTGTGCGCTGCGCAGGAGCCCAGGGTCCTGGTGGCCGGAGCCGTGGTGCGCGACCTTCAGCACGTCCACCCGGGGCAGTGCCGGATGGCTGCGCAGCACCCCCTGTTGTGCCGGGGGTTCGAGGTCGCCGAGGAGCAGCAGGGTGAGACCGCCGGACCGGACGAGGAGCGTGACGCTGGAGTCGTTGGGCTCCTCGGTCATATAGGCCGGTGTTGTTGCCCCCGGCGGGCCCGCGGCGGGCCAGAGCACCTGCCATTCGAGGGGCCCCGTCCGGCGTCGCTCCCCCGGAACGGCCCGGACCATGGGGACATGCGCCGACGCGGCGGTTCTCTTCACGAAGGCCGCCTGGTCCGGCGGTTGGTCGAGACTCGTCGTCTGGATCGTGCCGACCTCGCGGCCGCTCAGCACACCGGGCAGACCACGCACGTGGTCGGCGTGGAAGTGGGTCAGCAGCAGAAGAGGCACACGGGTGATGCCGAGATCGCGCAGGCACCGGTCCACCAGGCGGGGTTCAGGGCCGGTGTCCACGACCACTCCCGTGCCTTCCCCGGCGGCGAGCACCATGGCATCCCCTTGTCCCACGTCGCAGAGCGCGAACGCCCAGCCCGGCGGCGGCCATCCCGTCATGAGCCGGGTGAGCGGCACCGGTCTCAGCACCGCGAGCACCAACAGGAGCGCGGCGGCGGAGCAGACCCAGGGGTGGCGGGCCAGGCGCCGGGCCGACAGCACCAGCAGGGCCGTGAGGACGGCCAGCAGGGCCGCACCGCGCCAGCCGCCCGGCCAGTCGGCCTCCGCCCCGGGAAGCGCGGCCCCGGTGCGGGCCACGGAGGCGATCCACCCCACCGGCCAGCCGGCGGTCTCGGCCAGTACGTGCGCCGCCGGCATGGAGGCGGGTGCCACGGCGAGCGCGGCGAAACCCAGGACCGTGGCGGGTGCCACCGCGAACTCGGCCAGCAGGTTGCAGGGGATCGCCACCAGGCTGACCCGCGACGCCAGGACCACGACCACGGGCGCGCAGACCGCCTGGGCGGCGCCCGCGGCGGCCAGTACCTCGGCAAGCCGTGCCGGGACCCGGCGCTGCTGGAGCGCATCGCTCCATCTCGGCGCGAGGGTGAGAAGCGCCCCGGTGGCGAGCACGGACAGCAGGAACCCATAACTGCGGGCCAGCCACGGGTCGTACAGCACGAGCAGCAGAACGGCGGCGGCCAGTGCGGGAATCAGTGATCTGCGCCGGCCCGTCCCGATGGCGAGCAGGGTGATCAGGCCGCAGGCGGCAGCGCGCAGGACGCTCGGCTCGGGACGGCAGACGATCACGAAGGCGAGCGCCACCGAGCCGCCTGTCAGCGCGGTCATGCGGAGGGAGATGCCCAGCCGGGGCGCCAGACCACGGCGTTCGCTGCGCGACGCCGTTCCGGGCGGGCCGATGAGGAGGAACAGCAGGATCGACAGGTTGGCACCTGAGACGGCGAGCAGGTGGGTGAGGTCGGTGGCTTTGAAGGCGTCGTGCAGGTCGGGCGGTACCCGCGAGGTGTCGCCGACGACCAGCCCCGGCAGGAGGGCCCGCGCATCGGCGTCGAGCCCGTCGGTGGCCTCCCGCAGCCCGGACCGCAGCCGCCCCGCGGCACGTTGGAGGAGGGAGGGCTCCGTCGTGACCCGCGGTGGGTCGTCCGCGTCGGTGCCGAGCACCGCTGCGATGCGCTCCCCCTCGTGACGCGGTGGCGTGAGCCGGCCACTGATGCGGAGCCCTGTCGAGGGCAGCAGCCCCTGCCATCGCGCCGCCGCTTCTCCTGGGGCGACCATGACGAGAATCGGGGTGCGGAGCTCGGTGACCGTGCCGTCGGGGGCGGTCAGCCGGTCGACCTCGGCGTCCAGAAGCAGGGAGACGGGTGTGCTGTGGTCGCCCTGTACCCGCGGCCGGGTCCGCCGGGGATCGGAGGTGACTGTCACCTCCGCCACGACCCGTGCGTACGACTCCGCGAGGCCGGGTACCGGGCCGCTGCGGGAATCCGCGCTGTGGAGCCCGGACGCCGCGGCACCGGCGGCCGCGCAGAGCAGCACGGCGGCCACGGCAATGGTACGTGTCCCCGTACGCCGGGGCGGCCTGGCCGGCTCCGGGGCCCCGGCCTGCGGATCCACCGGGCCTGCCTGCCCCTGCGGACCCGCCTGCGCCGCCGGACCTGCCCGACCCGAACGTCCCGCCGCCCCTCGGCGCCCCGCTCGCGCAACGATTCCGGGTACGGCGATGAGGCAGCCCAGACCCGCGCCCGCGCAGAGAACCGCCCCGGCTGCCACCCACCGGCCCGGCGCCCCCAGGGCCAGGGCGGAGGCCGCCCACGCCGCCAGCGCGGGAGGGACCAGCCGCAGATCGGCCGGAGCCTCCTGCTGCGGGTCGGCAACGCCCGGTCGGCGGCCCGGGTCCGTAGGGGTGTCGGGGACGTTCACGGCGTGACCAGCGGCCGGAGGTCGGCGAACCTGCGGTCCCCGATCCCGTTGACCTCACGGAGCTCGTCGACGGAGCGGTAACCCCCGTGCTCGGTGCGGTAGTCGATGATGTGCTGGGCGAGCACCGGCCCGACACCGGGCAGGGTTTCGAGCTGCTCGGCGGTGGCCGTCCCGAGACTCACCGGCGCCCCCGGCCCCGGCTGTCCCGCCACGGCGCCACCCGCCCCTGTTCCACCCGCAGGTGGCGGCGCGCCGGGCAGGCCCACCGCCACCTGCTCACCGTCCGTCAGGACACGCGCCCGGTTGAGCGCGGTGGTGTCGGCGCCCTCACGGACACCTCCCGCAGCCCGCAGGGCGTCCTCGACGCGGGAGCCTGCCGGCAGGTGCTGGATCCCCGGCCGGCGCACCTTGCCGCTCACATCGACGACGATCTTCCCGCCGGGGGCGGCGCCGGTCGGCGCTCCCCCTTCCGGTCCCGGTGTGAGGCCCGGCAGCCGGGCGTCCGGGGACGCCGGCCCGCCCGCCTGGACCGCGGCTGCCTCCGTGACCCGGTCGGGAGCGCGTACGGGCTCGGGGCGCGCCGACCAGAAGTGTGTCGCCGCGAACACTGCGGCCCCGACGAGGACAACGGCGAGGGCGGCGAGGGCGCGTGGTTCCAGGCCGCATCGGAGCTGCACCCACAGAGGTAACCGGTCCCGCAGAGCGGGTCCGGCCTCTCGCCACCACGGTGTCCGCGCGGCGGCGCCGTCAAGCGTTCCGTGGCGCGGCGGTGCGGGGTCCACAGGCGGCGCTGCCGCGGCACTCGCATCGGGCGCCGGGCCCGGCGGCGCGGCAACCGCCCAGGAAGGTGCCGCGCGGGTGCTCCCCGGCGGCCCGCCGGGCAGCGCCGTAGCCGAGCCCACCGCCGTGGCTGCGGCACGCGCCGGGCCGGTCGCACGAGTCGTCGCCGTCCGGTCGGCGGCCAGGAGCGCGTCCGCGCGGAGCCGCGAGGCCGCCGCGATCTCGGTGTCCGTCCCTCGCGCGGTCCGCCGTCGACGCCCACGACGCGCGCCGGACGCGGTGCCGGGCGAGGTGCCGGCCGCGCCACCGGGTCGGACACCGGGGCTGCTCCGGTCCCGACCGGCCGGGCGGGACCTGTGGGACACGCGACGTGCGGCGCGGTGCGTGCCCCGATGCGTCGGTGCGGGCGTGGGCGGGTCCATGGCTGCGTGCGCGGGCAGATCGGTGGGACTGGCTGGGGACGCGGGCGGACCCGCCGGCCCGGGAGCGTGTGCGGGCGGACCCTCCGGTCCGGCCGCGTGTGCGGGCAGACCCGCAGGCGGGTGCGCGGGCGGGTTCGTGGAGCCGTCGACGGGGCCCAGCGGGTCAGAGGCACGGCCGGCTACGAGGAGCGATCGGAAGGTCATGCCTCAGGACGCTAGACACTTCCGAGGAAATCCGCCGAGCTGCCCCAATTACGGTGGATAACTCGCCAGTTGTGGATAACCGCATCACCCGCAGGAGTGAGCCTCAGCGCGGCGCGACCACCGCGGCCAGCAGCCCCGGCCCGGTGTGCGCCCCGATCACCGCGCCCACCTCGCTCACGTGCAGGTCCACAAGCCCCGGCACTCTCCCCCGCAGCCGCTCCGCCAGCCGCTCGGCCCCGTCCGGAGCGGCCAGGTGGTGGACGGCAATGTCCACGGCGCCCGTACCGGCCCGCTCGGCGACGATCTCCTCCAGCCGCGCGATCGCCTTGGACGCCGTCCGTACCTTCTCCAGCATCTCGATGCGCCCGCCGTCGAGTTGAAGAAGCGGTTTGACGGCCAGGGCCGACCCCAGCAGCGCCTGGGCGGCGCCGATGCGCCCACCCCTGCGCAGGTAGTCCAGCGTGTCGACGTAAAAGAACGCCGAGGTGCCCGCCGCCCGCTTCTCGGCCGCTGCGACCACCTCGTCCAGGCCGCCCCCCGCGTCGGCGGCCTCGGCCGCGGCGAGCGCACTGAATCCCAGGGCCATGGCGACCATGCCGGTGTCGACCACGCGCACCGGCACGGGAGCGTCCTTCGCCGCGATCACCGCGGCGTCGTACGTCCCGGAGAACTCGGCCGACAGATGGAGGGAGACGATGCCGGTGGCCCCCGTCTCGGCGACGGCGCGGTACGCGGCGGCGAAGACTTCCGGGCCGGGGCGGGACGTGGTCACGGAGCGGCGCTTCTGCAGGGCCAGCGCCAGCGACCGGGCCGAGATCTCCGTGCCCTCCTCCAGTGCCTGATCACCCAGGACGACGGTCAGCGGCACCGCGGTGATGCCGTGCCGTTCCATCGTCTGGCGCGGCAGGTAGGCCGTTGAATCGGTGACGATCGCGACATGGCGGGACATGAGCCGGAGGTTACCTTCCGGGGCGGGGGCACGGCAGCCCGGGACCGGTCTGCTGATCATTTCCGGCCCGTCCGGCATCCATCCCTGACTCACCTCGGACCTTTCGGAGCCGTTCAGGACTCGCCCGAACACATCTCCCGGTCACGACGCCCGGGGGCCGCGCCGCCGCGACCGTGCCTGTCAGTTGGTGGTCTCCGGCCTGGCGGACTTCTGCCACGGGTAGCCCGTGCGAAGCCGCGGGTCCGGAGGGGTGAGCGATGGCGGCGTCGCCTCGTCGGCGGACCCGCTCCAGCTGTGCCCCGCCGCCCCGCCCGGGTCCGCCGGCTCCTCGGTCGTCCAGTGCCGCAGCGCCCCGGCCTCCAGGTCGATCTGCGCGTTGAGCGCGGCCAGATCGTCGTCGGCGAACTGCCTGGCCCGGTCACGGGCCGCCCAGCGCAGCGATTCGGCCGAGTGCGTGATGCGCTCCGTGCGCTCCCTCAGCCCCGGCAGAAGTGTGGCCACCGTCGCCCGGTCAGGCTCGCGTTCCAGGCGCTTGAGGTCGTTGTCGAGCTCGCGCCCGTGGGCGCTCAGCCGCTGGAAGAGCCCCAGCGACTCCGAGAGGGAGGCGTCCTCCGCCGCTGCGGCGTTCAGCGCGTCCTGGGTGGCCCGCATCGACGTACGCAGCGTGAGCCGCAGCTGCGCAAGCTCCCCCGGCACTCCCGGCTGGCCGTAGCTCTTGGCCCGCAGGGCGGTGTCCTCGACGGAGCGGCGCGCTTGCGTGATCGTCCGGTCCACACCGCGCTTGGCCGCGCGCACCGTCTTCACGCCGGCGTACACCCCGAGCGCCATGAAGGCCACGAACAGCAGCGTCAGGATCAGGATCACGGCTTCCATGAACGCCCCTCGGGTTGTCGGACCGGCGCCGGAGTGCGGCCGCCCCTTCTACCGTAAACGGAACGGGCAGGCCGAGGGTTCCACCGGAACCCCCAACCTGCCCGTAGGGGAAAGCCCTGGCCGCAGGGAAGGCCCGGGCGTCGTTACGCCGGAACGATGTTGACCAGCTTCGGTGCCCGGACGATCACCTTGCGGATCCCTGCCCCGCCCAGCGCGGCGACGACGTTCTCGTCGGCCAGGGCCAGCACCTCCAGGTCCTCGTCCGAGATCGAGGGGGAGATCTCCAGGCGCGCCTTGACCTTGCCCTTGATCTGCACCACACAGGTCACGGTCTCGTCCACGACGTACGCCGGGTCGGCGACCGGGAAGTCCTGGTGCACGACGGACCCGGTGTGGCCCAGCCGGCGCCACAGCTCCTCCGCCACGTGCGGAGCCAGCGGTGCGATCAGCAGCACCAGCCGCTCGGCGACCGACCGCGACAGCGGCCCGCCCGCCTTCGTCAGGTGGTTGTTCAGCTCCGTGACCTTGGCGATCGCGGTGTTGAACCGCATCCCCGCCATGTCCTGGCCGACACCGTCGATGGCCTTGTGCAGCGCCCTCAGCGTGTCCTCGGCGGGCTCCGTGTCCACGACGGTGACCTCACCGGTCTCCTCGTCGACGACGTTGCGCCACAGCCGCTGCAGCAGCCGGAACTGACCGACCACGGCCCGGGTGTCCCAGGGACGCGAGACGTCCAGCGGGCCCATGGCCATCTCGTACAGCCGCAGGGTGTCCGCCCCGTACTCACCACAGATCTCGTCGGGCGTCACGGCGTTCTTCAGGGACTTGCCCATCTTGCCCAGGACGCGGCTGACCTTCTCGCCGGCGTAGTAGTACGCGCCGTCGCGCTCCTCGACCTCGGCGGCCGGGACCGCGATACCGCGGCTGTCCCGGTAGACGAAGGCCTGGATCATGCCCTGGTTGTACAGCTTGTGGAACGGCTCGGCGGACGAGATGTGTCCCAGGTCGTGCAGCACCTTCGACCAGAAGCGGGCGTACAGCAGGTGCAGCACGGCGTGCTCGGCGCCGCCGACGTACAGGTCGACGCCGCCGGTCGGCTGACCCTCGCGCGGACCCATCCAGTACTGCTCGACCGCCGGGTCGACCAGCCGCTGGTCGTTGTGCGGGTCCAGGTAGCGCAGCTCGTACCAGCAGGAACCCGCCCAGTTCGGCATGGTGTTGGTCTCGCGGCGGTAGTTGCGCGGACCAGCACCGTCACCCAGGTCCAGGGTGACGTTGACCCAGTCGGCGTTCCGGGACAGCGGGGTCTCGGGCTGGGTGTCGGCGTCCTCCGGGTCGAAGGTGCGCGGCGAGTAGTCCTCGACCTCGGGCAGCTCCAGCGGCAGCATCGACTCGGGCAGCGGGTGGGCGATGCCCTCCTCGTCGTACACGATCGGGAAGGGCTCGCCCCAGTAGCGCTGGCGGCTGAACAGCCAGTCACGCAGCCGGAAGTTGACGGTGCCCTCGCCGACGCCGTGCGCCTGCAGCCACTCGGTGATCTTCGCCTTGGCGTCGACGACGCCCAGGCCGTCCAGCGAGATCTCGTCGTTGGCGGAGTTGACCAGCTTCGCCTCGTACGAGCCGAAGGCGTCGTCCCACGTGGAGGGATCGGTCCCGCGGTCGTCCGACGGCTGGACGACACAGCGCATCGGCAGCTCGAAGGCGCGCGCGAAAGCGAAGTCGCGCGCGTCGTGCGCCGGTACGGCCATGATCGCGCCGGTGCCGTACCCCATCAGGACGTAGTCGGCGATGAAGACGGGCACCTTCTCGCCGCTGACCGGGTTGGTCGCGTAGGCGCCGGTGAAGACACCGGTCTTGTCCTTGGCCTCCGCCTGCCTCTCCACGTCGGACTTGGCCGCGGCCTGCTTGCGGTACGCGGTGACGGCCTCGGCCGGGTTCGCGTGGCCGCCGGTCCACACGGGGTGGGTGCCTTCGGGCCAGGCGGCGGGGATGATCCGCTCGACCAGCTCGTGCTCGGGCGCCAGCACCATGTACGTCGCGCCGAACAGGGTGTCCTGACGGGTGGTGAAGACGGTGATGTCACCGGCCCCGTCCACCGGGAAGCCGACGCGCGCACCTTCGGAGCGGCCGATCCAGTTGCGCTGCTGCAGCTTGATGGCCTCGGGCCAGTCCAGGCCGTCCAGGTCGTCCAGCAGCCGGTCCGCGTAGGCGGTGATGCGCATGTTCCACTGACGCAGCTTGGCCTTGAAGACCGGGAAGTTGCCGCGCTCGGAGCGGCCGTCGGCCGTGACCTCCTCGTTGGCCAGCACGGTGCCCAGCCCGGGCGACCAGTTGACCGGCGCGTCCGAGGCGTACGCCAGGCGGTACTGCCCCAGGATGTCGGCGCGCTCGGCGGCGCTCAGCGCGCCCCACTCGCCGCCGCCGGGGACCGGCCGCTCACCGCTCTCGAACTGCGCGACCAGTTCGGCGATCGGGCGGGCCCGGTCGGCCTCGGTGTCGTACCAGGAGTTGAAGATCTGCAGGAAGATCCACTGGGTCCACCTGTAGTAGTCCGCGTCGATCGTCGCGAACGAGCGGCGCTTGTCGTGGCCCAGGCCCAGCCGGCGCAGCTGGACCTTCATGTTCTCCATGTTGGCCTCGGTGGAGGCCCGCGGGTGTGTGCCCGTCTGCACGGCGTACTGCTCGGCGGGCAGGCCGAAGGCGTCGAAGCCCAGGGTGTGCAGGACGTTGTGCCCGGTCATCCGCTGGTGGCGGGCGTAGACGTCGGTGGCGATGTAGCCCAGCGGGTGACCGACGTGCAGACCGGACCCCGAGGGGTACGGGAACATGTCCATGATGAACTTCTTCGGCTTGGCGGCCAGCTCCGGGTCGCCCGCCAGGTCACCGGTCGGGTTCGGCGCCTCGTACGTCCCCTCGGCGTCCCAGAAGTCCTGCCAGCGTGCCTCGATGTCGGCGGCCATCGCTGCCGTATAGCGGTGCGGCGCGGCCACCTCGGCCGCGGTGTTCGTCTCGCTCATGATTCTCAAAGCTCCATCGATCGTCATCTGCCGGCGCCCACGTCTACGGACACACGTCTACGGAAACGAAAAATCCCCTCGCACAGGAGGGGACGCCGCGCCGAGTCCGACCAGGCATTCTCACCGGTCGGGAATGATCAGCGCGGCTCGCTAAGCAGAAGGCGTACGGCACGCATGGCGTCAGGGTACCGCACGGGCCCGGCGCCCGGCCCGGCAGATATGCGGCCGAGGGGTCACCCTGGTCCGGCCACCCCCGCATCCGGAGGGCACGCGACCCGTGCGAATCTTCCACACGACCCACACACTCCGGGGGTTACTCCGCGTACTGCCCCCTATCGGGGCAACAGTCCAAACCTCGTACCGGCCGGTAAACGGCGACCTAGCATGCGGCAACGGGACCGCTTTGCCGAGCCATTCGGAGTCGCCCCCCATGAAGCCTCATCGCAGGATCCGTTCGTCCCCCTCCATGAGCACCGGCCCAGGGATCAGCCGCCCGGTACAGGGCGGACTGACCGTCGCGGCCCTGGTTCTCATCCCGCTGCTCGCCGTCGCCGGGAGCGACGGGATGCGTGCCACGTTCGACTTCACCACCGGCGTCCTGACGCTGGTCTCCCTCACCGCGGCGGTCGCCTGGGGTCTGCTGGCCACCGACCGGGTGTTCCTCTCGACCCGTCAGCGGCTCATCTGTCAGGGCATCCACCGGGCCGCCGCCGTCACCTCACTCGGCTTTCTCCTGCTGCACGGCACCGTGAAGGTCGCCCTCGGGCACGTCGGGCTGCTCGGCGCCCTCATACCGTTCGGCACGGGCATGAGCGGTACGGCCGGGCTCATCGGCTTCGGTTCGCTCGCCGGGCTGCTGATGATCACCGCCGCGGCGACCGGCGCCATGCGCAGCGCCTTCGCCACTCCGGGCAGGATCGCCGGCCGCTGGCGCGCGCTGCACGCGCTCGCCTACCCGGCCTGGTGCTCCGCACTGGTGCACGGCCTGTACGCCGGCCGGCAGCCCGCGACCTGGGTCGTCGTGATGTACATGCTCTGCCTGACGGCGGTGGCGGCAGCCCTGGCCCTGCGCCTGCTCCCGGGTCCGGCCAAACGCCGGCTCACCGATCTGGTCACCCAGCTGATCGGCCCGGGCGCCTCTCCTCCCGCAGCGGATCCGGTCATACGCTCTTCCCCGCCGCCCGGCCCGGAACACGCTCCTCCGCCGGCCGGCCGGGGACTGCCCCCCGACGCGCCCGGCTGGGGCGACGACCGCGGCGCACTCGGCACCCCGGTCCGGCCCAGGACCCTCTCCGCGCCACCGCCGGGAGCGCCCGCCCACGACGACCCGCAGGAGACCCAGCCGTACACCCGGCCGCTGTACGGACAGCAGCAGTACGAACCACCCCCGTACGAGCCGTCCCCGTACGAGCCCCCGCCGCGCAGTTCCGACCGGCTCACCCCGGGCACGGTTCCGGCCCCGGCCCCGGCGGGTCCCCGGCCCGGCATCTCCGCGGCGTACCGGGCCGTCTCCCGGCCTTCAGGCCGACCGCCGGAGCGGACGGACAGCCGCTGGCCCGCCCCGTCCCCCGCGCCTCCCGCGCAGGCGCTCAGGCCCTCGTACGCCCCACCCCCCAGCCCCGTCTCCGACCAGGAGACCGAGCAGCTGCCGGGGCCGCTCTACCCGCCCCCGGCAGGAGAGCCCTGGCACGCACCGGCAGGAGACCGACCGTGAACGTCCCCCTCCCCGATGTGCCCGAGGTGCGCGTCGTCGGACTTCCCCAGCTGACCACCGGCTTCGACCTGGTGGAACGGCTCGACCTCGCCATGCACCTGAAGGTGCACGGCCCGCTCGAACCGATGACCGGGGAGCGGCTCGCCGAACTGGCCGAGTCCGTCTCGCTGCGCGGCCGTGGCGGCGCGGGCTTCCCCTTCGGGAAGAAACTGCGCGCGGTGGCGAAGGCCTCCATACGGCGCGGGGTACGGCCGGTCGTCGTGATCAACGGCAGTGAGGGCGAGCCCGCCTGCCGCAAGGACACCGTGCTGCTCAACCGCACCCCGCACCTCATCCTCGACGGCGCCCTGCTCGCCGCGGAGGCGCTCGGGGCACGCACGCTGGTCGTGGCGGTCACCCGCAACTCCACGGAGATCTCCGTGCGGGCCGCCCTCGCCGAACGCGGTCTGTCCGACCGGCGGGGACAGCATCTCCGCGCCCGGGTGGTGCGTACCCCGGAGCGCATGGTCTCCGGGGAGGCCTCGGCGGTCATCCGGGCCGTGAACGGCGGCCCCGCCCTGCCGCCGGGCCGCCGCGAGCGCGCCGCCGAGTCCGGCGTGGCCGGCGCCCCGACCCTCCTGTCCAACGCGGAGACGTACGCACAGCTCGCCGTCGCCGCACGGCTCGGCTCCCGTCGCTACGGGCACACCGGCCTGCCGGACGAGCCCGGCACGGTCCTGCTCACGGTCTCCGGGGCCGTGGCACGCCCGATGGTGATCGAGGTGCCCACCGGAGTGCCCCTGCGTTACGTCCTGCAGCTGGCCGGCGCCCCGCCGCTGCCCCAGGGCGTGCTCACCGGTGGCTATCACGGCAACTGGATCGACGCGGCCGCCACGCACGACGCCATGGTCTCCAGAGCCTCCCTGGCCGCGGCGGGCGGCGCGCTCGGCGCCGGCGCCATCCTGCCGATCGGGCCGGAGACCTGCCCGATCGGTGAGTCGCTGCGGATCGCGAACTGGCTGGCCGCCGAGACCGCCGGCCAGTGCGGTCCGTGCAAGCTGGGGCTGCCCGCCGCGGCGGGCGGCCTCTCCGACGTACTGAACGGTGGTGGCCCCGCCGCCCTGGAGGCGCTCCGTGAGGTGACCCAGGCGGTGAAGGGCCGCGGGGCGTGCAAACACCCGGACGGGTCCGCCCGCTTCCTGGCATCCACCCTGTCTGCGTTCACGGACGACCTGGCCGCGCACGTGCTGGACGGCGGTTGCGGACGGGAGACGCTCGGGGTGCTGCCGCTGCCCTCCCCCGGTTACGAGGACGTCGAGGAGTCCATCCCGAGCGGCGAGAAGCTGGCGGTGGACTGGACGCTCTGCCAGGGACACGGCCTGTGCGCGGACATCGTCCCCGAGCTGATCAGGCTGGGCCCCGACGGCTATCCGGCGCTCGCGGACGCCGCCGTTCCGATGCACCTGCGGGGCAGGGCCCAGCGTGCCGTACGGCGATGCCCCGCGCTGGCCCTCCGCATCGAACAGGCGCCGGCCGAACGCCCCGCGCTCCCGAGCGCCCAGCGCAGGGCCCTGGGCAGCGGGCGCGGCTGACCCGCGCGCCGCCCGGTTGACGCCCGGGCGGCGGGCAGGGGCGCCGGACAGGTGACGGACACAACAAGAAGCGGGTCATCCGATTCGGATGACCCGCTTCTTTACTGTGGAGCTAAGGAGAATTGAACTCCTGACCTCCTGCATGCCATGCAGGCGCTCTACCAACTGAGCTATAGCCCCGTGCCGTGCTGTTCGCCGCCCGGTTTCCCTGGCGACATCGAGAACATTACACGGTCCCACCGGCCCATCAAAAATCGTTTCCACTCCGGCCGCTCACGGCCGTTGCGCACGGCCCTGACCAGCGGTCGCTCCGGGTATGTGTCAGGCCGTGGCGAAGGAGTAGAACCGCTTGAGGGTGCAGTGCTCCTCGAGGAGACGGCCGTAGATGGGCTCCCCCTCGAGCTCCCTGTACGTCTCGATGGGGTCCCCTTTTATGATCAGCGCCCGCGCGCACTCCTCGCACCAGTACTGGAACTCCGCGTTGACGGGGTCCATGTCCCGGACGATCGGCGTACCGCTGCCGCACCAGTCGCACTTCCGCCTGTGTGCACCCATCCGGTCAGCTCCGGGGGTGGCCGCAGGCCGTGCACGCGAAGGAGCCCTCTTGCGAGGCGTCAGGAGAGCCGGTCGCGGTGGAGCCGTGAGTGGTGGAACGGTGACTGCCGGAGCGGTGGGTCGCGGTGGGGACAAGGGGCAGGCCCGGGGCCCGTACGCGGCTCGCAGGCATCGCGCTCCCTCCCGATCGGTCCGTCGCCCCCTTCGGCGCTCCGATTCTGCCATGGCCCCGCAAGAGGGTCAGCCCGACGACCGCCCCGCTGCGCGCCTTTGTCCTGAAGAAAGGGCACCGGACCGGCCGGTGTACCTGCGAAGAAGACGCCGGAGCGCCGTGCCGGCCCTTGTCCCAGGCGGGCAAGGGCAGTTGAGGCGTGGCCGGCGCAGGCCGACGCACCGGATCCCGACAACCGGCAAAAAAAGATCCCGTCCCCTGCCGGGGACGGGATCTTGACTGTGGAGCTAAGGAGAATTGAACTCCTGACCTCCTGCATGCCATGCAGGCGCTCTACCAACTGAGCTATAGCCCCGCTGTCCGCTGTGTTTCCCTGCGTTTCCGCGCTGCGAACAAGAAGAACTTTAGCCTGCGACCAGCCGGAAAGTGAAATCCGGCCCCCGCCGCCCGGAGAGTGCTTCCGGGCACTCGCTAATCGTCGTCGCCGAGCACGGGTTCGGGGAGCGTCCCGGCGTTGTGCTCGAGCAGGCGCCAGCCGCGCGCGCCCTCACCCAGCACGGACCAGCAGCAGTTGGAAAGCCCGCCGAGCCCCTCCCAGTGGTGGGCCTCGAGACCGAGCAGCCGGCCGATGGTCGTCCTGATGGTGCCGCCGTGGCTCACGACGACGAGCGTGCCCGCGTCGGGCAGCTTGCCGGCGTGCTCCAGGACCACGGGTGCGGCGCGGTCGGCGACCTCGGTCTCCAGCTCACCGCCGCCCCTGCGGACCGGCTCGCCGCGCTTCCACGCGGCGTACTGCTCGCCGTACTGCCCGACGATCTCCTCGTGCGTGAGCCCCTGCCAGGCGCCCGCGTACGTCTCGCGCAGGGCGGAATCGTGTGCGACGTCGAGGCCGGTGACCGAGGCGAGCTCGGCGGCCGTGGCCGCCGCCCGCCGCAGGTCGGACGCCACGATCGCGTCCGGCTGCAGCGAGGCGAGCAGCCTGGCGGCGCGGCGGGCCTGGCCCACCCCGGTCTCGGTCAGCTCGATGTCCGTGGAGCCCTGGAAACGGCGCTCCAGGTTCCACGCCGTCTGGCCGTGCCGCCAGAGGACGATCTTGCGGCCCCTGCCGCTGCTGCTGCCGTTCAGCTCTGGTCACCTTCCGTGCCGCCGTTGAGCTGGGCGTGCTCCTCGGCCTTGCCCCGGGTCTTGAGCGCGTCCTCGGGGAGGGCGATCTCGGGGCAGTCCTTCCACAAGCGCTCGAGCGCGTAGAACACGCGCTCCTCGCTGTGCTGGACGTGGATCACGATGTCGACGTAGTCGAGGAGGATCCAGCGGGCGTCGCGGTCGCCCTCGCGGCGCACCGGCTTGGCGCCGAGCTCCTTCTGCAGCCGCTCCTCGATCTCGTCGACGATCGACTTGACCTGGCGGTCGTTGGGAGCCGAGGCCAGCAGGAAGGCGTCGGTGATCGACAGCACGTCGCTGACGTCGTAGGCGATGATGTCGTGCGCGAGCCGGTCGGCCGCCGCCTGGGCGGCGGCGTTGATGAGCTCGATGGAGCGGTCCGTGGCGGTCACATGCAGGCTTTCGTCGGCGGTCAGATCGACCTCTAGGGTCTCACGGACCGCCGACAGCCCTTACGACGTCTGCTCGGGGATCTTGTAGTCCTGTCCGAGGGCGACGGACACATCGGCGTTCGCGGCGGGCTTGCCCTTCTTCACCGCGCTGTCCGGCAGGCCCAGGGTCTTGGCGACCTCGACCGCCTTCGCCTTGTCCTCCGCGGCTCCGTAGAGCACCTCGGACGACACGAGGGTGTCCGCCTTGCCGCTGTCGACGAAGGCGTAGCCGCCGTTGACGAGCTGAACCCTGGCGTACTCCGTGCCCTTCGTGTTCCCCGTGGCGTTCTTGATGCCCACGCGTACCGCCGCACCCTGGTCCGGGGCCTTCACCTTGCCGCCCAGGACGTCCTTCACGACGTCCTCGGTCGCCTTCTCGGTGAGAGTTCCGTCGCTCTGGACCGGGAGCAGCTCCGTCTTGTAGTCGCCCACCTTGGCGTGCCCGGCGAGCTTCGCCAGCGAGGCGCCCAGGTCCTGCTCCGGCAGGGACGGGTCGAGGATCTGCGCGAGGGTCTCGATGGTGACGGTCGCGGCCTTGGGGTCCTCCGAAAGCTTGCGCAGCACGCTCCGCATGACCTCACCGAAGCGCGTCAGCTGCTTGGCCTCCGGCTCGCCCTCACCCTGGTAGGTGGCGTACGCGACGGCCATCGGGCCGCTCAGCGTCTGCGCCTCCCCCTTGTTCACCAGGGGCGCCGCGCCCTTCTTCGAGTCGGGCACAGCGGTGTCGGTGTCGACCTCGATGTTGCCCACGAGCTCGACGAGGTTCTCGAGGTACGGGGTGTCCAGGCGCCAGGTGCCGCTGATGCTGGTGCCGAGCAGGGTGTCGATCGCCTCACGGGTGCCGGTGGACCCGTCGTCGTCGACGGACTTGCCGAGCGTGGTGGTGGACCCGTCCTCCGCGGCCACGGCCAGCGAGTTGGGGAGCAGGACGGTGGTGCCCTGCCCGGTGGTGACGTTGTCGACGAGCAGCGCCGTCGAGGTGCCGCCCTTCTTGGTGTTGTGCAGGTGGACGACGATGACGTCGCGCTTCTGCGGGCCCGTCGCCGTGGTGCTCTGCTCGTCCTCGCCGGACAGTCCCGGGATCTTTCCGGCGGACCAGAGGTAGCCGGCCCCGCCGACGACCATGAGGGCCACCACGACTATGAGCGCGACCATCCGGTTGCGCCCGCGCCGGCGTGCCTCCTCGCGCCGCTCGCTGCGGCTCTCGGTGAATTTCAGCCAGTCGATGACATCTTCGGAGTCCTCGTCGGGCTCCTCGATGAAGGAGAACTGCTCGGTGCGGTAGTCGCGGTCGGCACGGCGCTGCCCGGGAACGGCGGGGTCCGCCACCGGTTCGGGTTCCCGCCGCTGCTCGGGGAACGGGGGCGGGGCAGCCGGCGCGGCGGGGGCCTGGGGCGCGTTCCACTGCTGGGTGGAGTCGTCCACGGCGGGCTGTTGGCCCGTGTCGTAGCCGTATGCGCCGTAGCCGCCGCCGTCGTCGTAGCCGTAGCCCTGCTGCGTCGGCTGAGCCTGCTGCTGGGTGGGCTGGGCGGCGTACGGGTCGTACTGCTGCTGCGCGCCGGCATACGGGTCGTAGCCGTAGCCCTGCTGCGCCTGCCCGTCCTGCTGGGACTGCTGAGGCTGCTGGGGCTGCTGGGCGTACGGGTCGTACTGCTGCTGCCCCTGCTGCTGATAGACCGGCTGCCCGTACTCGTCGTAGCCGATGATCTGCGGCTGCTGGTACGGGTCGTACGGGTTGTGTCGGTCGTTCACAGGTGCCCCTCTCCGTGGCTCATTCGCCGCGGTACAGCTGGCGCTTGTCGATGTAGCGGACGACGCCGTCCGGCACCAGGTACCAGACCGGCTCCCCCTGCGCGACCCTGTCACGGCAGTCCGTGGACGAGATCGCCAGCGCGGGCACCTCCACCAGCGAGACCCCGCCCTTGGGCAGCCCGTCGTCCGTCAGCAGATGACCCGGCCGGGTCACACCGATGAAGTGGGAGAGCGAGAACAGCTCCTCCGCGTCGCGCCAGGTCAGGATCTGGGACAGGGCGTCGGCGCCGGTGATGAAGAAGAGGTCCGCGTCGCCGTGGACCGCGCGCAGGTCCCGCAGCGTATCGATCGTGTACGTCGGCCCGCCGCGGTCGATGTCACTGCGGCTGACCGAGAACTGCGGGTTGGAAGCCGTCGCGATGACCGTCATCAGATAGCGGTCCTCGGCCGGCGAGACCTGTTTGTGGCTCTTCTGCCAGGGCTGTCCGGTCGGGACGAAGACGACCTCGTCGAGGTGGAAGTGGGCGGCCACTTCGCTGGCCGCCACCAGGTGTCCGTGGTGGATCGGGTCGAATGTTCCGCCCATCACGCCGATTCGGCGCTTGCCGCGGCCGGTAGGCACTTCCTGCTCTCCCATGCGTGCAGACCCTACTGGCACAGCTGTTCGCCTCTGCCTCAGCGGTCTCGGTTGAAGCGGGTGGTGATCCACAGCAGGAGCAGCAGCACGAAGAGCGCGCCGCCACCGGTGAGGTACGGGCTGAGGCTTTCGTGGTTACCACCCTGCTCGCCTTCGGCGGCGAGGGTGACCAGCTGGTGCGCGGTGCTCGAGAGGCTCATCTTCTGCAGGACCTATCCATCGGGAATCAGGAGGGAGACGTCGCGCACATCGTATGCGGGCGCCACGGGCACGCTCACGCCGACTCAGTCGTTGTTGTCGTCGTTGCGGTATCCACGAAGCAGGAACCAGGCGAGCAGGGCGGCTCCGACGAGCGAGACGAGCAGCACGACGCGGAGTGTGTTGCCCGGCCCCTGGTCCTCGGACACGGCGGCGAGCATGAAGGCGGTATGCGGCATTCCGGGCGCTCCTCAAAGTTATCCACAGCCCCCCGCACACCGTAGCGCCAGCGCATACGCTGGCTTTTGCCAGGGGGACGAGCAACGTCTCGTACGAACAGGGGGCCATCCATGACCGACAGCAGTCACGAGAGCGTGCCGAGCAGGCACCGCAAGCGATTCCCGGACATCTCCTCGCGCGCCTACGAGCATCCGGCGGACCGCTCGGCCCTGGTGGCCCTGCGCAAGCTGAGCGGTTTCGACACCGTGTTCAAGGCGCTGAGCGGTCTGCTGCCCGAGCGCAGTCTGCGGCTGCTCTTCCTGTCGGACTCCGTCCGGGTGAGCGACGCCCAGTTCGCGCATCTCAACGACATGCTGCGGGACGCCTGTTACATCCTGGACCTCAAGAAGGTCCCGCCGATGTACGTGAACCAGGACCCGCAGCCGAACGCCATGTGTATCGGCCTCGACGAGCCGATCATCGTGGTGACGACGGGGCTGGTGGAGCTGCTCGACGAGGAGGAGATGCGGGCCGTGGTCGGCCACGAGGTGGGCCATGCCCTCTCCGGTCACGCGGTGTACCGCACGATATTGCTCTTCCTCACCAATCTCGCGCTCAAGGTCGCGTGGATCCCGCTCGGCAACGTCGCGATCATGGCGATCGTGACGGCGCTGCGCGAGTGGTTCCGCAAGTCGGAGCTGTCCGCGGACCGCGCGGGGCTGCTGGTGGGACAGGACCTGCGGGCCTCGATGCGCGGGCTGATGAAGATCGCCGGTGGCAATCATCTCCACGAGATGAATGTGGACGCCTTCCTCGCCCAGGCCGACGAGTACGAGAAGGGCGGCGACCTCCGCGACTCCGTGCTCAAGATCCTCAATGTGCTGCCCCGCACGCATCCGTTCACCACGGTCCGGGCGGCCGAGTTGAAGAAGTGGTCGGAGACGCGGGACTTCCAGCGCATCATGGACGGCCACTACCCCAAGCGGGACGAGGACAAGGACACCTCGGTGACGGACTCCTTCCGTGAGTCCGCGTCGCACTACGCCGACACGGTGCGCACCAGCAAGGACCCCCTGATGAAGCTCGTCGGTGACATCGCGGGCGGCGCGGGCGACCTGGGGGGCAGGCTCCGGGACAAGTTCACGGGCGCGGCCGGCGGGAACGCGGGCGGGGGTGCGGGCAAGGGCGGCGCCCCGGACCCGGACGCTACGGACGGCTCCGAGGGGACCTGGCGGCGTCCGGACCCTGAGGAGGGTCCTGGGGCGGGGAGCTGACGGCCAGCGTGCCGCAGAGCGTCGCGGCGGGCACCCCGGTGGCGTAGGGGTCGGTGCCGGCCGGGCCCCGGGTGTCCGCCCGCTCGCCCGCGAGCAGCGGGCGGAGGGTCCCCGTCGTATCGGCCGAGCACGACTGCGGACCGGCCTGGACGTAGGCGCTGCGGACCTCCAGCCGGTGCAGCCGGATGTCCTCCCGGTCGAGCAGGAAATGCAGGACACGGCGCACGGTGAACAGCGAGGCTCCGTCGGCCCGGTGGGGGCCGGACACGGCGGGCCTCAGCGCATACGTGAAGGTGTGGTCGGACACCACCTCCAGGGTGTCCGCCCCCGCCTCCGTGTAGGAGAGGGTGCCGTGGACCCGGACGTCGGTGTCGGCCAGTTCCACCTCGGCCGGGTCGAAGCGCACCAGCCAGCCGGTCGCGCTGTGCTCGCCGTCGTCCGCCGGTGAGTCCATGCTCCGGTCGAACTGCGCCGTCTGGTCCGGGTCGAGCAGCCGCCCGACCGGCCGGACGACCCCGGCGGTGAGCACGTCGGGATCGAGGGAGGAGCCCACCAGGTAGTCCTTGGCCGTGGTCAGGGCGATGGTCACCTGGCTGTCCGAGAAGTTCTGCGTCCGCCGGACCGGGGGGAGGTTGATGCCGGAGGCGCCCGTGCGGTGCTCAGCGGCCGGGCCGTCGGCGAGGAGCGACTCGGCGGTCCCTCCGGGTACGGGGCTGCGGGGAGCGAGGGGGATCACCGTGGTCCGGAGCGGTTCGGCACGTCTGCCGACGGGCGTCGGGTAGGGGTTGCGGAAGCCCATGTAGACGGCGGTGGCGAAGGCCAGTGCGATCAGCACGACGAGAGCGATGCCCGCCCGGGAGCGGTGCCGGCGGGTGGGACGGCCGGGGAGGGAGCGTACGGCCCGCGCGTGGTCGCCCATGCGCTCCTGGGCAGAGAACTCCTGCAGCCGGGCAGCGCGGACGAACGATTCGTCGAAGACGAGTGAGCGGTACTCGTCCTCCCCTCCCGAGGGGTTCTCGGGCGGCCCTTCCGGCGGTTCTCCACGGCCTGTCATGACTTCTCCCGATCTCCGCGCCACCGGCGGGGGCTGGCGCTGGGATCCGCCTCAGCCGCTGGGCATCGGGCGGACCTGTCCGTCACGGGTTCGACACATGGGCATTTCGACACATGGACAAGTGGCTGGCCCTCTTCCCGGGGACGGGGACGGGAGGAGGGGGCGCAAAGTCATACCTTCAGATTGGGTCGATCCCCATCAAGGTAAACGCCGCGCAGGTGGGAGCGCAGGTGGAGCGCCGCCGGGAGGGCGGCCCACGGGAGGACGGGGGGACGGGAGGGCGGGGGCGGGGAGGGGGAGGGCGGGACGGGAGGGGCCCCCGGAGCGCCCGGAGGTCACGCGGCCCGGCTCAAGGGGTACGGGGAACGGCTGACACCGCGGGGCGGGTGTAGTCGGCCGAGGCGGAGGGAGCCACGCCCGGCTTGTCGACACCGCTGGTCGCCGGAGGCGGCACCTGGTCCTGCCGGCCGGCCGCGGCGCCGCGGTACACGGCGCTGAAGGCCAGCGCGACCATCCCGATCCCCATCAGCAGGGCGAGCAGCCAGGCCACGGGCCGGTGCCAGCGAGCCGTGCCCCGGTAAGGACGCAGGGAGCCGCCGTGACGCCCGTATGGGCCGTCCTCGTCGTCGTAGAGGCCATCCGGGTCATCGGGGTCGTAGGAGTCGCCGAAGGCCCTCTGGCGGCCGTACACGCCGTCCGGGCCGTAACCGTCGTCGTAGAGGTCGTCGTCCAGGGTTCCGCCGCCCGAACGCGCCCTGCTCGCCTCGGCCTCGGCGCGGGCCTGCGCGGCGGCCAGCAGACGCTCCACCGCGGTGGGTTCGTGGATCTCGGCGGACCGGACGAAGTCCTCGTCGAACACCACGGAGGCGAAGTCCTCGTCCGCGCCCCCGCGGTCGTCGTCGGGCTCCCAGCCGTCCGGGAACGGCCTGCCCCCCACGTCGTCCGGCACAGCTTCAGCGTAGCCGCGGCGGGGCGATTTGGGCAGGGAGCCCGCATATTGACCCGCCCCGCCGGGCGCCGCCGGGCTAACGGATGTGGCCGTCGCCGGTGACGATGTACTTCGTCGACGTCAGCTCCGGCAGCCCCATCGGCCCACGGGCGTGCAGCTTCTGCGTGGAGATGCCGATCTCGGCGCCGAATCCGAACTGGCCGCCGTCCGTGAAGCGCGTGGACGCGTTCACGGCGACCGTCGTGGAATCCACCAACTGGGTGAACCGGCGGGCCGCCGCCTGCGAAGTGGTGACGATCGCCTCGGTGTGGCCGGAGGACCAGAGCCGGATGTGCGCCACGGCGGATTCCAGCGACTCCACGACCGCAGCCGCGATGTCGTACGAGAGGTATTCGGTCTCCCAGTCCTCGGGGGTCGCCGCCACGACGGTCGCCTTGGACCCCTCGGCGTATGCGAGCACCCGCTCGTCGCCGTGCACCGTGACCCCGGCCTCCGCGAGAGCGTCCAGGGCGAGGGGCAGGAAGTCCGCGGCGATGTCCTTGTGGACCAGGAGGGTCTCGGCGGCGTTGCAGACGCTCGGCCGCTGCGCCTTGGAGTTGACCAGGATCTCGACGGCCATGGCGAGGTCGGTCTGCGCGTCGACGTACACATGGCAGTTGCCTGTGCCCGTCTCGATGACGGGGACCGTCGACTCCTCCACGACCGTGCGGATCAGGGAGGCCCCGCCGCGCGGGATGAGTACGTCGACGAGGCCGCGGGCCCGCATCAGCTCGCGCACCGAGTCGCGGTTCTCGCCGGGGACGAGCTGCACCGCGTCAGCCGGGAGCCCGGACCCGCCCACCGCGTCACGGAGCACCCGCACGAGAGCGGTGTTCGAGGCGTACGCCGACGAGGAACCACGCAGCAGCACCGCGTTCCCCGACTTCAGGCAGAGCGCGGCGGCGTCGACCGTCACGTTGGGCCGGGCCTCGTAGATGATGCCGACCACCCCGAGGGGCACCCGCACCTGGCGCAGGTCGATGCCGTTGGGGAGGGTGGAGCCCCGGACCACTTCGCCGACCGGGTCGGGCAGTGCCGCCACGTCACGCGCGTCCGCGGCGATGGCGCGGATGCGTTCCGGGGTGAGGGTGAGCCGGTCGACGACCGACTCGCTCGTCCCGGCTTCCCTGGCCTTCGCGACGTCCTCGGCGTTGGCCTCGACGATCTCGCCGGTGCGCACCTCGAGCGCGTCCGCGATCGCCAGCAGGGCGTCGTCCTTCGCCGCGCGCGGGAGTGGCGCGATGTCGTCGGCGGCGGCGCGTGCCCGGTAGGCGGCCTGGGCGACCGGGGACATGTTGTCGTACGGCGAAAGCGTGGTCATGCCCGCAGGGTAATGCGCACGCTGCGGGCATCCGTCACGTATCCCGTGATGCGAGACAGGCGTATCGGTGCCGGTGCACCCGGTCCGGAACGCCCCGTCAGTACGGGTGCACCCCGACGGGGGCGGCCGGCGGCGGTCCGTAGCCCTCGGCGATACGCAGGTGGTACGTCTCCCGGTCGATGACCTCCAGGCCGACGATCTCCCAGGGCGGGAGCCTCGCGCTCGACCGGTGTTCGCCCCACAGCCGCAGCGCGACCGCCGCGGCGTCGTGGAGGTCCCGGGCCTCTTCCCAGTAGCGGATCTCCGCGTGGTCGTTGGCATACCGGCTGGTCAGCAGGAACGGGTGGTCGTGCGCCAGCTGCTCAAGCCCGCGTCTGACCTCCTTCAGCGGTGTCTCGCTGCCGGAGACGCTGAGCGTGATGTGCCACAGCTTGGAGCGGGTCAGTTCCTCGTCCTTCACCACCGGTTCCTGATCGGTGGTCTGGTCGGCGGGCGTGCCGACGAAGTCGGCTCCCGCCCCGACGCTGCTCAGGGCACGGCTGCCCGTTCCGCGGGGCAGCGCCCCCGGGCGCGCTCGTCTCACCGGCGGCCTCCTGTGAATGTGTAGCTGTGCTGACCCCTCTGTGCCCCCGTGACAAAGTTGACCAGCCCGGGGCCGGGTGTGGGGCGGTTTTCGTGAAGGTCTCCGCCCGAAGGCTGGACTTTCAGCCGTTTCAGGGGGCCGGGCGGGGCGTGAGGACGACGAGATCGTCCCTGTGTACGACTTCCCGCTCGTAGGCGGGGCCCAGCTCGCGCGCGAGATCGCGGGTGGACCGGCCGAGCAGCTGGGGGATCTCCTTGGCGTCGAAGTTGACGAGCCCGCGGGCGACGGCGCGGCCCGCGGGGTCGCGCAGTTCGACCGGGTCCCCCGCGGAGAACTCGCCCTCGACCGCGGAGATCCCGGCGGGCAGCAGGGACGTACGGCGCTCGACGACGGCACGCACGGCTCCGTCGTCGAGCGTGAGGGCGCCCTGCGGGGTGGAGGCATGGGCCAGCCAGAGCAGCCGGTCGGCCGAGCGCCGCCCGGTGCGGTGGAAGTACGTGCCGGTGTCGCGCCCCGCGAGGGCGTCGGCGACGTGGCTCGCCGAGGTGAGGACGACCGGGATCCCGGCGGCGGTGGCGATCCGGGCGGCCTCGACCTTGGTCACCATGCCCCCGGTGCCGACACCGGCCTTCCCGGCGCTGCCGATGGTGACGCCTTCGAGGTCGGCGGGTCCGCTGACCTCCGCGATCCGGGAGGTGCCCGGCGTGCTCGGGTCGCCGTCGTAGAGGCCGTCGACGTCGGAGAGGAGCACGAGGAGGTCGGCGTGGACCAGATGGGCGACGAGCGCGGCAAGCCGGTCGTTGTCCCCGAACCGGATCTCGTCCGTGGCCACGGTGTCGTTCTCGTTGACGACGGGGAACGCGCCCATCTCCAGGAGCTGGTCGAGCGTGCTGTAGGCGTTGCGGTAGTGGGCGCGCCTGCTGGTGTCGTCGGAGGTCAGGAGCACCTGTCCGACCCGGACGCCGTAACGGGCGAAGGACGCGGTGTAGCGGGCGACGAGCAGCCCCTGGCCGACGCTGGCCGCGGCCTGCTGGCGGGCCAGGTCCTTGGGCCTGCGGACGAGTCCGAGGGGGGCGAGACCCGCCGCGATGGCTCCGCTGGAGACGAGGACGATCTCGCGCTCCCCGCCGCTCCTGACCTTGGCGAGGACGTCGACGAGCGCGTCGACCCGGTCGGCGTCGAGCCCTCCTGCGGCGGTGGTGAGCGAGGAGGAGCCGACCTTGACGACGATCCTCCGGGCATCGGTCACGCCCGGCCTGCGCTCACCCCCGGAGGGTGTGCGGAGCGCGCCTTCGGGCACCGCGGCGGCCGCTCGTTCGGATTCCCTTGCCCCTGACACGTACGCCCGTCCCCATCACGTCGTCCTGCTCGGTTCTCCTCAATCTACGCGAGGGGGCGGGACCGGCACCGTGCCGTCTCAGCTGCTGTCGCGGCACAGACGTCCCTGCGGAGACAGACCGCTCGGGGTCACGCATCGGCATGCCCCTGAATGGAGCCATTTACGTAATCTCCACCCGCCATTCATAGGGCTACCCTCTATTGCGTGACAGATGAACTCTCCCGCCAGAGGCGCATTCTCCTCAGATCGGGCAAAAGCCCCTTCGATGTAGCTTCGCTCGAACAGTCCCTCGACAGAGATGTCTTCGCGACCAACGCGGGCAACCTGATCTTCAGCGATGCGTCGCACAAGATTCTGACGACTCCACGGGCAGAGGTCTTCTCCAACGGCATCCGCACGGATCCATCGGCGGCCGACCGCATAAACGAGGAGTTCGACGTCTTCGTCGTCCCTCTGGCGAACGCCTTCCGCCCGACGTTCGAGCGGCCCCTGAAGCGGATGACGCAGCTGATCAAGAAGCTGCGCATCCCCGTCGTCGTCCTGGGCGTCGGCGCGCAGGCCGACCTCAAGTACGACGCGACCCGGCTGAAGGCGATGGAGCCGACCGTCAGGGAGTTCGTCACCGAGGTGCTCAACCGCAGCGCCTCCATCGGCGTGCGGGGCGAGTTCACCGAGCAGTACCTCAAGAACATGGGCTTCCGGGACGTCGAGGTCATCGGCTGTCCCTCCATGTTCATGAACGGCGAGACGTTCACGATCGACAAGAAGTCCGAGTCGCTCACCGCGGAATCCCGCATCTCGGTGAACGGATCGCACAGCGCCGTACGCTCGCACGGCCTCGACGCCATCATCCGGCAGGCCCACCAGCGCTATCCGCACCTGCGGTTCGTCGGGCAGAACCTCCTCGAGGCCCAGCTGCTCCACTGGCGGGAGACGTCGAACCCCATCGGCGCGCAGACCTCGATGCCCACCCACCCGTCCCACCCGATGTACCAGGAGGGCAAGGTCCGGCTCTACGTCGACCCGGCCACCTGGATCGACGAGCTACGCGCGTTCGACTTCTCGTTCGGTTCGCGCATCCACGGGAACATCGCGGCGCTGCTGGCCGGCGTCCCGAGCACCGTGCTCTGCAGCGACTCGCGGACCCTGGAGCTCTGTCGCTACTTCGGGATTCCGCACCGCAAGATCTCCGAGACGCCGAAGAACATCGACCCCGCCGAGCTCTACGAGGCGGCGGACTTCAGCGAGCTGGTGAACGGCCACAAGGAACGTTTCCTCCGCTTCACCGGCTTCATGGAGAGGAACGGCCTGGAGAACACCTTCCACCACGGCGACAGCGGGAAGGCGTTCGACGCGCAGCTGTCCAAGCTCGCCCTTCCGCCCGCCGTCCGCCCGTGGACCGACGCCGACCCCGGTGCGCTGAGCAGCCGTTTCAGCTTCATGCAGAGCCGGCTGGACGAGCTGACCGCGCAGAACGCCCTGCTGCTCGGACAGCTGGAGAAGAAGACCGGCCGCTCGGTCAACATCAAGCTCCAGGCCGGCGAAGGCCCCGCCACATGGCCGTCCGCCTACCGGCGTGCCAGGCGTGTGGTGGGGCGCCCGGTCCGCAGGCTGCTGCGCCCGGAGTAGCGGGGAGTACGTCCGCCGCCTTCCGCGCGTGTCCCCAGGCCTGGGCCCGGGGGCACGCGCGGACCCGTCTCCGGGTCAGCGGGCGCGCAGTTCTCCCCGGAAGGAGACGCAGTCCTCGTAACGGGGCAGCAGCCCCTGCTGCTCCGCCTCGGCCAGTGTCGGGGCCTGTTCGTCCTTCGGGGAGAGCAGCGGGGCGATGTCCTCGGGCCAGGCGACCGCGAGGTCGGGGTCGAGCGGGTTGATGCCGTGCTCACGCTCGGGTGCGTAACCCTCGGAGCAGAGGTACACCACGGTGGCGTCGTCGCTCAGGGCGAAGAACGCGTGCCCCAGCCCTTCGGAGAGGTACGCGGCGTGATGGTCCACGTCGTCGAGCCGCACGATCTCCCACTGCTTGTACGTCGGGGAGCCGACACGGATGTCGACGATGACGTCGAGGACCGCGCCCCGGACGCACTTGACGTACTTCGCCTGGCTCGGCGGCACATCCGCGTAGTGGATGCCGCGCAGGGTGCCGCGCTTGGACACCGAGCAGTTGGCCTGGACGAGGCTGAGGTCCTGGCCCGTCGCAGTACGGAAATCGGCGCCGCGGAACCACTCGTGGAAGCTGCCGCGGTCGTCGGGGAACACCTTCGGCTCGTGAACCCAGGCGCCTTCGATGGACAGAGGTCGCATACTTTTCTGCTTCTTTCTCAACTGGCTTGAACACGCTTCCGGGGCACGCCCGCCAGGCGGCCGGAGGCCGGCCCGTGGTCCGGGCGGACGGGCCCTCAGCCGAACAGGCTGCGCTTGAGCCGTCCTGCCACCCGGCTGGGGAAGGAGGTCTTCTTCCTGGGGGCGGCGACGGGCTTCGCGGCGGCGGCCTTCGCGGCGGCGGCGGCCGACGCGGGGCTCGGGGTGCCGGCGGCTCCGGTGGTGACCGTGCCGTCGTCCGCGATCAGGAGGGCGGTGGGAAGCGGGGTCCACCGCGGCTTGCCGCGCTTGGCCGACGGCAGCCCCAGTCCCATGTCCCAGGTGTGGCCCGGGAGCAGACCGGCCGGCAGCTCCGCGGTGAGCACGGCGCCCTTCGCCTGCGCGGTGAGCACGCCCTCGGTACGGACCGCCGCGACACCCGCCGCCTTGAAGCGCAGGGCGACGGTCCCGGTTTCCGCGGCAGGGTCCACGAAGACGGGGAGCGGCAGCTCGACGCGTCCGTCACCGACCACGACGTCCTCCGGGGCGAGCACCCGCACGTCCCGGTCGATGCGGCTGGTGGAGAGGTCCACGTCGAGCGAGAGGTTGCCGTGGGGCTCGGTCCAGTAGGGCAGGACCACCCGGTGCGGAGAACCGCTCAGGGTACCGCGCCGCCCCTCCTCGACCTGGTCGGAGCGCACGGATCCCAGCCGGGCCTCCTTGGTCCAGCCGCAGGAACTGATCCGGACGAGTATGTCCCAGATGCCCTTGCCGAGGGGTGCGCCGTTGGCGGCGGTCTCCGGGTCGATCGTCGCGGTGGCCCGCAGTTCCTGCCGGAACGTGGCGTCGTCCCCGCCCGGAATCCGCTCCCTCGTGAAGTCGACCGGCTGGAAGAACTCCGCGGCGGTGGACCGTTCGCGCACGACCAGGTCGACCTTGGACCTGTCCACGGGCGCCAGGGTGCTGACACCGAGGGCCTCGATCGTGGCCAGCGTCTCCTCCGCGAGCGGCGGGGCGAGCAGGTCCTCGCCGCCCTCCGAGCGGAAGGTCATCGGCAGTCCCGACACCTCGTACTCGGCGGTGAAACCGACCTTCAGCGAACCGCCGTCCCAGCCGAGGCTGTCGAGCCGCCCGACCGGCTTGATGCCGGCCTCCCAGCGCGCCAGTTCCTCGATGTCGGCGAGGCGGTCGTCGGCGACGAGCGCCGCGACTATCTGCTGGGTGGGCTGCATGCCGGCCGCGACGCCCGGTCCGAAGCGCTCGGTGACCACGCCGCGGATCTCGGTGAAGATCTCCTGCCGGTAGTCCTCCGGAAGGCTCAGCAGCCGGTTGCCCCGCAGCCGCTCGACCATCTCGTTGCGCAGCCAGCGGCGGAACATGCTGTCCCGGAGCTTGCCCGGTTCCGTGTACTGCTCCACGATGTCGAGCGCTTCGCGGAGGTTGCCGTAGTAGCCGACGGGGTCGAAGCGCTGGAAGCCGGCGTTCGAGGCGTCCTCGCGCTTGATGTGGTAGTAGCACAGGTAGTCGCTGAGGACCGAGATGTTCGCGGCCCGGAGGTAGGTCTCGACGACGAAGACATGGTCCTCGAGGCGCCTGCGGCCCTCACGGAACCTGATGTTGTTGCTCTCCAGGAACTCCCTGCGGAACATCTTGTGCGGCGTCAGGCTGTCCATCAGCGGCGCGTCGGAGACGCTGGCTCGCGGACGGTTGACGCGGAAGAGCTCGACGGGGACGGGACGGCCCTTGCCCGCCATCTTGCCGATGACGACGTCGGCGCCGTTCTCCACGCCGTAGCGGTACATCCGCTCCAGCGCCTCGTCACCCAGCCAGTCGTCGTTGTCGACGTACATGACGAACTCGCCCCGGGCCGCGGCGGTTCCGACGTTGCGGGGCTTGCCCGACCAGCCTGAGGACTCCTGGTGGATGACCTGGATGTTCGGGTGCGCGGCGGCGATCTCGTCCAGGCGGGCAGGGGTGGCGTCCGTGGAACCGTCGTCGACGAAGATCGCCTCGTACTCGTCCTCCGGCAGGCTCTGTCGCAACAGTGAGGAGATGCAGTCCTCGATGTACTCACCCGGGTTGTAGACGGGAATGACGACGCTGACCTTGACGGACATGCAGAACCTCATTTGATGATCAGGGAAAGTCGGCGCCGTATCCCACCCGGGACGCCCGCCCGCCAGAATATATCGAGAGCGAAGATGCCTTGCGCGACACAGGCGCGGTGATCAGGCACGGACAGTGAGTAACTGAACAGTGGATAATGAAAACCTTGCCGTCGGGCACCGAAACCGCTCAGCGATTATCGCCGCCCGACGGACTCCAGGAATGGGCACCGGTCACCCGGCGCACGATTTCAGCTCGTGGCGCCTTCCTGGCTGTAGCGCTTTTTGAGCACTCGCTTCTTGTTCGTGCCTTCGGCGTTCTTGCCCTTCTCGATGATGACCAGGTTGTGGTAGAAGTGCATGCCCACAATGTTGAGATCGCTGTAGGACGGCTCGTAGTCGGCGTCCACGAACTCCTCGTAGTTCAGGCCGTCGGCAAGCCTTTTCAACATCGACATGCTCGTCTTCGGGTCATCACGGTCCTCGCTGCCCTGCCATTCCGGCCAGTACGAGGTCTGGGTGTCCTCGACGGCGTAGATCCCGCCGTCGCGGAGCAGCGGGAAGAGCGTCTCGAACGTCGTGAGGATGTGCGGGCTGAGGTGGCTGCCGTCATCGATGATGACGTCCAGTGTGCCCACCTTCGCGGCGACACCGACCAGAGATCCGGGGTCCGACTGGTCACCGATGAAGGTCGTGATCCGGTCCTCGTCGACGAACGACTTGTCCTGGATGTCCATTCCGTAGATGCGCGCGTTCGGGAAGAAGTGCTTCCACATACGCAATGAGGCGCCGCCCTGACCCGCCCTGCTGTAACCACCTACACCGATCTCCAGGAGATTGATGGAGTCATCCTTCAGATGCTGAAGGTGCCTCTGGTAGTGCTGCGCATACCGGTGGGTCCCCCATTTGTCCGTCCTGAAATGCTTGGCGAGCTTGCAGAGGTCGTCCGCGATCGCATCGATTCCCACGGGTGCGGCGGGGCGAGGAGCAGGAGTGGGCGCACCCGCGAATTTCCGCCGGTAACGGCGCAGTCGCTTCCACCCCTCCTCACCGACAAGTTTCCTGACCATCCTCTTCGCAGCCGTCTGTGTTGCCATGATACGGATCCCCTTCCGTGTGGAACACTGCGCAGGCGTCACAGCGGAGAGTGTGGCACCCGAGGCCGGGCGGAGCCGTGCTTTCAGGCTTCCGGGGGCGCGGATTCGTTTCGTCCGGCCTCACCGGACCGAGAACGGCCTGCGCACCGAAAGCCCTTTCGTACCGTGTCGACCGGCCTGATTGGCAGTGAACCTACTGTGTCCGGGCGACGCACGGCAATCATCAGATGTTCAAGGCGTTCCGTGCAGGGACGGCAGGGCTTCGGCCAGTGCCTCCCGCCAGTCCCTGATGGGCTCGATACCGGCCCGCGTCCAGCGGTCGTGCCCCAGCACGCTGTACGCCGGACGGGGCGCGGGCCGCGCGAACGCCGCGCTGGTGGTCGGGCGTACACGCTCGGGATCAGCGCCCAGCCCCTCGAAGATGGCCCGGGTGAAACCGAACCAGGTCGTCTCGCCGCCGCTGGTCCCGTGGTAGACGCCGGCCGGTGCCGTTCCGGCCAGCGCCCCCTGTCCCAGGCGTACGAGGCGGTCGGCGAGGTCTGCGGTCCAGGTGGGCTGACCGCGCTGGTCGTCCACGACGTCCAGGGTGTCCTTGACGCCTTCGAGCTTGATCATGGTCCGGACGAAGTTGCCTCCGCCCGCTCCGTAGAGCCAGGCGGTCCTGACGACGTATCCGGTGCCGGGCAGCAGCGAGAGCACCGCCTGCTCGCCGGCGAGTTTGGTACGCCCGTACGCGCTGCGGGGACCGGTGGGGGCGTCCTCCTGGTAAGGCGCCCCGGCCACTCCGTCGAACACGTAGTCGGTGGAGACCTGGAGCAGGACGATCCCGTGCTCGGCACACGCCTCGGCCAGCAGACGCGGACCGTCACCGTTGATGCGCAGCGCCTCGTCCTCCTGGGCCTCGGCGTCGTCCACCGCCGTCCAGGCGGCGCAGTTGACGATCACAGCAGGGCTGTGCTCCTCGACGGCCCTGCGCACGGCGTCCGCGTCCGTGATGTCCAGGGCCTTGCGGTCCAGACCCACGGCGGACTCGCCGTCCCGGGCCAGCCGGGCCAGGACGTCCTGTCCGAGCATCCCGCCCGAGCCGGTGACCAACCAACTGCTGCTCATTACCGAACCCTGCCTTCTCGTTGTGCCTGTTGCCGTGGCCGCGGGCCGCGTGGGCGAGCCGTCCCACGGCCACGGCAGCCGTGCCGGCCGGCTTCCTCGTCGCCCGGCTGCCGGAATTCCCGCCCGACGGGCTCTACAGCGCCGCCCGGTCCTTCAGCGGCTCCCACCAGGCGCGGTTGTCGCGGTACCACTGCACGGTCGCGGCGAGGCCGGTGGCGAAGTCCGTGCGGGGCTCGTAGCCGAGCTCCTCACGGATCTTCGTGCAGTCGACCGAGTAGCGCCGGTCGTGGCCCTTGCGGTCCTCGACGTAGGTGACGCTGGTCTCCCAGTCGGCGCCGCAGGCCTCCAGGAGCAGCCCGGTGAGCTCCTTGTTGGAGAGCTCGGTGCCACCGCCGATGTTGTAGACCTCGCCGGCGCGGCCCTTCGTACGGACGAGTTCGATGCCCTGGACGTGGTCGTCGATGTGCAGCCAGTCGCGCACATTGGCGCCGTCGCCGTACAGCGGGACGGTCTTGCCGTCCAGAAGGTTGGTGACGAAGAGCGGGATGACCTTCTCGGGGAAGTGGTGGTGACCGTAGTTGTTGGAACAACGGGTCACGCGCACGTCGAGGCCGTGCGTGCGGTGGTACGAGAGGGCGATCAGATCGCTGGACGCCTTGGCCGAGGAGTACGGCGAGTTGGGCTCCAGCGGGTGCGTCTCCGGCCAGGAGCCCTCGTCGATCGACCCGTAGACCTCGTCCGTGGAGATGTGCACGAAGGTCTTGATGCCGGCCAGGTGCGCGGCGTGGATCAGGGTGTGCGTGCCCACGACGTTCGTACGGACGAATTCGGCTCCGCCGTCGATGGACCGGTCCACGTGGGACTCCGCGGCGAAGTGCACCACCTGGTCGTGCTCGGACATCAGCTTGCCGACCAGTTCGGCGTCGCAGATGTCGCCCTGCACGAAGGCGAAGCCCGGGTGGTCACGGACCTCGTCGAGGTTGGCCGGGTTGCCGGCGTACGTGAGCTTGTCGAGAACCGTCACGGCGACATCGCTCGGCCCCTGGGGGCCCAGCACGGTACGGACGTAGTGGGAGCCGATGAATCCGGCCCCGCCGGTCACCAGGATGTTGGTCGTCATGAAGAGATCTGCACCTTGCTGTGGTCACCGAGCACGAGCCGATGGGCGGACGGATTGCGGGGCGCGGGCGTCACTTCGACGTCCCGGCCGATGAGCGACGCCTCGACGCGGCGCACACCGGAGATGGACGCGCCACGCAGGACGATGGAGTATTCGATCTCGCTGTCCTCGATCCGGCACCCCTCCGAGACCGAGGTGAAGGGGCCCACGTAGGAGTCGCTGATGACCGCGTCGGCGCCGATGATCACCGGGCCGACGATACGGCTGCTGGTGACCCTGGCACCTGCCTCGATCCGGACCCGTCCGATGATCTCGCTGTGTTCGTCGACCGTCCCCTCGGTGGCGGCCTTCAGCGTCTCCAGGACGGAGCGGTTGACCTCCAGCATGTCGGTGACGTTGCCGGTGTCCTTCCAGTACCCGGAGATGACCGTGGAGCGGACGTCGCGCCGCTGGTCGATCAGCCACTGGATGGCGTGGGTGATCTCCAGCTCGCCGCGCCACGACGGCTCGATCGAACGCACGGCCTCGTGGACGGCCGGGGTGAAGAGGTAGACGCCGACGAGCGCCAGATCGCTCTTCGGCTCCTTCGGCTTCTCCTCGAGGGACGCGACCCGTCCTTCGGCGTCGAGCTCCGCGACACCGAAGGCCGTCGGGTTGGGCACCTTGGTCAGCAGGATCTGGGCCTCGGGCCGCTCAGCGCGGAACTCCTCGACCAGTCCGGCGATGCCGCCGACGATGAAGTTGTCACCGAGGTACATGACGAAGTCGTCGTCCCCCAGGAAGTCACGCGCGATGAGGACCGCGTGCGCGAGGCCACGCGGTTCGTCCTGCGGGATGTACGTGACGTCGATACCGAGGGCGGAGCCGTCGCCGACGGCCTCGCGGATCTCCGGCGCCGTGTCACCCACGATGATGCCGACGTCCGTGATCCCGGCCTCGGCGATGGCTTCCAGCCCGTAGAAGAGGACGGGCTTGTTCGCCACCGGAACCAGCTGCTTGGCAGACGTGTGCGTGATGGGGCGAAGACGTGTGCCCGCCCCACCGGAGAGTACGAGAGCCTTCACGTTGTCCCTGTCCCGATGCTGACATGTAGGTCCCTTGAGGGACCATGAATATTTTGTGAGTTTAACTCTGCGTTGCCCACAGTTCCGCCACCAGGCGCCCAGGTGGACGCGAACGACCCCACGGGTGCGGCGAGTGGACTACGGGGCGGGGCCACGGCGTCAGCCGGTACTCAGGCGCGCGCACCAGCCACGGAGCTCCCTGCGCAGCCGCCGGACGACGCGCCGCGGCACGGACGGCCGCTCCAGCCCCGCCCTCGGGATGCGCTTCGGCCTCGTGACCCGGTCGCTGCCGTGCCAGTCGGGCACGGTGACCTGGTAGTCGGCGTCCCGGAGTCCCGCGTCCTCGTCCCGGAAGTGGGGGTAGGCGAGGAAGAGCTTGTCGCCCTTGTCCGAACTGACCAGCTCCGGGACCTTCTTGGCCTGGACGAACCGCAGTACGTCGGCCAGCAGGTCGAGGCGGCCCCGTGCGACACAGGCGAGCCTCAGCCGCTCGGCCACCTTGATCCGGCGGGCCACACCGTCCGTCCAGTAGCTCCGCATCAGAGGAGCCGCGAGTTCCATCTTGTGCCGCTGTTCGTCCTCCGGCTGCTTCAGGAGGCCGGGGCCGAACTGCTGGAGCATGCCGACCGTGAAGGGCCTGATCATGAGGAGGTCGCGCTTCGGTCCGGCCGGCTCCAGCCGGTGGATGAGCGCCATCATGGCTTCCATCGCGTCGAAGCGCAGGACGTAACTGCCGCGTTTGGTGGCGTGCTTGCCGTCGGTGCGGCCGACGAGGTGGTAGCAGGTGCAGTCGGCGACGACGGAGACTCCCGCACCCCGCAGATACGCCTCCATCGTGAAGAGGGCGTCCTCGCCGGTCTTGAGCCGTTCGTCGAAGCGCAGGCCGATGCGCTCCAGCAGCTCACGCCGGAAGAGCTTCTGCGCACTGAGGGTGTAGATGACCTTGGAGCGGTGGACGTCGACCCGCGCCTCGGTCCGCGACCACATCGACTTGGGCGCCCCCCTGTTGACGCCGACGACCTTCCCGAGCACCACGTCCGTACCGGCCCGGTCGCCCATCGCGACCATCCGCTCCAGGGCTTCCTCGCCGAAGTAGTCGTCCGCGTCGAGGAAGAAGACGTACCGGCCGCGGGCCAGACCGAGCCCGACGTTGCGCGGACCGCTGGGACCGCCGGAGTTCTCCTGGCGGACCACGCGCATCTCGATGGCGGTCCGGGCGGCGAACTCCTCCAGGTACTCCCCCGTACCGTCGGTGGATCCGTCATCGACGGCGACGATCTCCATGCGCCCGGCCGGAAGCGTCTGCGCCTCGACGGACTCCAGGCAGCGGATCAGGTACGGCATCGCCTCGTAGGCGCCGATGACGACGGACACATCTGGTGCAGTGCTGCTCATTTCTCCCCGGTTCACGCATAAACGTATCAATCAGGAGAAACGATGGAACGACGGTATCCGCCCCGTTCCCTGCACGGACACGCCGAACGGCCCGTACGTTCCCCTCCCTGAGGAGGAGACGGACGGGCCGTTGCGTAGGTTGCGTCGCGAACCGGACGACTTTCGAACAACTGAATGACAGCCGGATCACACCTGGTCGTCAGCTGCGCATCCGGCTGCCCGCGTCACGTTCTGCCGGCAGCCGGGCAGTGCGTGGTCAGCGGATCGACGAGGGACCGGCACCGATCCCCGCGTCCTCGTCGTCGGGCGTGTCGGGATCGACTGCCGCCTCGGCCTCGGCGACGATCTCCGCCGTCCCGTCCCCGGCTCCGCTGGACGCGGCCTCGAGGTCGGGCAGCGGCGCGGGCACCTGCTCGCCCAGCCGCTGCGCGACGCCCGCGTTGCGGGCCTCGGCCTTGGCGGCGAGCGCCTGCACGGCGGCGTTGAACTGCTCCATGGAGGTGGGCTCGTCCGGACCCAGCAGGTAGCTCTTCAGCTCATGCCGGGCGTCGGCCAGCGTGTCGGCCGCCGGATCGGCGACGGCACGCAGCAGCTCGTCGATCTCCTTCGCGCTGTTGGAGAGGATGACGGCCGCCCGTACGGCGGTGTTCTGGCGCTTGAACTCCTCCGCGCCGAGCTCCGCCGAATCGGTGACCGCGTACGGCTTGCCGCTCGCGATGAAGTCGGAGACCACGCTGGAGATGTCCGAGACCATGGCATCGGACTGGTTGAAGCAGTCGTACAGCTTCGGCTGCGAACCGGTCACCGTCCTGTGCTCCCACCAGCCGAAGGAACGCCAGTAGGCGTCGTTCCACTCGGCCCGCAGGGTGGCGATCGCGGCCTGGCGGGCCGGGTCGGCCAGCGCCAGCCGGGAGTCCTCCGACTCGTCGCCGCCGACCCTGGCGGGCTTCGCGAGGTCCGCCAGGCGGGCCTCTACGTCGACCAGCTCCGCCTTGGCCGCGCGCTGCCCGTCGGCGGCCGTGGAGGCCTCCTGCACCCAGCGCGGGTCGGCGGCGCGCTCCTGCGTGGCCTTGGCGATCATCGCCTCGATCCTGGCGTTGACGGCCTTGGCCTTGGCGCTGCGGATACCGGTGAAGGGGTGCGGCTTGTAGATGACCCGGACCGGGCTGTCCGCCTTCAGCAGCCGGCGGACGATGTTCTCACCGGCGAGGAGCAGCGACGTGTTGCCCGGGTTGTCGTCCCAGCCCTCCCAGGTGGGGGCGTACAGCACGGTGGGAACGGGGTTGCCCGTGGTGCCGGTCCAGCTCTTGATCGGCGCCAGCTGCGGCCGCCCGACCTCGACGATGTCCTCGTCGCGGATGCCGACATCGGCCAGGGCGTAACGGTCGCGGCCCGCACGGCCCGCCGTCCACACCTCGTCGTACACCTTGGAGTACGGGTTGACGCTGGCCAGCTTGTCGCTGTCGCCGTGGCCGATGAAGACGTGCTTCATCGTCGGGACGCGCAGCATGTGGATGTTCTTGCCGACGTTGGCCGGATACAGGCACACCCGGACGGTGGAGAGGTCCAGGTTCATCAGGTGGGTACCGGCCGGCACGCAGACCACGGGCACGGACGTGTCGGCGAGCTGCGCCACGAGATTCCGCTCGCGCATGACGATCAGCGGGCGCCCCTCGACGGCCGCCATGGTGTCCAGCCACATGTTGCCCTGGTAGGCGGACTCGCTGGAGCCGGAGAAGTAGAGCACGACGGTCGGCTGGTACTCGCCCAGCCAGGTGTCCAGGGCCTTCAGCACGGCGGGGGCCGGGGGCACCTGCCGGTTCCGGCGCAGGTACGGGACGAGCAGCGCGTTGTAGCCGAGGGCCAGCAGCAGCGTCGCGGCGGCACCGGCGTATCCGATGACGTCCTCGCCCGTGCCCGCGGCGATCAGGATGCCCACCACGGCGGGAAGGTCGAGGTGGAGCATCTTCTCGCTGGCCCGGTGCAGCAGCGGGCGCGGCGGGCCGTCCGGGATGCGGACGGCGTGCAGGTCCACGTTCCGGGTGACGATCGGCAGGGTGCGGCGCAGACGGATCAGCGTCGTCAGCGCGCCGTGCGGCGCCTGCAGACCGTAGAAGAGGAGGAAGCACGCGACAGCCGCGTAGAAGAGGGGCTCCTGCGAGAGGTCCAGCCGGGCCAGGAGCAGGATGATCATCAGCTGGCGGAGCAGGAAGCGGATGGACAGCCCCGCCCGCACCTTTCCGAGCCTGTTGACCAGGTAACTGCCGCGCTGGTGCAGGTACCAGTCCGCGATGTACGTGACAGCCGTGGCCGCCGCGAAGAACCAGATATCGGGGAGAAGAGCGGCGATCATGACGCAGGGGTAACCCAGCATCATCAGTATCGCTGCCGCCAGTTCTGACCGACTGCCCACACGGGCCAGGCGGATGGCTGTCGAAATCACGAAGAACCTGCTCCAGGGGGTGCCGGTTGTTTCACGTATTGAGGGAAATGTGAAGGTGCGGCTTCACGCACTCGGGCCTCTGCAATCACCGAACGGTGATTACAGAGGCCCGAAAAGCACTTTTGTCAAGAATTATTACACATCTTCTTGACGGTCCAGAACCGAGGCCAGCGCCTGCTCGAATCCCGAAGCCTCGGTGACATCACGGGTCGGGTCCTGCTGCCGTACGTCGATGACGTGGCCCGTCATCGCGGACAGGAGAACGTCGAGCGAGGTGCGCGCCACGGCCTCGGAGGAGAGCAGCGAGCCCTCCGGCTCCTGGCCGAAGGCCTTGGTCCGCATGGGGGTGGCGGTGCGCTCCGGATTCACACAGTTGACCCGGACGCCCTCGCCCGCCCATTCGTCGGCCAGCGCCTGGGTGAGGTTCACCATCGCGGCCTTGGTGGAGGAGTAGAGGCTGTATTCGGCACGGCCCCGGGTGTAACTGCTGGAGGTGTACAGGAGCAACTGCCCCTGGGTCTCCGCCAGGTACTTGTACGAGGCACGGGCGATCTGCACGGGCGCCAGGTAATTGACGTTCAGCGCTTCCTGGATCGTCGTGTTGTCCGTCTCGGCCAGCTTGCCGATGCGCAGGACGCCCGCGGTGTTGATGACGTAGTCGATGCGGCCGGTCTCGGCGTAGGCCTTCGACAGCGCGTCGTCGATGTGCTCGGGGTTCTCCACGTGCGTACCGGTGGTGGAGCGGCCCAGGGCGTACACGCTGGCGCCGTACTGCTCGGCCAGTGTGGCGATGTCGGCGCCGATGCCGTACGAGCCGCCGAAGACGACCAGGGTCTTGCCCGAGAGCAGGTCCCGGTAGGCGGCCTCGTCGGCCTGGCGGGGGGCCGCGGTGGAGGCCAGCTGGAAGAGCTTGTCGGTGATGAAGACGTCGACCGGCTGGGTCACCTTCATGTTGTACTCGTCGCCCGCGACCACGTAGATCGGCACGTCGGGGAGGTACCGCAGGACGACCGAGCAGTCGTCGGTCGCCTGGAAGTTCGGGTCGCCGGCCGCGACCTCGTACGCCTTGCGGATCGTGGACAGCTTGAAGGCCTGCGGCGTCTGGCCGCGGCGCAGCCGGGACCGGTCCGGGACGTCGGTGATGAACTCGCCGTCCTCGCCGTGGGTCCGGGTCACGATGATCGTGTCGGCGGACGGGATGGCGACGTCGACCGCCTGGTAGCGGTCGAGGGCGTCGACGCAGTCCTTGATGACGCGCTGCGACAGGAGGGGACGGACCGCGTCGTGGAAGAGGACGTTGCGGTCCTCACCCTCCGCGAGCCCTTCGCCGAGGGCCGCGATGGCACGCTCGGTGGTCTCGTTCCGGGTGTTGCCACCCTCGATGACCTTGATGACCTTGGTCAGCCCGGCCTTGGCGACGATCTTCTCGACGTCCGGCACGAAGCCGGGCGCCATCAGCACGATGACATCGTCGATGCCCTCGGCGTTCTCGAAGATGCTCAGCGTGTGCTCGATGACTGCCTTACCGGCGATCTTCAGCAGCTGCTTGGGGATCGACAGGCCTACACGTTGGCCGGTCCCACCGGCGAGCACGACCGCTGTGGTCCGGGGCTTGGCTTCATGCGGCACAGACACAGACGACCTACCTTGCGATGACAGGGGGGAACAGTGTGATGGTCGCACTCTCCGCGACCGTCTCGCAAGGTGGACGTTTACTGCCACTCACCCTTGGGAAACGTGCAGTTCACCCCCCAGCCAGGCAGATTGCCCGTCCGAGGCCCCGGTGTGTGGTGACGGACCCCACAGATGTGTGACGCAATCTGCACATGAGCGGCCGCCGCGGACCTGTCACCTGGCACGTTCCCGGGTGGGACCGGGGCTTTCCGTACGGTCGTGCGGGACTCGCGAGCCCCGCACGACCCGTACGGGAGGGCCTAGAAGGGGTCGAACTCGTCGTACTCGCGCTGCGCGTCGTCACGCTCGGTGTCGCGGTCCCGGCGGCGCTGCGCGGCGGGGCGCGGGGCCTCCAGGCGGTGGTCCTCGCCACGGCGGCCCAGCATCTCCGCGCCGGCGGCCATGGTCGGCTCCCAGTCGAAGACGACCGCGTTGTCCTCGGCACCGATGGCCACGCCGTCGCCGGCCTGGGCACCCGCCTTGCGGAGCGCGTCCTCGACGCCGAGGCGGTTGAGCCGGTCCGCGAGGTAACCGACGGCCTCGTCGTTGTTGAAGTCGGTCTGACGGATCCAGCGCTCGGGCTTCTCGCCCCGCACGCGGTAGATGCCGTCGTCCTCCACGGTCACCGTGAAACCGGCGTCGTCGACGGCCTTGGGCCGGATGACGATCCGGGTCGACTCCTCCTTGGGCTTGGTGGCCCGCGCCTCGGCGATGATCCCGGCGAGGGCGTACGAGAGCTCGTTGAGGCCCTTGTGCGCGATGGCCGAGACCTCGAAGACGCGGTAGCCGCGTGCCTCCAGGTCGGGGCGGATCATGTCGGCGAGGTCCTGGCCGTCCGGGATGTCGACCTTGTTGAGGGCGACGATGCGCGGGCGGTTCTCGAGGCCGCCGTACAGCCGCAGCTCCTCCTCGATCATGTCGAGGTCGGAGACCGGGTCGCGGTCCGACTCCAGCGTCGCGGTGTCCAGGACGTGCACCAGGACGGAGCAGCGCTCGACGTGGCGCAGGAACTCCAGGCCGAGGCCCTTGCCCTGGCTGGCACCCGGGATGAGCCCCGGGACGTCGGCGATGGTGTAGACGGTCGAGCCCGCGGTGACGACGCCCAGGTTGGGGACGAGGGTCGTGAACGGGTAGTCCGCGATCTTCGGCTTGGCCGCGGAGAGCACCGAGATCAGCGAGGACTTGCCCGCGCTCGGGTAGCCCACGAGCGCGACGTCGGCGACGGTCTTGAGCTCCAGGACGATGTCCCGGCTCTCCCCCGGCTCGCCGAGCAGCGCGAAGCCGGGCGCCTTGCGGCGGGCGGAGGCCAGCGCGGCGTTGCCGAGGCCGCCGCGGCCGCCCTGGCCCGCGACGAAGGTGGTGCCCTGGCCGACCAGGTCGGCGAGGACGTTGCCCGCCTTGTCGAGGACGACGGTGCCGTCGGGGACGGGCAGCACGAGGTCCTGGCCGTCCTTGCCGGAGCGGTTGTCACCGGCACCGGGCTGGCCGTTCGTGGCCTTGCGGTGGGGGTGGTGGTGGTAGTCGAGCAGCGTGGTGACGGCCTGCTCGACGACGAGGATCACATCGCCGCCGCGTCCGCCGTTGCCCCCGTCGGGGCCGCCCAGCGGCTTGAACTTCTCACGGTGTACGGAGGCCACGCCGTGGCCTCCGTTACCCGCGGCGGCATGCAGCTCGACGCGGTCCACGAAGGTGGTCATGGTGGGTGCCTCCAGGTACTGCGGAAAAATACGGGAATGTCTCTTGACGTAACGCGCCGAGGGCGGACCCGCTTCCCCGGTTACCGGGAAAGCTGAGATCCGCCCTCGGAAGGTGCTGTGTCGTTCGGTCGTCGCCTGACTCAGGCAGCGACGGGAACGATGTTCACGACCTTGCGGCCACGGTGCGTACCGAACTCCACCGCACCGGCGGTCAGCGCGAACAGCGTGTCGTCGCCGCCACGGCCGACGCCCGTGCCCGGGTGGAAGTGGGTGCCGCGCTGGCGGACCAGGATCTCACCGGCGTTGACGGCCTGACCGCCGAAGCGCTTCACGCCGAGCCGCTGAGCATTGGAATCGCGCCCGTTCCGAGTGGACGATGCGCCCTTCTTGTGTGCCATGTCTCCTCAGTCCCTTACTTCGCAGCCGCGGGGATACCGGTGACCTTGATCGCCGTGTACTGCTGGCGGTGACCCTGGCGACGGCGGTAACCCGTCTTGTTCTTGTAGCGAAGGATGTCGATCTTCGCGCCCTTGTGGTGGTCCACGATCTCGGCCTGGACCTTGATGCCGTCCAGAACCCAGGGGTCGCTGGTCACGGCGTCGCCGTCGACAACGAGCAGGGTCGAGAGCTCGACCGTGTCGCCAACCTTGGCGGTGGGAATCTTGTCAACCTCAACGATGTCGCCGACAGCAACCTTGTGCTGGCGACCACCGCTGCGCACGATGGCGTACACGCGGATCTCTCTCTCACTCGGAACGGATCCCCTGATGCCAGCCGCCCGCGCGGGCCGGGGCCCACGACAGTCCGGAAGGATGAGCGGCCTCCCCCGGGGACGGATCACCGGGAGGGATGTGCTCAGGGGGTAGGCGCACAGAAACACGCCGAGGGTCAAGATTACGGGGCGGGGACCGGGGGGTCAAACCGGGTGCCGGGCGCCGACTCCGCCCGGGCGGGACCCCTGTGGCGACCGTACGCTTTGTCCTGATCCGCTCCGCAAAGGGTTCCGCCCGGCGAAGGGTTCCGCCCCGCAAAGGGTCCGCCCGGCGAAGGGTTCCGCCCCGCAAAGGGTCCGCCCGGCGAAGGGTTCCGCCCCGCAAACGGTCCGCCCGGCGAAGGGTTCCGCCCCGCGAAAGGTGCTGCACGTGAACTACAGGGTCCAGCCCACCGCCCAGGTCGACGGGAGCGCCGAGATCGGGGACGGCAGCAGCGTCTGGGACCTCGCCCAGATCCGCGAGGGGGCCAGGCTCGGCGAGGGCTGCGTGGTCGGGCGCGGGGCGTACGTGGGTGCGGGGGTGCGGATCGGCGACAACGTCAAGCTGCAGAACTACGCCCTGGTGTACGAGCCGGCCGAGCTCGGTGACGGTGTCTTCGTCGGCCCCGCCGTGGTCCTCACCAACGACCGCAACCCGCGCTCCGTCGGCCCCGAGGGCCGGCAGAAGCGGGGCGGCGACTGGGAGGCCGTGGGTGTGACGGTGGCCGAGGGCGCCTCGCTCGGCGCACGGTCCGTGTGTGTCGCGCCCGTGCGGATCGGCCGTTGGGCCATGGTGGCGGCGGGTGCCGTCGTGACCGAGGACGTCCCGGACTTCGGTCTGGTCGTGGGTGTGCCGGCCCGCAGGATCGGCTGGGTGGGGCGCAGTGGTGTCAGGCTCGTCGAGCGGGCGGACGAACCGGGCGTCTGGGAGTGCCCGCGGACCGGCGCACTGCATGACGAGGCCGGTGGTGCGCTCACGGAGCGCGCCGCCCCGGCGCTCTGACGCGGGAGGCCCGGGGCAGGCCCCCGGGGGAGGTCAGCCGCCGATGACCACCCGCCGTACGCCCTTCCAGCGGTCCGGGTCCGTCGTACGGCGGCCGTCGACGAGGACGCGGACGTCCGGCAGGGTGTCCGCGGACAGCTCGCGGTACTCGGGGTGGTCGGTCTGGAGGATCGCGGCCGTCACGGCCTGGTCCTCGTGCGGGACGAGGCCCTGGGCCCTCAGCTCCTCGGGTTCGTACAGGGGGTCCGACACGAAGGGCACCGCGCCGCGCTCCCGGAGCGCCTCGACCACGCCGAAGACTCCGGAGAAGGCGGTCTCCTTGACGCCGCCGCGGTAGGCGGCGCCCAGCACGAGGACCCCGGCGCCCTCCAGGTCGCCGTAGGCGGCGGCCAGCAGGTCGACGGCGTAGCGGGGCATCGCGGCGTTGGCGTCGCGGGCCGCCTGCACGACGGTCGCCTGCGGGTCGTTCCACAGGTACATCCGCGGGTAGACCGGGATGCAGTGACCGCCGACGGCGATGCCGGGCCGGTGGATATGGCTGTAGGGCTGGCTGTTGCAGGCGTCGATGACCTGCTCGACGTCGATGCCGTGCAGGTCGGCGAAGCGGGCGAACTGGTTGGCCAGACCGATGTTGACGTCCCGGTAGGTGGTCTCGGCGAGCTTCGCCAGCTCCGAGGCCTCCGCCGTACCGAGGTTCCAGACGCCGTTGCGGCGGGGCAGGTCGTCGCGCTCGTCGAAGTCGAGCACGGTTTCGTAGAACTCGACGCCCCGCAGCGTCGACGCCTCGTCGATGCCGCCGACGAGCTTGGGGTATCGCCGCAGGTCGGCGAAGACCCGGCCGGTCAGGACCCGTTCGGGGGAGAAGACGAGGGGGAAGTCGCGCCCCGGGGTGAGCCCGGACCCCTCCGCGAGCATCGGCGCCCAGCGCTTACGGGTGGTGCCGACCGGCAGGGTGGTCTCGTAGCTGACGAGGGTGCCGGGCCGCAGTCCCGCGGCGACGGCCTTCGTCGCGGCGTCCATCCAGCCGAAGTCCGGGGTTCCCTCGGCGTCCACGAACAGCGGGACGACGACCACGACGGCGTCGGACGCCGCGACCGCGGCCGTGGTGTCCGACGTCGCGGAGAGCAGGCCCGCGCCCACCGTCTCCTCCAGCTTGACGGCCAGCTCGTGCTCGCCGGGGAACGGCTCGGCAGCCGCGTTCACCAGACCGACGACTCGCTCGTCGACGTCCGCCCCGATGACCGTGTGGCCCTTGGCGGCGAACTGCACGGCGAGCGGGAGCCCGATCTTGCCGAGGGCGACCACACAGATGTTCATCGGCTTCACTTCCTCTTCGGTCTCAACAGCCTCCACAGCCTGGTACCCGGTCCGAGCCGGGGCTCCACCAGTGGAGCTGTCGTGATCACGAGCCTGCCCTTGGTGTTCGGCCTCGCCGCGACGCGGTGGGGCACGTCGTCGCCCCACCGGCGGGCCAGCGGCATGGGCCGCCCCTCGGTGCGCACCGGGATCTCGTAGGTCGACCCCGCGACATCGACGTAGACACGGACCCCCTTGGTGGCCCGGACCGCGGGGACCGGGACGCGGGCGACGACCTGTGTGCCGAGCCCGTCCGCGGTCGCCACCGCGGTGAAGTCGCCGGGGGCCGGAGGACGCCCGTCCCTGCCGGGCAGCCTGCGGGCGCCCGCCCGGTCCGCGCTCTGCGGCATGGCGCCCTGCACCAGGGCGACCACCACCGAGGTCACGTCCCCGACGACCCCGAGCCTGAGCCGCACGGCGAGCCGGAGGTCCGTCCCCGTCTGCTCCCAGTCGGCCGACTCGAACACCGTGCCCGCCGCGAGCCTGCCCGCCACCGTTTCGCCGAGGACCTCGTAGTACCGGTCGTCCAGCCCCACGCCGGGGTCCCTGAATCCCGGGTAGGCGGCGAAGGCGCGGCCGTCCTCCAGCCGGAAGGGCGGGGCTCCGGATGCGGCCTCGTCGGTGATGGCCCTGCTCAGGGCCTCCACGGCCCCGCGCCCGGCCAGCCCGAAGCGGACCCGGCGCCTCACGCCCGTACCGTCGCGCAGCGCGTCCGTGTAGTACGCGTCCAGCAGCACCGACAGCCCTTCGCACAGATGCCGCCTGGTATCGGTGGCGAGTGCGGGGAAGTCCGTCAGCATGAGCTTGGAGAGCTCCCAGGCGAAGTGCCGCGCGAGGAGCGCGTCCCGCTGCGGGCCGGCCGGGACGAGGCCCGCCGCGTGGTCCATGATGCGGGCGGTGCACCGCAGCCGGGACAGGTGGTCCGCCCGGTAGGTGATGTTGCTCGCGTCGCCGCGCTTGACGGCGTAGTAGCAGGTGTAGTCGGCGAGCACCGAGATCCTGCGGGCCCGGACGCAGGCCTCGATGGTGAACGGCTGGTCGCTGCCGACCGGCAGGTCCTCCTGGAAGCGCAGGCGGTGCTTCTCCACCAGCTCGCGCCTGAACAGCTTGGTGTTCGCCAGCGTGAACGGCAGGGGCGAGTCGTACAGACTGATGTCGGGGGCGTTCTCGGCGTACAGCTTCTGGTGCACGTACCGTCCGTCGACTCCGACCATCCGGCCTGCGACGACGTCCGATCCGTACGTGTCCGCGCAGGCCACCAGCCGCTCCAGGGCCTCTTCGCCCAGGTGGTCGTCGGCGCCCACGAAGTGGACGTAGCGTCCGGTGGCCCTTTCCAGGGCGCGGTTGCTCGGGGCGGCGGGTCCGCCCGAGTTGGGCTGGCGCAGCACCGTCACGACACCCGGGTAGCGCTCGGCGAACCGGTCGAGTTCGCCCGCACTGTCGTCCGTGGAGCCGTCGTCGACCGCGATCACTTCGAGGCGTTCCAGCCCGATGCTCTGCCCCACCAGGGAGTTCAGGCACTCCGTCAGGTAGGGCATCGTGTTGTACACGGCCACGATCACAGTGACGTCGGGGCACCCCGTCATGAGGTCACCGGCGCTGTCCGTTCACCCACCGGGGCGCGCGCCCCCTCGACGAGCCGGGAGTACACGCCGTCGAGGACCGCCGCCTGGGCCTCCCAGGTCCATTCCGTGAGCATGCCCGGCCGGTGGTAGGCGTCCCGGTAGCGCCGCGGGTCGGCGAGGACCGCGGTCACCGCCCGTACGTAGTCCGGGACGTCCTCCGCGGTGAAGACCTCTCCCTGCCCGGTGGTGGTGACCATCGCGCCCATCGTGCGTACGTCGCTGACGACGAGGGGCAGCCGTGCGTGGGAGTACTCGAAGAACTTGGTGATCAGGGCGATCTCGTGGTTCGGCCAGTGGTGGATCGGTATGACGCCGACGTCCGCCGCGGCCAGGTGGGGGACCACCTGGTCGTGCGGCACGTACGGCAGGATGTGCACCCGGTCCTGCACGGCGAGTGCCACCGCCCGCTTCTTCAGTGTCTGCATGTAGAGCGAGTTACCCCGTGGGACGATGAACGCCACGTGTATGCCCGGGAGTTGTGGCAGAGCCTCGACCATGATGTCGAGCCCCCGCTGTGGTGCGGCGGTGCCGCTGTAGACCGCCAGTGGCACCTGCGGGCCGATTCCGCACAGCGCCCGCAGTCCGGGAACCGGCTCGGCGGCCGCGTCCGCGGGAGCCGTGGCGTCGGGGGCGTTGAGCACCACCTCGGGGAGTTCGCTCAGCCCGTGGTGGTCGGCCAGCATCTGCGCGAGGGTGGCCGACACGGTCGTGACGGCGTCGGCGTACTTGGCGTGTTCCCGCTCGTGGGCACACTGGGCGACGTGCCAGCGGGGGTGCGGGTTCCAGGGCTTGATGCCGGGCAGGAACTCGTGTGCGTCCCATACGAGCCGTACGGTGCGTCCCCTGGCCTCGGCGCGGAGCTTGGCGCGCGCGCCGACCCCGAGCATCCGGAAGTCGTTGGCGTGGATCAGGTCGGGTTCGAGGGAGTCGACGACCTTGCCGTAGGCGAGCTCCAGATCCCACAGACCGGGGTCGAGCCGGCGCCAGGCCCGCTCCCCCATCGCCCGGACCCAGAACGCCGTGGTGAACCGGTCGAGCGGGGTGTCCATGTCCTTGCGGCGGCGCTCCAGCGCGGCGGTGTGCCGGGCGCGCAGCCTGACCCACCGGTGCATGCCCCGGGAGAGCAGCCGCCTCGGCAGCAGCCGCGTCCGGGCGACGGCGGAGCCGGTCCGTCCGGTCTCGATGACCTGGAGGTTGAGCTCGGCGCGCCACGCCTTCATCCGCTGCTTGCGGTATTCGGCCAGGGGGCCCGGCGGGTAGGCGAGCGGTGCGCGCAGTACGGCCCGGCGGTATTCGTGGCGGCGTCGGTGCAGGGGCGTCGGGACCGGTATCAGGCGCACCCGGGCCTCGCCCAGCCGCCAGCTCCTCGCCTTCCTGTCGGGTGACTTGCCCAGGAGCACCACGTCCCAGCCGGCCGCCGCCGCGGACAGGGCTTCCTTCTGCACCCGGGAGTCGCCCTTCACGCCGTTCTCGACCAGCATGACGATCTTCCCGCGCCGGGGCGCGTCGGCCGGACGGTCATGTTCCATGGCGCACCGCCTCCTCCGCTTCGAAGACCACCGTGCGACCGCTCCTGGCCGAGTCGAGCAGGGATGCGGCCACCTCCACGGTGCGCAGCCCCTGCCGCAGTGTGCAGATGTCGCAGGAGAGGCCCTGCACCGCGTCCCGGAAGAGTTCGTGTTCGACGAGCAGGGGCTCACGCTTGGGGATGGCGTAGCGGATCATGTCGCCCTCGGAGACCCCGCGGAAGGCGCTCAGGGCCTCCCACTCGGTGGTGACCGAGGCGTTCGAGTAGAACGTCAGGTCGGCGGTCAGGGTGTCGGCGATGAGGCAGCCCCGCTCGCCGGTGACCGAGGTGAACCGCTCCTTGAGGGGGCTCAGCCAGTTGACCAGGTGGTTGACCATGGTCCCGTCGGAGAGCCGGCCCACCGCGCTGACCATGTCCTCGTACGGCCGGCCTGACTTGGACACGGTGTGGGCGGCGATCGACACATAGCTCCGGCCGGTCATCCAGGCCGTCAGATCGATGTCGTGGGTCGCCAGGTCCTTGATCACGCCCACGTCGGCTATGCGGTGCGGGTAGGGGCCCTGGCGTCGGGTCACCACCTGGTAGACATCCCCGAGTTCGCCGGTCTCCAGGCGGCTGCGGAGCGAGCGCAGGGCGGGGTTGCACCGTTCGATGTGGCCGACGCCTGCCGTGAGGTTCCGCGACTCGAAGGCGTCCACGAGGCGCAGGGCGCCTTCGACGGAGTCCGCGAGCGGTTTCTCGACGAGCACGCGGACCCCGGCCTCGGCGAGCCTCAGACCGACCTCCTCGTGCAGGCCGGTCGGGCAGGCGACGACGGCGTAGTCGATGCCCATGGCCAGGAGGTCCTCGACGTCCGTCAGGACGGGAACCCCTTGCGCCCAGCCGTTCTTGTCGCCCAGCGGTTCGACGACGCCGACCAGGGTGACACCCTCCAGGGCGGCGAGCACGCGGGCGTGGTTGCGGCCCATGGAGCCGAGGCCGATCAGACCGGCCCGCAGTCCGGCGTTCACAGCACCACCTCCAGAGCGTTGACCGCGGCGGCCACCCGCTTCAGGTCCTCCGGTGTGAGGGACGGGTGCACGGGCAGGGAGACGACCTCGGCGGCGGCCCGCTCGGTCTCGGGGAGGTCCCAGACGCGGCCCGCCTTCCGGTCCGGCTCCCAGTAGGGCTTCAGACGGTGGATCGGCGTCGGGTAGTAGACCGAATGGCCGACGCCCGCCCGGGCGAGCTCCGCCATCGCGGCGTCCCGGACACCGGGGATGCGCACGGTGTACTGGTGGTAGACGTGGCGGGCGCCCTCGGCGACCGGTGGCGTGGTGACCCCGGGGACGGTGATGTTCGCGTCGAGGTAGGAGGCGTTGGCCCTGCGCTGCCCGGTCCAGTCCTGGATCCTGCCGAGCTGTACGCGGCCGACGGCGGCGGACACGTCGGTCATCCGCATGTTGGCGCCGATGACCTCGTTGGCGTAGCGCTGTTCCATGCCCTGGTTGCGCAGCAGGCGCAGGGTGCGGGCCAGTTCCGCGTCGCCCGTGCTGACCATGCCGCCCTCCAGGGCGTGCATGTTCTTCGTCGGGTAGAAGCTGAAGGCGCCGCCCGTGCCGAACGCGCCGACCGGGGTGCCGTTCAGTGCGGCGGCGTGCGCCTGGCAGGCGTCCTCGACCACGGCGATGCGGTGCTTGTCGGCCACGGGTATCAGCCGGTCCATCGCCGCCGGATGACCGTAGAGGTGCACCGGCATGACCGCGGCGGTGCGTGGGGTGATCGCGGCCTCCACCGCTGCCGGGTCGAGGCCGAAGCTCCCCGGCTCGATGTCGGCGAACACGACCTCGGCGCCGGTCAGACGCACCGCGTTCGCGGACGCCGCGAAGGAGAACGAGGGGACGATCACCTCGTCACCCCGGCCGATGCCCAGGGCGAGGAGGAGCAGGTGGAGGGCCGAGGTGCCGGAGTTGACCGCGACGCAGTGCCGCCCGCCCACCAGCCCGGAGAACTCCTCCTCGAAGGCGGCGACCTCGGGGCCCTGTACGACACGGCCGCTGCGCATCACACGGACCACGGCCGCGATCTCGGCCTCCCCGATGACGGGACTGGCTGCTGGAACCGGCTGCTCATCGGTGCTCGTCATCGACGACCTCCTTGACGAGTGCGCGGTTCGCGCGCTCCTCGCCCTGCCACACCAGGGTTGCATCAGATAATGACACATTAGACAGATAAGGGCAGAAGGGGTGATTCGCGACCATTGGTGCAGGGGAGGCCGGTGCAACGCATGTGTCCCGCCCCGAAGCTCTCGGGGCGGGACACATGCGGACGGACGAGCGTTACGCGGTCGTCAGGAGCTCGGCTACTCGCTCTCACCCGTACGCGCGGAAGCGGCAGCCGAAGGCGACGACTGCTCGGCGGCGACGGTCTTCTTCGCCGCTGCCTTCTTGGTCGTCGTCTTCTTGGCGGTGGTCTTCTTCGCGACCGTCTTGGCTGCCGTCTTCTTGGTGACAGCCTTCTTCGCCGTGGCCTTCTTCGCGGTCTTCCGCGCCGCGGTCTTCTTGACCGGGGCCTCCGACTCCTCGGTGCCGGGGGCATCGGTCGTGTCGGACTCGGTACCCGTGACCACCACGACCGCTGCCTCGTCGGCGCCGGCCGGGGATCCCGCCGGAGCGGTGGCCTTGCGGGTCGCACGGCGACGGGCACGCGGCGGGGCGGCGGGAGCGGACTCCGCGTCAGCCGCCGGAGCCTCGGGCGCCGTCACCTCCGGGGAAGCGGGTGCCTCCTCCGGGGAAGCGGGCGCCGGGGCCTCGACGACCGGGTCCTCGACCGCGACGGGCTCCGCCGCGGGCTCGGCCGGACGGACCGGCGGCGTCACATCGGCCTGCTTGGGCGAGCCCGCCGGGGCGGTCGCCTTCCGGGTCGCCCTGCGACGCGTACGGGCCGGAGGTGCGGCCTCGGTCTCGGGGGCGGCGGGAGCCTCCACCGGGGCCTCGGCCACCGGCTCGGGCTGCTGCTCCTCGACCTGCTGCTTCTCCTCGACGGCCGGGGCCGCCGGGGCGGACTCGGCCACCGGTGCGGGTGCACCGGCCGGAGCCGTGACCTTACGGGTCGCACGCCTGCGGCCACGGCCGCGCGACGCCGCCGCCTCGGCCTCGGCCGGGCTGCTGTACAGCTCCTCGTCCGCGACGAACTCCGGCTCGGGCAGCGCCACCGGGGCGGCGACCTCGGCGGCCACCTCCGCCTCGGTCTCGGCCTCGGCGTGCTGCTCGGCGTGCTCGTGGTCCTGGGCGTGCTCGTGCTCGTGCCCGGCGCCACCGCGGCCGCGCTTCTTGGACCGCTTGCCACCGCCGCCACCGGCCGCCGTGGGCTGCTCCATGTGGACGATCACACCGCGCCCGTTGCAGTGGACGCAGGTCTCGGAGAAGGACTCCAGCAGGCCCTGGCCCACCCGCTTACGGGTCATCTGCACCAGGCCCAGCGAGGTGACCTCGGCGACCTGGTGCTTCGTACGGTCACGGCCCAGGCACTCCAGCAGTCGCCGCAGCACCAGGTCCCGGTTGGACTCCAGCACCATGTCGATGAAGTCGACGACGACGATGCCACCGAGGTCGCGCAGCCGCAGCTGACGCACGATCTCCTCGGCCGCCTCCAGGTTGTTCTTGGTGACGGTCTCCTCGAGGTTTCCGCCCTGGCCGGTGAACTTGCCGGTGTTGACGTCGACGACGACCATCGCCTCGGTCTTGTCGATCACCAGCGAGCCGCCGCTCGGCAGATAGACCTTGCGGTCCAGCGCCTTCATCAACTGCTCGTCGATGCGGTACGTCGCGAAGACGTCGACCTCGGAGGCCCAGCGCGACAGGCGGTCGCTGAGGTCCGGCGCCACGTGCGAGACGTAGCCGTGGATGGTCTCCCAGGCGTCGTCACCGCTGACGATGACCTTCGAGAAGTCCTCGTTGAAGATGTCGCGGACGACCCGGACGGTCATGTCCGGCTCGCCGTAGAGCAGCGTCGGCGCGTTGGAGCTGCTGGTGTTCTTCGACTTCTTCTGGATCTCTTCCCACTGGCCCTGCAGCCGCTCGACGTCGCGGCGGAGCTCGTCCTCGCTCGCGCCCTCGGCGGCGGTGCGCACGATGACGCCCGCGTCCTCGGGGACGATCTTCTTGAGGATGGTCTTCAGCCGGGCGCGCTCGGTGTCGGGCAGCTTGCGGCTGATGCCGGTCATCGAGCCCTCGGGCACGTAGACCAGGTAGCGGCCGGGCAGCGAGACCTGGCTGGTCAGGCGGGCGCCCTTGTGGCCGATCGGGTCCTTCGTCACCTGGACGAGGACGGACTGGCCGGACTTGAGCGCGGTCTCGATGCGGCGCGGCCCGTGGGCCATGCCGAGCGCCTCGAAGTTGACCTCGCCGGCGTACAGGACGGCGTTGCGGCCCTTGCCGATGTCGACGAAGGCGGCCTCCATGGACGGCAGGACGTTCTGCACCTTGCCCAGGTAGACGTTGCCGACGTAGCTGGTCGCCTGCTCCTTGTTGACGTAGTGCTCGACGAGCACGTTGTCCTCGAGGACGCCGATCTGGGTGCGCTCGCCGCTCTGGCGGACGACCATGACGCGCTCGACGGCCTCGCGGCGGGCCAGGAACTCGGCCTCGGTGATGATCGGGACGCGACGGCGGCCCTGCTCACGACCCTCGCGGCGGCGCTGCTTCTTGGCCTCCATACGGGTCGAGCCCTTGATGGACTGGACCTCGTCGAAGCCGGTGCCGGGCTCGCGCTCGGCCTCCTTCTTACGCGGCTCGCGGACCTTGACGACCGTGCGCTCCGGGTCGTCGGCGCCCGTGCTCGTCTCCTCGCCGGAGGCGTCCCCGCTACGGCGGCGACGACGGCGGCGGCGACGGCTGCTGCTGGAGCCGGAGGAGGACTCGTGCTCGCTCTCGTGCTCGTCCTCGTCGTCGTCCTGCGCCTGCTGCTCGTCCTCGGAACGGTCCACGGCGGCGTCGTCCTGCTGCTCCGCGTCGTCCGTGTCGTTGGCCTCACCGCGACGGCGGCGACGGCCACCACGACGGCGACGGCGGGAGGGCCGGTCCCCGTACTCGTCCGTCTCGTCGCCCTCGTGCTCGGCGTCCGTCTCCGTCTCTGCCTCGTGCTCGTCCTCGACGGGCGCGGCGGCCGCGGCGGGCTGCTCGGCCGGAAGCGTGACCGGAGTCGCGGCGGGCTCGGTCTCGACGGCTTCACCGCGACGGCGGCGGCGACGGCGCGAGCCACCCTGAGGCGCGGATTCTGCTGCCTCGGCGGGGACCGCGGCCTCGGCGGCCTGCCTGGCCTCGGCCTTGCGCGGCGCACGGTCCGTACGGTCCGCGGGCTTCTGCTCCTCGAAGTCGTCGCTCTCGTCGTGGGCCGGGGTGGAACCCACGGCGGCAGCGGCGGCAGCCGCGGTCTCCGGGGTCTGGAACATCGGCTCGGCGAAGACCGGGGCCTGGAACACGGCCACGGCGGGGCGCGTCGCACGACGGCCCTTGCGGGTGGGCTCCTCGGTCTTCCCGGTGAACTCGGGACGGCCCGCGGCGGCGGTGGCCCGGCGGCGCTGGCGGCCTCGCGGCGCGGCTTCCTCGACCTGCTCGGACTCGGAGGCGAGTTCCTCGGCCACTGCGGCGGGGAGGTCCTCGCCCTTCTCGGCGGCCGCCTCGGCGACCTCCTCGACGGGCTGCGGGGAGCCGGCCGGGGCCGACGCCTTACGGGAGGCGCGGCGGCGCGTGCGCGCCGGGGCGGCTGCCTCGGCGGCGGGCGCCTCGACGGTCTCCTCGGCGCGGGTGGACTCGGCTGCGGCCTCGGCGGCCGGTTCGGCCACGATCTCGGCCGGGGTCCCGGCGGTCTGGGTGCCCTGCGGCGTACCGGCCGGAGCCGACGCACGGCGACGGGCACGGCCTCGCGGCGCGGCGGCGGGCTCGGCCGGGCTCTCGGCGGCCTCGACGGCGGGCTCGGGGGCCTTCACCGGCTCGGCGGCGACGGGCTCCTGCGCGACGGCCTCGACCGGCTGGGGGGCGCCCGCCGGAGCGGTGGCCTTACGGGTGGCACGGCGGCGAGGGCGCGACGGAGCGGCTTCCGCGACGGGCGCCTCGACGGTCTCCTCGGCCTCTTCGGCCTCCTCGTCGACCGGGGCGGTCTCGACGACGGGCTCCACGACCTCGGCGGCCTCCTGCGGCGCACCGGCCGGAGCGGTCGCCTTACGGACCGCACGGCGACGGGCACGCGCCGGCGGCGCGGCCTCGGCGACGGGCTCGGCCGGGGTCTCGACGGGAGCGGCGGCCGTCTCGGCGACGGGCTCCACGACCTCGGCGGCACCCTGCGGCGCACCCGCCGGAGCGGTCGCCTTACGGACCGCACGGCGACGGGCACGCGCCGGCGGCGCGGCCTCGGCAGCGGGCTCGGCGGGGCTCTCGTCGGCAGTGGCCGGTATGGCCGGCGTGACGTCCTCGGCGGCGGCAGCACCCGGCGCGCCGGACGGCGGGCCGGCGGGGCGGGACGCCGCGCGGCGCCTGCGGCGCGGCGGCAGCTTGTCCCCAGGAGCGTTGTTGTCCTCGGTGTTTGCGGGGGTTCCGGTCGTACCGGATTCGTTCGGCTCGTGCATGCGGGCGGTTCTCCCGTCGCGCTCCCGGGCGCCACGCCTGATTCCGGTCCGACGCGATTCGCGCGATGTGCGCGATACCGCCGTCCGGGGCGCGGGCGCCGCACGGGAGCTGATGTCTGGCTCGCCGGTTCCGTACGCATGACGCACGGCCTGGCGAAAGTCTTATGGGGCGGTGCGCGGCCCGACCCAGGTGGCTCCCGAGTCCAAGGGCTGCGCTACAACGACCGCCTTACGCGGAACCTGCACCTTCCGGCGCCGTCGCGGCGGCGGCCGGATCGGCCGTGGATACGGCCGGGGCTGCCTCGCGGTCGGGCGCGAGCGGGTCGGTCACCGTGCCGGACTCCTCGTCGAAGAGCCCCTGCGCCAGCCTGGTCACCGCTGCGGGGACCGGCGGCGTTAGGTCGGCCACAGCTCGGAGACCGGACAGGACGTCGTCGGGTCGCACGGCAGGTGTCACGTGCCGCACTACCAGGCGCAGTATCGCACAGGGCGTGTCCCCGGACCTATCAGGCTGTGGATCAAGGGCCTGCAGGCCGGCGACGGCCGCACGGGCGTCGAAGCTCCGCATGCCGTTCTTCGCACGGCGCTGGACCTCGACGGTCTCGGCTGCCAGGAAGGCGGCCACGGCCTTCTCCGCGTCCTGGACGGTGACCCCGTCCAGCCGCATCTCCCACACGGAGGCGGTCAGCCGGTCGGCGAGGCCGGAGGTGCGGGCCTCCACCGCGTCGATGATGTCGAGGCCCGTGGGCATCGACGCGTCGAGCAGTCCGCGCAGCGTGTCCGGATCCCGCGCCTCGGTGAGGGCGATCTCCAGGAACTCGGCCTCACTGCCCGTGCCCGTGGGGGCGGCGTTGGCGTACGACACCTTCGGGTGGGGGGTGAAGCCCGCCGAGTAGGCCATGGGCACCTCGGAGCGGCGCAGCGCCCGCTCGAAGGCACGCTGGAAGTCTCTGTGACTGGTGAACCGGAGGCGGCCCCGCTTGGTGTAGCGCAGTCGGATGCGCTGCACCGCCGGTGCGGGCGGCGGGCCTTCGGGCTGTCGCTTGCCCAGTGGTTCTTCTCCTCGGTGCGGGGCGGCCGCGGTGGCGTGCCGCCCACGAAGTACGGGGTGCCCCGGGGTGCCGCTCCGGCTCACCCCCGCTCGACGGTTTTGTCGGCAAGCAGGGAGATCTCGGGCGCGGGCGCCGCGCTGGGGACAGTCGTTGTCCTACCCAGGGTACGCGCAGCGGACCCTTCGAGTTCCCGCGCGTTCTTGGCCTGCGGTGTTCCCACCAGCGCACGCCAGGCGTCCCTGCGCGCCGTCCGAAGGGTCTGACGGGCCGAGGCCAGGGCTCCGCGGGCCGCGCGTCCCGCCTCCACCGCGACGCGCTTGACCGGCGCCCCGACCGTGTCGCGCAGGAAGTGCCCCACCGGTGTGCACACCGTGCGGTAGGTCCAGGCAACCGGTGCGCCGACCAGGTGCCACGCCAGCCAGGCCAGGACGCGGCCGACGGCGCGCGAGATGTAGCCGGCGACCCGCCAGGCGACGCCCACGGCTGCCACGATCTCGCGGCCCACCGGGGCCAGCACACGCCGGTGGAGCCATACGAGGGGCGAGACGAGCAGCGCCATGACCAGCCATGCCGCGCCGGCCCACACCCCGAGCACGGCGGCGGCCAGCCCGCGCCCCAGCATCGTCAGCACCCACGCCGCACCGTGCCCCACCGGGGTCAGCACATACCGGTGGACCCAGAGGAGCGGCGCCACGACCAGGTGGACGACGAGCCAGTACGCCGCGATGCCGATCGGCTTCAGTGCGTACCGCCAGGCGCCGATGGCCGGCCACACCAGGAGCAGGGTGACGAGTCCGGTCACCGCCGGGACGAGGAGCCTGTCGTACACCCACCGCAGCCCGTGTCCGGCGGGGGTGAGCACGGCCGAGTGGAGCCACCTCAGCGGAACGAGCACGCCGTACCGGACGACGGGGACGACGACGTACCGCCACAGACCGACCCAGGGCCACACCAAGAGGGCCACGGCCAACCGTCCGAGGGCCCGGCCGACCGGGGTGAGCACCTGGTCGTACACCCACTCCAGCGCCCTGCCCAGGGGGCGCAGCAGCACCCGCTCCGCGAGGCGGCCGCCCGCGACGAGCAGGTCCCAGACCATGCGTACGGGCAGGACGAGGACCAGCACGACGATCCTGACCGGGATTCTGACGAGGGTCGTCAGGCAGCCTTCCCCGCCTTCGTACGGCGCGGGCGTGCGGTGCTTCTCGAGGTCCATGCCCTGAGAGACGCGAACGCCCGGCCCGGAGTTTCCCGGGCCGGGCGTTCGTCACCGGGCTGTCACCCTGAGGGGCTACTTCACGACGGTGAGCGGCAGGAGCTTCTTGCCGGTGGGGCCGATCTGGATGTCCAGGTCGAGCTGGGGCAGATAGACACACGGCTAAATCCATAGCTACTCTCCGAGCCATGAAGACGTACGACATCGAAGCCGAGTGGACCGCTCCGGACCTGGCTCTGCTCAAGGAGCTGAAGAAGGCGGAGGCTCTGCTTCCTGCGGACGCCCCGCGCGCTCTGCTCTCCATCCGCCTGTCCGTACTTACGGAGGACACCACCTCGCCGGTGCGGCAGGAACTCGACCTTCGCCTACTGGCCAGGGACAAGGGGTACCGCGTCGTCGGCGTCGCTTCCGATCTCAACGTCTCGGCGACGAAGGTTCCACCGTGGAAGCGCAAGGAGCTCGGCGAGTGGCTGAACAACCGATCACCCGAGTTCGATGCTCTGCTCTTCTGGAAGCTCGACAGATTCATCCGCCGCATGTCGGATCTCTCCACCATGATCGAGTGGTGCCAGCGGTACGGAAAGAACCTGGCCTCGAAGAACGACTCGATCGACCTTGAATCCACTGTCGGTCGGATGATGGTCACGCTCATCGGGGGTATTGCCGAGATCGAGGCGGCGAACACGTCGACCCGCGTCGCTTCGCTCTGGGACTACACGAGGACTCAGGACGCGTGGCTCGTGGGCAAGCCCGCGTACGGCTTCGTCACAACGAAGGTGAAGGGAAGATCAGCCCTTGCCATCGACCCTGTCGCACAGAAGGCGTTGCAGTGGGCGCGCCGCATGGCGCTGCGGGGAGTGTCAGCCCGGCGCATGTCTGTATGTCTCGTACGCGCCGGCCTCATGTCCGAGGGGCTCACTACGACGACTCTCCTCCGTCGCCTCCGCAACCCAGCACTCATGGGTTATCGAGTGGAGGAGAACAAGAACAAGGGTGTGCGCCGCTCCAAGCTGATCCTCGGACACGACGGCAAGCCGGTCAGGGTGGCGGAACCGATCTTCACCGAGGGCGAATACAACGAACTCCAAGAGGCCATCGACCGGCGCGGCAAGAACCAGCCCCAGCGTCAGACGCACGGCGCGACGCAGTTCCTCGGCGTACTGGTCTGCGCCGACTGCACGTCCAACATGACAGTGCACGTCACGTCCAACAAGTTCGGCCAGTACCGATACCTCCGGTGCCAGAAGTGCAAGAGCGGGGGGCTCGGCGCACCGGACCCACAGGGCGTGTACGACGTCCTGGTGGGCGATGTGCTGCGGGTGCTCGGCGACTTCCCCGTGCAAGTCCGCGAGTACGCCCAGGGCGCTGAGGCTCGGGCCGAGGTGAAGCGGCTCGAAGAGGCCATCGCCTACTACATGAAGGAACTTGAGCCGGGAGGCCGCTACACGAAGACGCGGTTCGCTCAGGAGCAGGCAGAAAAGACGTTCGACAAGTTCTCAGAGGAACTGAGCGCGATCGATCCCGAGACCACGCAGGACCGATGGACCCTGATCCACAACGGCAAGACGTTCCGTGAAGCATGGGAGTCCGGAGGCATGGAGGTCATGGCCGAGGATCTCCGCCGCGTCGGCATTACCTGCGAAGTCACGCGCACCAAGGTCAAGGGCGTGCGTGCACCCGCCGTCCATCTGCGTCTCAAGATTCCCCGTGACGTACGCGAACGGCTCGTCATCAAGAGCGACGACTTCGCAGCGAAGCTCTGACAACAAGGACGGGGAGAGGCTCGGCTTGACAGTCGAGCAACCCGCCACGTAGGAATACTTCCCCGCTCTTTGACGGAGCGGGGACCGTAGCTCCCATCGTTCAGCGGTGGTAGAGCTGGCCACTCCGCGAGAGGCCGCGATCCCGAGGGGCTCGCAGGGACGTCGAGGGACTCCCGAAGCGCAGGACGGAACTGCGCGACTTCCACCCGGCGAGACGCGGCTACGTGCTGCGCTCCATCGACAGGAGTCGCGAACCTTTGAACATCACGAGCGAAATCGTCTGGACCTGTGAGGCGTGTGCGTCACCCCTCATCGATGGACACGCCCACACCTGCGGCCCCAACGACGGCAGCCGCGACCAGTGACTATCAACTTCGGTCATGACCGCCCGTGGGGCGGGGTCTCTCAGCACGAGTACCGACGCATGGCGCAGGACCATGGGCACCCGCTCGCGTACCGAGTCCACTTCGCCGCCATCGGATGGGCCGACCGCCACGGACACGCAGCGTTCGAGCCTGGCCGACTGGCCGCACTGCTCGGCAAGGACGGCAAGCGACTGTCCGACCAGAGCGCCCGCAACGCGGTGGCACGCGCCAAGGATCTCCACCTCATCTCACCCCGTTCCGGTGCGGCCTGCCTGGTGCTTCCGCCTCATCTATTCCAGAAGGCCAAGGGTGCGCCCGTGCCCTGCCGTCTCCACCAGGACAGGTGACCGCACACCGTGCGTGCAGTGAGAGCATGTCTCGCGTGTGCCGACATGGCATCTGACCTGCGCGAACGTTCACGCCCTCTCTTATCTATTTGGCCCCAGTGCAGGCCCCTTCGGGGCCGACAGAGGAATCCTCTTGACCCAGCGGCGAAGGGAAGCAGGGCGCGGTAGCGCCCACCAGGAGTAGGGCAACGGCGAAGGAGTAGGCGATAGGGGGCGGCTCCGCCGCCACAGTCCGAAGCTGCTTCACCAGTGCGGCCCCTAAGGGCCGATAGATCGAAGGCCCAGGCCCTCTCTATCAGCCTTGGGTGAGACATCCCGTCTTGTCGGGTTAGCCTGAGAGGGCACGGTAGGAGAAGCACCCCTTATGACCAGCATCGAACC